>CAJUCE010000009.1 GCA_910584865.1 uncultured Acetatifactor sp.
CACCATGCGTCAGCTTTCCTATTTTTAAGTCAATCAGCACATGACATTTCAGTATGCTGTGGTAAAACACTAAATCAATCTTATTCTGAAATCGGAATAATGTGGATTTTATATTTTATAATATTTTCTTATGTTTCGCAAGTACCAGAGATGGTTGTTGCATAAATTGCAACAACCACTGCCTCTGGTACCTTTTCCGAAACCCACATAACTTCGTCCGCCTTTCCCTCCGCGCACCTTTTTAGTCAAGTTCCATTTCACCATTTATCACCAAACCTCCAGGCTCTCCTCCCCACCAAATGTCATCTCCAGAAGTTCCTCCGCAATCTTCCCACTGCACACCCTCATCAGGTTATCCTCTGCGTCCTCCTTGGAAAGAAAATTCACGCTTCCGTACCACACGATTTCCCTGTCGATAATCGTATAATGTTCGCAGCTGTCATCTACGAGCCGAACCTGAAAGCCTGCCTGACGCAGCCCCTCCATCAAATTCATACGAGCCTCACTGCTGCCAAATTTATAAGTATCCGGATGCCATGTCACAATCGTGACCAACACGCCTTTTTCCTGCTGTCCGCCAAGCAGTTCTATCATCTGATGCACTTTATCTCTGCGAAGCCCCGGGCTGGAAATCACAACCGCTTTTGAAGCCCCCAATAAATCCTGCCTGTAAACAGCTCCATAATTATCAATGTCAAATATCGCGTTAGTCTCTTTTGCTGTCGCTGTCTCAATACCGGTACAGATTTCATACCCAATCTGCTTATATGCCCGCAGCCGCTTTGCATACATACGGTCAAAGACCGGGATGTGCCTGTCCACATAATCATAGACAATTACTGTCTCTTTCCCCTCATATTCCCTGTTCAGCCTCCCTGCGTACTGCTCCACTACTCCTTTCCACGCAACCGGCATGGCCATAATGAGCGTATCCAGTCTGGGATAATCGAATCCCTCGCCAATCAGCTGTCCTGTAGCCACCAGAAGCACTGACTGTTCCTGGGATACCTGCTTCATCTCCTCTATCAGCTTTTTCTGTTCTTTCTTCGGATTGTCTCCTAAAAGGAGAAAGGCCCTGTCCGCATATTCTTTCAGCCTTTCGTATAGCAGCCTGGCATGTTCCTTATATTTGGACAGAACTACCGGGCTTCTGCCTTTTTCAATACAAAGCCTTACATCCGCTGCGATCTGTTCGTTGCGCATATCGTTGTCTCTGATTAACTTATATGCTTCATTCACATGCATCTGCTCTCCCAGCCTGTGCGGACTCACTGTCCTCGTGAACCTGGGATAGACAAAATGCCGGATTCCCTGTTCTTTTGCCATGTCTCTGGCACCATAGCTGTACCGCACCGGCCCAATCATCCTGTAAGTAATCTTTTCCAGGCCATCCCCTCTCATTGGAGTGGCGGTGACACCATAGACATACTTCGCTTTCACTTCCCGCAGAATACCCATAATGGTATCCGAAGCGGCATGATGACATTCATCTACAATTACCATCCCGTAGTCCTGCAGTTTGGGATGGAACTCCTCTTTTTTATATAAGGAACCCGCCATGGCAATATCAATAATCCCTGTCATAGAATCATGGGCTCCCTGTAGCTTACCGATGATACTTTTACGCTTTCTCGTCTGCCCTGATGGAGTCCGATATTCCGGCAGTTCTTCGTCTATCATCAAGAATCTCAGCAGAGCCTCCTGCCACTGTTCTATCAAAGAAGAGGATTCCAACAGAATCAGTGTACTCACTTTCCTTGTGGCAATCAGGTAGCTGCAGACTACGGTCTTTCCGAATGCTGTTGCAGCACTCAAAATGCCCGTCTCATGCGCAAGCATCTTCTCAGCGGCCACCGCCTGCGTCTCCCTCAACTGGCCATTAAATTCCACCTTAATCTCGTTTCCACGTACCCTTTCATCCTCCGCTTCCCAAATGATTTCTGCCTTCTCACATTTTTCAATCAGTTCTTCCCACAGTCCCCGGGGAATTCCGATATAACCGTTTTCATCCTGTCCAAGATAAATGTACCTGCCATTTGCGAAATTGGATAGTCCCATAGTCTGATTTTTATAGAAGACTGGATTCGCAAAAGCCGCCATCCTCCGGATGCGGTTCTGAATGCGGGGCTTCAGGTTAGATGCATCCACATAAATCAGATTTGACAATGTCAGCACCAGCTTTACGTCTACATCTTCCGCCAGGAACTCCCGATTCTGTTCCCAGGGCTTCACACGTTCCTTACCTTGCTTGCCCTGGCTCTGCTGTACTTGCTGCTCCTGACCTTTGCCATTCTGGTTTTCTACAGTCTCCTCAAACGGATTCATTGGCTGCCAGTTCTTGATACATGTCTCCATAAATTCTTTTGAAAGCCTCTGCCTGCGGAACAACTCACCCCACTGGTCCGGATATGCATTCCAATTCTCATCGATAAATGCGCTGTTGCCCTCCTTCAAAGCCTGTCCCTGCAGGGGCAGTGCAATCAGATTCCCCAATCCAGGCCTCCCTGATTTTCCGCCGTCCGGGATATGGTCCTGTGCCGGCAACATACGGTCATAATATTCAAAGGATTTCAGATTCACAGATTCAGCTCCCTTTTCCAGCAGCGCAAATCCAAACTTTCTCGCAAGGGACGCATCAACTGCGCTCTGAAAAAATATCCATACATGGGCTCCTCTGCCGGAGCGGGAACGCTCTGTCAGGGCATCAATTCCGTTCAGACGGCAGATTTCCCTCAGGGCTTCCACCTCTTCTTTCCACTTTTCATTCGTATCCTGGGTCTCTTCCTTACCTGCATCCTTCTCATGGTTATCAAAATCAAAAACCAAAAAGCGGCAGGTGTCATCTGGAAGTAATGGATAAATTCCTATCACATCCGATGCGTCTGCTGCTTTTCCCTCCAGGTGCTTCTTCAGCACGGCAATATTCAGTTTCTTCCAACTTTGGCTGCTGCAGTCCCTGCACTTAATCTTCTTTCCTGTCTTTCGTGGACATTTTTCTGACCAGAAATGATTGCACTGCGGATAGTACCCAGCTTCCCCGGTACCTTTTTTCACAGAACGCTTGCTGTATACGTCCTGCCGTCCCCAGAATCTGGAAAAGAAACGGTTCGCCAACTCATCCGTGATTTCCACATGCTGTATTCTGGCCCCCTGATTCGGATTAAAAGCTTCTTCCCGTGCATGTTTCGAAGCGACTATCTGCTCATAGAAAATGCCTGCTCTGTCCAACAAATCTTTCAGATATCGATTTTCCTTTTCCAAATATTCTACCCGCTCCAGCATATGCTGCATTTCTGTCTGCTCTACATTCCCCATTAGCAGGTGCCACTCCTTCTATTTTTATGCTCTTTAGAAAAATTTTTATGCTTTTTAGAAAATGCTCTCCGGAAAATGATACGGTATACCAAGCACTTAGCTGTTAATAAACTCATACAAAGCATCTGCCCCTTTTTCCATTTCCTCATCACATGCCTCACACAAATATTCATTGGTTTCCAGAAAAAGCCTTGTTTCCGAATCCAGCAAAAGCTTGTAAAGCTCCATAGCCAACAATTTTTTGTATGCTTCTTCATAATCGATGTTCTGCTTTTTCATCAAATGCTTTGTTAATGCCACAACGCACATCCCCGTTGTCGTTTCAATTTTGCTCACATCCATCCATTTATCTCCACTCAATTGCCTTTATATTTACAATAAGCTGATCCACCACTTCCTGCTTTCCTATATAATACTGTATTCCAAGATTCTCTGTTTCCAGATTATTAAGCAATATCCCCTTAGCAGCATCCGTACCAACCTTACCATATAGACCATCCCAGTATGCCTTCAGACAAAATGCAGTGTCATCATCTGCGGTAGGTCCAACCACCATATCATAGGCGTGGGGCATGCCTCCTTTTTCTCTGCACATTAAAACAAAATCAAGCCACTCTAAATCTGCCGTATGAAAAACCTTTATATTAAGCTTTGACATATAGTCTTTATCCAACATTATTTCGTATAATTTTTCCGAATATGCACTGTCCAGTTTTCCCTTGCTCCTTCTGACGACTTCCCTATATTTTTTATGCATCATGCCAATCGCCTGATTTTTTGAGACCGCCATATAGAAGCCTTTTCCAAAATCTTTCCTCTCCCGGCCAAGCTTCACATCCACCTGCTGTATTTCCGATGCCGTCCCATGATATAAAGTCGTTCTAAGGCTGCGCCACATACTGTTCCACCTCTCTCACCATTTCACTGCCCGTCAGGCTGTCAAATATATCAGGGCACTCTGCGACATAATTCAGTATTGCATATTTTTCATCCAGCTTCAGAAAATCTTCTGTGGAAATATTATGCTTTCTGCAATAATTCTGCGTCACTAAATACATTAAAAATATTGTATTATTCAATCTTTTTTCCGACATATCCAATTCAATCCTTTCCCTGTGTCCATTCATAATACAAAAATATACCATAAAAGAGAAGCCTGTAGCCCGGCCTCTCTCCCGGAGGTACATATTATACTTCCGATTTTTAACAAATACATTTTACAAGATTTTCTTATGAAATTCGCTCGCCCTCAGTATAACACATAGAAAGATTCACTGCAATAAACACATATATTTTTCGCTTGTGGAATTGTCAACAAACTCAACAATTCCACAAATCATATAGATTCTTTTGACTATTATTCCTCTTCCTGTCCTTCCAATTGATTATTCTCCAAAGAATCTTCTTTTGCTGGCATCTGCATTTCTCCCGGAGTCCCCGCCTCATACTCCTCCACCGCCGGATCCACAATATCCACCGTCCGCACCCACTCCTTCGTCCCCTCCACCTTCACAGCTGCCTGGGTATGCTTCGCCAAAAACCGCGTCAGCGGGTACACATCAATCCAAATTTCGTTATTCCCTTCCTTCTGCGACTCATCAAATATCAACTGCAGCCCCCAGTGCAGATGCACAATCTTGATATTATTCACATTCTCCTTCGTACTGTACCCGGTATGCCCCATATAGGGTTGTGTCAAGTTAGGACAAAAAATTTTTTGATGCTGACCCACCTTTCGCTTCTGGTGAATCAGCACCAATGCCTTAAAGCCCTTTCATCTACTGGATTTCATCCCTAACCTTCCATTTAATTTCTATCCTGTCATCGGCAAATACCTCTATCCGCTCTACCAACTCATCCACAAGTTCCTGCGTCAATCCACATTCTTCAGAAAGCCTCTCCATTCCCATTGAAACCCTTATTCCCTCTCCCACGGAAACCGCCTCTTCCAAACATTGCGCCAGACGCTGCAGTTCTTTCTTATAATCCTCTTCCCTTGCATGTAATTCCTCTTTCTTCTTAATATATTCTTCCTTTGTAAGCTTCCCTTCTTTCCATTGGTGGTATGCATCCAGGCGTGCGACCGTGCAATGCTCGGTCTGAATCTCCAACAAGCGCATTTCCTCTTTCACCCTGCTGACATTTGACAAGGCCTGCATTCTCTCATTTCGCTTCCTCTTTTCTTGTTCAGAACAAACTTCCAGATATTTCCACATAATCTCCCACACTGTGTTTTCCAGAAGTGTCACATTGATTTTCATGTAGGAGCCGCACCCTTTTCCTGTCCAACAACGGTAGTAAGGTTCTTTTGCCTCACGCCTAACAGACATACTGTATCCGCAGTATCCGCATTTTACTTTCCCTTTTAAAGCAGACTCATAGTCCTTCCTTTTGCCCGCCTTTCCTCTTTGCTTTATTGCGGCCTGAGCCTTTTGGAATACTTCCTCCTCCACCAGACTTTCATGGTGGTTGTCCAATGTTATGTACTCCGATTCCTTATTTTTCCTCACCATCCCTGGTTTCACCGTAGATAACTTGTGCGCCACATAGGTTCCCCTATAGGCCTCATTACGGATAATGATGTTTACCTGTGAGGCAGTCCACAGGTTCCGCTTTTCATTTTTGAAGCTGTAGGAGATTCCCCCACGCTGCTTTTTGTACATTCCCGGTGTAAGGACAGCTTCCTCGTTTAAACGGGCAGCAATAACGGAAGTGGTATTTCCCTGCGCAGCCATGCCGAAAATTTTCTTTACAATCTCTGCCGCCTCCCCATCGGGTACAAAAGTCTCTTCTTTCCCCTCACCTAGCTTATAGCCATAAGGAATGCCGCCACCATTATACATGCCCCGCTTCTGCCTGATTGAAACCGCAGACTTCACCTTTCCGGATAAATCCCTGCTGTACAGATCATGAATCAGATTCTTAAATCCTATCTCAATTCCCACAGCATTTTTCCTGCTGTCAAAATGGTCTGATACAGAGATGAAACGCACTCCCAGAAACGGAAATATCTGTTCAATGTAGTCGCCCACTTCGATATAGTTTCTGCCAAATCGTGAAAGGTCTTTCACCACAATACAGGAGACCCTGCCTTTCCTTACTTCGTTCAGCAGCTTTTGGACTGCAGGTCGGTGGAAATTTACGCCGGAAACACCATCGTCAATAAATTCCCTTACCTGATACCGGGCCAGTTCCTCATGATCCGCTATGTAGGCATCCAGCAGCTTCCTCTGGCTTGCGATACTGTCACTTTCTCGCTTTCCGGCCCCTGCCTCTTCGTCATCCTCGGATATTCTAAGATATTTTGCCAGGTACATTTCATCCATTGCCGCTCACCATCCTTTCCGGCTGGAACGCGTCCGGTATCGACTTCCCCCATTTTTCCATGATATCCGCATAGGTAAAAATCATTTCAATCTTTCCGGCAGACAGGACAACAATTTTTTGGATAATGGTGTCTAACAGTTCAAACGGCATTTCTTTCCATCCCAGTCCTGAAACAGCATGATAGCTTCCTGCCAGGCGTTCTATAATTGACTGTCCGGAAGTTTCAGGCTCTCCGGTATCTGATATTTTCTCCAGCTCCTTTTCACATTCTCTCTGCCGTTTTGAGAGTCGCTCTCTTTCATGGATGAAATCCTCTCTTGTAAGCATCCCCTCCTTCATATCCTCATATAATTCCTGTTTTTTCTTTTTTAGAAGTGCCGCCTCTTCCTCAAGCCTGTCTTTCCCCGCTGCTTCCAAGCAGAATGCATCCCCATTTTCAGATCCGGAAACGCTGCCCCGCATCCTTTCTTCTTTCTGCCTGCCCCAGAAGTCCGCTATGTTCCCGGCTAACTGCAGGTGACATACCACCACTTCTTTCACGGATTCCATCAGCACTTCCTCGGGTATCAATGTCCGGGTGCATTTAGCGTCCATCTTCGTTCTCCTGGAATCACAGAAATAATAATAACCCCTTACGCCCCCTTTCACCCGGCTCCTCCGGGACATCATCCGGCCACACTGCCCGCAGTATATTTTTCTGCGCAGGGGATTGTCCAAATGTGGGACTTCCGCATTTGCTTCCATTTGCATCCGATATTTTTCACCGCTTCTTTCCGCCATTTTATTTACAATATCAAACTGCTCCTGGGTGACAAGCGGCGCATGGGCATTTGTGGTAATAATCCAGTTTTCTTTGGGCATGCGCTGCTTCTTTCCGTTTTCCCTGAAATAACTGCGCCGTGATTTTCCCTGCACCAGATGCCCCAGATATACCGGATTCTTCAGGATTCCGGAAATGTGCGAGATATTCCATTTTGCATTGCAGCTATGCCGGTATCCTTCCTTTCCGTTCATAAGCCGGTACAGGCCCGGGGATGGTATCGCAAGCATGTTCAGGCTGTTTGCAATCCATGCATTGCTTTTTCCCTGGACACGCCATTCAAATATCTTCTTCACCACATGGGCCGCCTCGGGATCCACGCGCATTTTCCTTCCATCAGACTTCCTGTATCCATAAGGATACACTCCACTGGTATATTCTCCGTTCTCCTGCAAGGTTCGTCTTGCCTGTACTATCTTTTTAGAGATATCCCTTGCATAGTAATCGTTCACGATATTTGACAGCGAGTTCATCAGCATATTGCTCTCAAATGACTGCTTTTCACTGTCAAAGTGGTCATTGACAGAAACAACCCTGACCCCAAGGAATGGGAAAATCTTTTCCAGATAATTTCCCACCTCTATGTAGTTCCTGCCGATACGTGAAAAATCCTTCACGACAATACAGCGGATTATTCCGGCTTTCACATCATCAATCAGGCTCTGCCAGCCCTCCCTGCTGAAATTTGTACCCGTTGCGCCATTATCCACATACACCCGCACCAGTTGAAAGTCGTCCTTGTTCCTGTTGACATATTCCTCCAGATAGGCAATCTGGTTTTGGATGGAATCCTTTGCATCTGTTCCGTTTCCTTCCACGGACAGCCTTGCATAAATACCTGTTGGACAGTAAGCAAAAGAGGGGCTGTACGTGACAGGCAAAGGCTGACCTGTGGCTTTTCTGCTCTTTCTCGCCATACTACTCCCCTTTCTGACCGGCCTCTTCCTTTTCTTTTCGGTCACGGATATACCTGCAGGCCTCTTCATATTCTGACTGATATTTGAAAGCCACCTCAATCCTGTCTTTATCAAATACCCGGATTTCTTCCACAAGCTTCTGTAGAATTTCTCTGGTCAGCTGTCCGAATCCTCTGCACTCTATGAACCTGTTCACCCATTCCGCCTTATCCTCCCTGCTCTTTGCAAGCTGTCCTATCTCCTGTTCCAGTGCATTGATTTCTTCAGCCAGGGCTGCTGTCTGCAGACGGAATGCGGCCTTCAGTTCCCGGTATTCCTCTTCTGTGATGATGCCGTCTTTATAATCTTCATATACTTCCGCAGAATAATGCCGCTTTTTCTCCGCCATCCGCTTTTTCTCTTCGATGGTATCCTGCAGCTTTTCTGAAAGATACCCACGGTAGGGAATCTCCTGAGCCACTTTCAGCATTTTGCTTAGCTCAAATACATTTTCAATATGGAAATTTATGATACTCAATATGGCATCTTCAAACTCTGTCATGGAAATTGTCTTGTGGAACGTACATCTTTTATTTTTGCTCTCCACACAAATCAGATAAATATACTTTTTTCCTTTTGCCTGAACCGTCCTCCGGGTCATATTTCCCCCGCAGTGGCCGCATTTCACAATTCCTGAAAATGGATACAAAGCCTGTCTTTTAGGGGAGACTCTTGTGTCCTGTAAATAAGATTGCTTTACCTGCACAAAGTCCTCCGCTGAAATGATTGCCTCGTGGCAGTTCTCGCACCGCACCCATTCCTTTTCCTCTTTCCGGATACGTTTCCGCACTTTATAACTGGGGGAATATGTCTTGCCCTGCACAAGGATTCCTGTATAGACTTCATTGCACAGAATGCGTCTTACACTGCTTACCATCCAGACTGCATCCGCCTTTTTCCGAAAGCAGCACTGGTAATTCTCGCCGTTCATGCGTTTGTATTCCATGGGCGTAGGAATTCCGAGCCCATTCAGCCTATCCGCAATCCGGGCCGCGCTCATGCCCTCAATCTTCCATTTAAAAATCTGGCGGACAATGGATGCCGCCTTTTCGTCCACTATCAGCTGATTCTTATTGTGGGGAGACTTTTGGTATCCATAGGGAGCGAACGGACTGATATACTGCCCGCTTTCCCGCTTCACATCAAGGTGGCTGCGGACTTTCACGGAAATGTCTCTGCAGTATGCGTCATTTATGAGATTTTTAAAAGGAATCAGCATTTCGTCTGATGCGCTCATTTCCTCTGCCGTGTCGATATTGTCGTTGATGGCAATGAACCGCACGCCCAGATAGGGAAAAATCTTCTCAATATAACGTCCCGCCTCAATGTAATTCCTGCCGAATCTGGACAGGTCTTTCACAATGACGCAGTTCACCCTGCCGGCTTTGATGTCCTCCAGCATTTCCTGAAATGCCGGGCGCTGGAAGCTGACTCCCGTATAACCATCATCTACTTTTTCTTCGTAAATTTGAATCTCCGGATGTGTTTTAAGGAACTCTCTGATGAGAGCCTTCTGATTTACAATGCTGTCGCTCTCCACTTTGTCGCCGTCTTCTTTGGACAAACGAACATAAGTGTCAGCCATATAGACACCGTTTAGAATTGTATTCATATCGTCACCTCAAATAGTTTATTTGACCTTATAAACTATTTGGGCTTTATTTAGTCCAGATTCAGTATAGCACACTGGAGCCGATAAGTCCATTGTTTTACAAGGCAATTTTTCTTTCGCCCCGCTTCCTGTGGGCTGTAGTCGGAATACAAGAAGAATTCAATTCCCTGTTGATGGATTCTCCCCATCCATACTCATGTTGACAGGAAGTAGCTTGTCAACTTATCTTCCAAAGTCTCTCCCGACTGGGAAAAATTCATCTTCACAATAATACCATTGCACTGTACGCAATATGGATTCTTCACCTGCTTTATGTAATCTGAAATTCTCTCCTCCCGGCTTAAGCTGCCGTCTATTTTTACGCTTTTTATATCTACCAACGATTCTTTTTCTACAGTCCGTATGTCCACACTAGCCAGTCCCTTTAATGTCTGTATATCCATGTCCGCACCACTCCCTGCATGTTCCATAAAAATATATTTCAAGCCGCCTGTCCAATATTCATTTTTCGTAAGCATATGCAGGTTTGTGATGATAGACGCTGTATTTTTCGCCACATTTGGTTATCGGAAGCTGTATTTGCTCCCTGCTTATATATCTGCAATATGATTCATCTGCTGTACTCTCTATTTTCATTTGTTTCTAAATTCATATTTACAATACCAGGAAACTTTACGACATGATGTCGCAAAGTTTCCCTCCCCAAAAGCTTATATATTCCACACGACATATCAAATCCTGCCTTTTCAGCATAATTCTTCAATGTATTTTTATTTACTCTCCACCGGTGTGGAACGGAGTATGTAGGACTGGCCTTTCTGGCCACATGACACCCTGCGGCACCCTTTCCCGCCGCAGCATGCCCCGGGTGAGCACCCGGCTGCCGTAATTCTTTACAGCTAAAGTATCATTATCAATCCGGCTGTTCATCCATCGGAAAGGCCGCTCATACTTTTCCTTCATCTACTACGATTCCTCGTTTCACCTGCCGACTGTCCTTTCCTTACACCTATCGCCCTGATTGCAGACAAGTATTTCACTGCGAAGCTCATTCCCCTCATCATCTGGAAGATATCTCTCCCCGAATACACCGGATATTTTGTATCCCTAAAGATACCCTTTCATGCCATGAAAGCCTTTCAGAGTATCACCATACTGCTATGAACTTGTCAAGGTGCACATCCTGTCTGCAAATACCCATCCTTGCAGCAGGCTCTCCGGCTGTTTACTGCCAGCCTGCCAAAGAACACCTATACTTTCTGATGCCAGATGTCCTTTGGCAGACTGAAACGGAATATGTTCCTTCATCTGCGCCCTATCATTCAATTACCGCATTCATATTCTCTGCCATTGCCGCCAACATACGCGTCATAAATACCGCCTGCGCCTCCGTGCTGTTCAATAAAATCTGCTGTACTTCTGCCGCACATTTTTCCTGCACTGTTTGGATTTCTTTATGTATGACCATATCTGCGTTTAACAGCCTCAATAAATTTTGATAGGTGCCTATTCCTGGTCTTCTTGCCCCTGATTCAATCTTCTCCAGATGGGAAACACTTATCCCCGCCTGTTCTGCCAACTGTTCCTTTGTGATATTCTGTTCTCTCCGCAATTCTCGGATAGCCTCACCGATATTGAAACCCTCCGTCTGCATCATCAACCTCCGCATCTGTACCTTGATTATAACCGTATGTTTTTCTTCTGAGAACTGACTGTGTGTGCAAATTTTCTGTTCCAATTCTCAATATTTGCCAATTCAGATTTTTCCCTCTTTTTCGTCTTTTTACGATTCCAACATTCGCTCTTTTATGACATGTATCTTCTTTATTTCATTCAGCTAAACCATGCATGAAATAAAAAAAGTTCCTTTCTGACAGAATTGATTGCCAACCCCATAAGAAAGAAACTTTATAAATAATGCTATCCTGATTCTAAAACAATTTATTGAAATTATCTCATGCCATCCGTTTCTTTCAGAAACTGAAATATCTCTCTTGCTGCCTCCACCTTTATCTTTCCAGTAAACACATGCGGCTGTCCCTCATAAACAATCATATTCGCATGATTCTCATAAAGCGTATTATAATATTCCTCCAGCTGTTCTGACATGGACAGAGGCACAATCTTATCCTCCGTACCCTGCAGTATCAGTACCGGCCCCGTATATCCATTGACATTCCGCTCACTGCCTTCCACCATCGCCATGGGATTCAGATTGATGGCAGGGTATTGGAGAATAATCCCCCGGATATCCTCACTATGGCTTACCGCTGCAGTCGCCACAGTCGCACCGCCCATGGAACTCCCCAGCAGATAGAGCCGTTCAGAATCCGTAAACTCAAGAGCCCTGATAGAGTCGATAACCGCATTCAAATCTTCTGTCTGCTTCAGCACCTGTGCCTCATAATCCCGCTGCTTGCTGTCCTTGAACCAGGATGTCCCCTCCGGCCCGGTACTTCTGTCTGTCCATCCGTAAAAATCGAAAGTATAGCATGCAGCACCGCTCATGGCGAGGCTTTTTAATGTAGCCATATCAGCTTTATAATCGCTTTCCGCACCATGGGCATAAATGACTGTCGGGAACGGCGCCTCTCCCTGTGGAATCAATGCTTTCCCATAAAGCCGTATACCGTCATGTTCCACCCATATCTCCCTTACGTCATAAGCAAATGCAGAATCTCCCACAGCTCTGGCAAAGCCAATAAAATGATTGACACAGACAAATGCAATGCTTCCCAGTATCAACACAGATAAAAGTATTACAATCAAAAGTATTCTGTACCTTTTCCACATACCGTTTCCCCCCGATTATCCCACCTTTCAACGGCGCGCTTTTATCTCCGCCTGTTCCTTTGCAATCACCTTTTCCACATCCAGAAAGCACAACAGCAGAATCATAATGACGCCTGTGGCAATCTCCACCCCCAGAAAACACCCTGTAATCACGTTCTGTGTCGCCGCATTCTGTACCGCGGCAACCGTCTCCCCCGTGGCCGCCACAAATTCCGGCGCTATGTATCCGCTCCTTGACAGAAGCAGATTGAATACGCCGCTGGACAACCCGGCACAGATGGTAATGATAACCGTCTGAATAGAAGCGGAAAATCCGTCAATCCTGGTGCCGCATTTCCACTCCATATGGTCAAGCACATCCGCCATAAGGGCGGCGAACACATAAGCGCAGGGCAGACCCCCCACATTCTTGATAAACTGTCCTGCCAATACCACAGCCATATTCTGTGGGGCAAGCAGGCAGACAATCCCCCCAATGACATACAGTACGAACCCTGCCGATGTCACATTTCGTTTCCCAAACCTTTTCGCCAGAGGCCATACCGCAAAAATGCCCACACCCATGGGAATCCCCCCGATTACGGACACCAGCGTCTGAGTGATTCCGTCATTGTAGCTTCCCAGCACATAATTGCAGTAATATACAAGAGAGATGTTCTTGATATTGGTTCCAAAGGTATAGAAAAGATAATATGTGACAATCACTACCCAATACCTGTCGTGGAATACTGCACGGAGCTGCTCCATGAAAGACAATTTCGTCTCCTGTATCTCAGCGCTCTCTTCCGTAATCCTCTCCTTTGTGTGGAAATATTCCAGAATGATAAGGGGCAGTGCAAGGATGGCAATGACACTCATTACCGTGACCCATTTCCCCTTATCCACCCCCAGAGCTGGCAGCACCAGCGAGGGAAACAGCAGCGCCACGATGATTCCCGTTATCATGACCGTAGACACATTGTTGAAAACCGACAGAGACCCCCGGTCTGTCAGGTCACGGGTGGAAAGAGGCACCATCAGGTTATGGCTCATATTGTACATGGTGAACGCAATGGAATAGAACAGATTATAGGACAGCATCACCCAGACTGCCTGCACCATCTCCCCGGCGGAGGGCACCGTAAACAGTAATATTCCCGTTATAGTCACCAAAGGAGCACTAATCAAAAGCCATGGCCTGGCCTTCCCCTGCCTTGTTCTCGTCCTGTCAATCACCTGCCCCATGATAATATTGGTCACCGCATCGATAATCTTGCTGATAATCGGGAACAGCGCCAGGAACGCCCCGCCCCATATACCCGTCAGCTTCAGCACATCCGTATAATACACATTCAGATAGGAGCCCAGAACCGCATTGAGCAGAAGCGCGCCTGCCGGCCCCACCAGATACCCCAGCCATTTCTCCTTAGGCCTTACCCTGTCCTTTTCCACACGGCTGTCCATCACACTTCGTTCCCATAAAGCTCCCATTTTCATGGCTGCGCCCTCCTTTATCTGCTTTGGCGGATATCCCCGACATCCGCAAGCACAATTAGTAATCGTCCTGTTATCTATTTTATTGTTTCATCAGAAAGCGGTATTATATATATGTCCTTTTTATTATATATTTGCGCACAAAAAAATGGAGTGGCACAACTTACCTGCCACTCCGAATGAATAGGAATTGTCCATGGAAATCAATTCCCCATGATTGCCTGATTCACCGCTCCCACCAGCTGCTCCAGCTGTGACAGCTTCACCTCCGGGCTGAAAGAAAGGAGCGCACGCAGAGGCATGCTCGTCATAGTCGCCGTTGCCATGGCATCGGACATAATGCCCGGCTCCTCCTGATTTGATGAAGCCACTCCGGCAAACATCCTCATAGCCTCTCCCATGGCCTGCTCCAGAACCGCTTTCCCCACCGGATGCGCCAGGATTTCGCCAATGGGAGTATTCACTGTAAAGTCAGGGCGAGGCGGCACTGCATTCCTCACGCCAACCGGCTGTTCCAGCAGAATCTCCGCCGCATTGGCCCCAATCTGAATCTTGTATACTCCCTCCGGCACATACCAATCCTGTGTCCGGGGATTCCATTCCGCAAACGCCCTTTTCCCCAGTTCGAACCTCACCGTCTTCGTCTCACCGGGCTTTAAGCACACCTTGTCAAACTCCCGAAGCTCCCGCAAGGGGCGAACCTCATGGCAGGATGCATTCTCCACATAAAGCTGCACCACTTCTTTTCCTTCCACGGCACCCGTATTGGTTACATCCACTGTCACTGTCAATGTATCCGCATCCGTCATTTCAGCCCTGTCCAGCTTCAGATGCCCATAGGCAAACGTGGTGTAAGACAATCCGTATCCGAATGGGAACAGCACATCCTTTTTCTTCGTATTATAATAGCGATAGCCTACCAGGCGTCCCTCACGGTAAAGGACATCCTCTTTCTCCACACCATAATAGGGATAAGTCGGGGTATCCTCCAGCCGCAGAGGAAATGTCTCCGCCAGGCGCCCACTGGGATTTGCCCTGCCGTAAAGCAGGTCTGCCGCCGCCAGCCCGCCTGCTTCTCCCGCAAGATAAAGTTCCAGTACCGCTTTAACCGAATCAATCCATGGCATGGCCACCGCCGAACCGTTGTGAAGCACCACCACCGTATCCGGCTTTACCGCCGCCACTGCCGCAATCAGCGCATTCTGATTCTCTGGCATATCCAGTTTCCTGCGGTCCACGCCCTCCGTCTCCCAGACCTCGGGCAAGCCTGCGAAGATGACTACCTTGTCCGCTCGCTTTGCCAGTTCCACCGCCTCTGTCAGATACCGCTCTGCCTTTTCGTCTGCAGGATCGTCCGTATATCCCTGGCACCAGGACACATTTTCCCAGCTGCCTGCCTCGTCCCAGAAAGATGATATCTTCCAGGGGTTGATATGGGAGCTGCCGCCTCCCTGATACCGCGGTCTCTTCACATATTCCCCTATAAAGAGTACCCTGTCTTCCTTTCGCAGCGGAAGAACGGCATCCTCATTTTTCAGAAGAACCGCGCTCTCTGTTTCAATCCTGCGCGCCGCCTCATGACCGGCCATATAATCGTAACCTGCGCCGGCCTCCCGGTTTTCCAGATATCGCAGCACAGTTCCCAGAATCCTCTCCACAGCCCTGTCCAAAACAGTTTCCGCCAGTCTTCCATCCCGGACCGCCTCCACAATCCTTGCCGCATTCTCCGGTGCGGGCCCCGGCATGCCCAGGTCAAGCCCCGCTTCCATGCTTTCCACAGGGTCATCCAACGCCCCCCAGTCCGTCATCACATACCCGTCGAACCCCCATTCTTTCCGAAGAATGTCGGTCAGGAATTTCTGATTCTCACAGGCATAAGTACCGTTGATTCTGTTATAGGAACACATCACCGTCCACGGCTTTGCCTCCTTCACCATCCCCTCAAAGGATGCCAGGTAAATCTCCCTCAACGTCTGCTCGTCCACTACGGAATTGCTGCTCATACGGTAATATTCCTGGTTGTTGGCCAGAAAATGCTTAGGGCTGCTCCCTACATTCCTGCTCTGGATTCCCCTGACGGTTCCCGCTGCCATACGGCTGCTGAGCAGCGGATCCTCCGAGTAATATTCAAAATTCCTGCCGCAGAGCGGGGAGCGCTTGATATTCATTGCAGGCCCCAAAACCACACTGACCTCCTCCGCCTGGGCAAGCTTCCCCAGCTCCTCCCCCATAGCCTGCGACAGCTGCGGGTCAAAAGAACAGGCCAGCGCACAGCCTGCCGGAAAACATATGGCCTTTACGCTTTCATACAGCCCCAGGTGATCCGCCCCGTTTACCTGTTTCCGCAATCCGTGAGGACCATCCGTCACCATGGTGGGCGGAATCTGGAATTCCTGGATTCCACGAATGTTCCAGAAATCCTGTCCTGAACAGAACGCAGCCTTTTCTTCCAATGTCATTTTCTTTATGATTTCTCTCGCCTGCATGAATTTCCTCCATTTCCAATAAATTGGCATCCTCCGGCATCGCCGATTACAAGCTGTCCGGAGGATACATTTTTTACTGTCTTAAAATACCTTATCCTGTACGATGCAGGCAGCCGCTTCCCGTTCCGGCGCATGGTTCGTAAGCTTTACCCATACCCCGCCTTCCAGAGAAGAATCCAGAATAGCCTGCGCATCCTCCGCCTCAATCCGGTACTCTGTAAAGGGCAGATAGCACAGCACGCTTTCCCCAATCCAGGCGACTTCCAGTTTCCCGCAGTCCCTGTCATAGTGATAGCGCACCAGCTCTCCCTCCGTGACTGCCGGGTAACCCCTCCGCAGGGCGGAAAAATGCGCATCCGTCTCCATCCCCGGCAGATACTGCCAGTAGGCCGAGCTCCAATGGTACTTCTCCAGAATGCCGTTCATATGGTCTATGAGCTCATTGGTGAAATCCTTGCTGGGAAAAGCTCCCCACTCGCCCACCAGCACCGGCATTCCCAGCCTCTCCTGGGTGGCTCTCTTGTCCGCGAAAAGCCTCTCCACATTTTCCCTGCTGAAGCTCTCATAGCGGTCGCTGTCCACCACGGAGTCATAGCCGTGGGGCGCGTAAATCTGCAGCGGCTCCTTGCCGCCGTCCTCTCTCCCCACCCTTTCCAGTCCTGTGGGGAAGCTGGAGCTGCAATAGATATTCCCTCCGGTGGCAAGGGGGATATCGCTGTATTTCCGGATTGCCCGGTTCATCCTCTCATAAAAGGGCATCAGCGTCTCCCTGTCAAATACCAGGAACTTTCCCCCCACAAGCCCCATAAAATACGCCTGAGATTCCTGGGTGATGCCCGCCATCTTCTGGAAATCGAATTCCGGATATTTCTGCTGTGTCTCCATGGCCGCCGCGCCAAAGGCATTCCTGGCCAGGCTTCCCATAAACGGCTCATTCATGGGTTCAAAGCCAATCACATTGGAACATCCTCCCAGAGCCTGGGCTATCCTTTCCCACATGGCTTCATAATGGTCCATCAACCCCCTGCCGTCCGCCGCAGGGTCATTTTTCCAGAAATGGTCCGCCGCATTGATGATGGCCTCGCTGCGCAGATAGGCATCAAACCACATGGCGCAGTCCGTGGGATGCTCTGCCCCGTCTGTCAGGGTGGCCCACTCCGGCGCGCCGTCCGCATACAGCACAGACCAGAGATCCTGATGCATGTCCACCAGGACATAAAGCCCCTGCTCCCGGGCGTCTTCTATTACGCCCTTTATCTTATCCAGATATGCCTGGTCATATTTTCCAGGCTCCGGCTCCACCCCGTCCCAGAAAATCCCCAGGCGGATAAGGTTGAACCCGCTTTGGGCAAACCATGCGAAAAGCCGCTTATGCTCCGGCCACAGATACCCTTTGTCCTTTTCCTTGCAGACAAAATTGATTCCCTGCAGCAGCACTTCCCTGCCTGCTCCATCCACAAATCTGTCTCCCCTTACTGTCACTCTCTCCATTGTCATACCTCCGTTATGCAATCATTCCGTTCTGCCCAGCGTCACTTCCACCTTATATTCCTTTTTCCCTTTTACATAAGGAATCACATGCCCTGCTACAGCCTCTCCGTCCACCGTCATGCTGCGGACTCCTTTGGATACATGATAGGGGTTGCGCACCTGAATCCGGTAAGTCCCCTCCCTGAATTTCCGGGTCACCTCATAATCCCCGAAGTCCTCCGGCACACAGGGATTGACGGATAGCCCCTGCAGGGTCGGGTAGACGCCCAGAATATACTGGGAAATATCCACAAAAGTCCAGGCCGCTGTGCCTGTGAGCCAGCTGTTCTTTGCCTCTCCGAAGCGCACCGCATCCTTTCCCGCCACCATCTGGGAATAGACATAGGGCTCCGTGCGGTGGATTTCACTGTATTCCTCCACATAGGCAGGGCAGGTCTTCCGGTATACCTCAAAGGCCCTGTCCCCCCGCCCGATGACGGTCTCCCCTATGGATATCCAGGGATTGTTATGGCAGAAGATACCGGCATTTTCCTTATACCCCGGCGGATAGGAGGAAATCTCTCCCAGTTCCAGATGATACTCCGTGTAAGCCGGCTGCAGGATGACGATGCCATATTCCGTATCCAGATATTCCTTCACGGAATCCAGGGCTTTTTCCGCCATTCCCTCTTTTACGCCGATTCCCGCCATGGTGCAGAAGCCCTGGGGCTCAATGTAAATCTGCCCCTCCCTGCACTCTCCGGAGCCCACCTTATTTCCGTAGGCGTCATAGGCCCTGAGGAACCATTCCCCGTCCCATCCGTCACGGAGGACGGCCTCCTCCATCCGCGCGACCTCCTCCCTGGCCCGGACAGCCTCCTGCTCCCTGCCTGCCAGTTCGCAGATCTGCGCATACTCCTCCCCATATTTCACGAACATGCCCGCTATGAACACAGACTCTGCCACCGGCCCCTCGTCCGGCCCAAAGGTCTGGAAAGATTCCCCCGGATGCTCCGAAAAGCAGTTCAGGTTCAGGCAGTCGTTCCAGTCCGCACGCCCAATCAGGGGCAGCCCATGGGGACCCTTATGGTTGACGATATAGGAGAAAGAACGGTGCAGATGCTCCAGTAACGGAACCGCTGTCTCCGGGTCATTGTCAAAGGGCACCGGCTCCTCCAAAATAGTAAAGTCTCCTGTCTCCCGGATGTAAGCCCCGGTTCCCGCAATCAACCACAGCGGGTCATCATTGAAGCCGCTGCCGATGTCCGCATTCCCGCTCTTCGTCAAAGGCTGGTACTGGTGATAAGCGCTGCCGTCCGCAAACTGGGTGGCTGCAATGTCCAGAATCCTCACTCTGGCCCGTTCCGGAATCAGATGGACGAACCCCAGCAGATCCTGGCAGGAATCCCGGAAGCCCATGCCGCGCCCAATACCGGATTCATAATACGAAGCCGAGCGGGACATATTGAACGTCACCATGCACTGGTACTGATTCCAGATATTCACCATCCTGTCCACTTTTTCATCCTGCGTCTCCACATGGTATCGGGACAGGAGCCCCTCCCAATAGCATTTCAGCTCTTCAAAGGCCTGCTCCACCTTTTCCGGTGTCTGGTAACGGGCCAGCATCTCCCTTGCCCGGGATTTATTGATGATGCCGGGCCTCTCCCATTTCTCCTCCTGGGGATTCTCGACATAGCCCAATACGAACAGGAAAGTCTTTTCCTCTCCGGGGCAGAGCTCCACATTCAGCTGATGGGCCGCAACCGGTGCCCAGCCGCTGGCTATGGAACCTGTACAGGCTCCCTGTTCCACTGCCTGGGGCAGCTCAGTTCCCCTGTATGCTCCCAGGAATGCATCCCTGTCCGTGTCAAAGCCGTCCACAGGCACATTGACCCCATATACCGCATAATGATTGCGGCGTTCCCGATACTCTGTCTTATGGTAGATAACAGACCCGTCCACCTCCACTTCCCCCGTGCTGAAGTTCCGCTGGAAATTCCTGGAGTCATCATCCGCGTTCCACAGGCACCACTCCACATAGGAGAACAGCTTCAGCTCTTTCTTATCACTGCTCCCATTCTTCAATGTCACCCGGCTTACTTCGCAGGCATCCTCCATGGGAACAAATGTCAATACGGAAGCCTCCACTCCGTTTTTGGAAGAGGTGAAACGGCTGTAGCCCAGTCCGTGGCGGCATTCATAGCTGTCAAGAGGCGTTTTCGCCGGTTGCCACCCCGGATTCCACACGGTTTCCCCATCCTTGATGTAAAAATATTTTCCATTGCTGTCAGCCGGCACATTGTTGTAGCGGTAACGCGTCAGCCGCAGAAGCTTTGCATCCCGGTAAAAGGAATAGCCTCCGCAGGTATTGGAAATCAGGCTGAAGAAACTGCCGCATCCCAGATAGTTAATCCAGGGCAGAGGCGTCTTCGGCGTGGTAATCACATATTCCCGCTGTTCGTCATCAAAATACCCAAATTTCATATACTCTCCTTATCCAAACTCAACCTTTCACGCCGCCCATCTGCACGCCTGCCACAAAGTATCTCTGGGCAAAGGGATAAGCGCACAGAATTGGCAAAGTACCCACAACCGTCACACAGTATTTACACAGATTGGCCACAAAGTCCACCGCATTCTTCGTATCGGAGGATGTGATGACCGATTTCATGTCATTTTCAATCAGCATTTCCCGCATGACCAGCTGCAGGGGCCACAGTTCTCTGGCCCTGGGCAGATAGATGGATGCCGGATACCAGGAGTTCCACATGCCGATTACATTGAACATGACCACCACTGCCAGGTTCGCCTTGATCAGGGGCAGCAGAATCCGCACCATTATGGTCACCGGGCCCGCCCCGTCCAGTTTGGCCGATTCCTCATAGCTGGAGGGGAGAGATTTCAGGGAACCGGAAATCATCATAATATAAAATGCATTGGTAATGCCGGGAATCATCAGCGCCCAACGGGTGTTTATCATTCCAATCTGCCGGATTACCATATATGAGGGAATCAGTCCGCCGGAAAACATCATGGTAAAGAGGATGAACAGCGAAAGGGGCTTTGCCAGCATGAAGTCGGCACGGCTGATCAGAAAACCCGCCAGCGTAGTCAGGGCCGTTCCTGCCAGAGCCACCCAGATAACGTAGATGAACGTATTCAGGTATCCTTTCAGCACAGCCATGTTGCCGATTACCAGCTTGTATCCCTCCAATGTGGCCTCCCCCAGAGGCTTCAGCACCAGCCCGGAAGTTCCCATCAACACCCTGGGGTCACTGAAAGATGCCATGACCACATGCCAGATCGGCAGAACGCACAATATGGAAAACAGGATGAAAAAGGCATAGTTCAGGATGCAGAACACGATTCTGCTTATGCTGTTTTTCTCAACCATCCCGCTTTGTTGTTTGATAAAAAAATGTTTGCCCATGGTATTCTCCCTTCCCTAAAATAACTGGCTTTCCGTCATTTTCCCACTGATCCAGTTGGAAACCAACAGCAGAATCGTACCCACTACCGAGTTGAACAGCCCCACTGCGGTAGAATAGCCATACTTTGCCATCTCCACGCCCAATCTGTTTACATGGGTGGCAATGACGTCCGCCGTCTCATAGACGCTGGGATTGTACAGGAGCAGGATTTTATCGGAGCCCACGTTCATAATCATGCCGCATTTCAGAATCAGCATCATGGATATGGTGGGGATAATAGCCGGCATGGTGATGTGCCATACCCGCTGCAGTCTATTGGCGCCGTCGATGGCCGCCGCCTCATGCAGCTCCCCGCTGGCATTGGTGATGGCTGCCACAAAAACGATGGAGCCGTATCCCAGCCCCTGCCAGATGCCGGATATCAGGTTGATTGCCCAGAAATATTTCGGATTCATCAGGAGATTCTGCCGTTCTATGTGGAACAGCTTCACGCACAAATCCGTTATAATGCCATTTGTGGCACAGAATTCAATAATCAGGCCGCACATGACCACCATGGATACAAAATACGGCATATAGCTGATGGTCTGCACTACTTTCTTGAATTTGATGGCATGCATCTCATTCAGAAGAAGCGCGAACACAATCCCCAGCGGAAACGCGAATACCAAATCCAGCAGACTGATCATCAAAGTATTGCGCAGAATCTGCCAGAATGTGGGGTTCATAAAAAAGTCCTTAAAATTCTGGAGGCCTACCCACTGGCTGCCCAGAATGCCCTTAATCGGCTTATAGTCCTCAAATGCCATGACCAGCCCGAACATGGGGACATAATTGAAAATGAAAAAATATACGATGATTGGAATTGCCAGCAGCCAGAGCATCTTATTCATTTTCAAGTCTCTTTTCAGGGCTGCCTTAAAGGGTCTTCCATTGTACAGACGGGGATTCTTTCTGCCCATACTCTCCTCCTACTCCTGTCGCTGCCAGGCGGCTCCAAACCGCTGTGCGACATCTCTAATGGGTAAAATTCTCCTGCCGCACGGCTTTGGTGATTCCTGTAATGCCGCATAGCGGATATACAGGAATCAGGATGCCGTACATTCATTCAAAAACTCATTTCTGCAGAAACCTTATATATATTGCTGAAGCTTATTACTGATTGAATCTGTCATACGCAGTCTGATAGATAGCGATATTGTCCTCCACGCCATATGCCTTTAACTGCTCCTTGTACTTTGCCCAGGATGTCTCGTCCAGTTTCTCACTGCCTGTAATGAATTTCACTGCCATGGTGCCCACATAGTCGGAAATCGTGGTCATTCTGCTGGTATGCTCCTGGGATTCCTGTGCCGTCAGATACGCGCCTATGGGAAATACATTTTCATGCCCGCAGCTTGCCCAGACCTCTGATTCATGCTCATTCAGCAGAGTGTCCGTCCCCTTGGGGAATTCGATATCATTCCTGCGCATGCCCGGCAGCTGGTTCCCTGCCAGATTCCAGATGGAAATGGAAAGGTCTTCCACTTCCCCAGCCTCTATCAGTTCTTCATTGGTCAAATCATTGGGGACAATGTTTCCGTCTTCATCATAATGCCATGCCCCCTCTGTCAGACCCAGCTCCTGATAATAGGGATTTTCGGCCGCGCCCTCCTTCTCGGTAAGCCCATAGCTTCTTACCAGAGAGCCGTAGTCACTATAGAGCCAGTCCATAGCCGTCAGGAAACGAATCAGCTTATCCTCCTCGCAGGCTTTGGTCACTGCCCATCCCTGGTTGATGCTGGTGCTGTCCGTGTAGGAATAAATCCCATACCCTTTCTCCAGATGCTCCGTGTCCACAGGGGCGCTACAGGGCTCTACCAGGACATTCAGTCCATACTCAGGATTGGACATCCTGTCGCCGCTGCACCCCTGGGTTCCGTAAAAGACGCCTGCGGCTCCGCCATAAGTCAGCGCCGTATTGGGCAGATAGAAAATATCGTTGGTGCGGCTAGCAAAATCCTGATACACATATCCTTTCTCGTACCATTCATGCATCTTGCTCAAGTAGTTATAGAAATTGTCCGTATAGGGCCCGAAATACACCGTATCGTCCACCACCATATAAGTACCTGTGGTGCCGAACCCGCTCAGCAGCTCCCCGGTATCGAAGTATCCTTTTGCCGGGATAATCAGGCAGGCATAGTCCGGAAGTCCTGAACTTTCAAAATACTGCTTCATCAGCTCCAGCATATAGTCCCAGTCCTCCACCGTGGTGGGCTGGTCATTGCCGCTGGGGAATGCCACGTTGCCGCCGGTCATGGTCTCCAGAATGTCTCTCCTGTATACTAAGCCCCCCCACATATTGTTAGGCTCCACCGTCTGGTTCACCGGCAGGGTAAAGATATGCCCCTCCGCGTCATGCATCCCCTTGGCAAACTCTGCATTTGCTTCCATCCTCATCTTCAGGTTCGGCATATACTGGTCTATGTAGGGCGCAAGGTCATAAATCACGCCGTCTTCATACAGAGAGGCGGATCCGTCCTGGCTGTATGACATTTCCACTACATCAGTGTAATCCCCTGTTGACATCATCAGGTTCAAATCCGATATCTCGTTTCCGGTGGCCGGATGCTCATAATTCAGGCTGATATTATACTCCCGGTTCAGATACCAGGCCACAGGCTGCTCGCTCAGGTTGTCGTAATATTTAAAATCCTCTTTATATCGCCAAATGCTGATGTCATAGTGCTCGGACAGGTCAATCTCCGGAGCCTGGCTCTCGTCCTCTGCGTCCTCCGCACCCGAGGAGCTTTCTTTGTCTTGTCCCGATGCTTCCTCTCCGCTGCCGGAAGAAGACTCTTTGCTGTCCGCTCCATCCTGTCCGCAGCCCGCAAGTCCAAAGACCATTGCGGCCGCCATTATGACTGCCAATGCTTTTCTTTTCATATTTCATCCGCCTTTCTGCACGCTTCCAGCGTACTTATCAATCAGGATTCCTCCCAGCCCGCGCGTTGCATGCGCAGGTTCCTTTTATTTTCTTTCAAGTCCGACTGCCGATATCCATACCTGACAAATACCGGTGTATGATGGCCGGAAAACATGCGCGCTTTGTTTCCCTGTCACTGATTGTATTTTAAGGAATAATACTGCTTTCGTATTATATCTGTGTATTTTTTATTATGTTTTTGTATCTTTTTCTCTGGATATATGCTAAAATAAAACCATCTAAATGTATTCAAGTGCACTTGACCGGATATGTTTTATCAGAGGGGTGCACCAAAATGTTGTTGCGCATTTTGAATGTGTTTTCACGATGGCGTATGAAATATGTAAGCTGATGTAATGTTGATTTACGCATCATACCTGTACATAAAAAAGAACAGATGAAATCTATGAAAGGTAGGAGAATGAGATATAATTTACCCTTATTTTGCAGGCTTCTCTACCACGCGACCGGATACCCTGTCTGGCTCTACGACGGAGGTGAAGTGATTTATGCCTTTCCGGAAGAGGCTTCCCTGTACCCTCCGGCAGAGGAGTATCTGGATACCATCCGCAGATGGAAAAAGCAGATGGTATGTTACCAGACCGACCTGACCTATTACTATGGCTATTTTCTGCTCCCGGAGGGGCAGGAAATCATGCTGGGGCCGGTCTCCAGTATCTCCTACGACAAGGACAAGCTTTATGCCATGCGCAGGCAGCTTCAGGTTCCGAAAGAACAGGCAATGGTGTTTGAAGCCTTTATGACCAAAATCCCGACCACCAATATCGGCACCTTTGTCCATTTCCTGACCTACAGCTATTATCTCCTCACCGGGGAATGCATTACCATGGACGACCTGGTGGGAGCCGGAGAGGATTTCTCCCCGCTGTATCAGAATGTACACAATCAATATCTGGAAGAAATCTATCAGCCGGCAGACGAACTGGCCTATGAGAATATCTACTGGCAGGAAAACCGGCTGCTAAACATAGTGGAGCACGGCAATATAGAGACCCTCCCTGACTTTTCCCGCATCCAGATTCCGAATTATCTGTGGAACCTGCCTACAGATAATCTGGAGTACCTGAAGTATACCTCCATCGTAGTGCTGGCCCTTGTCTGCCGTGCCGCCATCCGGGGCGGGCTCTCCTGCGGCTTCTCTTTCCGTATGGAAGAGTCCTACATGCAGAAAATCATCAGCATGAGGTCGGCGGAATCCATCGGCGTGCTGCTGGCCCATGCTGTCACGGATTTTACCTCCCATGTGGCCGGGCTGAAGCTGATTCACCGGTCCGACAATATGCTGATGGAAGCCATCCGCTATGTCCAGGAGAACTGCACCCAGGCCATCACCGTGTGCGACGTGGCCGCCCATGTAGGCTACAGCCGCACCTACCTGGCAAAAAAATTCAAGGAGGAGCTCCATTTCAGCGTCTCCTCCTTCATCATGCGCTGCCGTCTGGAAAAGGCAAAGGAGCTGCTGCGGTATACCGCCAAATCCTTAAGCGAAATCAGCGCCTGTCTGGGCTTCTCCAGCCAGAGCCATTTCCAGAAAGCATTTCGGGACGCCTTTGGCACCACGCCCCTGGCATACCGCAGAACCGGCGACATCCGGCAGGATACGCCCCTGCCCGCAGTACCGGATTCCCTGCGGATACCCGATGGAGATGAGGCGCAGTAGCCTATGGGATTGTCCCCTGCCTCACCATGGTAGCCTAAGGCGTAACCCCCATCTCCTCCAACATCCGCTTCATCAGCGCGGTCCACACGTCATGCCCCTTTTTGTTCAGATGGATTCCGTCAAAACGGTAATACTCCGGACAAAAATACCTGCCGTCAAAGGCCCGCATCTCCTCCGGCCCCTCACCGCACAGCATGGCATCGGTTGCGTCCAGGAAATACAGTCGCTTCGTGGCGGCGCACATTTCTTTCAGCAGTCCATTGATTTTCACAGTGTCCTCCCAGAACTGCTGCCGTCCCGGCAGCGGCAGTCCCGATAGGACTACCAGCCTGGCCTGTGGCATCTTTCTCAGGAAAAGGCCGTACATTTCCTTTTTGTTCTGTAGAATCTGCTCCAGCGCCAGCCCCGCAGCCAAATCATTGGAGCCTGTCTGGAAGAAGACCACCTGCGGCCTGAACGCATACAGCATCCGGGGCGCATACTGCATCATGTCCTGGTCCACGCAGCCTCCCATGCCATGGTTCTGCGCCCTGTAGGGAAACATGTCCTGTTCCAGGGAATACCACATCTGGATATTGGAGGGGCCGTAGAAGACAATCTCTCCCGTCCTGCCCGCATACTTTTTTTCAATGGCGGCAACGCACAGCTCCTGAATCTCCCTTTCCCTGCCGGACCAGAAGTGGCAGGCATCGTAGGGATTCACCGGAACGCCGAATTCCGCTTCCTCCCTCCTGATCAGACCCATTGTCTCTTCATCGAAATATCCTTTTGTTTCCAGATAGTCCACTTTCGGGACTACATCCTTTCGGGGCACGAAAACCGAACAGACCGATACCACCTCCGTCACCTTGCCGGTAGCGCCGCCTCCGCCTGCAGGGCCGTTGGTATACAGGGTCTCCACATCCTCCGCCAACAGCTGTGCCGCCCTCTGGTCCCTGCTCCTGACGGAGAAGCGCAGGCGGACTTCCGGCGGGGCGTTCCGGGACAGGGTATGTGAAATCTTGTCCCCGTATAAGGAATTCAGCCCGATAAAGTCGATTCTGCGCTCCTCCGGCCTCACCCCCATCAGGGAAAGCCGCTTTTCCAGAATCCGGGCCGCAAGCTCCGCCCGCTCCAGGCAGCCGCTGCCGCCGTAGGAAATCTCGCCCTCCCCGATATAGCAGTCCTGATAGCCCACGCTTACTTTCAGGGTTTCCGGCCTGCCGTGGGAGGCGGCATTCTCTGCCAGCACCCTGTCCTTTCCCATCTGGGTAAAGACTACCTGTGAGAAGTCCGCGATGGCATCCGGGGTCATGTATGCTTTGGGATTGTGAATCTCATAGACCATCTGCTCCTTGCAGATATCCGTCAAGACCGCTCCGCCGCTGCCCTCCGGCTTCGTAAGGAGGAACCTCCCGTCCTGGGCCACCTCCACCACGGGGAAGCCCAGCCTGTCCAGGCCGTCAATCTCCTTGTAGCCCGGCTCCGCATAGTAGCCCCCTGTCACCTGGCCCGCACATTCCAGGAGATGCCCGGCCAGGACCGCCTGGCCCATCTGGCCCGGGTTGTCTTCCACGTTCCATCCGAATTCATACACCAGGGGGCCGATGGTAAGCGCCGGATCGGAGACACGGCCTGTAATCACCAGGTTTGCTCCGTCCCGCAGCGCCTGGACGATGCCCTCCGCCCCCATATAGGCATTGGCGGAAATCAGGTCCTCCCTGAACTCTTTCAGCTTCCCTCCGGTCTCCAGTACCGGCAGCTCCATATATACCGGCAGGCTCTCAGCGATGTCGTCCCCCCGTGACGCAGGCTATCTTGAATCCCGCAAGCCCCATGGCCTCCGCCATCTCTTTCGTCTTCACGGCTGCGGCATAGGGGTTCGCCGCCCCCATATTGGTTATCACACGGATTTTGTTCCTGTGGGCCAGGGGCAGGATGCGGGCCATTCTGTACTCCAGGCGCCGGTTGTAGCCTTTCCGGGGATTTTTCAGCTTCTCTTTCTGTCCCAGGGCAATGGTGCGCTCCGCCAGGCATTCGAAAATGATATAGTCCAGGTTCCCTTTCTCCATCAGTTCCACGGCTGCATCAAGCCTGTCCCCGGCGTACCCGGCCCCGCTTCCGATTCGGATGGTCCGGCCTGCGGGGGTATATTCCTTTTCCGCCTGTCCCGCTGCCATGGGGCAGAAACGCTTCTCCGTATCCGCCTCCCTCTCCGGAATCTCCATCTCCAGAAGCGCCATGCCCAGTGTCTTTCCATGCTTGTCCAGGGCCAGGGAACGGGTCACGCCGCCCCCAAGTGCCTTATCCAGCACGAAATTAAATGCCTTGATGCCCTCCAGTTCATACCGGGTGACGCTGCCGTGGCAGATTTCCGAAAAATATTCTTTTACTTTCTCCGCTGTGAGGACTTCTTTCAGGAAGTCAAAGTCCTCCTCCCGATAGGGTATCACGGAAATATTGGATATTTCGCCCTTGTCCCCAGTGCGGGAATGGGCAATCTCTTTTAGCTTCATTTTTACACTCCTTGTCCGTTTCAGTGGACGTCGATTCACATACAGTCAATAGTTTTATGCGGTTTCGTTCAGCGCTTTCAGCACCGCCTCATATAGGGGGCGCGCCTCCGGCGCGGAGCCCAGCATCTCAGCCAGCGTCATGGGCAGGGCATATGCAATCATAGGATTGTCCATGAATCCCGGCATGAACTGTTCAAACATCTGCCGGGCCACAGGCTGCTCCACAATCTCCCCAAGCGTGGAGTCCATGGTAAAGCGTTCCATCCGAAGCACCGTGTCCGTATCGTACTCATATTCATATTCTCCGGAACCCAGTTCGATGCAACCCTCTTTTTCCGGCAGGTACAGCGCCGCCGTGGTATTGGCAGGTATCTGTACCCGCACATGGATTTTCCCGTCACGGCAGCTTACGGCGCTGACAATCTTTCCATAGGGCGATTCCAGTTCTCCCTGCGCCTCCTCAATCCCCTTTACGAACATGGGACGGATACAGATGCGCCGATAGCCGGGCTCCAGCTGGTTGATTCCCGCAATCTTGCGGTACATCCAGTCACCTACAGAGCCGTAGGCATAATGGTTCAGGGAATTCATGCCCGACATTTCAAAGGAGCCGTCCGGCAGGATGGAGTTCCACCTTTCCCATATGGTAGTGGCCCCTTTTCCCACCGCGTACAGCCAGGACGGGTAGTCCTCCCGCATGAACAGCAGGGCCGCCATGTCGTGGGCCCCGTTCTCCGACAGCGCATGGCAAAGGTAAGGCGTCCCTACGAATCCAGTAGTCAAATGGTTCTTGTGGTTCTCTATGTTGGTCAAAAGGGTGCGCAGTATCTTCTCCCTGTCCTGTGGTCTGGCCAGATTGAAATACAGCGACAGCACGCAGCCCGTCTGTGTCTCGCTGACAATCCGCCCCCGCTTCGTATAATATTCCTCCCGGAACGATTCCAGAGTCCTTTCGAAAATCCTGCGGTACTCTTCCGCCTCCTCTTCCTTTCCCAGCGCCTCCGCAGCCTGCCTGACCAGATCCGTCACATACAGATAATAGGCATTTGCCACCAGGTACTTATCCGTGGAGCCTGTCCTGTCCCCGCACTCCTCCTTGTCCAGGGCCAGCCAGTCGCCGTACTGGAAATTGCTCATCCACAGGCCGTCCTCATTGCAGCGGGCAGCGATATAGTCCACCCACTCGTGCATGCATTTCCAGGCTTCCTCCAGTATCCGCCTGTCCCCATAGGTCTGGTACACCACCCAGGGGATGATCACCGCCGCATCGCTCCATGCCGAGGAGCTGTAGGTGCCCAGGATATCCGGCACCACATGGGGCACCCCGTTCTCCAGGGAAGAGTCCGCCGAGATATCCCGCATCCATTTGGTGAAGAACAGGGCCGTGTTCCGATTGTAGGCTGCCGTCCAGGAGAACACCTGGGCATCCCCCATCCATCCCAGCCGCTCGTCCCTCTGGGGGCAGTCCGTGGGCACATCCAGAAAGTTGTCTCTCTGCCCCCAGGCAATATTGAGCTGCAGTCGGTTGACTTTTTCATTGGAACAGGAGAAATCCCCTGTCTTCTCCATGTCAGAATGCATCACGCAGGCCGTGAACATTTCCGGGCGCATGTCCTCTATCCCCTCCACCGCTATGTAGCGGAACCCGTGGAATGTGAAATGGGGCCGGAATACCTGCTCCTGCCCGTTGCAGATATAGGTGTCCTCGGATTTGGCGCTGCGCAGGGTCTCCGGATAGAAATTGCCGTCCTTGTCCAATGTCTCCGCATGGCGCACCACGATTTTCTGTCCTTTTCTTCCCTGTATCCTCAGCTCCACCAGGCCGGTAATGTTCTGGCCGAAATCCACCAGGCGTCTTCCTTTGGGGTCTGTGAAGATTTCCTTTGCCGCAAGCCTTTCCGTAATCCGCACGGGCTCATTTTCCTGGGCCGTGAGGATGCCTTTGTCAAAGGGCACCTCCACCGCCTTGCCCTCCCGGACAAAAGGGGCGTCCGTGTCGATGGTCTCCCCCATGTAAATCTCGCTGTAACGGATTTCCCCGGTGCGCACTTTCCAGTCCCCGTCCGTGGCGATGACATCCCTGGTGCCGTCCGCATACTCAATCCTCAGCTCCGCCATGGCTTCCACCCTGCTGCCGTAGCGGTCCGGCTTGCAGTCAAAGCCCAGGATTCCTTTGTACCATCCGTTTCCCACGGTGATGGCGATTTCGTTTTCCCGGGCGGCATATGCCGTCACATCGTAATACTGGTACTGCAGGCGCTTGTGGTAGCTGGTCCAGCCGGGGGCCATGTACTCCTCCCCCACGCGCTTTCCATTGATGCATGCCTCATAGATGCCGTGGGCCGTTATGTACAGCCTTATCCGGGAGACCGGCTTTTCCAGGCTGAAGTTCCGGTAAAAGACAGGGCACGCGGTCTCTTCCCGGGGGAAATCGTGGGTAATCATCTGTGCTTTCAGCCCCCTGGGGTCAAACAGCCCTGTTTCGAACCAGGTGGTGTTTTCTGTTCGGTTACCATGGTTGTCCTCCGAGACGATGGATACCTGGTACCGGCTCTCCTCCTGCAGCTCCTCTCCCTCATAGGGCACCAGGACGCTGTCCCGGCTCTCCCGCCTCCCGCTGTCCCAGACAGTGCGCTCCCCGTCTGTCACAAGGATTTGATACGCTGTCTGTAGTACATCTTTCTCCTCAGAGCCAATCTTCCAGGAAAAACGGGGCTCTCTTACTGCCAGACCTACCGGCTCTTTTCGGTACTCTACTCTCAAATCGTACAAATTCATCCTCTACATCCTCCTTTTCCCGCCATTTGGCAGGCATCTGCTATACGCTGAAAACTCACTTTATGATTCAGGCCAGACCAAACAAACCCGGCCAGCCGCCTCTCACTTCAGGAAAAGCACCTCCCCGCAGAATCCCGCAGGCGCTACGGGCCGTTTGCAGGATAAGGCGTCCGGCACCGCATTGACCAGTGTGGTGCTCACCTCAATCCGCAGCCTGTGTACCGTATGGCTTTCTGATGCGGGCAGTTCGTAACGATAAGGCGGCGCAATCCGTTTCCCCAGTCTCATTCCGTCGCAAAATACCTCAACCGCCTCCAAGGCATCCTCCAACAGCACCCACCCATATCCCTCATCCGTATACTCCAGGCTGTACCGCACGGTTCCTGCAAATCCCGGATATTTCCGCGCTATGTCATAAAGCGTATCCGTGGTCCCACATTCCAGCCAGACATCCGGCCTGTCATATTCCGCCCGCTCTATCCGATAACTGCCATTATACAGGTTGGCAATGCCAGGGCAGGGTTCCTCCTCCAAAAGGCCGTTTCCGTTCTCCGTCCCTCGGGCACATTCCAGATATACATGGGCTTCCATAGGCTCCAGGCATATCTGGACGCTCTGCTTCCCGTCTGTGGTCTGCCCGGAAATAGTTCTGTATATTTTCTGCTCCATGCCGTCATACCTTATTATCTCCGTATCCGGGTTACTATCCTGAAACAGAATCCTGGCTAATACCGTCTCGCTCCAGGAAGTATTCTGCAACATATGTATCCTCATTCCCTGCTGCCGGTAAGAATAGCAGCGCAACCCCAAAATACCGCCCGTCCACTGCATGTCTTCCGCTACAGCTTTCGGCGCGGAGACGTCTTCCACTAATCTCCCTGTCTCATCTGCGTCCCTGTCCGCCGTAACTTTCAGCACAGCCGCCTCCGCCGCCAGCTTCCGCATTTCCTCTAGCCCAATCTTCGGAATAAATTCCAGTTCCGGCAGCTCTTCTCCGGAATACCCCCTGGGCTTTCCTCCTACAAAAAAGATATTTATCCCTTTCTTTTCCAGTCTCTGCAGAACCACCGCCGTCTCTCTCGCCAGATATGCCGCCGGTGGAATAAACAGATTTGCATACCGCATATTCCCGATCCGAAGCAGCCCCTCCTCTTCCTGGGCCTCTTTCAGGTCGTCCGCACACACCACATGATAGGGAACATGCCTCTCCAGAAGCTCCCTGCCCAACACAAAGTAGGGACAGGTCTCCCCCGCCCAGTCCGATTCCGCCTCAAAGAGAATGGCATTCCGCACCAAAGGCTCCCCTCCGCTCAACAGATGGGCCATCCTGTTCATGTACCCGAACAGCACCGGCATAAAGGGATACTGGGGATTCTTCCCCTGAGCCCAAATATGGGGCGGACAGTCCTCATCCGGGAACTCCCTGTCCGTAAAGGCATGGGGCACGAAATAATTGATGCCTCCCGTGAGCATATGGTCTGCCATCCATTTCATCAAAGTGACACCCTCCGCCCATCCATAAGCCCCGAAAATCTCACACAGCGCACGGCCTCTCTGATGGGGCGCCTGATTTGCCAGGGAGCCTGCGAGCTGTGCCAGCCCATAGTGGTAGAACAGCCCCTGTCCTCTGTCCTCCCCCGGCATCAGGCCGTTCAGCACGATATCGATGCCCGCCATATCCTGCCCCCTGATTGCCCTGAAATAATGGCCCGGGCTCTGCCCCAGACGCTCATAGCCCGGCGCGTCCTCCACGATATGGCCGATGTACTCCACCCCATGCTCCCTGCACCACTGCCCCAGCTGTCCCGAAAAATTCTCCCCGTACTTCCGGGAAACGATATCCATATACCTGACGCGGATTTCCCTCTCCTGACCGGGAATGGCGCTGCTGTCCCCGAACAGAAACGGCAGCATCCCGTCTGTCCGTTCCCCAAAGCTCTCCCGCAGCTCCCCATATACGTCTTCCGTCCAGGGAAGCGGCACGCTCTCCTCCCCGGTTCTGGCCGCATAACCGTAGCCCCTGTCGCTTAAGTTGAAGAATCCCGGCTCATCGGAAAAGAAGCCCGCAATGGTATTGCCAAAATAAGGGGCATAGCGCTTATAATGCGCTTCATAGACTTCGTCAATCAACAGCTTCACGGAATCCCTTTCCAACAGGGAAATCCCGTCCCCCAGCATCATGGCCGCATAGAGCTTCGTAGTGAGCACATAAACCCTGTACTCTCCCTCCGGTAAATCCAGGTAGAGCCAACCGTCCTCCACCTGCCCGGTCACGTTCTGTACCTGGGCTATGGTTCTGGCTGTCTTCCCGTAATCCCGGAAATTATCCTGCCAGTCCCATTCTCCTCCTGCCTGTGTTTCGGTTCTGGCCTCCGTCCCGCCGTCCTCCGCCACCTTTGCCAGGAGCACGGCCTCTAATTTCTCCTGATAATATCCCTCATCCCTCTGCCTTGTCCGGGCGTTCCAGTTGAGATGCTTTCCGATGTCCAGTTTTGTGCCGCGCTGGGGCCCTGTGATATCATAATGCCTCTCCATCAGGCTGATTCTTTTCAGCCCCCTGGGAGCGTCTGCTGCCGCGCCGTTTGCATACCCCGTGGGAAAATGGGAATCGTCTAAAATCCAGACCTTCATGTCCCTTTTTTTCGCTTCCTCCAGGATGATGTCCACATCATGCCACCATTGTTCCCCCACATAGTCCGGATGGGGTCTGGATTCCAGGCACACAGCCCGGATGCCGCAGTCATATACCGCCTGCATCAGCTTTCTGGTATCAGCCTCCTGTGCGCCGTGCATCCAGAAAAATGGCAGGATATAATTGCCCTCCCCGCCCTGCAGGACATCCATAATCCGCTGTTCCATAAAACGCACCTGCTCTTTCCTATAAGTATTCACTCATAAATCCTGTCCGGATTATAAGCTATGTTCGCCATTTCTTCCCCAAACTCATTCCGCCTGCCCTGGGGCTTTGCCAGGAATGCTTTCCTTCCCTGGAACTCAAAGGGAATATTCACCACATCCCCTCTCTTGATGGCTTCACAGACATGGTAATTTTCCTCCAGCATGTTCCTGGAGGCAGTCCCCTCTCCATGAGAAATCAGCACCTTCCCATACCGCCCCTGCACCTTTCCCTGCAGGGCCAGAAGATTGCGCTCATAGGACGCCACACCCAGGCAGCTTTTGTCGAACAGGAATGTAAATGGATTGCAGGCATCTCCCAACAGCAGATACCCCTCCTCCTGTATCAGGAAAACCATGCTGCCGGGCGTATGGCCGCCGCAGGCATACGCCGTCACCTGCAGCCCGCCCAAATCAAAGCAGTCCCCGTCCGACAGCTGCCGGAACCTTTCGCAGGAACCCACCGGCAGCATATCCGCTTCCGTGAAAGGAACCTTTTCGGAAACGCTTTCCGCATACCCCTTTCTTTTTTCCAAAACGTTATGTTCCTGAAATATCCGGCTGTCCAGGAGATTCATGTACACATTCTCAAACTGCACGGCGCCGGGAGCATGGTCTACATGCCCGTGGGTAAGCAGGACGGTCAATGGCTTTTCCGTCAAGTCCTCCACGAATCCCCTCAAATCTCCGATTCCGCACCCGGTATCAATCAATACCGCTTTCTTCTCCCCCTCCACCAGGTAGGAAAATACCTCTCCCGGCAGATGAATCCTGGTAATCCTGTCACTGATTTTCTCTGCCCGAAATAAACTCTTCCGCATGCTCTGCCTCCCACTTTTCATAGTTTTATCTGTTCTTTTTTATATATAGATATGATGCGTAAATCAGCATCAGCGTACATATCAGCTTACATATTTCATAAGCCACAGTGAAAACCACATTCAAAATACTCAGCAGCATTATGACTCACCCCCTCATAAAACATATCCTATCAAAATTTTTTAATAAGTTATTATATTTTTGTACTTTTTTTTGTAGAAACCGCGCCTGTATGCCTCCTGGATATCCCGACCATTACTTATACTCAAGACCGCCAGAACAGTAAAAAACCTATTATATCCGCAAGGAAAATGCTTTGAAGTCTATGGCCCCGTCCCCACGGTAAACAAAAAACAGCGCCTGCCTGCCGCATAATCCCACAAGCAGAGCCTCCTCGCTCTCTTTCCATTCTTTTTCTTCTTTCAAAGGTATCACGGCGGCAATCTCTCCCTCTGCCGTCCGTACCTCCATCTTTCCGCCGCTTCCTCTGGTCACAACCGTGATTTTACGGTTCCCGCAGGCATCAAAATATTTAAAGCCTGCAGCCGCGCCGTCCCTCATATGGGTAATATACTGGTCCGGCTCCGACTCCCTGTCCTCTCCGCTCTGTACAAAAGCAGGATGAACCGCTTTCACCGCCTCCAGCATCTCACCGGAGACTCCGCTGTGAATGGCTCCTGTCCCGGAGCGAAGCACACAGGCAATCCGCGCCTCAAAGCTTCCCTCCCAGGGCAGCGGCCCTCCCAGTCCGCCGCTGGTCATCTCAGCCTGGCCGATATGCCCGTCCGCCATGATTTCCACCGGCTCTGCCACCCCCTGCCTGGAGAAAAGCGTATAATTGGTCATGCGGTGCCCAAAAACATACCACTGCCCTTTTATCTGTATCAGACTGCCGTGGTTATTTCCCGTATAATTCTGTCTGTTGGCTTCGGTAATTCCCGGCATCCCTATATCGCCGTTGCTGTGGAGCACGCCTCCATATTGAAAGGGCCCTCCGGGATTTTTGCCCAGGGCATAGCAAAGCTCATGGCTGTTCTGGGAAGAATAGATAAAGCAGTACCGTTCTCCGATTTTCCGCATGGAACTGGCCTCAAAGAAATCATGGCATTTCTCCGGGCAGCCGGTAATTTCCACCCGAGACGGCACTCCTTTGACCGTAAGCATATCTTTTTCCAACTCTGCCACAAAGGGGCCGCTCTCCCATAAGCCATCCGGGTTCACAAAAGCATCCATCTGCTCATTCATGGGAGCGAATCCATAATACAACCATATCCTCCCGTCCCCGTCCCGAAAAATTCCGGGGTCAAAGGGAAATCCGTCTCCCTTTCTGCCTCCCAACAGGGTCTGGTCCCCATAGCGGACATGCCCCAGAAACTTATATTGTCCCGCCGGGCTGTCGCAGACCGCAACCCCGATACAGCCCAGTCCTGCCGGGCAATAGTACAGATAATACCTGCCATCCTCCGCAAGCTGTACGTCCGGCGCCTGAAGAGGCTTTCGGGGAATGGCATTCCGGGAATCCTGCTCCTTACGGTAAATAACCCCCTCATATCTCCAGTCTCCCAGCTCATCCACCGGGGCAGACCAGCATACATAATCATTTTCGCAATAATCCGTTCCATTGTACCGGTCATGGGAACCGAATAGATAAAGCCTGTCCCCGAATAGGTACGGCTCTCCGTCCGGTATGTATTCATAGCTGGGCAGGTAGGGATTATACGCCCTTTTTCCCGTATGGCCATTCGTTTTTTTCGATACATTGTCCAGCATTATAATTCACCTCCATTTTGTTCTTTCCAGAAATCAATCGCAGCCTGCAGCCAGCCCTCGCCCGGTGTCCCGGTTCCAAGTCCCGCTCCATGATAGAACCCTGCCGGGAATTTCCTGTAACAGACCTTTGAATCTCCCAAAGCTGCCCGCAATTCAGGCATCTTCCTGTCCATCACTGCATCTCCGCCAAAAGCATCCATTTCCCCGACAATGCAAAATACCGCCAAATCCCTGTCCGCTTCGCCGAATGTAATATCTATATTCCACTCTGGTTCATAAAACAAAAATCGATCCGTATATATCAGATTGATTGTGGCAGGTCTGGGCAATCCCTCTCTTTTGTATAAGCTGCCATAATAGCCAAAAACAAATTGCGTAATCAGTCCGCCGCCCGCAGAGCTGCCTATCATTGTATAATTTTCCATTTCTATCCCAAGCTGCTCCTGATGCTCGGTTAAGAAGCGTACTGCCTGTATCATGTCTTCCTCCGCTTCCCTTCGCTGCCCCAGCCGGTCTTTTGCCTTTAGCTGATAGCCTGTACGGTACTTCAACACTGCGACATGATACCCCTGTGAAAGCAGCTCCATGGCATAGGGATATCCCTCCCATATGGAACACACGACCTGGTAACCTCCGCCTGCCGCTACAAGCGCAAGCGGACTTCCGGGGTTCCCTTTGAATAATACTATCTGGGCGCATGCCTTGTGGTTTTCTTCTGAACAGGCTTCCGGCGGATAAATTGAATGGACTGCCATTTTTCCCTGTGCGTTCAGGTCTTGCATCCTGTTTAAATCCTCCAGGCTTCTTTGGCTTCCCCAACCGCACCAATCACTGATTGCTCCAAAGGTAAACTGCTCTGTCTTTTCAATGGTCTCCAGGTCGCCCCATGGCGCATAGAGGTTCCTGCCATATCCCTCCCACATGGGATGTCCATAGATATGAGCTAACGAATCTTTTGCGGATAATGGGATGTCTCTTCCTTCTGCATCTGCATAACTGCCATTTTCCCCAATATGGCTATTGCCTTCTTTTTCAATCCACTCCTGTAGGGTATCATATTTATGCATTTTCAAACTAACCTCCTCCTGATTACTCTTGATTATGTCATGGCAAAAAGCAAATCTGCTACTTCGAGCTGTCCAGACAATATGGCAAGGCATCCGATAAAATCCAAAGTATTGTAAAGAAAATGGGGATTGGCTTGTGGCGATATTTCTCCATAAAACGGAAAAGCCCGCAGGCCAGGCCCGCAGACTTCCCGCTGTTCCATTCATGGCAATGTATACTTATAGGATGTGGTCAATCAAGCCCCAGTTTCGCTTTCAGCTCCCGGCATATATCGTAAGCGGAAAACTCCATAGGAATCACATAGTCATCGCCCTCCCCATGTATGGGAGTCCAGACCTGGGCATAGAACGGATTCTTCTTCGCAATCTGCCCATACTTCCATTCACTGCGCAGACATTCCGGACACCAGTGGCCTCCTCCCAGCACCGCATTCACCGACATCTCAAATACATGTCCCTCCGCACAGCGCCATTTAATCGGCGTATAGATATCCGGCACTTCTGTTGCAAGGCATTCGCCTCCCCTGAACCCCGCCGCTTTCTGCAGATCCTCCAGGGTCAGATTCTCCATGCCCTTCCCCTCATCATAACCGTGGTCCAGATAAGTGACCTCCTCACTGGGATGATACAGTTCAAACCCGTCCTCCCAGCCTTTCATAGCCTGCTGCTTCTCCCGGGAACCAAAGAACGCCTTAATCCAGTCCTCTTCCTTATTTTCAAACATCCAATACGTCCCCATCCGCTTTCTGCCGATTTCCACATTGTGGGCCTTCATTTGCTCTCCGCTGGGGAACATGGCCGCAATCAAGGGATTGGCCGCCATCCTCCGCATCTCCTCCCGGACCCCGTCCCAATACTGCTGTGCGGGAATACAGCGGAAATGCAGGATTTCATCCAGTCTGTCCCCATCGGAAAAATAATGGCCGTGGAAATTGTACTGCGCCATCATCCTGCAGTCCATCACGTCCTTGAGCCCCAGGCCGAAAGCTCCCAGGCTGATATCCATCAGCTCCCATGTAGCCAGACGGTATCCCGCGCCGCTGCTTAAGTTATAGCCTTTGCGCCAGAAGCTCTCCGGCACCCAGTCTTCACACAGGTTTGCCATACAGATGCCGGATTCCACGGAGGTGCTCCACTCCAGGACATTGTTGGGCGGCTGATGGAAGATGATGGGCTGTTCCCCGGCCCCGTCCGCGCTGGGATGCTGGCCCGTCTGGCGGATGGATACCCAGTGCTTCAGCCCCGACTCATACACCGCAAGCTCGGAAAAGACTTTCGATATGGCATAGTAGTCAAAAATAGAGGGATTGATAGGGTCTCCTACCCTGCCCCAGTGAATGGGGTCAGTCCGCCCTCCCGTCATGGCCACCGTCCCCACATAGGCAAAATGCACTTTGTCAGGCTCCGGCTGCTCCCTGATGGCCTTGATGATGTTCAAGGTGGAACCGATATTCGTGTACAGCGTCTTCTCCGGATACTGATCCGCCGCAGGCGACACCATAGCGCCGATATGCAGCACATAATCGGCTCCATCCACCCCCTGCTTTATGGTCTCATAATCTGCCATATCTCCCCAGATGACCTGGAGGGAGGGGCACATGTATTTCTTCATCAGAGCCCTGTTCTTCTCAGAGGGCCTTGCCAGTGCCCGGACCTGGAAACGGGTGCTCCTGGACAGCAGCTGCTTCATGGTCTCCTGCCCCATGATTCCCGTTGCACCTGTGAGAAATACCACTTTTTTCGGGCGGGACACCTCCTCATGCACTTTGGGATTGTCAAAGGTCAGCGCGGCATCCATGGCCTCACGGGTTGCGTTCAACGCCCGCCTGGCCTGTGCCGCATCTCCGATGACCATATATCCGATTCCATTGGCATACGCGGCCTCCTCCAGTTCCCGTCCGTCACGGGAGCGGGAACCAATGGCCATCACTGCATAGTCGCAGGGGTATTCCGCCTCCTCGCCCGCTTTCTGCCCGATTACCCTGCCGGGTTCGATTGCCGTCACCGTGACTTCCGTCTCCACCGCAATCCCTGCCGCCTGGATGCTCTCGGCCACACAGAACTTCCGTGCGCTTCCCATATCCATGCAGTAATCCTTAAGCATCTCCAGAGCCGTGACCTTACAGCCCCTCTCCGCCAGATATTCCGCCACTTCCATGCCTACCATACCGCCGCCGATGACGACCACCCTGCCTGCAGGAGCCACCTTGCCGTTTAAGACATCATGGGAGTTGACCACAAAGGGCAGTTCCGCACCGGGTATCCTGGGAATCAAAGGCTGTGCCCCAATGGCATTGAACACTGTATGGGGATGCATCTCCTGAATCAGCTTCCCTGTGACCGGCGTGTTCAGGCGAATCTCCACCCCCAGACGCTGGGCCTTTTTCGCCATATCCAGGACAGCCTGCTTCATCTCCGCCTTTCTGGGCGCCATTCCCGCAGTCAGGAACTGCCCTCCCAGATGGTCTGATGCCTCGCACAGAATCGGATTGTGCCCTCTCAGTTTCAGGATGATTGCCGCCTCCAGCCCGGCAATGCCCCCGCCCGCTATCAGGACCGTCTCCGGGTTCTGCGCAGGCACTATGGCGCATTCCCTCTCCCTGCCTACAGCAGGGTTCCGCAGGCAGGTGATATGGGGACAGTCCACATCAGCAAAGCCGTCCAGGCATCCCTGATCACAGCCCACGCAGTAGTCGATGTCCTCCAGCCTGCCCTGCCTTACCTTATTAAGGAATTCCGGGTCTGCCAGCTGGGCGCGCCCCATCACCACCATGTCCACCTTATCCTCTTCCAGAACTTTCTGGGCGATATAAGGCTCGTTCAGGCGGCCCACGCCCACAGTCAGCATCCCCGTCTCCCTGCGGATTCTGGCTGCGTTCTCTATGTTGAATCCCCTGGGCAGGTCAATGGGCGGAACCTCATATTTATTGGCCGGCGTGATGACATTGCCCCGGGACACATCCAGCACATCCACCCCGGCTTCTCCCGCAAGCTTGCAGAATGCGATTACCTCCTCGATGGTCAGCCCGCCCTCCAGATAATCGTCATGGGCATCAATCCGCATGAACAGCGGCATATCCTCCGGGATATTGGCCCGGATGGCCCGGATAGCCTCCAGGGGGAATCTGGCCCTGTTCTCAAAACTCCCCCCATATTCGTCCGTCCTGTGGTTGATGCCCCCCGACAGGAAAGAATGGGGCAGATAATTGTGGGCGCAGTGGAACTCCAGACAGTCAAACCCTGCCGCCACAGCACGCCTTGCCGCCTGTCCATAGCATTCCACCACTTCCCTAATCTGCTCCACCGTGATTCCGGGAAGCGTCATCCCAGGCCCCATAGGCATGTCGCTGGCCATCAGAATCTGGGCGGTCTGATCCATTCCCACTGCCAGGCTTCCCTGCCAGAGCTGCACGCCCGCCTTGCCGCCTGCCTGATGAATGGCATCCGTCAGCCTTTTCAGCCCCGGAATATATTCGTCCTCCGAAATGGAAAGGAACCCCCTGGGGGCGCTGGGCGTATGGACGCTGGTGACCTCCACGATATTCAAGGTGCTGCCTCCCTTTACCCTGGCCACATGGTAGTCGATCAGCTGGTCGGTCACATAGCTTGCCCTGCCGGAAAACTTCGTCCCCATGGCAGGCATGATGACCCGGCTGTCCAGCTTCAATCCCCGGATTTGAATCGGCTCAAACAGTTTTTCAAACATAATTTACCCTCCTGTCTTGTATTGGCTGCATTTCTGCATTGATGGACATAGGAACTGTGATGATCAGTGTAGCATGAAATCGGAAATGGGTATTGTATATTTGTAGAGAATATTATAGAATTGTATCTTTTCGAAATTGATGCCAGACTGAAATTTTTTCAAACCTTCTTGACAAATGTTCAAATTAGAACTATAATACCCATGTTCAAATTAGAACACGGAGGAATCTATGAAAAAAGATTACTGGTTATTTATAGACTCTATGGAAAGAGAATACTTTGTGAGAAGAAAATCTGTCGCAGGCAGGTTCCAGCTATCTTCAGCAGAAGTTGACGTTTTGTTGTTTCTTGCCAATAACCCCCATCTGGATACTGCTGCTGATATTGTAAAGATGAAGAAAATGCAGAAGTCCCATGTTTCTTTGGCTGTAAATGAGCTGGCGGACAAAGGGCTGCTTCTTTGTGAGCCGGATGCAGGAAACCGAAAGCGAATCCATCTGAAATTAACGGAAACGTCAAGCAACATTGTACGGGCAGGACAAAAAATGCAGATGGAGTTCATTGAATTTATATTTGCAGGATTTTCTGATGAAGAAAGGAAACTGATTCAGAGCTTCTGCGACCGGATTGAATGCAATTTATACTCACAGGAAAGGGGACATAAAAATGAACGAAGATAGTACGAATAAAAAGCTGTTTGAGCAGATGCCAGTTCCTTCCGCTATAAGAACATTGATGGTTCCCACGATTTTAGGAGCATTGGTCACTGTCCTGTACAGCCTTGCGGACACATTGTTTGTCGGAATGCTGAATAATGAAGTAGAAAGTGCTGCCGTTGCGCTGGCAGCGCCGACCCTCCTTGCGTTCAACGCTGTCAACAATCTGTTTGGCGTAGGTTCCTCCAGCATGATGAGCCGGGCACTTGGCACCGGAAATGTGAAAACGGTCAGAGAGAGCGCTGCTTTTGGCTTTTATGGCGCTGTGTTCAGTGGAGCGCTGCTTTCCATTCTTTGTACCGTTTTTTTGAATCCGCTGGTCTGTCTGCTGGGAGCGGATGCGGATACAATGGGAGCAACCATCAAATATATGCAATGGGCTGTTCTATGCGGCGCAATACCTACCATATTGAATGTAGTGATAGCGTACCTGGTACGATCTGAAGGAGCTGCGCTTCATGCGAGCATCGGAACGATGAGCGGATGTATACTAAATATTTTTCTTGATCCCGTCTTTATCTTACCCTGGGGGTTGGGAATGGGAGCAGCCGGGGCCGGGCTTGCCACTTTTCTTTCCAACTGCTCTGCATGCGCATACTTCTTTATTTACCTGGCAGTGAAAAGAAACAAAACCAATATCCGGCTCCATCCAAGGAATCTCTCTTTCAAACGGGAAATTGTAATGGGTGTTTTGGGTGTTGGCATACCTGCTTCCATTCAGAACCTGTTGAATGTGACGGGAATGACAATTTTGAACAACTTTATCGCAGGCTACGGTTCTTCCGCTGTGGCAGCAATAGGAATCGCACAGAAAATTTATATGGTTCCGATTCAGGTTGCCATAGGAGGAACGCAGGGAGTCATGCCATTAGTCGGTTATACATATGCCAGCAGGAATAAAGAACGTTTCCAGAAAACGATTCAGACGGTTGCGAAGCTCATGGTTCCCTGTATGATGATAATTGCAGTTTTCTGCTGGATATTTGCTGCTCCATTGATCCGTTTATTCATGAAGCAGGGAGAAGTCATTGCTTATGGGGAATTGTTCTTGCGCGGATTTAGCGCGTCCATACCTTTTATGCTGGTGGACTTCCTTGCGGTAGGTGTATTCCAAAGTATTGGTATGGGAAAGAAATCTTTGTTTTTTGCGATTCTCAGGAAGATTGTCCTTGAAATTCCTGCTATAGTACTGCTGAATCTGTTATTCCATGAATACGGAATTACTTATGCGGGATTTATTTCAGAAATGATTCTGTCGGTTTATGGTGTAATACTGCTCATTCGTATAATGAAAGATTTCGAACAGTCGAATTGAATGCCGTCAGCCTGGAGGGCGGACAAGATGAATGCGGCGATAGCGGGAATTGGACGGATTGCCCCCATACCCATATGGGAGGATTCTTTCTCACGGCTCTCCAGTTCTTTGTCTGCCGTGTTCATCCGTGTTAAAATTAAATGCGGTGGTTCCCTCATGCATAGCAGGCCACAACACATTGCCTCCCAGGCGCAGGATCACCTCAAAAAAATGCCGGTAAATGCTCTCATTGGATCCTCGCATCTTCCTGCCGTCACCGGCCTTATCCTCCGGGAAATGCACCACAGACCAATCTACAAGCCTTTCTTCATCGTTCAAAAAGATTCCCCTGTACCGTACATCAGGGCCTTGGTCCGCTATATCCGCCCTGTCATAGCATAAATCCATCCGAACACTCACGGGGGCATCGCTCCACCAGTAACAGGGGAACATCATTGCGAAGTCCTGTCTTAAGTCATTTACAGCACGCAGAAGCTGCCTGTACCCTCTCATGTCTCCATAGGCTGCACCCATCAGGATGCTCACTGGTATACTGTTGTTAATCAATTTCATGAAAATTTCCTCCTTGTTCCCGATACCTTTATCTTAGATTTCAATCCGCTCCTATCATACCTTCTGTCCCACCTGATAACAACACCGATTTTCTCACTTTTGTCCTAATTTTCTACCCCATGCTTACCTGCACCCATGAGTGTATATACCTGTTTTAGACAAATTCGTAAGTTCTGGCAGTCTTGTGTATAATTGGCACAACATTGGCACGGTTTTGCTCTTTCCCCGCAAATCCATATCTGTTATACTTGGTACAGTCAAAAATATGTGATGCAGCCGTTTCCCGATTTCGGAAGCGGCTGTTTTCGTTAGAGAGAAAGGCGGTGATACACAATCTTCACATTAGCAAAAGCAAATATTGAGGTTTCCTACATTGTTGATATCGGTAACTCCGTGCAACAGCCTGATTCTGGAACCACCAGACACACACGGTTTCCCAAAAGACCTTTTCCATCTTTAAGGAAACCCTCTGCTACGGAAAGGTTCCTGAAAAATGAACGAGGCGAAGCCAACTACTTCAGTACGGTGGTTTTCATCTTCATCACCGTCCTGTTGCTTGCCTTCATCATCGACCTGTTTGGAATCATCTCTACCAAACAGCAGCTCGACCACTGCGCCGACCAGATGGTAAAACAAATCCAGCTCTCCGGCGGCACCAATGGAGAGACGGACGCCCTGTTCCAGTACCTATGCTCCCAGATTAACGGGGCAGATAATATTACCTACAGTATCAATGCCTCCTACAAGTCCCCCACCCCGGGCGGCATGAGCCGTGCCATCCAGCTGGGCAGCCCCTTCTACATCACCATCACCGGGGACGCAAGGCTGGGCGGCTTCTGGAACTTCAACCTGGTCAATATCCGGATTGTCTCCAGGGGCGCAGGCGTCAGCGAGCATTATTGGAAGTAAGGGGGCAGAAACGATGAAGCACACACTTTTTTACAACCGCAGGAAGCCAGAAGACACCATAAACAATCTACACCATGGATGCCATGGGCGGCGAATACGGCTACATCAAAAGACGGTATCCCTCTTCCACAGCCAACAGGGCGACATCTCCATCTATACCTGCTTCTTTATCGTAGGAGCAGTGATGCTGGTCTCCTTCCTGCTGCTGTACGCCTCCATCCGGATCACCTGCATCAACATCCGAAACGGCGCCAAGATGGAGCTGAACAACTTAAGCGCAAGCATCTATGCGGACACCTTCCGTTCCCAGCGGGAGACCAACTTCAGCGAGTACCTGAACACCCTCTACTCCGACAGCAGCTATGTAGCCATGCTGGAGGAGACCGTGACGGACGGGCTGGCCAGCAAAGTTCCCCTCTCCACAGATGACTATGCTATCAGGAACATCCGGCTCCGGTTCCGCGTCCTGGGCAGCCGCGTGGAGTACACCTTTACCTGCGATGTTGAGTTCTACATCCGCATGTTCGGGCGACAATACCCCGCTATCACCCGGCACATAGAGCTGACCGGCTTCCATAACACAAAATTCTGAAACAAATTTTTAGATTTTGTTGAAAAACTGCCCGTAGATTCGTATAGGGTATATAAACAGCAAAAAAGGAGGACATACACTATGAAGAAGAACATCTTCAAGACCAAAGCTTTCCCCGCAGCCGCCCTTTCCGTTGCCTGCATCGGCATCCTCGCCGCCTGCTTCCTTTTCGGCAGGGAGGAAAAGCCCGACTTCCAGCCGGAAGATCCTGCACCCGGCCCCGTTGCCCAGGAATGGCAGGAGACTCCCTCCCCCGCCACTCCCGTGGAAACCCGGGCAACGCACGACCCCAGCGGGAACAGCACAAGCCCTACAGGCACTTCCGCTGCCCAGGAACAGGCCCAGGACGACATCCTGGAGGCTTACCCTAAAGTGACCGGAGAAACCGACCAGCTGGTGACCATCGACTTCACCCCGGAGACGGAAGACCTACAGCCGGAGCCGCCGGAAGCCCCCACAGCCGAAGCGGATGCCACAGACCCGGAACAGCCTCCCTCCTATACGCCAGAGGAACTGGAGCCGGAGCCCACTGCCCCGCCTGCACAGCCCGATGCCCCGCCTGCCGGATCCACAGGCGAAAACGGAGCCGTATATGACCCCGTATTCGGATGGGTAGTCCCCAGCACGGTAGACCAGTCCACCATGGACAGCGCCGGAGACCCGGACAAGATGGTAGGGAACATGTAAGCCCGGGCAAACCTGCCTACACATAATAAAAACTGAATATCGTGAAACCGGAAGCTGCCTGCCCATGGCAGCTTTCTTTTATGCCATCAAAATAATAGAAAAGGAGCGTGATACTATTTGAAACGGCTAACATCCCTTCTCCTCACCCTTACCCTGCTCTTCTGCCTCCCTGCCACGGCCCATGCCACCGGGAACGGCAACATGGACGCAGGGGGCGGCGGCATGGGGCAGGGAACCTCACAGAACAAATGGACCCCCGGCAATGACGGCGTACGCATCACCGTCATCGACACGGAGAGCGGCGCCGCCGTCTCCACCCCCATGGACTTCTCCAACCAGGCCCAGACCGGCACCGTCCTCCACTTCGGCAAGGTCAGCAAGCTGCAGTACCAGAACGGGGCCAGCCTACAGATGCAGACCGGCGGCTCCTACAGCTGCATCCAGCCCGCCAACCCCATGCCCACCATCGTCAGCTCCACGGGCAGGAACAGCATCGAGACCATCAAGCGCTACTTCTGCAGCGAGTACGCCTGCATGATGGTGGCGGAGGCCGCCGGGATGGATTACGACACCATGGTTTCCGGCAGATACAAGCTGATGGTGGAGCCCATAGCCTACTTCACCCACAACGGCCAGTATTACTGCATGACCGCCACGGAGGCCGCCCTCTACGACCAGCTCTCCGGAGGGGCGCTACGCACCACCATGCCCTCCCTGACCCACAAGAACCTGGCCCTATCCATGTTCCTGGAGGATGACGACCTGGGGATTGGCGCATGGACTGGCAATACCACCGGGAGACAGTCCAATACGGACATCATAAACAGCCTGGGCGTGGGCATCGTCTGGTTCGACGACCCGCCTGCCCCGGACGACCCAGGCGGCGATTCCCCCGGGGGAGGCATCGCCCTTCCGGATTCAGACTACCGGGTGGACACGGACGTCATCACCGCCGTCACCCTGTATACGGACACCGACCTTACCCCAGAAAATCCCGCCACCGTGACCTTCCACATCCTGGGGACAGACTACCAGGTGAGCAACATCGTCATCCCAAAGAACGACTGTCAGCTGGTCTGGGTCAAATGGCATACGCCAGCCACGCCCCAGAATGTCAGTATCACCGTCACCGTCAACAGGGGAACCCTCTCCAGGGACACCATCACCGCCAGGATTGTTGACCTAAGCGAGCGAATCCCGCCTGACCCCCTGGCAACGGACACTTACCCCGGCTACTCCGTTCCACCCCTGCCGTCAACCCCGCAGAAGCTCTCCTCCAACTGGGGCGTGTGGAGCTGCCGCTGGATTCCCAACTGGCAGTGGCACGCGGACTGGAAATGGCATGAGAACATGCAGTGGCATCCCAACATGCAGTGGCATGACACCGAATGCACGGAAGACTGCCCCAGGCGCTGTGAGGGCGGACACGGCGAATGGAGAGATGATGGGGAATGGCGGGACGACGGCCAGTGGGTGGACGAGGGCGAATGGAAAGACGATGGGGAATGGGAATACAGCTACACCGGCTACTACGCCTCCCTCTCCGGCTCCATGACGCTGCTGCCGGACGACATCGTGCCCACGGCAAACGGAAAAGACATGAAGAGCGGCTACGGCGTGAAGACAGAGGTGCGTGCCTCCCTGTCCACCAACGCGCCGTCCGGGCATTACACCATGCCCCAGACCGCCCTCTCCACCTTCCCGGAGTTCCAGTACAAGACCTATCTGCGGCTCCTACAGCGTGTCTCCGGCGGGCACAATGCGAAGTTCACTTTCCGTCCCAACGAGTTCTCCACTTACAGGCGCAACGTCCACTTCACACCCGTGTGGATGCCGGACAATACCAATTACACGATATACACGCAGGTATGGGACACATGGACACCTGGCGGGATGCTGTCCGTGAACGTCAGCGACCACACCACCATCCACCAGTCCGTCTTTGACGACTGGTATACCAACCGTGAGTAGCCATATTGCGGCCCTCTCCTGCGGTTACAGCCTGCTGATGTTCGCCTGCATAGGCGGATTTGCGACATACGACCTGCGCACAAGGCGTGTGCCGGACAGGGCGCTACTGCTCTTTAGCCCCATTGCCCTGGCGGCTCCGTTCCTGGACGCACTGGTTTCCAGTCTGGCGGCAGATACATTTACTGTACAGGGCAGACTGGGAGCCTGCATGGGCATGTCTCTGGCCGTGGCTCCTCCGGAAGCTGCCGGAACACCCCTGTCCCAGTTCCTGCTGATGCTCCCTCCTGCCTTATTACGCTCACTGGCCGGGACGGCAACGGGCTTCCTAATCCTATTCGCAGCAGCCATGGCATCCCCGGGCGGCTGCGGAGTCGGGGGCGGCGACATCAAGCTGGCGGCAGTTATGGGATTTGCTTACGGCCCATCCCACATGACAGCCATCCTGCTGGCAGCCTCGGGGCTTGCCGCCATAGCCGCCCTGATTATGAACCATAGGAACAGACATACCAATACACAGAAAATGCTGTCACTGCCGTTTGTCCCTTTCCTTGCGGCTGGCAGCTTCCTTGTTACCATTGCCGCAATCCTAACCGGATGACTGGCTGACAGCAGAATCACGATATTCTTCCATGCCACTATCACTGCAGCTTTGTTATACTACAGACCGCCAGGATTTACATTGATGCTTCCGGGAAAGAACCTGGCTGGCGGCCTGCAGTCAGGTTTCGCTGCAAATTCAACTGGTGTGCAGTATAAATGCATGGCAGAATCCCAAAAGCGCAGCCCACACGCTTCAAGGCACATTGCTTTCCGATACAACCGCCAGGCACTGATTCCCGATGGGACATTGCCATACTTACAGGCTCCCATCGCCAAAAAGCTGGACACCAATATCAGCCAAACAATCATCTATCTCAATACAGAACAGGAGTGAATATAACCATGAAACTGAACAACCGCTTTATCTTCGGCCTGCTGAGTCTCCTGCTGGCAGCCGTCACCGCCTTTGTGGCCCTGCCTGTTATCGCAAGGCAGACCAACGGCAAAACAGAAGTCGTCCGTGTCACTGCCCCCATCCTGAAAGGGGAGACTGTCAGTGCGGACAACACCGAGACCGTAGAGGTGGGCAGCTACAACCTGCCCTCCGGCACCGCCCGCTCCCTGGACGATGTAAAAGGGCTTTATGCCACAGCAGACCTCTTCCCGGGGGATTACATCCTCCCCGCCAAAGTCAGCCCCGTGCCCATCTCATCCGATACGGCACTGAACAGCATCCCTTCCGGCAAAGTAGCTATCTCTCTTACCATACAGACCCTTGCCGCCGGACTGTCCGACAAGCTGCAGCCCGGAGACATCATCCGCATCTACCACTTCCTTGATGTGGCGGTTGAAGTCCCCGAACTGCGCTTCGTAAGAGTCCTCTCCGTGACCGACTCCGGCGGCATGAACGTGGACAACACAAGGGAGCCGCTGGAAGACGAGGAGAAAAAACAGTCCGCCACCATCACCGTGCTGGCAAGCCCGGAGCAGGCCCGCACCATCACCCTTCTGGAGAATGACGGCATCGCCCATGTGGCCCTGGTCAGCCGGGGGAATGAGAAGCTTGCGGAGGAACTGCTGGCAGAGCAGGAATACACCCTCCAGGAAATCTACTTCCCGGAGACACTGCTGCCGGAGGAAGAAACAGATGAAAACGGAGACGGTACAGATACAGATGCCAGTACAACAGCCGGAACCATAGATGGCAGTGAGCTTTCCACATCCGAAGAAAGCAGTCCCGAATCCGGCAGCCAAGACACTGAATCAGATAATCGTAATGGAGATTCTGCCAATACCAGCGGAGAGAACACGCCTGACTCCAATAATGAGAACAACAGCAATGGGACAAATACAGGTTCCCCCAATGAAACCGGCGGCGCCACTGATGACTCCTCTGGCAGCGGAAACCGGACATAAGATGCCGGAGCCTCTGCACCGGACAGCAGGCGGCTCCCAACAGAAGACAGAAAGGAGGGATTCATCCCATGTCCAAAACAATCACAGTCTGGGGCAGCCCCGGAAGCGGCAAGTCCATGTTCTGCTGCATCCTGGCCAAGGCACTGACCCGCGACAAACAGAAAGCCATCATCATCAACGCCGACCCCGGCACCCCCATGCTCCCGGTATGGCTCCCGGAGCAGGCCGCAGGGGCGGAGGCCTCCATAGGGCAGGTATTAAGCAGCGTGGAGATAGACACGTCCCTGATAGCCAGCCATGTGACCGTGCTGAAGAATTACCCTTTCATCGGCCTGATGGGGTACAGCGCTGGGGAAAACCCTTTAAGCTACCCGGACACCGACTACCGGATGGCGCTGCAGCTCATATCCGCCGCCGGGAGCCTGGTAGACTACCTGATACTGGACTGCAGCCCCGCCATGACCAATGTGTTCACCCCCGCCGCCATCGAGTCCGGCGACCTGGTGGTCCGCATCCTGACCCCCGACCTGAAAGGGGTCAACTACCTGAAAGCCCACCAGCCCCTGCTTGCAGACGGGCGTTTCCATTATGACCGGCACATGACCTTCGCCGGCATGGCCCGCCCTTTCCACGCCTTTGACGAAATGGGCTACATCATCGGCGGCTTTGACGGCCTGCTGCCCTATGGCAAGGAAATCGACCGCTGCGCCACCGAGGGCGGCATGTTCCAGGCGGTGAAATACTGCAACTCCAAATATACCGCATCCCTGAACAGGGTGCTGGACACGCTGGAACAGATGGAGGCTGCCGAACGGGAGCTGGACTGGCAGGAAAACGGGGACAGACTGCCGGAGGAAGATATTGCATCGGACAGAAGCATCCCATATCCAGATGACCCGGACACACACGGAGACAACAGCAGCTATACAAATAACCCGGACTCTTATGGAGACGGCAACAGCTATCCGGACAGCCCGGATGCATACGGAAAAGACAGCACACAGAAAGATTTTAACGGTGATGACAGCAGAGCCTTTCTCCATAAGAGAAAAAGGAGCCGGAAGCCGCCGCATGAAGACAGAACCGCCAGATACAGCAGTTCCCAATACAGGAACCAGCAGACGGCGGGACAGGACTGGGAAACGGAAAATGACTGCCCCGACAACACCCCAACTGGTTCCGGATATGAAGACTGGGAGGAGGATGCGGACGAATTATGAAAAACTTAAACGACATCTTCTTTGCACCGGCAGAGGACAGCAGCCTTACCTACGACCAGATCCTGGAGGACGTACAGCGCTATTTCTCCGAGAACCATGCCTCCACCATAGCAGGCGCCGGGGACGGGGACACCCAGCGTGCTTCCTCCGTCCTGAAAGAGCTGATGGTACAGTACCTGGTCAAGCGCAGGATCGCCCTGCAGGGATTCACCACAGAGGATCTCTGCGCCAAGCTCTATGAGGACATGGCAGGATACTCCTTTTTGAAGAAATGGATCTATGCCCCCGACGTGGAGGAGGTGAACATCAATGCCTATAACGACATTGAAGTCATCATGAACAGCGGGCGCAGCATCAAGATACCCGAGAAATTCTCCTCCCCCCAGCACGCTATAGACGTGGTAAGGCGCATGCTGAACGCCTGCGGCATGGTCATCGACGACACCATGCCCTCGGTGATCGGGTTCCTGGACCGGAACATCCGTATCTCCGTGGACAAGACACCCATCGTGGACGCAGACGTGGGTGTGAACGCCTCCATCCGTATCGTGAACCAGCAGACCGTATCCGAGGAAAAGCTCCTGGAATCCGGCAGCGCCACGGCGGAGATGCTCCACTTCCTGACCGCCTGCATCCGCTACGGCGTGTCGGTGTGCATCGCAGGCTCCACCGGCTCCGGCAAGACCACCATCATGGCATGGCTCCTGTCCAACGTCCCCAACAACCGCCGCCTCATCACCATCGAGGAGGGCAGCCGGGAATTCGATCTGGTAAAGCGGGACGAAAACGGGAATATCCTGAATTCCGTGGTGCACCTGCTCACCCGCCCCCATGAGAACCCCGCCATGGACATCGACCAGGATTTCCTCCTGGAGCGTGTGCTGCGCAAGCACCCGGACGTGATCGGCGTGGGTGAGATGCGCTCCGCGGCAGAGAGCCTGTCGGCGGCGGAAAGCTCCCGCACCGGCCACACAGTCTGCACCACCATCCACTCCAACTCCTGCGAGAGCACCTACCGCAGGATGATGACCCTGGCAAAGCGCAAGTACGCCATGGATGACTCCATCCTCATGCAGATCATGGTGGAGGCCTACCCGGTGGTAGTGTTCACCAAACAGCTGGAAGACCGCTCCCGGAAGATTATGGAAATCATCGAGGGGGAGGACTATATTGACGGAAAGCTGGTTTACCGCTCCCTTTATAAATACCATGTGGAGGACAATGTGACCGACAGTGACGGCAATGCCCGGGTACTGGGGCACCACCAGAAAGCGGAGACCATATCCGGAACCCTCCAGAAGCGGCTCCTGGACAACGGCATCCCGCATAAGGAGCTGGAGGAATTCCTCCTTCCCGATACAACTGGGCAGAAAGCTGTATCCCTTCCCGGCCAGAAAACCGCACCTCTCCAAACAGAGCCTTTGGGACAAAAGGCCGCACCAAAGACGGCATCCACCCGGAAGCCTGCCGGAAAAAAGCCCAAAGGTGCGGCTTCCGATAAAGAAGAATCCCCAAAAGCCATGGCTGCAGAAACAGGCACCGGTAACAGAAGCAATGAAGACACAGAATACGACACAGCCTCCGGAAAAGGCGTTTCCGATGGCATAACCCCCACAGAGGCAGACCCCAGCGGCATCATCTCCACAGAAGCAAAGCTGGCGGAATATATCTCTGAAAAATATATTCCCGAAAAGCCTGTGCCTGCCCGGGCTGGCAACAACACGCCTATCAGAAGAATCGGCGGCAGAGTAAGCCCTGCAGAAGAAAAACTGCCAGATAAGAAACTGCCTACGGGGACGGAGCCTGCCGTACCCGGCTTAAATACTTCCACAGGCACAGATGCACCCAATCCATCCGGGTATGAACAAAACATAAACAAACAACACAACAGGAAGGAGGCTGATTAAATGCGCTGGATCTATTTTATCTGCTTTGCCCTTTTAAGCACCGGGCTCCTTGCACTGTCCGGCATAAGGCCCAGGGACTTCACCGATGCCATCTTCAACATCAGGCGGAAAGTCCCCACCCTCACCGATGAGCTGAATGTCCTTACCGGGAAGCCTGCCAGGGGCTTCTTCACCCAGGACTATGAGATACGGCAGATTCTAAAGGATATGGGACGGGAAGACCGCTACGAAGCCGTCACAAGGCTCACCCTGCTGCTCTTCGCCGTAGGTGCCGTGCTGGCTCTGCTCATCAACAATGTATATATGGTGCCCATCCTGGGGCTGGGCTTCTCTCTTCTGCCAGTCTGGTATCTGCGCAGCACAGCGGCAAGCTATAAGAAGCACCTGAACGAGGAGCTGGAGACCGCCATCTCCGTCATCACCACCTCCTACCTGCGGACGGAAGACCTGCTGCGCTCCGTCCGGGAGAACCTGCCCTACATAAACGAGCCGGTAAAGGCCACCTTCCAGGCATTTGTCCTGGAGAGCGAACTGATCAACGCCAACACCACCAGCACCATCAACTCCCTGAAAATGAAGATCCCAAACCAGATCTTCCATGAATGGGCCGGCATCCTGATACAGTGCCAGTCAGACCGATCCATGAAGAACACCCTGCCCACCATCGTCCAGAAGTTCTCGGACGTGCGCATCGTGCAGTCGGAGCTGGAGGCCATGATGCAGGGGCCCCGGAGGGAGGCCATCACCATGATGTTCCTGGTCATCGGCAATGTACCCCTGCTGTATTTCCTGAACAAGGACTGGTTCCATACCCTGGTGTACACCACGCCCGGCAAGGTTGCCCTGGCGGTCTGTTCGGCCATCCTCCTGTTCTCCCTTGCCCAGATCATGAAGCTGAGCAAGCCCATCGAATACGGAGGTGACCCTGTATGATCCTGCTGGCACTGGCCGCCATTATATTCCTGGGCATCGCCGCCTACAACCTGTCCTGCGCCTTCGTGGACATCCCCACCGGCAGGACGTCAAAAATGATGATGCTCGCAAGGAAACAGCAGTCATCCAAAAAAGAAAAGCTGCTGGACGTATACATCACTAAAATCGCAGTACTGCTGGCGCCGTTCCTGCGGCTGGATAAGCTGAGGCGCAGCCGCCTGCAGACAGCCCTTGCCATAGCAGGGCTGGAGCTGACCCCGGAGGTCTATACCGCCCGGGCATGGGTGGCGGCAGGCGCCGTAGGAATCTGCGCCGTCCCCATGGCATTCCTGATGCCGCTCCTGTCCCCCGTCCTGGTGGGCCTTGCGGTGGCACTGTGGTTCTCCACTTATTACGCCGCTTTCGACTTCGTAAGGAAGCGCCGGAAGCTCATCGAGTTGGAGATCCCCCGCTTTGCCCTGGCTATCGGGCAGAACCTGGAGAACGACCGGGACGTGCTGAAGATGCTGTCCTCCTACCGCAGGGTGGCGGGCAGGGACTTCGCCGTTGAGCTTGACCAGACCATAGCGGACATGAAGACGGGCAACTATGAGAATGCCCTGCTCCGCTTCGAGACCCGCATCGGCAGCCCCATGCTCTCCGATGTGGTGCGCGGGCTGATCGGCGTCCTCCGGGGGGATGACCAGCGGATGTACTTCAAGATGATCTGCTTCGACATGCGGCAGATTGAGCAGAACAACCTGAAAAAGGAAGCTGCAAAGCGGCCCCGGAAGATACAGCACTACTCCATGATGATGCTGGTGTGCATCATGATCATCTATCTGGTGGTGCTGTGTACCGAGGTCATAAATTCTCTGGGCGTGTTCTTCGGCTGACAGAGAAGACAAACAACTGCATGGTAATCCAGCCCCTTACCGTAGGGACTCTATTACATAGATATGGCTGTGCCGTCCTGCCTGCCGCCAGTGCCACAGAGGGAAAAAAGATAACCGGCCCTGACTGTTAAAGGCATCCGGTTCCCAGGCAGGCGCGACAGCCATACATGAAACCCAAAAACAATCATATTAAAATTCCAACAGGAGGTTTTCCATGAAAAAACTTAACAATGCAATCCACAACAGACTCGACAGCACCATCCGCAAGACCCGCCAGACACTCTCCAACCAGCGTGGCGACTTCTACATCTCCGATGCCGTGAAGATCATCATCGCCGTAGTCCTGGGCGCACTGCTGCTGGCTGCCCTGACCAACATCTTCAACGGAACCGTCATCCCGAGGATTACGCAGGTGATTACACAGCTGTTCGGGTAGGCTATTGACCAACATAAAATGGAGTCAGTGTAGGTTTATAGCTGGCTCCATTTTGCCAATTTCTAAAAAGTTTATTAAATATACTCGAAATTGGGCAAATTTTCTTAAAAATTTCCAGTAATGTATATATAAGGAACTTTTTGTAATCCCTGTGTTTCTGTTACTCATTCAAATGGAGGTCAAAATTTGAGTCAGAAAAAATGTATATCCTATACTTTTCTTAAAGCAACAAAAGGCAACTGGCACAATGCCATACATATAAAATGCAACTCCATACTCTGCCCCCATGGAAACCTGATGCCCTGCGAAGGTATCCTGATGGCAATAGACGCAGATGGCTCCCCAATCTTTATGCCTGTGGAAACTCTGCGGAAGCTTTCCGGTGAATCCATAGACCCGGAAGAATGCTGCATTACCCTAAACAAGCATACGTTCGAGGCTGCCTATGCCCAGTATGTAGAATGGCACACCGACTCTCCGGACACCTGCTCCCTGAAACAATTGTGCGGAGCTCCTGCACCCAGCTGCCCCTGCTGAAACCATTCAACCCAACAGCCCGCTCCATGCGGTACATCACGGAGGTGACCAATGAAAAACAACAAAACCTACAACATCCGCTGTCCCTACTGCGGCTCCCCTGCGGTCTGCAGACCCGCAAACACAGTCTATGGAACCGACGCAATCGACCCCAAAAGCTATCTCTACCTATGCTCCAACTGGCCATCCTGCGATGCCTATGTAAGCGCCCACCGGAAAGACCGCAGACCCATGGGAACCCTGGCGAACAGCGAGCTCCGCCACAAGCGCATCCTCGCCCACCGTGCCCTCCAAAGGCTGCAGAAAGAACGGCACATGGACAAATGGGCAATATACTTATGGCTCCAGATAAACTTAAAGCTGGACGAGAGCCACGCCCACATCGGCATGTTCTCCGAGCATATGTGCGACCAGCTCATCTCCCTGTGCCGGACACCTGCCAGACTACCCCGGAAACCTGCTGCCTGAATGCGAGGTGATTACCTATGAAAAAGAAAATACGATTGACCCTGGAACAGAAAAAACTTGTGGAAAGCCATCTCTCCATCGTGTACTGGATTATCCGGAAAGATATCTCTGTAAACGATAATGTCTATGGCCTTGAGTATGACGACCTGTACCAGGAGGGATGCCTCTGGCTCTGCCATGCCGCTGTTTCCTATAACGCCGGGCTGGCAAAATTCCCCACCTATGCCAAAAAGGTAGTCCGAAACGGCCTCCTCTCCTACTGCCGGAAGATGTATGCGGAGCAGAAATATTTCATGAAACCGGCAGATGCCGAAAGCGGGGAAATGCTGAACGCATATCCCGCCCTGCATCAGTCCGATGCCTTTACTTCCCGGACAGGCACCATGGAGACACTGGAACTGCTCGCCGCCGCTTCAAAGGACTTCAGCGGCGTGTCAAAACTCGGCACAGAGGCCCTAGCCCTGAAAGTCCAGGGATATGCCATCTCGGAGATAGCGGCCCGCTACCATGCCCCGCCCTCCCATGTAGGGGCATGGGTCTCCAGGGCGGCACAGAAGCTCCGGGACAGCCCATCCTTCCTGTCCGGACTGCTGTACTGAACGGATGCTCATTTCTCGGTTACAGACATGATAGGAAACGACAGACAGAACACCAGCAACCTTTTAACCGCACATATACTATAAAACCAGGAGGTACCCCTATGAGAAAAAAATCACTGTACACTGCCATCGGACGCTTTGAGCGCAGGACAAACCACAAAGGCCAGGCTTATCCCGTCATCCTATTAGGCGGGAACGAATACATGGCCGACCTGCAGGAAATGGCCCTCTGGACGAGCCTGAACTGGCGGATCGCCCGCAGGGAAGAGATTGCCCCTCTTTACGAAAAGACCATCTCCAGATCCGGCTTTTCCGCAGAACGGCCACTGGAGGCATGCATCCAGCGGCTCCTGATGCGCGGCCTGATTGTCTGCGGCACCGGGGAAACAGAATACGATGCACTCTATGACCTGCTTGCCTTCCTGTATGTCCTGCCTGCGGAGGGTTCCATCCTGCAGCGGGCATACGCCTTCCTGAAATTTTCCCTGCGCTTCCATACACCCCTTTCCGCTGCCAGAAAGCTCTTCCGGAAAGACAAACGCACGGAAAATGAACGACAGATCATGGGGCTTGCCAGACAGGCCCTGCTCTCTACTGCGGAGATTATCAAATGCTTTGAAAAAGGCATCTACAGCCTGCCCAATGAGGAGAGCATCATGGACTCCCTCTATGATGACGAAGATACCACCAGCGACAACCTCCCCTTTCTGGCCTGCACCTTCCCCAGCAGCAGGGCCGTAATTCTCGCCGTTGCTAACCTCTACTTACGCAAACAGATCATCCTTGAAAGAATATAAATACCAAAGTTTAATGCGCTGCGGACAGGGGTTCTTCTCCCTGTCCGTTATAATTCGTAACAACAGAATCTTTGCGGAGCGTAGATTAAATTATATGCTGCGAACGTACTATTTCCTGTAATTCTGCCTTTCCAGACCTTAGTTCCCTGCAGACAAAATGCGTCTATGATTCTTCCTTTTCCCACTGCTCTATGCGTCTATATAATTCATCAATCTGCTCTTTCTCTATCAATCTGCTGCACCGCGGACAATATTCCCTGAATCTGCATGCCCTGCTTTCACAGACACCCTTCATCTTACGGCATTTAATCATCCAGTATATAAACCTCAAAACATTTGACACAACTAAAAACAACAGTGTCGCATTATATATCATGCCTTCCATCAATCCCTCCATTCCCCCTCACCCTTGCCCTCATGCCATCATAATCCGTCTCAAAGTATTCACATATGCTTGTCAGTGTCCATTTCCATTTACCTGTATATTCGTCCCTTTCAAGAACTTCGAACAGTTCCTCATCCGCCAGCCTAATCCCATCCAGCACATATTCGTTTCCCGAATATTCTACCATGCCTTCACAAATGACCGGCTTCTGCAGATAGCTCAGCAAAGAATAAGCTTCCTTCAAATGTGAGAATATACCCATATAAGTTTCATATAAGAGAATGTCATTCGGATTGTCAGTATCATATTCTACCAGCAGCAGATCACCCATATCCAGGTAGCCGCTCCTGCGTAATACAGTTTCTATCATCTTACTTATCCCTGTCAGTTTCTTTTCCAGCATCTGTATATCCATATTGTTTCCCTCCATACGCATTATAGCCGATTTTTCGGCAATATTCAATCTCCAGATACGCTAATATACTATAATTTATAGAGGTAACACGAATGTTTGATTACAGCCCACTATGGAAAACAATGGATGAAAAAGGGATAACCCAGTACCAGCTGATCAAGGACTACCATTTCTCTACGGGAACCCTGGATGCCTTAAGAAAAAACAAGAGCGTCACCGTTAATACCATTGCAACCCTGTGCATGATTTTAGACTGCACTCCCAATGATATCTTAAAGATCAATAAGACTGTGTAGATGCCAATATCAGGCCGACAGTCTTATTCTGCTTTTTCTTTTTACTATATATAGTATAATTATATTGACACCCACAACATATAGTGTTATACTAATCATGTAATTGATTTTTGTGCGTATCCCCATGGGATTGCAGGAGCATCTCCTGTACCGCGGATTTTTCCCGCATTGCACACGCTGTCAAGTTTGTACTCCAGTGCCAGTAGTATTAGTCTGCCCATTTTTGCGGCAGCGTCTGCCGGCACTTTTTTAATAAATAACACCGCCGTTGGCAGAAAGGAGCAGAAAGACAGATTTCACAGGCTGAAAAAGCGGCTTCATTGGAATGCCGGGATGCCGTCCCCATGCAGGGGATGACATGACCAGAGAATTCCGATGCCGCCCCACAGCCCCATTACACAGGAACCGTACCGGTTTTCAGAATGGCCTGAAAGACCGGTGCGGTTCTTTTTGTGTGTGGAGACAGGATTACAGAAAACTGCAACAGTGCATGCCTCCGCTTGTGGACGTCCTTGAACAGGATAACGGCCCCAGTGGAGAAGCAAAAAGAAAGGATGGTAAGACAATGAAAAGTGACAAAGCCCACCCGGGCAGCACAGGCATCCTCATAGGTGCCGTAATCGCCATACTGGCGCTTGTGAGGGGGCCGTGGCAGACATGGCTCCTTGTGGGAGTGCTCGCACTCTGGGGGCTCCGGCTCCTGAAAGCCTATATGCCTTCCATCACCCGCAGGACAAACCGCCGCAGAAAGCGCAGACACCGCCGCAAAAGACTCCCCGCTGATGACGGCCCGGACATATCGGCCTGGACACAGGAACCGGATACCGCATCCGCGGAGGATCTCCTGCTGCGCCATGTGAACCACAGGATCTCCGCCTATCTCCGCTCGGCTTACCCCGGCATCACATGGGAATGGGAAGAAAAAAGGCCCGAAAAGCTGGCGCTGTCCGGTGGCACCGGGCGCATCCGCGTCTTCGGCATCCCCGATTTCGACCATGCGGACATCACACTGGACCAGCAGGCCAACATCGCCTGCAACATGCTCAGGATCGTCCCACTTACGGAAAACGAGGGCAGTGCCCCGCCTGAAGGACAGGCTCCCTCCGGCAGGCAGCCCATAGACCCCCAGGTCTGGTATGAGATCCAGGGGCGTGCCGTACTGGAAGCACTGGTGACCGACCTTGACTCCCGCGGGTACAGCAGCCTGACCCTCCATGAGAACGGTGACGCCTGCGTGGAAGAGAACCAGCAGGAAGTCCCAAAGGAGCGTCTCCCGGGCTTCCCTGAAAGGCTCTACTGGAACCGTCTGGTAGAGGTGCTGGAGAGCAACGGCCTGACGGCGGAAGCCACCCCCGGCGGCATCCGTGTCTGCTGGTAGCCGCCAGAACACAGGAAAGGAAGTGAAACAGCATGAAGACAGGATTATCACTGGAAGAAATGGCTGCCGAGATCACAAGGCAGCGCAGCCTGAAAGCGGACTACCTGGTGGACACCAGGAACCTGCAGATGGAACCCCACAGCGGGAAGGTCTACCTCCACATCTTCGATGGGAAAGACGAACCCGTGGAACCCATGCAGGTCAACACCATCGCCCATAGACAGCTGGGCGCCCACCTGCGCATCCCGGCCTCCTACTATGACCGGATGCTGGAGGAAGACCCGAAGCTCCTGGCGCAGAACGTGAACACATGGCTCCGCAGGTCCCCTTCACGGCGGATGGTGCGCACCATGGGTGGAACCGCAAGGGCCTTCTTAAGCGACCGCTACCGCCGCCTGGACAACTTCGAGATTGCCTCCGCAGTCCTGCCCATCATAGGGCAGATGCAGGACGCGCGGTTCGAGAGCTGCCAGGTCACGGACAGCATGATGTACCTGAAAGTGGTCAACACACGCCTGGAGGCGGAGGTCTCCCCCGGCGACATCGTGCAGGCCGGCATGATCATCTCCAACAGCGAGGTGGGCGCCGGGGCCGTCAGCGTGCAGCCCCTGGTCTACCGCCTGGTCTGCAGCAACGGCATGATCGTCAATGACGCCCAGACACGCCGCAACCATGTGGGGCGGGTGAACAAGATGGAGGAAGCCTATAAGCTCTACTCCGACCAGACGCTGGCGGCAGACGATAAGGCTTTCATGATGAAGCTCCAGGACACCGTCAGGGCAGCCGTGGAAGAGGCACGCTTCGCCCGGGTGGTTGACCTCATGAAGAATGCCTCCAAAGCGGAGATGACCACCAGCGACATACCCGGCACCGTCAGGATGGCAAGCAGGGAGTTCCACATCACCGAGAGCGAGGAAAAGGGCGTCCTGCAGCACCTGATCGAGGGGAAGGACTTGAGCCTTTACGGCCTCTCCAACGCCGTCACCCGCTACAGCCAGGACGTGGAGAACTATGACCGCGCCACCGAGCTGGAAAGCATCGGCTATGACATCCTCTCCATGCCCGCAGTGACATGGCGCAGGATCAACCAGCCAGCAGCATGACAGCGCCCCTGGAAGCGGAAAGCCCATGCAGGCTCCCACCGTTTTCCGCCACATCGTCATCATGGCAATAAGAAACCACACATTCAGGGAACAGGCCCCGGCCGGAATAAAATGTCTATACGGCATGCGGCTATGGGATGCCCGTTCCCCCATAAAAAAGGAGGACACCAAATGGATTACAACCAGAACACCAACCCCACAAACCCCGCAGAACAGCAGCAGTTCCTGCTCCCCACAGCAGCGATGGACAGCGGGTTCACCTCGGAAGAGCTGGCAGAGGACATGGACGGCATGCAGATGAACTTCCCCAGGGTGAAGATCCCTTCCGGAGGCGCGCTGCAGTACGAGATTCCCACCGGCGACCCGGACAACCCGGACTATGCAAAGACCCTCACCGGGGTCATCCTCTTCAACCACCCCAACAATGCCTACTGGCCCGAGGGCAGCGAGTATGATGAAAATTCCACGCCCCTCTGCTCTTCCACCGATGGAAGACTGGGCATCGGCAGCCCCGGCGGCGCCTGCGCCAGCTGCGCTATGAACGTATTCGGCTCTGCCACGGAAGGAAAAGGGAAGGCCTGCAAGAATATGCGGACACTCTACTTCCTCCGAAGCGGCGAGTTTATCCCTCTGCAGCTCAACCTGCCACCCACCAGCCTGAAACCTTTCCGTCTGTTCATCAGCAGGACTTTCGGCTTCCGCAGGCGTGCGACCTATGGCAGTGTGGTGGAGATCGGCCTTAAGAAGATGAACAACGGCAGGGACGATTACAGCGTTGCCACTTTCCGCCTCGTGTCAGACCTCTCCGGAGACGAGCTGGTACAGGTGAGGGACTATGCCAACAGCTTCAAGGAACAGATCAGGAACATGCTCCAGCAGCGTGCTGAAACTGCGGAACCCCAGCCGGATGGCAATGTCTATGGCTATGCAGCCAATGATGCCGCCAGCATGGACACTGCCCCTGCCGCAGATGCATCCGGACAGCCCTACTATGGCCAGCCCATTTACGGGGACTGCGAGGCGCTTCCTGCGTAATAACTGCAACTAACCGTTTTACGGCATAATGCCGTATATTATGTCTGCAAGGGATTTCCTGGTTTTTATCAGGGAGTCCCTTGCTCTATTTTAGGAGGAAAATTTAATGAAGTGCGAAATACCGTTAACACCCGAACAAAAAATTTTTGCAACCCAAAATCATGACTTGATTTATAAATTTCTCAATGAAAACCATTTATCAGAAGACGATTTTTATGATGTAATCGCAATCGGATACCTTCGATCTATTCGTCGCTTCTTTTCTAATCCTCAATTACATCAGTATTCTTTTTGCACTGTTGCCTGGAAAGGGATGCAGGGTGCACTAAATGACTACAACAAAGCGCAACATGGTCAAAGGCATACGGCTAACATTCTTAGCATTCACACTGAATTAGGCGATGAAATTTTTTCATTAGAAGAGAGTTTTATGCGATACAAAGATTTAATGACCCAGTTAGAAGTCGAACTTCTCCTGCACGACCTCGCAAAGCGTGTCTCCAAACAGCAGATGGAAATCGTGCGGATGAGATCCCATGGTTACAATCTCCAGGATATAGCTACCCGCCAGAATACTTCCACAAAACGTATCAGGAAGCTTTTAGAAGAAGTACGCAGCGTGCTCACGGAACTCTGTTATGGATAATTTCCATGAATTCGCTGGTTTCAAAATGCTATACTGCCCTTTTCAAATAAGAGCAGGTTATTCTCTCAAATACAAACCTAAATTCCACCCAAAGAAAGGAGCATTAAAAGAATGAAATCAAAGAAAGAAATCAAAAAGTCGCTCGAACTCTGTGGCAATCTCCTCTGCCCCCTTGTCACCGGACAGTACGCCGTGTTCAAAGCCAATGGCAAAATCTACCGCACCTCAACGGTAAAGGCAATCCATGAAGTGACAGCTGACCGCATCCACTTTGAGACAGAGAATACCCATTACCACCTTTTTCTGTCCCCTTACCCGGCGGCCATCATCTGCCAGTTTCCTCTGGAACCAGCGGCATGCGCCTGATAACTGCCCATGGCAGCGTCTCATGACAGCTCAGGGCAGGATCAAGCATCATTTGTGATAGTCCAACACAAACATCCATTCCAGGCTGCCAGCACCATGGCAGCCTGCCCATGTAACAATCGACAGCGGCAGAGCCGCACTTGTTTCCGGCAGGACAGGCAGACAGCCCGTCCTGCTTTTTTAAGGAGGGACACATGAACATCAAGGAATTTTCAGAAAAAATACGCTCCACCCTGGCCGTTTCCTTAAACAGGGAAGTCCAGCTCAAAGAAACACTGAAGTTCAACAATGTCCGCCACTACGGAATCGTGGTCGTGGAGTCCGAAAAAGGCTTAAGTCCCACAATCTATCTGGAGAAGCTGTTCGCGGACTTCCAGAACGGCAAAAGCATGAATGCCATACTGAATATCATCACCGACATATACCAGCGGGACAGGCCAAAGCAGCCTGTCAACACGGAATGGATCCAGCATTTCGACCAGGCCAGGGATACGGTGTTCTATTTTCTCATCAATTATAATGCCAACCAGGAACTTCTGGCCCAGATGCCCCATTTCAGGTATCTGGACCTTGCAGTCGTGTTCGGCATGAAATCCGGCCTTAAGAACACCCCGGGAACCATCACCGTCTTCAATAACCATCTTGACATGTGGGGCATTACGGCGGAGGAACTGTTCTCCATTGCGGAGACAAACACCCCACTGCTTTACCCCCTGCAGGTCTCCTGCATGCCGGATTTTGTCCCGGGAAAAACTATCCCCGGGCATCCTTCCCAGATGTACATACTGACTAATTCGTACCATACATACGGGGCAGCTGCTATCCGCTACAAAGACGCACTGAAGGGCTTTTCCCTGCTCATGGGGCGCGATGTCCTGCTCCTGCCGGACTCCATCCACCAGATGGTGCTTCTCCCCCTGGAAAAGGGAGAAGATCCGGGATCCTACCGGGATATGGTCCGCTCGGCAAATGAAAATTTCACCGATATCTCCCAGTTCCTCTCCAACAGCGTCTATCTCTACAAAAGGGATACCGGGGAAATTGAGGCTGTCTAAGCTCCCATCCATATAGGCTGCGCAGGGTGCCGGCTCTTCCAAAGAGCCCACCCTGCCCCAGTCTGCCCATGTCTGAAATGTTTTCCCATGCCTGCAAAGAACCTCTTTCTCACCAATCCACCCACAATCTACAGACCGTACTCAGTTTATCACGGTAAAAAAACAGCAATCAAACCACACCCCCACAGAAAGGAGGCCAAATGGATCTACTCACAAAATTCTCATCCATAGAAATCAAGCCGGACACCCGCATCTCGGAAGCCGACCGCACTTTCTGCCAGGCACACCAGGCTGCCTATGACGCCGCCAGGGAAGCCCTGCAGGAGCTAGAATTCTTCTGGGAGGACATGCAGCGCCAGCAGCAGGAAGCACTGGCCCCCACTGATGCTTCCTATGAGTCCTACCTCACTGTGCGCAATAAGATGTACCTCTCCGGGGAAAACATTCGGGAACAGCGCCGCTCCCTCCATCCCGTCTTCATCGATAAGCTTATAAATTATTTCAACAGCGCCTACCACCTGACTATCCGCACCGAGGACATAAAGGAGAACCTTCTCCCCCATGAACCTTCCTACCGCTTTGGCCAGGACGTTAAACAGCAGGCAGAAGAATACGCCGCTGCCCTGGACAGCCTCGCGCTCCATTACACCGATGTCCTGGAACAGCTTTTCCTCCGGACCAGCGGCCGGGAACTGGCGGAAGCAGCCGTCTTTGACCTGAAAGAGAAGTGCCGCCGGGCAGCCTGGGACAGCAGAAACAGCAAGCCGAATTTTACCCTGAAAAAGACAGTCCTGCAGCTTGATTATGCCTGCAGCTACAGGAGCTACCGCTACCATGGCTCCTGGGAGATTCTTCAGCAGACCATAAACATCCTAAATGGAATCGCCCACTTTGAAGCGGGGGGCTTCTCCTGCATCCCCGGCAGCCTGTAGCAGATTATACAGGGCCGCCTGGATGACAGCGCCATCGAGTTTGCTGACTGCGGGAAAGTCCAGTCCATGAGGCTGTACAAGAACCACCGGACAGACATCAAATTCCACACGGAAGAATATGCCAGGAAATTCGTAGAGGAATATCTGGGCACCGTGCCGCCCTGCTGACTTCCGGCGCATGTGCAGGACGGCCTAAGTGGATTGCCGACAGGAATCATCCGCGCTGGCAGCTACCGTCCTCTGGCCCTGCCATGCGCTGCCACCCGGAACCCGCCACTACAATGAGGATGCCATATATGTGACCAGAACGCCATTTCCCTTTATTGCTTTCCCATGTTATGGCATGCCTGTCCAGAAAACATTTTATTTTTTGAGAAAATCGGAGGAAGAAAAACATGCGTGAAAAATTAGTAGAAGAAATCAAAACGGCTGTCTATAGGCAATATGGCGATGACTATGAAGTCCAGTTCTATGAAACCACCGACCCCGGCGGCTCATCCTTCCCCACCGTTGTGATCCGTACCCCGATGGAAAACATATGCCCGGCAATCCGCATTGACCACCTGCTGTCCAAAATGAGATGCGGTTTTGTCGATAGGAAAGAAGCAACCGCCGAATTCATGGACTTCTATGACAAAATCTATGACATCAGCCAGTATACCAAGTGCATCCCCCACATTGACAGGGAATATGTCCTGAACACAGTGACCTACCGGCTTGTGAATACAGAGAAGGAAGCCCCACGGCTGGACCATCTCCCCCATAAGGAGCTGCTTGACCTGTCCGTAATCTATTCCATCCCCATAGACATCGGCAAAACTCGGGACGAATACATCATCGTGGACAATGCCCTCTGCGAAAGGCTCTCCATCAGCCCTGACGAGCTGCAGGAAGCCGCTGAACTGCACACGGACTTCCAGGGGTTCCGGATAACGCCGTACACTCCCTGCCCCACTGCAGTGCTGGACGCGGAGACCGATGACAGCAGCCTATGGGTACTGACCTCCAGAAACGGCACTAACGGGGCCGTAGTCCTGCTCTATCCTTATTATCTAAGGAAGCTGTCCGGGCGGTTGAAAAAAGACCTCTACCTAATTGCCTCCAGCAAAGACCGAATCATCGCCGCCCCCGTAGAGAAAGGCACAGACCTGCAGGCCCTCCGGGACACGGCAGACAGGATAAATTCCTCCCATGTCCCCAGACAGTCCCTTACCAGCACCATTTACCGGTTCCGCCGCAGGGGCGGTAAACTGGAAATAGTACCTGAACAGAAAGGAAGTGACCCCCATTGAAATATTCCCACCACGGGGAGAAAATCCCCCAGGACCAGCGGAAGGCACTGAACGAAAAGGTTCTTTACCTGATCGACAGCGGCCTTCCTGCAGACTGCCCCGTCACCCCGGAGGACATCTACAACGCCTACACCGGGGACGGCGGCCTCCACGGGCTGAACCGTGAGGACTATGACAGCTACAATGCCTTCAGCCAGGCGAAAAAGGAGATGGAGAACGGCCAGTTCTTCACCCCGCACCGCCTCTGCAGGCTGGTTGCGGAATGCCTCAAGCCCTCCGAGAGCAGCCTTATTGCAGACTTAACCTGCGGCATGGGGAATTTCTTCAACTTCATGCCTACGGAGTCCAACCTCTACGGCTGCGACATAGACCCGAAAGCGGTAAAAGTAGCAAGGTTTCTCTATCCGGATGCCAGCATCGAATGCCGGGACATCCGCTCCTGGCATCCGGGGACACGCTTCGACTACATAGTCGGCAACCCGCCCTTCCACCTGAAATGGCGGACGGAGGGCGGCAGGGAGCTCCCCTCCCAGATGTACTTCTGCTTAAAGGCCGCGGCGCTCCTGAAGCCCCTGGGCATCCTGGCCCTCATCGTCCCCCGCTCTTTCCTGGGGGACTCCTTTACCGACAAGGGCCAGATAAAGGAGATGGAATCGGATTACAGCTTTCTGGGGCAGCTCCTGCTCCCGGAAGATGCCTTTTCCTCCCTGGGCGTAAGCCGCTTCCCCACAAAGCTGCAGTTCTGGCAGCGGAAAAGCAGCGCCCCCGGATGGAAGCCAACGCCATACCGGACGGCAGAGGACTGTATCCTGCCAAAGGGCTTCGATATCCCCACGGAAGCCGCCCGCATCCACCGGGAAATGCTGGTCTATGCCAAATCCACACTGGAAGACGGCCAGGCAAAGATCCTGCTGGAGCTGGCAAAGGCACACCCAGCCAAAGGCGACTTCCGCTACCAGTCCCAGAAACTGCTCTACCAGATCAAGGCGCACCCAGCCACCAGACAGCAGTACGCCAAATGCTGCGAATACCTCCACCGCTTCTATACCCAGCAGCAGCCCAGCGACATGAATTTTGAGGAATGGTGCAAAGTCCGCATCACGGAGAAGAAAGCCCTCACCTACCTGCGCAGCGCCCTAAGGAAACAGGTGCCCGCACCGAAGAAAGAGGGCCTCTTCCTGGTAAAGCGGGACAGCGAGTTCGCCTACAAGGCTTATGGCGCCGCCGCAAGAAAGAAGCTGAAAGACGGCAGCCACCTCCCCGTCCCCATCTGCCAGGCAGTGCTGGACAACAACCCGGGAGCCTTCCCGGGATATGAGCGCCTGCTCCGGAAAAAGCGCAGGGAGTATGAATGCCAGAGCCGCCCCTTTGCGGAGATGGAGGAAGATGCAGATATCGGGGCATGGCTCTCCGGTTTCACCCTCTGGGACGCCTCCCTGATGGAAGAAATCCGGCTCAATGAGATACAGCTCCACGACATCAACCTGATCCTCCAGAAGCGCTACGCCCTCCTGCAGTGGGAGCAGGGCAGCGGAAAGACCCTAGCCGGCATCGCTGTTGGGCTCTACCGCATGGAACACCAGAACATACACAGCACCTGGGTAGTCTCCTCCGCCATCTCCATCCGCAACAACTGGAACGTGGTGCTGGAAAACTATGGGCTGCCCTATCTCTTCGTCCAGAAGCCCAAAGACTTACGGCGCATCCGGCCCGGGTGCTTCGTCCTGTTCACCCTGAACATGGTGAGCGCCCATAAGAAGCTGCTGCGCAGCTACCTGAAGCGTATCCGGTGGAACATCCAGCTGGTCCTGGACGAGAGCGACGAGATCTCCAACCCGAACAGCGCAAGGAGCCAGGCAGTGCTCTCCTGCTTCCGCCGCTGCCGGATGAAGCTGCTCACCACAGGGACAAGCACGAGGAACAACATCTCGGAGTTCGCACCGCAGTTAGAGCTGCTCTACAACAACTCCGTCAACATGGTCTCCTGGAACCGCTTCGTCTACCGCCACGGCAGGAACAAGGACGGCGACGACGATGACGGGCCTAACCGGAATGTCAACCCTTACTACGGCAGGCCCATCCCCGCCTACAAGAAAGGCTACTCCCTGTTCGCTGCCTCCCACCTGCCGGAAAAGGTCACCGTCTTCGGCATGGAGAAGCGCACCCAGGACATCTACAATGCGGAGGTGCTGAACCGCCTTCTGGACAAGACCGTCATCACAAGGACTTTCGAGGAAGTGGCCTGCAAGGACATCAAGCGGATCCACCAGGTGCTGCTCCAGTTCCCGCCGGAGGAAAAAGCAGTGTACAAGAAAGCCATCAATGAATTTTACAAGATGCGGGAGAACTACTTCGCCTCCACCGGCAACTCCAGGAAGGACGCCATGATGCGTCTGGTCCAGCAGATTGTCCTGCTCCTGCGGATCGGCGCGGCACCGGACACCCTGCAGGAATATACCGGGGATACCCCCGTCAAGGTCATGACGGCAGTGGAGATGGCAGCGGAATGGGAAAATGAAATAATCGCCATCGGCGTGCGACACAAGGTGGTGCTGGACTCCTATGCAAAGGCAATCCGGGAATACCTGCCGGAGCGCCCCCTTTTCACCGTCACCGGGGACAGTACCAGCTTTGCCAAAAGGCGCGCCCTGCGCCAGGAGCTGAAAGACAGCGGCAACGGGATCCTGCTCTGCACCCAGCAGAGCCTCCCCTCCAGCGTAAATTTTGAATATGTGGACAAGGTCATCATCCCGGAGCTCCACTACAACAACTCCGGCATGAGCCAGTTCTACTTCCGGTTCATCCGCTACACCTCCACCCGGCACAAGGACATCTATTTCCTCACCTATGCGGGCAGCATCGAGTCCAACCTGATGCAGATGGTGCTGGCAAAGGAGAAGCTGAACCTGTTCATGAAAGGGCAGGACGTGGACCTGGATGAGATCTATGAGAAGTTCGACGTGGACTTTGACCTGCTCTCCCTCCTGATGAAGCAGGAGAAAGACGAGAACGGCGTGCTCCGCATCAGGTGGGGCGAACAGAAAATAGCATGAAGAAAGAGAGGCAAGACGAATGAATTTTTATGAGACAAAAATGGGAAATATCTTCTTTAACAGCCAGCTGCCGAAGCTGATCAGCGCACTCCAGGACATCGCTTCCGCCCTTTCGAGGCCTGCCCCTGCCACAAATCCGGACGGCACAGCCATTCAGAAACATGCCACTGCCACTAATCCGGACAGCATGGCTCTTCCGAAGCCAGCGCCTGCCACAAATGCGGGCAACACGCCCCTTCTGAACCCTGCCACTGTCACAAATTCGGGCGGTACAGCTTTCTTGAATCCTGTCCCTGCCATAAACATGGACGGCATGGCAGACCCGGACTTCCTGCATGACCTCCTGTACTGGATGTATGAAACGGAAGTCTTCGGGAACAGGGAGCAGCTCGCCCCGTTTGATGCGGACGTCACCCAGGCGGAAAAAGCCCTCCTGCCCGCCCTGGGCCAGTCCCAGGAGCTGTTCGAGCAGTACCAGGCCGCCGTATCCAGGCGGAATGACGCAGAGATAGAGCGTGCTTTCTGCAGCGGTTACCGCGCCGGCGCCAACGCATTTTTAAACGGCCTCTTCGCGCCGCAGCCCCAGCAGACAGGAGGTGCCCCGGATGGAGAATAATGCAGCCCAGACAAACAGCACCCCCGAATACCCCAGGGAGATCTATGAGCCAGTGCTCGCCACATCCATGGAACTGGACGAATTCCTGCGGAAGGAATTCACAATCAACTACTTCGACCTGGACGGCGACCATGAAGTGCACACCTGCTACGGCGACATCAAGATGACCATAGACGCGCTCATGGACTACACGAACCTGCTTGACACGATATGCGAACAGTGGAAGCTGGAGGGCTACCACCGGGCCGTGTACCAGTACCATTCAGACATGCTCCGCAAATTCTCCGGGAAGCTCCAAGCCGCCCTCGGCTACGACTATGCCGCCACCCTGGAAAAGTGCCGGAAGAAACAGAACCGGAAACGGAAAGACAAAGACGAGGACATCGGCGCAGACGGGATCACACTGGCTGCCCGGCGCGGCAGGCATTCCGATAAAAAAGATGCTGAAAACGAAGAGGCCACAGATAAAGAGGATGCCGATAACGAAGAGGCCGCAAACAAAGAGGATGCCGATAACGAAGAGGCCGCAGACAAAAAGAATGCCTATAACGAAGAATCCTCTGATAGCGGCATCGAAGGACCCAGCTACCAGATAACCTTACAAATCTTAGAAGGAGGAACCCCTATGGATAAGAACGAACTCCGCACTGCGCTGGAAGGGCACCTCGACACCCTGAAGCGCAACCTTGCTGCAGTGTCCCTGGAAGTGCTTAAGACGAAATACAAAAAGCCCTTTGACGAGCTGCGGCACAATATCCGCACCACCGCCACTGCCTATGTCAAGCAGGTCACCCTGGAGGGTGTGCGCATCCACCAGGACTTCCAGGAAGAAGCACGGGCCATCATCCAGGATACCATAGACCAGTCCGGCCTGCTGCGCCAGATCACCGAGGCCGCTTTCCAGAGGCAGGACATGGACGAGATTGACAGGCTGGTCCTTGACCTGAAATTACGCATCAATCTGGCCCTTGACCCTTTTTATGAAAGACATCTGCGCCTGTACATGAAAAAGACCCCGCCCGGCATACAGCCCCCGCCTGCCGAATTCTACAATGAGGCGACCGGCTGCATCTGGCGGAACGGGGCATGGGTGCCCATGGAGGTCGGCAGGGATGCAGTCCTGCTTCCTGTACTAAACATCCCGAAAGCAGCGGCATAAGTATGGCATATAGCAATGATATTCCCCGCATCAGGCTGCGGGGAATTAAATAGAGGGCGGAAAGGACGGCTTAACCTATGACTATTAAATATCATCAAAACGGAACCGGAAATGAATATGGGGCGGATCATCAACTCACAAATAATTGGAATCCTGATGCAGACTATGGAAATGAATATACAAATGTGTATTTTCGGATTTCAACAAAAGGGTATGATTATCCTTCCTATTGCTTCACAGAAGAAGACAGAAAGAATTTTGATTCAGACCTTGTGGAAGTATTTACATCTTTAGGATGGAGCTGTGAAGAAAAGGCGTGTGGCGGAAGCTGTGCCATATGGCATAAAGGGAAGCAGCATTTATACTTACATCCACAGAATTTCAGCGGGGAAGTATTGAAAAACGATATTAAGGAAATTGCGGAGGCGCTTGAAAAGAGAGAATCTTTCTATCTTAGATATGTAGACCTGTACGAAACAGTCTATGATATAACGGATCAGGAGTATGAGGAAATCTTAACACGAAAGGATGAAGAGATTAAGACGGCAATTTTAAAAAACTGCAGGACCGCCAGGACAAATAAATTCTATTATACTTCTGATGTCGTAAGAGGATTGTCTAACCGGTTTGGATTGAAGCGGCCAGGAAAAGAAAAATGGTCGGGCGTTGCAATGAAGCATATCCTGGACCTGATTAAATCTCTGGTTGAAAAGGGATATCTTGTATCTGCCAGTGACGGCAATATGGTCAGGACTATCAACAAAACAGAACAGAGACAGCGTAAATTATTTGTAGGGCAACAATAAGATAATGGTTTTAAGAGTGTAGGGTGGATGAGTTCATCAGAGCCATTACCGAAATTATCAATCGACATGGAGGAGGAGATTTGGAAGTCTCCTCCCTCCAGTGTCTTCTGTAGATTACCTGTTGCAAATATCAATCCATCCTTTTTCATAAGTCTCCATGCTTTTATTTCTATCTCTACATCCGGAACCTCCGTAATCTTCCATTTTCTTCCCATTTCACCGGGGCTGGCGCTGCCTGGCCTGCGGTTCATACAGCACATTTCCATCGGTTTCTATCGCCATGAATCATGTCCGGGAAGAGGGGCTGCCCGAAAGGGAAGAACAGGCTGCACATTCCCGGAATGACCGCCGGCATCCTTTCTTTCCCGGAAACCGGCTGAATTCAGTATATCATGCTTTATAACATAAAGCAATCGCACTGCAACAAATAATTTATGCTTTTTATACTTCGGGATAAAATAAGAAAAACAGGAAATCAGGAGGGTGCTGTGCCATGTCGGATAGCAATATCAGCTTTGAGAATAAAGACTACTATATCGAACTGGGACTGAACATTGCTTTTTACCGGAAACGGGCCGGCATGACACAGGACATGCTTGCGGAGAAAGCAGACCTGAGCCGCTCCCATCTCAGCGCCATCGAAGCCCCGAACATCATCCGCCCCTTTTCCCTGGAGATACTCTTCAATATCGCCCGGGTGTTGGGCGTGGAACCATATAAGCTGCTGCAGTTCAGGGACTAAAAGAGTATAGATACTCACGGAATATATTTCTGGCGAAAAGAAAGGAGACCGAAAAATGTCCGTCTATGATATCGTATTCAGCCCCACCGGGGGAACCAAAAAGGTTACCGATCTGTTCACAGAAGCTTTCTGCGGGCAGAGCACCCATATCGACCTAAGCGACCACAGCATGGATTTCTCCGCCTTTTCTTTCAATAAGGAAGATATCTACATCGTGTCCGTCCCCTCCTATGGCGGACGGGTTCCGGCCACAGCGGTTTCAAGGCTGGCCCAGCTGAAAGGCAACGGAGCAAGGGCAGTCCTGATTGTCGTCTACGGAAACCGGGCCTATGACGACACATTTGCGGAACTTCAGGATACCCTGAAAGCCGCCGGGTTTTCCTGCATGGCGGCGGTGGCTGCCGTGGCCGAACACTCCATCCTGCGCCAGTATGCCGCCGGACGCCCGGATGCGGAGGACGGGAAAGAGCTTGCCGCCTTTGCCGCCGCCATCCGTTCAAAATTAGATTCCCCGTCAGGCCGGAACCCCCTCACCCTTCCCGGAAACCGCCCCTACCGGGAATACGGCGGCGTCCCCATGAAGCCCCATGCGGGCAAAGCCTGCGTCCATTGCGGCCTTTGTGCGTCAAAATGTCCCGCAAGCGCCATCCCTGCCCAGGAACCTTCGGAAACAGATACCGCAAAGTGCATCTCCTGCATGCGCTGCATCGCTGTGTGCCCCAGGAAGGCCCGCAGTGTCAACTCTGCCCTCCTTGCCGCCGCTGGCATAAAGCTGAAAAAAGTCTGCAGCGGCCGAAAAGGGAACGAGCTCTTCCTATAAGCCTATAAGCCTATAAATCATATAAGCCAACTGCGGAAGAGCATCCTCCTATAAAGCCTCTCCCCAGACAGACGGCAGCCTGCAACGAGGTACGCCAGGCTGTCCGTCCTCCTGTCAGGATGCCGCCCTGATCTCCCGGAAGATATGGAATCCCATGGCAAGCAGCTCCAGCCCCAGAATCCGCATATGCGGGTACAGCTTCGTCACCGGGTCAACCAGGAGCAGAAGCGCAAGCCCAATCTGCACAGCTGCCTGAAGCATATCCATCCCCCATTTCTTTCTGCCGGCCAGATTGTAGATAGCCACATTCAGGCTCTCGGAACCCTGGATCAGGCCAAATATCCCCCATGCCACCCCGATCAGGCCGTCCGCCCCGCTGCCGCGCACAATGATGGCCAGCCCCACCACCAGCATAAGGACACCGCTGGACGAAAGTTTTGTGTCAAGCCTCCGGTACTCCCCGGCCAGAACCGAGTCTATCACAGCCAGCACCCCTGTCCCTGCCAGGAAGCCTCCCATCAGCCAGGGAAGCAGGCCATATATGAAGTCCACAAAAAACAGACACTGAATCCCCAGCAGACACATGATGTCGGTCAGCCCGTACCCTATCCTCCTGCTGGCAGGCGTTGTAAATATCTTCTGCCCATATGCCCTCCATGCCGTAATATGCGGCGCCTTCTCCTGCTTTTCCTGATACATCTGCATTTCCTTTTCCTTATCCTTTCCTGCCGACACAGCCTGCAAACTCCAGAATCCATTTCTTTAGACTTTACCATAATTGCCAGGGCATTGCAATCCCGCCGGATTTTATCCATCTTCTTATGCAATGTCCCCTTTATAAGGATGTACTGCACGTTTTCTTAAATATCAGAGTCTTCACCTCCCTTATGGCTACAGACTTTAAAAAAACAAACAAATTTTCTTGAAGTGATTTTTTATGGAATATTCTATCGGAGAATTTTTAAAACTGATGGGGCTTAGCATCCATACCCTGCACTATTATGAACAGGAAAGGTTGATTGTCCCGGTGCGCAAGTCCGATAACCGCCGCTGTTATTCCAATAAAGACCTCACATGGATTGAATTCATCAAACGCCTGAAAATGTGAGAATGCCTATCAGGAAATTAAATAAATCCTCTGCACAAGCAACTGCTTTTATGGTACAATACAAATATGTTTTTTTCAATCAGATAATTAAGCAAGTTCCTATAAACACATTATATAAACTATAAATGAGCAAATTTGAATTTTTACCAAAATTTGCCTTAAATGCTTTAAAACTAAAGACACCATACCTTTTTTGGTGTATACTGTTTTTGCCTAGAAAACAATAACCTGCAAAGGATGATGTCTTATAGAAAACAGTATATACCATTCAACGCTACTTTACAACTGCTTTAAGAACTTAAATTTATGCCGTGTCTTTCCCCAGACCGTCATGAAACATATCATGGCCATACTGATATCCGTCTTTTCCCTTGGATATCATGGGAAGACTATCGATTTTGAAAAGTACAGCCCCTGCCACCGTACTACGGTCGCGCATTTCCTTAATAAACTATAGTTCCGCAAATATTTTAGACTTACATTTTGATATAAACACCTTGAAAACCGCATAGTTATCACAAATAGTGAGATTTTTGCCCTTGCTTTCGTAGGTAGACTGCAATATAATGTAAGTAGAATACATTAGACTTACATATGGAGGTATCCTGATATGGCCTACATTCATTATGACCAGAAATCCAATGGCGTGATTTACGCATCCCTGTACGAGTCGTTTCGCGACAAAGGCAAGGTGAGGACCAGACGCATGGAAAACCTGGGCAGAGTCATTGATAAGGAGAACAGCATCTTCTGCCAAAAGGGCATCACCTATCAATACGTTCTGGGCGAGGGACGCAGGGAAGCGCCGCTTCCTGCCCTTCCATCAGAATCGGTTGTCCCTGAAACCGAGAGACTGATACTGGACTTTGGGGATGCATGGTTCCTGCAGGAATACCTCTCCAGGCAGCCGTTCTACAACAGCATGCTGAACGCACTGCCTGATGAAAGCGACACGCTCCTTGCCCTGGTCTTCTACCGGCTGTTGACAAGCAAAGGAGCAAGCTGCCATGCCAAGATATGGTACGAAGGGAGCTATTCGTACCTTGCATTCCCGTATGCGAACCTTACAGGCCAGAACATCAGCAGGATCCTGAAAGAACTTGGCAGGGAGGAGGTACAGCGCCATTTCTTTGAGGAATACATGCATTCCATTTATGGAGATGAAGGGGCCGCCGGAATCCTCGTTGACAGCACCGGGGTGCCCAATGCAACCAGGATGGACATCACGCAGGTCAGCAACCATAACGGCGACATAAACCGTGAGGCCAGGCTCATCTATGTCATAGACCGTGATAACGGGATGCCCATATATTTCAGGTATGTTGCCGGGAACATCATAGATGTCTCCACCCTGGTCACTACCGTAAGCGAACTTGGGCAGTATGGGGTGTCTGTCAGCCATGCGATCCTTGATGCAGGATATTTTTCGGAACGGAATGCCGCTAAGCTGTTTGAAAGCGGCATTCCGTTCATGACAAGGCTGGCTCCAAATAAGACGGTGTTCAAAGATGCAGCCATCGGAAACCTGGACGGCCTCATGTCACAGAAATACGCCCATCGCTACGGGGAGAGGCTTGTATTTATCAAGAAAGTCCCGGTCAATGTATGTGATCATGGGGCATATGTCTATCTCTGCATTGATGAGGATATGTATCTTATGCAGCATAAGAAGGCAATCCTGAACGCATTGGACGGCAAAAAGGACTCCGATGAAACAGACGCTGCCATCAAAAGGCTTGGGGCCTTTGCCATCCTGACATCTGAAGAAATATCAGAAGACAAGCTCCTGCCAATGTATTACACAAGGCAACAGGTAGAGCAGGTCTTTGACATAAGCAAGAACTACGCTGACCTGCTGCCTATCAGGGTGCAGAGCGAGCAGGCATTCGCTGGCCATCTGCTCGTATGTTTTATGGCGACAGCCATTATGCAGCAGCTCCAGCAGGAGCTGCTAAAACGCCGCTCCAAGAAAGCGAAGTCGCTAAACGCCGAAAGCATCCTCTTTTATCTGCGCAATCAAAAGTGCAAGGTATATAAAGACTATGCCATACCACAGGAGCCGCGCAAGGAAGTCAATGCCATATATGATATTTTCAAGATACAGGTGCCTTATAAAATCCCTCTTACTACCGTTGAGGTGTAAGTAGAAAATTTATGCGGAACTATAGATAAAGGGAAGTGGGATGACGCCAAACTGGAAAATATACTAAAAAGCAGCGTCGTCCAGTTCATCTATGAGGAAGCCCGGCAGTCCGGAAAGCCTGTGTTCTGCATTGTGGACGACACCATCTCATCCAAGACAAAGCCTTCGTCACGGGCTCTGCACCCGATTGAAGATGCGTATTTCCACCAGTCCCACCTCAAGGGGAAGCAGGACTATGGGCACCAGGCCGTAGCCGTCATGCTCTCCTGCAACGGCATCGTCCTCAATTATGCCATCGTCATGTACGACAAGTCCAAATCAAAGGTGAAGATTGTACAGGACATTGCGGACGAATTGCCCGTACCACCGGTTGTTTCCTATTTCCTCTGCGACAGCTGGTATACATGCGGCGACATCATGGATGCCTTTGTCAAAAAGGGCTTCTATACCATTGGCGCGCTGAAGACGAACCGGGTGCTGTACCCCTGCGGTATAAAGCAGAAGGTAGGCGAGTTCGCCCTTCATTTACGGAAGACAGATGCTGCTGTCAGCCTCGTGACCGTTGGCAGCCGGAGCTATTATGTCTACCGGTATGAAGGAAGCCTCAACGGCATTGAAGATGCCGTGGTACTGATCAGCTATCCGAAGGACGCGTTCCATGTCCCCAAGGCCTTGCGGGCCTTCATCAGCACGGATGTCTCTTTAAGCATCCGGGAGATTCTGGACATATATGTGGAACGGTGGCCGGTGGAAGTGTTCTTCCGCCAATCAAAGGACAAACTGGCGTTTGACAGATACCAGGTCCGCTCATCGCAGGGGATCAGGAGGTACTGGCTGCTGATGTCGCTGGCCCATCTGCTTGCATGTACTGGCGGCGAGGAAACCATGTCCTTCAAAGACGGCTATGCTTATATTTACAGCCATATCCAGGAAGAGCGAATCCATTTTGTCTACCAGTGTGGTGCAAGGCGCATTGGCTTTGAGCGGGTTAAAGCTTTAGTGGCATAGGCTTATTGTGCAATTTTTTAAATTTGCTCATTTATAGATATAAAGAAAGGATACCTACTACTAACTATGAATCTGAGTGAATTGAAAAGAATAGAAAAACTGCCACACCTTTCTAATTTTTCCGCAGAACAATTAATTACAGAACTAAGCCTTTATGAACGTGTTTTAATTACTACTGATGATGTGAAGATTGTAGACGCTACATATGACAACGAAATACCATACGTTTCCGTGAGCAAAGATGTAAAAGCTCTTCATGAATTTTGTCTATCAGAAAAGCGCATAGTGCTTCCATGTTCACATTGTCATAGTGACCGCCCCTTTGAACAATCTAAAGGTTGGAATCCCAGAAAGGTCAATATTTCCAAAAATGCTGACCACAAATACACTCCTTCTGAGGCCTCAGTTATTTCTGCATCGTCAACGGATGAAAAAACGGAAAGATATAACATATTTGATCCACATTATAGCTTTGGCACAGAACGTCTTGCTAATGCTGACCAGTCCAATTTCCAGGATTCCTCTTGGGATATATACACTTCTGTGTGTGGTCATAAATGTAAAATGGGAATTTTAGGCAATATATCAGAACTTCGAAAAGATTTTATTTGTACTCTGGACAGAGGACACAAAAATTTTGTGGATTTTATTATAGTTGCTGCTGTAACAGATGAACCAGACGAAATGAAATCATACTCAGAAAAGCAGACCGCCGCTAAAACCAAAGATTCAGAAGCAACTATAGAAAAAACCGATAGCGAACAACTAGCTGAGGATTTATATTATAAACATTTTAACTCTCTTTTCTTGATTAAAGTAGGACAATATCCATCATTAAAGGATTTACAACTATTCGATACAAAAAAATATAGAAATATTTTAGGAAAGAATTATACTGATTATACTTTGGCATTAGCTTTATATTCCGATGGAGTTGGGGCTGGTTCTTTTGTATATCTTCGTCGTATATTAGAACATTTTGTTGAAGAAGTCCACACAAACTGCGTCAACCAGTGTATCGATGCTGTTACAAACGGCTCTGGAAGTACATTTAATGAGGAAGAATATAACGCCTTACGTTTCAACGAAAAAATTAACTACCTAGAACAAAATTTTCACAAAACAATAATTCCGGCTGAATTGAACGATATCCGTAGAAATATTTATGGCGTAATCAGCAAAGGTGTACATGAATCTACAGAGGAAGAATGCTTACAACTATTCCCGTCTGCAAAGTATATCATTGATACTTTTATAGAGGAAAAGATTCAACAAAAGGAAAAACAGGATCGGCTATTACAAGTAAAAAAAGCATTCCAAGGACAATAGTATTCTCATAATTCATCAAAACAATCTCAAGCGTCCTGTTTCGGCAGGGCGCAGAGTGTTCATTCTTTACAAAATAAACGAGAGGAAATTACCATGAAACAAAAATATGGTCAATGTCATATATGCGGAGAAAATACAAAATTATCATACGAACATATTCCTCCCAGTTCTGCCTTTAATAAAATATCACGAAAAATGGTAGGAATGGATATATTATCAATGAACGGACAAAATGAATGGACTTTACAGGGTCAAAAATATAAGTCCTTTCAAAAAGGGTTTGGAGACTTTACCTTATGTGAAAAATGCAATACTATCACAGGCAGCAAATATGGGGCTGTATATACAAAAATTGTCCAAGCCGTAGGCAGCCAAATATTGCAAATTCCCCAAGAGAACAAATATAATGAACTAAAAATTACAATAGAAAAAATTAACTGCCTCGCTTTCTTCAAACAAATCATATCTATGTTTTGTTCCGTAAATACTGCAAATTGGGGAATGCAATTTAAAGAATATTTGTTAAATCCCGAAAATAATGAGTTTAATACTGACCGATATAAAATTTGTACATATTTACATCGGGGAACTATGGATCGTGTTTGTTCAATGTGTGTACTATGGAATCCCTTAAATGGAACATCAAAGGAAGTTTCCGAAATCTCTTTTTTTCCTTTTGGCTTTATCCTATATGATTCAAAGCATGTCACAGATAATACAACAATCGGAACAGACATATCCGCTTGGGGAACAAAAGCATATAAAGAAGAACAACTTGAAATAAGCATACCTTCTTTAATTTGCAATACTGGTAAAATATTAGATTTCGAATAAAGGTATCTGGAGCCTGATACGCAGATCCGGAGACTTAAAGCCCAGGCTTAACGCCATAAAAGCCGCAGGTCGCCTTGATGACCTCGCTGGTGTCTACCGCCAGAAGAAAAACAGATATTTAAGCCTGCAGGATAATGACCATCCTTCCTTTGTAGTGTATATCGAAGCTGTCAATGAACTTTACCAGAAACTATGAGACTTCCGCTATCCATAAATGCAAAAGCGCAGGGTTGGCCAAAAACACGCCAGCCCTGCGCCATGCACCGTCATTCAGGTATGTATCCCATAGTGTGCCTTTTTCATGTCCTCCTGCCCATGCAGGATAATCCCCCCGCACAGGCCTGTCCCGCAGGCACGCTCCTCCCGGAAGAAAAAGCTGTAGGGCACAAAGTCATCATATACCATGATCCGGATGCTCCCTCTCCATGCCAGATGATTGGCAAGGAACTTCCCCAGCTTCTTTCTCAGTGCGGGCATCTCCGCCACTTCCTTCAGATGCTCCCTGCTGTGGAACTCAACCTTCGGGAGCCTGGCACCCTTCATTGCCAGCAGCTTCACAGCCGCCCCGCCCAGGCTGCGGCTTTCTGCAACCTTTTCCCGGAAGGCATCCCATGGAAACCGCAGTGTCTCCTCCGTCCCGGAGAGCTTCCCCTCTCCGGCATCGCCCAGCCAGGCGAACTTGATTATAAGGACATCATTTTCTTCTTCATCTGTCCTCTCCAAACTCATTTTCGCAAACGAACGGATGTCCATGGACAAAGCATAGCGCTTCCCCTCCAGTTCCTCCAGCTCCTTTTCCAGCAGGACGAACCTGTGCGGCGAGCGGAACCCCCTGGATACCGTCCGCATGGATACGCACTCCCCTGATGCCGAAAGCTTCAGCATCGTCCTCTTTTCCTGTCCCATATTTCCTCCTCTCCTAAACCCCAGCATATGCCCCTATGTCCATTGAGGCCAACAATGCCGATCTCCGATACCATGTTCATAATGCCAGACATATAGTTATCCGGCATGGGTTACCAGCCATAAAGACAGGATGCCGCAAAGGGCACCCTGCCATATGTTACTGCCGTATGCCGGTCATGCGGCAGCCGGTAAAGCGGCCTCCGCAGCCCCTTCCTTGTTCTCCATCAGGTCTGCCAGCAGCACATCCGCCAGCAGCTGGCCCTGGAAATCGCCCATATTGATGACTACCCTGTCCTCCTTCAGCTTCAGGAACTCCTGGTTCCGCAGGACACGGCTCTTTTCCGCCAGCCCACGTTCTTTTTCCGTGATTCTCTGGGCAATGGCTCTCTGCCACTCCATCAGGAACTTCTCCGCGTCTTTGATATCCTCCTTCTGGCGGTCATACATGGTGCGCTTCTGCCTCACAGTCCCGTCCGGCTCCACTTCCAGGGTATAATAGGGCGTATCCGGATCGGATGCCCTGCGCAGGAACAGCACGTAGCTCTCCCTTCTTTCCATACGGTCCCAGTACCGGCCGCTGCTCCCCACACAGTGGTGGAGCCTTTCGCCCTCCTCCAGAACCTCTTCAATGCGGGCCGGGACAATGACCGTATAATTCTTTCCCAGATACCCATAGAGCGGCCTGATTTCCTGTAAGATATCCTCTATATGAGGGTACTTCTCCAGAATTTCCCCCGCCCTTATGGCATGCTCCTTCTGCCCGCACAGCTCCACCAGTTCGTCATGCCGCTGCCGCAGCTTCCTGGCACGGTAAATGATCGCATCGTTCGTATCCATCCCCAGACGGCAGGCCATGGAAAGGTAGTCCGCCCATGTGGTAAGCATCTCCCGGCTGGTCATGCCTGTCTCCCGCATCTGGCGTCGCATGTAGTGGTAAACCTGCACCATGCTCATCCGGCAGGCTATGAACTTAAGCCCCTCCGGCTGGATGCCCTCCCGGCAGAACCACATGACTGCCTCATCCGGCAGGGTCCTGCCCACAGCCTTTTCATACTGCAGCCATCCCAGATATTTCCGTCCACCTCCGTTCTTCCGCAGCCTCTTCAGCTGCTGGGAGTCTATCCCCAAAAGCTTCAGCAGGCTGCATGCCTCCGCATTCCGGAACGATTCCGCAAAATCATAATAGCTGCCCACGCATTCCTCTGCCAGGACAGGCAGACGGGCCTTTGACAGCTGCTCCAGCTGCGGCACCTTCTGGAGCACCGCCAGATATTTTTCGGGGTCTATCCTCCCGCTGTCCTGCAGGGCTTCCACCATACCCGTGCGGCGCAGCTCCTTTTTGTTCAGCGACGGAAGGGGCTTCCCGTATACTTTCCCCCTGCCGTCCCCGTACCAGTTCGGATGGCAGAAGTTCGTCTCGATCCATCTGAACTCGGCATGCTTGTAGTCCCCCCAGTAGTAGGCATGGAGCGGTTCTGCGGTATGGCCGTAGATGGCCCTGCGGCATTCCCAGCTGTTGCACTCAGGATCCCTGTAGTCCCCTTTCCGGTATTTGCGGTATCCCTGGAACTCCCGGACCATGAACCCGTCCTCGCACCTCTGTATCAGATACATGTAGTTGCGGCTGGTCATGACTGTGCCTGCCTTTCCCAGTGCCTTGAACGTGACGGCATGACGGCAGCGCGGGCAGCATCCGGCCTTGTTATGGCGTGGCTTCCTGACCTCCACTTCCTTTTCACAGAAAGTGCAGTACCCTGTCCTGGCCCCTTTCCTGTCATACCGGTAGAAAATATAATTTTCTGTTATCCCCACCTTTTCCACCCACCGCGCCCAGTCTCTGGGCAGGGCAGGCGTCTGCTCCAGGTCAAGGTCCCACGGGTCAGTCTCCCTCTTATGGCGGCGCTTCAGCTCATCCGCACGCACCTTCAGCTGGTACTCCAGCAGCCCCTTGTAGCCGCCGTGCTCCACGCCCAGATACTCCTTCACAATCCTGTTCCCCTGTTCGCTGATCCACTTCTTTTCAGAGAAACATACAGAATCCGGCCACGGCACCATGTCGAGCTTGGCCGTCAGCCATTTGTCCGCCGTCCGGTCATAGGTAAGGAACTCCCCTGCCTCCCTGTCCACATACAGCTCATAGGCAGGCATCCTCCCTCCGGCCCGCATGTGTTCCGTGAGGAAAAAAGCCACCTTCAGGAGCCCGCCCGCCACTGCGCAGCGCATATACAGCCCATGCTGGTAGGTTACATAAAAATGCTTTCCTCCCCAATAGTCTTCTGTCTTCCTCACAGGCTGATCCCCTTCTGCCATCCGCATCATCTTTGACGTTGCTTTCAGGACCTTCAATCCCAGCAGTTCCTTTTTCTTCATATCAGTGCCACCTGCCTTTCCTCCAGATCAGCGCCATACCATTTGTCTTCCATGATTCTGCTGCCGTCTACCTGCGCAAGGCCGACCCTGATGATACGGCCGCTCACTGGGTCTTCCTCTGCAAGGGCAAGGATATCGCCGCATTTCCCGCAGGCGGCCGGGGCGCTCCCCCTTACAACTGCATACCCATGGGATGCCTCTGCCCTGTCCCTTGACACATGGCAGTTCCACTCCCGTAAAGGATGGACCGCCATGAACGCCAGGCTGTGGAGGAAGAAGTCCCATTTTGTCAGTCTCTTCAGCACCGTCAGCTCCGTGCAGGAGATCTTTGTGTCATATCCGTCCTCGTCAATGTCCCCTCCGGCATCCACCACATAGTATTCCGCCCTGTCCATGTCGGAATAATAGGTAAGGCAGTCCAGGGGATCCTCCGCACAGTGGAAGCCGTTCTGGCGGCAGTTTGCCTTCTCCGTCCGGTTAAGCCCCATGGAGAACTGGTACCCCCGGCAGATAAGCCCATGCTCAAACGCTTTGTATGCGATCATTCTTTTCCCATCTCCTTGAAATTTGTGTTCAGCCAGCTTTCGCTGCGGTTCCCAGCATGTCCTCAAAAGACATCTGCCCCATAAAGGACAGCTGGCCGTCCTCTGCAGGCTTTCCGGCTTCCGGCTTCTTTTCTGTTTTCCTTTCCGGTGATTTTCCACCCTGGGGCTTCTTTTCTGCCGGTTTCTTTGCGGCGGATTTCTTAGCACCGGTTTTCTTTCCCTTTGGGCTGGATGCCGTCCTTCCCACATAGGGCTTCGGGACGAACTTCTCCTCCTCTTCTTTATCTTCTTTTACGTCCATGGTCCGGAAATACTCTTCCGCCCAGTGGTAGCAGAGGTCGTCCGGGACATCGCTGGCATAGCAGGTATTGTCCCGCCCCGGCTGTATCCCATTGGCCTTTATCTCATCCTGCACGTATTCATAGGCCTTCCGGTTGATGTACTGGAAGCAGCGGACCATGTTCTTCTGGGGGAGCATGGCCTGCCGTGCAAACTCGGCGTCCTCCAGGCATGCGGTCTGGATATACTCGGAGACGCATTCCTTCATGTTGCGGCGCGTCAGCTTCTCCGTGTCGGCCTCCACCCTTTTCATGGACTGTACCGCCAGTTCCTCATCGCTCATGGCCCTGATCCGCTCCATCTGCGCCTTCAGCGCTTCCCTCTTCTCCTGCTGCCTGGCTTCCCACTCCGCCTTCCTTTTCGCCTCGGACGCTTCGTGCTCTGCCCGCCTCCGCTCCTCTGCGGCAGCCTCGTCAGCCCTGCGGGTCTCCTCCGATCTGCCATCTGTATGCTCTTTTTCCTCAGATTCTTCGGGTTCTTCCCCTGAATCTTCTGGCGCTTCCGAATCATCCTCCGAATCTTCGGGCACTTCCGGATCTTCTGATTCTTCTGGATCTTCTGATTCTTCCAGATTTTCTGATTCTCCCGATTCATCTCCTTCTTCCGCATCCTCCAGTTCTCCAGCATCCTGCCCGCCGGCATACTGTCCTCTGGCCTCTTCCAACGGCTGGCTTTCTTCTCCCGGAAGCACTTCCGGAATCCGTGCATGGCCGACTGGCAGATATTCCTCCGTCCCTTCCAGCCCCACATCATCCGGATACGTTTCCCGGCCTTCATCTTCCTCTTCAAAAGGGTTATACTCTATCGCCTGCATATCGGAAAAGAAATCCCCTCCAAATGATTCACCGATGCCGGCATACCCCTCTTGCTGTACCTCTCCGATCCCATTTGCTTCATTAAGACGTACATCCATTCCTGATAAGCTATCCATGATAATCTCCTTTCCAAAAAACGGCATGGAAGCGGATTGCCCCCTCCATACCAACATGATTGTTTCTTAATGAAAATAGCTTTTTATTCCAGCTTTGTTGAATAGCTGGAATTACGGCCACAATCAAACGAGAAGCAGCATCATACGTCCGCCGCCCTCTGGCTCTGCACTGGCTTTTCCATCGGCTTTGCAAGAAACGGCGAGAACCGGACAGGTTCAAAGTCCGATCCGTCCACATAAAAATAGCGGCGGCCTGCCTCGTCCTTCAACTCCACCACGTCCGATGATGCAAGCGGGTGCTCCATGCATCCTTTCTCCTTCTCCGGCACACGGCTTCCAAAGCACGCCGAAAGGCGTTTCAGGATCTCCGTATCTGTCCATTCCGCCGGACAGGTAAGTGTGGAATCTGCCGCCAACCTATACTTCGCCGCCGGTGGCTGTTCATATCCCGCTTTGTACAGATCAAGGATCCCCTTGAAAGCAAAAGGGACTGTCTCCCCTGCTTCAAAAGCAAGCTGGTAAATGCGGAACCTGCAGTCACGCTTCTGGGCATCCAGCATCCTTTCCAGCGCCCTCACCCCGTCACGGCAGAAAACGGCATATTCCTCTGCTGTCAGCCCGAGCTTCTCCATCATTCTGCTGCCATCGATCCCTGATACTGGCGGCTTGTCCAGGCTCTCCGCAGCTCTGCTTTCACCATCCTTATCGGTTCTGTCCAGATTACACGCACATACCTCCCTGCGCAGGTTCTCCATCTCCTGCTTCATGGCATCCATTCCGCACTGTCCCAACAGATACTTTTCCTTGAAATTCAACGCCTCACTGTCCTGCCTGTTTTCCTGCGCTTTCCGTTTCTCCCTCCGCAGGGCAAGCTGCCAGTCGTCAATCCCTTTATAATTTGGGTTCCAGGTCAGGCGGCGGCATTCCATTCCATACCTTACCGCCATCCGGCATATCTGGGAGCTGCCTTTTGCAGTCATCGCATTGCTGCACTTGTCCATGTCATAGGCCTCCACCACCAGTTCCGTGCCGTTCTGTGCCAGCAGGGCAAACAGCGGCTCCAGGGGCTTCACATTGTTTGCCCCCGCCACCGCCACAAATGTCCTGCCCGTCAGGCAGTGGGCGATGTCCGCCTTCAGCAGCCCCTCGGTGACGTAGACTGTCCTGGAAAACGGATCCCCTGCGAAATGCACCGGGCTCCCGGATGTTATGCCCCTATTTTTAGATGCCGAGGACAGCCAGATATATTTCGTCCCGGCTTTCCCCGGAGGGTCATCCTTATCCCGGAACGGGGTGTCCAGCAATATCTGCATCCCCTTGATGAGCCCGTCCATGCCGATAGCCGGGATCAGGATGCCGGAGGCACGGCTGCTGAACCGCGCAGTCCAGTAGCCCTTTTCGTGCAGGTAGAACCCCGGCACTCCCTCCAGGGTACAGCCCTGCCTCAACAGCCTCTCCGCCAGGGAGCGGCACAGGAAGGCGGGCGGCGTGCTCCTGAAGCCGAATGCATCAATCTGGCTGTCCGTCAGGCCGCGTTTTTCAGACTTCAGGTGCGCCCGGTGGGCAGGTGTCAGGCTCAGCATTCCCAATAACAGCGAATAGGCCTGGTGCACCTGCTGATCACTGGCCCGCTCCGCCTGGGGTATCTCCACTTCGTTTTGCAGCGCAGTATATGGAAGCTGGATTTCAGGTTCTTTCCTGACATCTACATATGGCGGCATAGGTTCCATTTTCTCCCGCCCGCCTGTGTTTGCCGGGCAGGGTTCTTTTACCCTTCTACGTCCGCTTTCGTTTGCCATGCAGGATTCTGTCCCATTCCAACCGCCATCTGCCTTTGCCGGATAAGGTTCCGGCTCTTTTTTATGCCTGCCCGCATCTGCCGGACAGGAATCCGCCTCTTTCCTGCACTCTGCCGCATTTTCCGGAGAGGTTCCTGCCTTTTGTGGCTGTGTGCCAGCCAGGGCGCCGCCACTGCCTGCATGGGCCTCCGGTTCCCCGTCCCCCCAGGTGGTGTCCCCCGCCAGGAGGGCATCGTAGATCTCCCGGTAGGCATCCGAGCTGGTGGTATTGTTGAGCCTCGCGTAGAGGGCCAGCATGCCGCCACCCTCGCCACAATAGTTGCACCGCCAGACGTTCTTGGTGAAGTTGATGTTCATCTTGCCCCTGCGGTCCCCGCAGAACGGGCAGTCCGTATACATGCTGTCCGGCTGGCGGCGGCGCACCCTCAGGCGGAGCAGCTCCGCCACGTCCCGGATCCCGAACGGGAATCCCTGTGGGTACGGGTCTCCCATGGGCTCGCCTCCTTTCCCTCCGCTTGTAAAAAGGCTTATGCCTCAGCCTCCGTCCATCTGTCCGTTCCCCGCAGCCTTCCATTTCCATATCCAGCCGCTTTCATCCGCCCGTCTTTCATGGCGCTTCCCCCTTTTCCTTATTTTTGCAGCCCATTTCCGGCACTGTATCCGCCGTCTCTCCCTCAAGCTCATTTCCATGCACTCAAAAGAATACATATTTTCATCGCACCGCGGGCAGTAGTACGGGTACTCCTCCCGGAGTCCTGCCTCCCTTTCCCGGCGCACCTTTGAGCCGCACCTCCTGCATGCCATCCTCCTGCCGGCTGCCTTTTTCAGGATGGCCCTTTCTAATGTCCTGCCGGAAATATGGAGATGCTCTTCCACGACATAGAATCTTGCATACCTCCCATCCCCGTCCATGGCTTCGTAATATCTTTCCCCATGCTCCTCCCAGACATGGCCGCACAGCTCGACATAGCCCTCTGCCTTCCTGTCTGCGATTCCATGCAGCTTCCCGAACAGCGGCCCTGTCTCTTCTGCCACCCCGAGGACTCCGGTCCCGTCCGTATCCTCCGTGTGCCATGCCCCATGGAGCACATATATCAGCAGCTCCATCTTTCCTCCTGTCCCCTGCAGCATAATGCAGATTTCTTGTTCCTGCCGTATGGACTTCCCGGCCCACACAACAGATAATGCCCCGGCATTTTCCTAATCCAGACAAGCCGGGGACAATATAATATTTTGCCAGAATGTGCAGGATTTCGCTGTTAAGCACCCTGGGCAGATGCCATCATCCTGCATGCAGGATAACAGAACCCACAACGCCTCAGGCCGTCATGACCCTGCCCCTGGCCCTGTCATAGCGGTAAAGGGTATCGGACAGCACTTCCTCCGGGGCCACCTTTGTGCTGTTCACTTCGCGAATCATCTGCCTTAACGCACCATTGAGCCCTTCGCCGGTGTCCGGCAGGAGGATCGTTTCATGGACAGAACTGGGGAGGATGAAGAAATCTCCCCCCATCCTGTCCGCCATCTCTTTCAGTACGCCCGGATAGAGCATGCAGACAGCCCCATGGAGCCTCCTTTCATTGCTCAGGACCTTCATGGGGACCTCTTCGCATAATGCTTTCAGGATGCCTTCCAAATCCGCCTCGTCACCGCCGTCTGCCATTTCTGTCAGGACCTCCTCTATCCCGCAACATGACCACGGAAAGAGCCTGGGGGTATTGCGCTTCGACAGGGCAAGCAGCTCCATCATGTTGCTGCCCCACATCTCCATATGGGAGTTGTCTATCTGGATCATCCCGTCACCCAGCTCTCCGCGGTAGGCATAATAGAAGCAGACTGCCAGATCCAGGAACTCGATATACGGTATCCCATCCAGCAGCGCTTTGTTCCTTTCCCTGCCGATCAGCCTGCAGCATATCCTGTCCCGTACCCGTTCAAAGGAACGGAAGAACCCCATGTCCACAGGCCTTTCGACCAGATTCTCCTGATAGGCGTCCAGCATCCTCCGGACGATCGGCCCAAGGGGCATCCCCCTCTCATAAGCCTCCAGATATGTGTCCAGATATATTGTAGGGGCCACGTTACAGCCTTCTTTTCTGGCCAGCAGCCCATGCAGGATAGTCCCGTTGTTCTTCCTTACATCCCGGACTTCCACGCAGACTCCTTCCCCGAGCCGTCTTCCCACTTCCCTGCAGACCATGCCAGCAAAAATTTCCATATTCATCTCTCTTTAGCCTCCTTTTCATCTTTGCCCATGACGCTCCATGGGCCTTATTCCTGCTGCAGCCGGAACCACATAGGCTTCATCTATATGGCTGTGGTTCCGGACCGCTGCTGGAAATACCATCTGTGATTTTCTTTTACACTCATGTCGCTTTTTACAGGCACACATGGCTCCATTCCAGGCGCCTTACCTTTCCATACATCCGGGCAGTGCCTATAAGCAGGGCAATGCCGGCTTCAGCTGGCTTTCTGCCCCTCAATGGAGTCCAGCATGACCTGGGCCGCCGCACGGAGGATGTTGTTGGGGCCCTTGTATCCGCCATAGCGGTAGAACTTCAGGCTGGGAGGGCGCCTCTGTGCCACTTCCGCAATGGTCTGCCCTTTGCTCACGCCGGTGTCCACTACCACCTTTCCGGCCTCTTCCAGCGTCATCAGGCTTACGATCTCCTCCACGGACATGTCAGGCGTATAACGCGGGACAGGTTCCCCCTGTGCTGTTTCCCCATTTACGGGCAGGCTTCCCTCTGGGGATGCGGCTTCCATGGAAGCTGCCGCCTCATTTCCGGTGACGGTTCCAGCGATGCTGCCATTGCTTTCCCCTGCCTTGCCTTCAGATGTGCCTGCAGGAAGCGCCTGGCCATTCAGCAGCGCTATGGCTTCCAATACGCTTGACCGGGATTCGTCTTTCCCAGGGCTGCCAGCAGGGACGGGCAGGGCATCTGTCGCAGCGGCCGGCTCCGCATCTGCCTGCCCCCCTTTTCCCATAGGCGGGACGGGCAGGGTGTCCGTGGAACCGGATGCCGCATCTGCGGATGCCTGCACTGTCCCTTTATTCTCCGGAGATGCCGGAGGCACCGGGAGCTGGCTGGGCTGGCCCTGCTGTGCAGTTGTAGCAGCTTTCGTATTTCCAAAATACCTCTGTCCCTTAGCAGGACGGGCGGTGTCCACAGCTCCTGCAGATGAAGCAGCCTTTCCCTGCCCTGTATCAGGATTCGGCGCTGCAGCCTGTCCTCCTGATGCTGTGCTGCCTTTGGCGGCTTCTCCCGAGCGGGAGCCGCCAGCGGCCGCTTTCCTGGATGTTGCCGATACCGGAGCCGCCGGTGCTGCCAGCTGTGCCGTGTTCTCCTTACTGCCATGCTGCACCCCCTGGCCCTGCGGCATTGCGGGAGTTACCGGCTGTTTCTTCCCAGCAGGCTGTGCTCCCTGATCTTTCGGCACTACAGCCTGAACAGGCAGTCCGGTCCCATCAGGCTGCGGCTCCTGCTTCTGTGGCATTGTAGGAGGTACTGGCAACTTACTGCCGATAGCCAGCATCCCCTGATCTCTCTGCATTACAGTCTGGGCAGACTGTCCACTCCCGGCAGGCGGTGTCTCCCTCTTCTGCGGCAGAACAGACGGAACACCCTGTCTGTCCCCACCCAGGTGTGTGCCCTGCCCCTGCGGAACTACAGCCTGAATCGGCTTTCCGGTTCCGGCAACGGGTAATCCCGTTCCCTGCGCCACTGCGCCAGGCTGTGCTTTCTGCCCCTGCGGCATTGCTGCCTGGGCAGGCTGCCTTGCTCCTGCGGGCGGTGTCGGTGTCGTCTGCCCCTGCGGTATTGCGGCTGCCGGAACGGGCTGCCTTGCTCCTGCGGGCTGTCTTCCCTGGTTCTGGGGCATTGCGGCTGCCTGAACAGGCTGTCCGCTTCCGGCCAACTGTCTCCCCTGACTCTGGGGCATTGACGCTACCTGAACGGACTGCCTGGTTCCTATCGGCTGTCTCCCCTGGTTCTGGGGCATTGCGGCTGTGCGGACAGGCTGTCCGGTTCCGGCTGGTGCCGCCTGTCCCTGCGGCATTGCGGCTGTCTGCACAGGCTGTCTGGCTCCAAAGGGCTGTACCCCCTGCGCTGGTGCCTTTCTCGTTCCTCCATCGGCTGCTGTACCAGGGAACGGCCTTACCACATTTCCGGCATGGACAGTATTCCCGGCGGGAACCGCTGGCCCCGCAGTCCCGGCATTCCGGACAGGGTTCTTTTCTGTTGCCGCATCCCTGGCTCCGGGATGTACGGGCTTTTCTCCATCTCCCGCCATCCGGCCGTCCGTACACACGTCAGCAAACTGCAGCCCGAACCCCGCATCTGTCAGGGCGGTATCCATGGCCTGGTTCTGCGCCACCTGGATATAGCAGCCTCCGGGTGCATCCTCCCTGGCACAGCCGGAAGCAAAACTGCTCACCGGGTCTGCATCGCTATAGTGCAGATAGACCCGTGCCTCAAACACCGCCATCTGCTCTGTAAGGGAAACCTTTTCCGTCTGGAGCCGCCCCTCGGGGTAAGCCAGACGGAACCACAGCTTCTTGTAGGCAAGATCCAGCTGCAGCCCCTCTTCCCCAGTTGTCGGGGAGACGGTATGGCCGAGCAGGCTGGACGGGTCGAATCCCTCCACCTTATTAAGCCCTGCCACCGCCGGTATTGCTCTGTACATGGTTGCCGAATCTCCGTTCTTATTCATTCCTTCAATCTCCTTTCCTTCTGCCACAATACATTTATGGCGGATACCCCTTACAGCCGGTAAGGGATTATCCATCCTGTTTCTTTTTCATCATGAATTCAAGATAGGCTTGTGGCGCATCCGCCTGCTGTTCTCTGCCCGGCATTGCGGCAACGCCCACCTGCACAGTCCATTGTTTGATAAACATTTATGTCCTTACATATAGCATGGTACCATCCTTACTCACATTCCGCTTCAGCCTGCCGCCTTCATCTGCTCCTCCGGGAACACAGGCACCGGAAGCCCGGCGCTCCTGGCAAACGCCTTATAATAGAGGCGGATGCGTTCCCCCAGCAGGGTGTTGCGCTTACTGATCTCGTTGCGGTGGATGCCCATATGCAGCACCTGCTTCTGCCCCACCAGGACCACCCGCTTCTTTGCACGGGTGATTCCCGTGTACAGCAGGTTCCGGTAGAGCATCACATAATGGGCTTTCAGCAGGGGCATCAGTACGATATCGTACTCGCTCCCCATGGCTTTATGGATGGTGGTGGCATAGGCAAGGCTTAAGTTGGCAAGATCCTCCACGTCGTACTCCATCTGCCGGTTCTCCCCAAAGTCAAGGCCGATCCGCTTCCCTTTCTCCGTATCCTTGATGTAGCGGATGAATCCCAGATCCCCGTTGGATACCTTTTCCGTGTTCTTTGTCTGCATGACCCGGTCGCCAACCCGGAAAGCCTTCGTCCCCAGCTGCACCTCGTCCTCCGTGGAACGGAAAGGGTTCACCGCCTCTCGTATGGCGGCGTTGAGGCTGTCCGCGGACACCGCCCCGTCCGTCCGGAAAGGGGAGAGTATCTGCACATGCTCGATGCCGTTCTCCCGGATCTCGCTGCAGTACCTTTCCATGATGGCCGCTGCCGCCGCCTCCTGGCTCTCACAGGGCAGGAACTGGAAGTCCTCCCCATAGTAGAGCTTTGTGTCCCCCTCGTTGATGAACCTGGCATTGTGGGCGATGAGGCTGTCCTCTGCCTGGCGGAAGATGATGTCCAGCACCGTCACCGGCACAAGCCCGCACTGTATCAGCTCCCTGAACACGTTCCCCGCCCCCACGCTGGGCAGCTGGTCAGGGTCTCCCACCAGCACCACCTTTGCATCCTCCTTCAAAGAGGTGAAGAACCTGCTGGCAAGCCACATGTCCACCATGGAGAACTCGTCCACTATGACCAGGTCTGCGTCCAGTGCAGCGGCATCCTTCTGCAGCCTTCCCCCGTCTTCCTCTCCCACAAGCCTGAGGCCGCTGTGGAGGGTGCAGGCTTCCAGAAAGCCCGTGCTCTCCGCCATGCGGCGGCTGGCACGCCCGGTGGGCGCCATCAGGGATATCTTCTTTTTGGGGAACAGCTTCCGGTAAGCCGCAAGGATTACTTTCAGCACCGTGGTCTTGCCCGTTCCGGGGGAGCCGGTGATGATAGATAAGTTGTACTGGAAAGCCGTCCGCACTGCCGCCTCCTGCTTTGCCGCAGTCTGCAGCCCCAGCTCCTTTTTTACCGATGCAAGCACGGCATCCAGGCTCCCCTCCATGGGGAGGTTCCCTGCCAGACGCTTTGCAATCTCACGGGCAGTGTCATTCTCCTGGGTGAATGCCGCAGGGGTGTAGATGCACCCTTTTGCGGAGACTGCCTTGCCGCCCAGTATCATTTCCTCCAGCGCTTTGTCCACCTCACTTTCCCGGACGCGCATCGCAGGCAGAGGGGCCATCTCATTCAGGAGCCGCAAAGCCTCCTTGTACAGTTCCTCTTTTTCAAGATAGAGGTGGCCGCCGTTCCCTTTCGCCTCCGTCAGCGCACAGTGGAGGGCGCCCGTTATGCGCATGGGGTCGTGGGGCCTGCTTTCCGTCTTCTGCACGATGGCATCCACCCGCCGGAACCCGAACCCCGGCATCCGGCAGAGCTCAAAGGGGCTCTTCCGCAGGATGTCCAGGCAGGCAGGGCCGAAGTGCTCATAAATCTTCTGCGCTGTTTTTGGCGTCAGCTTAAAAGGGGCCAGGAGCGCCATGATGTCCCGGAGCATCCTGCTCTCCTGATAGGATGCTTTGATGTCCTGGAGTCTGTTCTCTGTGATGCCCCGGATCTCCAGCAGCCGCTCCGGAGCCTTTTCCAGAATGTCCAGGGTGCCCACGCCGAACCGGGCCACAATCTGGGCGGCGGTCTTCTCCCCGATGCCCTTTATCAGCCCGGAGCCCAGGTAGGCAAGCACCCCTTCCTCTGTCTTCTGCACGATCTCACGGCACTGCTCCACCTGAAGCTGCAGGCCGTACCTGCTGTCCACCCATTCCCCTTCCAGCTCCAGCTCCACTGCGTCCGTCATGGGGATGTTGTAGCCCACGGCGGTGAAGCGGATCAGGTGGTCCCGGTAGCGCCTCCTGTCCCTGGCCTGTGCCGGGACGGATGTGTCGGATGTCTTGACCGACACGATGCAGTACCTGTTCGCCGGGTTGGAAAAGATGGTGCTCTCATATTTCCCTATATAGCCCATTTTCTTACCTCCTTGTGTCATTGGGTCAGCGTGTCCCGCTGATCATTATGATGGTTCCTGCCAGCAGGGCACCAATCAGAGGGGCGAATACCACGATCCACCCCCATCCGGCTATCCCCGCCAGCTTCAATGCCGCCAGCAGCAGGGAAGCTGCCCCTGCGGCACATATGCCTTTTCTGATTTCACGCATTTCTGTCTCCTGTCTTTCCGTTTTATTGGCCTTTTTGCCGCCCTGGACTTTCCATGGCTCCTCCCGGCGCCTGTTCTGCGCCGTCCCCATCCTCGTGTTCCTGCTTCATGCGGCCTCGCCTCCGGCTTCCACAATGTCGCTGGCTTTCACATAGAACCTCCGGGATTCCGATACGGTGACGAACTGCCCGTAGATCTCCGGGTGCAGGAGCTTCAGCCTCATCAGGCTATCCTTGTCAACCATGGGCTTACGGACGGGGTTATAGGTCACGGTATAACGCTTCCCGTCCCTGTCGCAGACTGCAGTGCAGCCCCTCCCCATCTCCGCAGCCAGTATGGCCTGCAGCCTCTGGAGTTCATCCTTCAGCTTCTTTGTGAACTTCTCCGCATCCTTCTTTTCCTCCTGGAGCTGGACGTAGCGCATCAGATTGGATGCCATCTGCCCCTTCAGGGAGACTGCGGGCAGCTTTGTGTCTGCCGGGCCGCAGTGCCGGCTGATGCTCTCCAGGATCACGTCCCCGTCCTCCAGGTAGGGCGGCGGCACTTTTTTCTGCACATGCCCCTCCCAGAACTGCCGCTCCAGGAATATCATCTCCTCCTCATAGACGGCATCCCTGCGGATCTCCCGGATGACGGCCTCATCCTCCGTGTTGCCGTAGAGGCAGCAGAAGAATACCCGGTCAATGTCCGTCACTGCCATGTAGTGACGTCCCTGGGCCTCGTAGTAGGGCGGAACAATTTCTTTTCCATCCCTCCACCAGTGGTCTTTTGCGTTGTAGTTGGTTGTCTTGATCTCCAGGATGGCCCTCGTGCCGTCCGGCATGGTGATGAAGCTGTCCACGTCAGCCAGCATGAAGCGGTGGACGGGGTGCTGGAACATCTTTTTGACCTGGTAGACCTCAAAGCCGGTCTTGCGCCGGAAGATTTCCGCCACCAGGCCTTCCAGCAGGTTCCCCATCTCCATGGCCACCCAGTTTCCCTCGTATCCTTCCACTTCCGCTATGCCCAGCTTGTCATAGTAGACGTCCCTTGCCGTGCGGAAAGGGGAGATGCCCATGAGGGCCGCCACATCGCTGCCGCCGATCCCTAAACGGCGGTATTCCAGCCACTGCTCCCGGGACAGGCTTTCCGTTTCTGTCAGCACAAGGGGGCTGTACCTTTTCCTCTCCTGTGTGGTCTCTGCCATAGGTCAGTACCTCCTTCCGGCCCTGCGGGGGAGGGAGGCGGTGCCTACTGCGGCATAGTGGCTGCGGTGCCTCAGATCGGCTTCCATGCCCGCTTTCCTGCAGACAGCTTCCCTGGCAGGGAACCTTGCTGCTGCCCTTTCCGGGGACAGCAAAGCCCTTGTCTGCCGGCTCCTGCTGGTACTCCTGTTCGTGTTCCTGCTGTTTCTGCTCATTCTTTCTGCCTTCCTTTCTTTTTTATTCCTCAAAGCCACTGTGGGCGTTTGGGCGGTTTCTTTGTGTCCGCTACGTATGCCGCAGGGAATCACGGTTGCTTCTGCCTCCGGGCATGCCTGCATGGCTGTCCGGATTGCCGCACGCAAAAAAGGGCAGGGACAGAACCGGACGAAAAGCCTGTTGTCCACGGCTTCCCGTGGACCCGGTCCATTCCTGCCATATGCGGCATCCCTGCCGTTTTGTGATAGCTTCTGGTTTATGCACGGACTCCGTACCGAATAAGAAAGCCAGCAGCCCGCCGCCCAAAGGGCAGAGTGGTACTACTGGCACATGGATACAAACTTGACAGCGTGTGCAATGCGGATGTATGTCCGCTCTCCGGGTGGATTATCCGGAATCCCATGTGGGATACGCACAAAAATCAATTACAAGGACAGTTTAGCACAATATATTGAGTCTGTCAATGTTTAAACACAATATATAGTGCTTTATGTTTTGGTGTGCTAATATCTAATAGCATCTAAAACTACATGTCACGCCCTTTCTGCCTCCTTTCCCTCCAGATCCGACAGGCTGATCTGGACGGGCTGCTCCCTCTCCTCTTTCTCCCTCTCCTGCCGCTTTTGCTCCAGCTGGGCAATCCGCTCCTTTCCCAGCCACCTGTCCGCATGGCGCTTGTCCAGGCTGAATTCTTTCAGGCTCCCATACCCATCTTTCAGGAGCTTCTTCTCCAGGCGCTTTATTGCCGCCTCCTGTGTCTTTTCCCTTCTTTCCTTTTTTGCGTTTTCCTCCAACTTCTCCATGTCGGATGCATGCACCACCTGGATGCCGCTGCGGATGTCCTCCAGGTCCTGCACCAGGTCACGGGACTCCCTGCGCTCTGCCCGGATGTCCAGCACCTCGACTGAAAATTCCTTTCCATAGTATTCGGCATTGGACAGCTGGCGGGAATACTCCAGCCTGACATCCCGCCCTATCCTTTCCTGGCACAGCTTCACGCAGACCCTGCAGATGTCCATGCTCACCGGATGGGAGAACAGCTTCCGCCCACGGATGATGCTGGTGTCCACCTGTCCCTCGAACAGCGTCCCGTCCAGGTCGCTCCGCTGGCACCTTATCTTCAGGTCATAGAAGACATTTCCTTTCTTCTCGTCCAACTCATGCCCTAGGATTGGACACAGGCCGCCGCATCGCCTCTCGCCGCATCGGTATGGGTCATAATGCATCTGCCATTCCTGGGTGTCCCTGTCGAAAATCATATGTTCCCTGCAGACACGGCCGCCCCTCTGCCGGCTAAATTCCATCCCTTTCTCCTGGATTTCCTCTTCATGGAGCTTCTGCAGCTCCTCCACGCTCCCCTCATAGCGGTACTCCTCTGCTGTCATGTGCACCTCGCACCAGAAACGGGTTGACGGGTTCCTCTGGAGATACCTGTGCCGGAAACTGCAGTCGGGCTTCTCATAAGGGCAGCAGACTGTAGCCCTGTCATTTTCAAATGTCCAGCTGATGTCCCTGCAGCTTAGGCCGCTCTGGCACTGCCGCCCCTTGCACAGCAGCCCGCAGCATGTCCTGAATGTCTGTTCACGGATCCACTTCCGCTCAAAGGTGAATCCGCCATGGTAATTGTCCATACTCTTCCCACCCCCATAGTTGTCTTTCAGCACGGTGTAATGCGGATGGTCCTCCACCGTGTAGCCTGCAGCCAGGAGCCCCCGGGTCAGCAGGTTCTGTTTGAATTTTTGTTTTTCTTCCATGCCGCTCTCCTTCCCGTTGATTTACAGCTGTGTGCTGTCCGGATCCAGCGGAACGCCAAAAATGGTAATGGCAGCAGGCGCCCATGGCTGTGGAAATGCCTGCCCGGACAGGAAGCCAGCCAGAATGCCTTTCTCCGGCATCTGGCTGGCTTCCCTTTGCTCCCTTTTTTGCTCATAAAATCTGCACCCCAAAATGCACGCTTATCTGATAGGCGGCTGGAGCTTTTTCCTGTCCCCCTCGGAAACATCCAATACATCCATGGAATTCTCAGCAGACCATCCTGCCTTTTCCATAAGGTTTTAGACGTTCTTCATCAAAGTGGAAATCCTGTTTTCCTCTGCTGCAACGCGTTCCTTCCCCCTCGCTTTCTCCGCTGCCCTCCGTTTCATTTCCTCCAGAGCCAAACATACATTAATCGCCTCCTTGTCTTTTTCCATATCCAGATTTACACCTGCGTATGCGTTCAGTACGTCTGCCTCTGCCCGCCCCAGGTGCCGGAACCCTTCGTCTGCCTCCACGGCTTTCCAAAGCCTGTCGGTATCCTGTGAATACTTGATGAATGACAGCACCTCTTTCAGGGATGTATGGAATTTTTCAAAGTCGCTGTCCTTTATGGATGCCGGGGCAACCAGGTTGACTTTATAATCCGGCACCAGCGCAAGGATCCTGGCATCCTGCTCCCCGAACACCTCATGGAGGGACATCGGCCCGTCCCATTCCCTAGCAGAAAGATACACCACCAGTGTCACTACAGGCAGTATCCTGCCCTGCTTCATGAAACCCGATAGGTACCCATCCCCATCGGCTCCCCTGCAATCATCGGAACACCTGTAGGAAACCGCAGCACCGGACACCTGTTCTGCATACTGGAAAGCATCGTATACCATATTCTCTGCCAGCATCACATCATAGATATCCGGCTGTGCCTCTACTGCCAAGAGCAGATACGCCGCGCGCCCGTCCGTCATGGCAATCAGCGACTCCATCACGCCGCCTGTCCCCTGCGCCAGCTGGCCGTCCCCGTCCTGTCCTCCATAGAGGGCTTCCGCCTCACAGATATCCAGCTCCTCCAGGCTGTGCGGGCCTATAACCTGTCTGCCGCCATGTATATAATAGTTGAGCAGGTCGGCAAAGATATGTTTCTGACCCATGTATTTTGTTATAACGTTTTCTTTTACACCCAAAGTCTTCTCCTCCTGTCCTGTGCCGCACCTCCGGCATCTGTTTTCCTACTGTAAACAGCATGCCCTGGATGCGTCTCTTTAAGCTGTACTTTCCTTTCTTTCTGCTGCATGCAGGCTCTGCCGCAGGCCTGCTCATCCGGTTCCGCCAGGGAGAATTGAACCAGATTCTCGGGAAGGCCCCGAACCTTGCGGATATCCGCAGTGTGGACCTCAGTCAGGTTGCGGAAGAGCCCGGGGAAGACTACCTCTGTTTCCTGATGGACTGGTATCATTCAATCAGGAATTAGGCAATGGCAGGTAAATAGGACATATAGTTTTCATCTGCTATATGCCCTATCGCTGCTATATCTGATTTTGATTGATATGGCTGGCTACGCCAGCTGCATAACCTCAGCTTCCAGTTCCCTTAATTCGTCTAATGATAATGAGGGAAGACACAGCGCAATTTCATCAAGCGACAGTTTTTCCATTTTTATCATCCTTTCTGCAGTTTCTCGGTCTGCATCGTGTCTTTCGCTTTTGATAAATGATTTCATTATCTGTTCTTCATCAAACAAATTCATCATAATCTTGACCACCTCCTTTTCCCTGTCAGGCAGATATAATACGAAGATTCTTATAATATAACCTATGAAAACTTCCAGTTACCTTTAGCCGATTGACTATAGGAAGCTGCACTTGCTTCCTATAGTATAACTTATCAGAAGCAATCCCTATGCTTCTGATAAAAGGCGCACCCCCAATGGATTTTTTATCTACATCTTTTCACATCTCCATTATATAATGGGGATTTATATTTGAAAAGATGCGGATAAGGCATTTATACTAATCCAAAAATCCTGCATCGCATGTCACGCCCCTCCAGCCTCTTCTCCGCCCAAACCCGACAGGCTGATCTGTACGGGCTGCTCCCTTTCCTCTTTCTCCATCTCCTGCCGCTTTTGCTCCAGCTGCGCGATCCGCTCCTCTCCCAGCCATCTGTTCGCATGGCGTTTATCCAGGCTGAACTCCTTCAGGCTTCCATACCCCTCTTTTAGGAGCTTCTTCTCCAGGCGCTTCACCGCCGCCTCGTGGGCCTTTTCCCTCCGTTCCTTTTTCACCTTTGCCTCCAGCTTCTCCATGTCGGAGGCATGCACCACCCGGATTCCGCTGCGGATATCCTCCAAATCCTGCATCAGGTCACGGGACTCCCTGCGCTCTGCCCGGATGTCCAGCACCTCGACGGTGAATTCTTTCCCATAGCGTTCGGCATGGAACAGCTCGCTGAAATACTCCATCCTGACCTTCCACTCTATCTTGTCCCGGCACAGCTTCGCGCAGACCCTGCAGATGTCCATGCTCACAGGATGGGAGAACAGCTTCCGGCCGCGGGTGATGTTGGTGTCCACCTGCCCCTCGAACAGCGTCCCGTCCAGGTCGCTCCGCTGGCGCCTTATCTTCACGTCATAGAATACATTTCCTTTCTTTTCGTCCAGCTCGTGCCCCAATATTGGACACAGCCCACAGCACTGCCTCTGTCCACAGCGGTAAGGGTCATAGCACATCTGCCATTCCTGGGTGTCCCTGTCGAAAATCATGTGCTCCCTGCAGACGCGGCCGCCCCTCTCCAGGCTGAATTTCATTTCTTTTTCCCGAATCTCCTTTTCATGGAGCTTCTCCAGCTGCTCCACGCTCCCCTCGTAGCGGTATTCCTCTGCCGTCATATGCACCTCGCACCAGAAGCGGATTGCCTTGTTCTTCTGGAGGTACTCATGCTTCATCCTGCAGCCGGCTTTCTCATATGGGCAGCACACTGTGGCCATGTCGTTTTCAAAGGTCCATCTGATGCCCATATAGCACAGGCTGCTGTGGCACTGGCGCCCCTTGCACTGTAGCCCGCAGGGCGTTTTAAAGGTCTGGTCCCATATCCACCGCCGCTTAAAGGTGAAGCCCCCATCGAAATTGTCAAGACTCTTCCCCATCCCGCAATAATGCTGTACTTCGACATAATCTGGATGGTTCTCCACTGTGTAGCCTGCCGCCAGGAGCCCCTTAGTCAACAGGTTCCGCTCAAAATTTAGTTTTTCTTCCATCCCACACTCTCCTCTCTCTGCTTACATTTACAGTTCCATGCAGGGCCGAATATTTCCATGTGGTTAAGCATCCGAAAATGCCCTGCCACTGTCCGGATTCACGCGGCTATATCCCCAGGCAGGGGCGTATCCCGAAATAGTCCTCCATGCGGTCCCGCAGTTCCTCAGCTGTCATGTCGTACTCAGCGGCTATGCAGGATTCACAGCATGGGTACCTGTACGCAAGTGTCTTTGACAGTCGGGCATCCCAACTGTTCAGCTGGTTCCCGCATTTGTTGCAGTATTCCTCCAGCCACTTCAATCTTGCCATTCTTTTTTCACCATCCTTTCCTCGATTTTTTGCACAAAAAAGCAGGAACAGCTCCTCTCCAGTCCCCTGGCGCCCATGGTCTCCCATGAGCCAAAGCCATTCCTGCTAATTCCAAACTATTCTAGTAATTTCAGTCCATAGCTGCTAAAAACGGCAGAGCACTCTCATAAGCGCATAAATATGCCGTCAACGCATACATACAACCTTAACAGCGTGTGCAATGCAGCCCTTGCGGCCGCTGCTCGGACACAGCCATCCGAAATACGCACAAAAATCAATCACAGGTACAGTCTAGCACAATATATAGTATTGGTCAACAGAATAATATCTATATCTTGTCTCCCTGCTTTTCATCATCCTGATTTCTGTCTGGCCGAATTTATTGGCTCCCTTCGGCCCTTTTCTTCAGGACAGTAATCTCATGTGCCTGTTCAAAGGATTCCACAAACTGTTTCATGAATGCCTCCACATCCCCTACGGAAGACGGGACGGATATGGTCTCCTTATCCCTTGCCTCATACTCCCCTGAATCCTCTCCTGGCTGGTATGTCCTCACCTCATAATCGTATCCGTTCTCACCCAGCCATTCCCTGACCCTGTCTTCCACGCTCCGGCTTCTTTCCATGATGCCTCATCTCCTCCTTTTCTCATCCATCGTAGATTTCTATTATTACAGTATAAGCTATTTCCAATGAAAAGCATAGTCCATAAAGCCTTTTCCCAGGAATATGCTTTCAGGAATTTAAGGGTATACTTTTCACACAGAATCGGATATAATAGACACAAGACACAGGAAAGGGGACAGAAACATGGAAGCTGTAGTACAGAATACAACAGACCTGGCAACTGAAAAAGACGCCATGGAGACTCTGTTTTCTTATCTCGACAAAGGAATTGATGATATGGAGGCCGGCAGGGTTCATACCGCAGATGAAGCGTTCCGGATCATACGGGAAAGAATGAAGCATGAATTATAAGGTACTTGTTACCGATGAAGCAATAGATGACATCTTCAGCCTGGTCCGTTATATCCATATGGAGCTATGCAATCCGGATGCGGCGGAGCGCCTGTACCATAACCTGGACCGGGAAGTAAGGAACCTGGGAGACTTTCCCCTGAAATTCTCCGATTCCGGAATCAGGTACCGCGGATACACCATACATAAAAAGGTTTATAAGTCATATCTCATTTTTTACATCATCAATCAGGAAAGCGAGGAGGTTTATGTCCTGCGTGTCCTGAAAGACCTGATGGACTGGCAGAAAATATTGGATAAGGCAAAGCTGTACCATTTTTCCGATTACCGGAAACAGCATTAGGCGGGGCTGATTCTTTCAAGAGATATCTGGAAAGTACAGGAGCCCCAGAGAGGAACCTGTACTTTCCATTTCAAGTTCGTTTATTTTATCCGCTTTTTCCTTAAATATATTTGCATTTTATCGTTTTATCATTTATAAATTTCTTCGAATCACGCGGGTGATTATCCCCACAGCCACCCCGCGCTCTTCATCCAGCCGTGTCACCGCAAAGCTCACGTCGTCTTTCTTCCCGGGCATCCGGTAATCATAGCAGGAGTGCGCCACCGCATTGACACCGTTGGACAGGCGGATATACACCACGCCTTTATGTACGTCCGTCACCTTCCCCGCATACTTGCTCTGGATGCGGCATTTTTTCAGGTTGTCATGGCTCGTGTTCTGGGACACGCTCTTGATGTCCGCCTTGACCGCGATCTCCTCCAGGCCGTCCCTGCGCACACTCAGCACCCTCACCAGCACCTGGTCTCCCACGGAGAACCGCTCATGGGCATCCCCAATCCAGTCCCATGCAAGGTCGCGGGCCATGATGGAGCATTCCACCCCGAAGACCTCCACCCGCAGCACCTTCTCCGCCACCGCGATGACACGGGCCTGCACGATGCGCCCCTCATGGACACGGTACATCCCCGAGGCATCCGTATCCAGATAGAAGATCTGGCGTTTTTTCAGCATGGCCTCCCTGCGGCTGGCCACCACGCTCCTGGCTTTGGAGTCGATGCCCTTCACAATGAAGTCGATCTCCGCCCCCAGCATGTTCCCCAGGATCTTGTTCTGCCGCAGCATCAGCTCCGCATACTCCTGCCCGGAGGGGCTGTGCCCCACGTTGATCATCATCTCCTTCAGGGGAATGACGATCCGGAACCCCTTATAGTCCACGATGGCGATGGTCTTGCCGTTGTCCGTCTGCTCTATGCCGCCCAGCTGCCCGGTCAGGCTCCGTCTGGTACGGTAGGCATTGTGGATCTCATGCCAGATCACATCCTCCCGGCTCTCTTCTGTCTCCACTTCCCCACGGGCTTCCAGCGTCAGTACGGGTGCCTCCGCCCTTTTTCCTCCAACGGCACGACGGGGTGCTGAATCCGCCGGCCTTCTTTCCGAAACAGTGCCGGGCTGGGCTTCCCTTCTTGATACAGCCGAAGTTTCCTCTGCAATTTCTACAGTTTCCTCTAAGACCTCCTCTGCAGTTCCCGCTGCGCTTTCCTCTTCCGCTTCACCGTATACTTCGTCCCATCCATCCGCATCTTCCGGGTCCTCTGAATCCAAAGTCAATGCACTGCCATTATCTGCATCCATATCCAGAAAGTCTTCCTCCATCTCCGAATCGCTTTCTTCTGCCGACAGCAGTGCCTCCTCCAGCAACCCCTCTTCCGGTACTGTCTCCGGCTGTACCTCCACCTCTGGCTGTACCCCTATCTCCGCATCGCCCTGCTCCCCTGTGGTCTCCGCTTCATTTTCTGCTTTCTCGGATACTGCTTTCTTTTTCCGGGAACTACGCTTAGGTTTTGCCGGGGCAGGTCCTTCGGCAGCTATCTCCGCAGGGACATCTCCTGGCTCTGTGGCATTTTCTGCCAGGCCGCTGGCCTCGTCTGTCACAGCCACCTCTCCCTCTTCCCCGTTTTCACAGATATCCTCTCCGTCCGCATCCTGATGCTCCCTGGATTCCTCCATCTGCCCTCCTTCAGGCATTTCCTCCCCATCTTCTGCGGATTCCACCAGGGCATCTTCCTCTTCCATAAAATCTGCCAGAGTATCTTCCTCGGAATTGTCTGCATCATCAGCCACATCCCCGGGCTCTTCTCCGCCAGATTCCATTTCAGGATCCAGCCCCTCTTTCCTGCCATCAAACTCTTCCTCCTGTGCTGTGTCTTCCATAAAAGCATCATCAACACCGGGGGCTTCAACAGCCAGCTCATTCACTTCCACTATTTCCTTTTTTCTGCCCATATATCTGCCTCTCTTTCATTGAAATGATTGATTTTAGTTTTACCTGCCATTTCTGTCATCTCCTGATGCCAGTAGCCTGGAATCAGGATACTGCTGTCTTCCACAAGACTGTATTTTTAAGCAACACCTTTGTCGGCCGAAGTCCATATGCTCCCTGAACCAGTCCCTTGCCGGACATGTCATTTCTCTCCGGTATCCTCAAATGCCTACAACATAATAGAATCCTTATCCGTAAGCACTACCCCGGCGGGCTGTGCTGATCCTGTTTTTACGCCTGGCTCTGTCTTTGGTTTCGGCTTGCTTGTAGTTCTGCTCACCTTCTCTGGCGCTGCACCCTCTGGAATTGCATTCTTTGTAACTGCATCCCCTGATGCCTTTTTCTCCACTGTCTGTTTTGCAGTATTCTTAGCCGGTTCTTTGGGTGCTGCTTTTGATTCTGTTCTGGGCGCCGCCTTTGCCTCCTTTCCTGAATCCTGTGGCACTGTCCCTGTTCCACTCTTAAGCAGAACCTGCCCGGCCTCCGCTTTCTGTGTAACTGCTTTTTCCTCCCTGGCATTCTGTACCTTGTTCTTCTGCGGCACTGCACCTTTCTGCACTGTTGCCTTCTGTGCTGCTGTCTTCTGTGCCCCCGTCCGGTTCTGTGTCTCCGTTTTCTTCTGTGGCTCTGCTTTCTGTGCCCCTGCTTTCTCCCCCTCTGCCTCCAACTCCATCCGCCGCCACTCCGGCACATGGGCAGATGCCTTGCAGGAACGCAGCAGTGGATAATCCGGATGCTTCGAGTAGTCCATCTTGTCCACTTTCAGCGCCTTTTTTCCCCGGATAATGACCAGCGCCTTGTCGATAGGCAGCCGCAGCACCTCGTCCGGAGTCAGCACAGGCCGCTTCCCTACGCCACTGGTCTCCCGGAACTCCGGCGTATAGTTGGAGATCCGCCACGTCCCCAGCTGCTTCGACCTGCTGGAGACCGCCACGCTGGCAAGCCCGGTCCGGGAGGAAACGAATTCTGCTGTCAGCGGATCCGTACACCCCAGGAAAAGCTGCACGTCCGCATTCCCCAGTATCTCCTGCCAGAGGTTCTGCGGATACCGGTTCTGCAGCCCCGCAAGGTTCTGGAACACGCAGGACATGGAGATGTTCCGGGAACGGATCACGCTCAGGCGCCGGGACAAATCAGGGATGGTGCCGCAGGCGGTCAGCTCCTCCCCCAGCACATGGACCGGCACCGAAAGCTTTCCGCCCTCGCAGTTCTTATCCGCATACCGCACCAGCTTGATGAACACGAAGGACAGGAACAGGGACGCCAGGAAGTCAAAGGTGCTGTCCTGGTCGCTGGTCACCAGGAAGTAGGCACACGGCTCCTGCCCCGGCAGCTCCAGGTCGATCTCATCCCGCGCCGTTATCTTCCGAATCAGCTCCGACTGGAATACCTGCAGGCGGCTCCCCAGCCCAATTACCACGCCGCTTCGCACCGTGTCCGATGCCTGCTTGAACAGGCTGTAAGGGGCCTTCGCCGGGTGGGTTGCTGGCAGCACGTCAAACAGGCTGTTCAGCGCCGTCTCGGAATTCAGGGTAAGCAGCTGGTACACCTGCCCCATATTCCGGCTTTCCTCGGGATAACCCTTGTCAACATAGAGAACCAATGCCTTAAGGAGGTTCATCTCAGCACTGTCCCAAAAATGGTCCCCTTTGCTGTCCCCTTTAGTATTGCGGATGATGACATCCACAAAAAGCTGAGCCATCAATTCCTGTCCCTCCACCTCCGCAAGGCAGTTCCAGGAATCCGAATTCTCCGGGTTCACCAGATTGAACACCTTCACCACATACCCCTTGTCCCGTAGGTACTCGCTGGACTTCTCATACAGCTCACTCTTAGGGTCACAGATGATGAGCGACTCCCCCCTGGAAACTCCCTGCAGGATACGGTTCATACAGAAAGACCGTGTCTTCATGCTGCCGCTGGCGCCGTACACCGCCAGGTTGCTGTTGAGCCTGGTCTCCTCCGGCACGCAGACATATTTCCTGTCCAGCATCCCCAGCACGATCCCCCGGTGTCGGCGCAGGTCCCCCACAAGGTCAAGCACGCCCTCCATCTCCCTGCGCCCCATCCACCCGGAAGTGCCGTAAGTCCCCCTGGCGGAATAGGTAAAGTTCCTGTCCTCGTCATACTCCCCTGAATCGCTGTAGCCGATCCGCATCACCATCAGGAGCAGCACCGCAAGAAGCCCGATACAGATAAATATCCCGTAAATGCCATGGGGCGGACGCAGCGCCGCCTGGAAACAGGCTGCAATCTCCGGGGATGCCATCAAGGGGGCGGTGCCATCCCCCGGGCTCCCCCCGCCCTCTTTCCACAGGGCATAGTTGCCGATGAACTGGGCCAGATACCCGCCCACATACAGGATCGCTGTCACCGCTATAGGCGCAACCACCAGACCCTTCACTAATTTCCTCTTGTCTATGGGAAAAACCTCCTTTCAAATTTTTCAAAACTGATGGCGGACAGCTCCACCTGCCCGCCGCACAAATGGGCCAGCGCCTCCTTCTGGAAATCAAAGCAGATGATGGTTCCCCGCCTGTCCTGGAGCTGTAGCGCCGTGCAGAACCGGTTGATACGGGGGATGTCCAGGAAATACCCGAACAGTACCGGATTCCCGTTTTCGTCCATGGCATCATTCTCCACAACGAACCCTTCATCCCTCCCACACAGCCCCTGCATCAAAATTCTGTCAAGTTCCGCCTTACGCCCGGTATCACACAGCAGCCTCAGTAGCACATCTCCCCGGTGGTCATTTGTCAGGTAATAAAAATGCCCATAATTCCCATCCAGCAGGAAAAAGCATCGTGTCTGGCTGTCCCCGTCCGTAAGGATACTGTAGAAAGGCTCCAGCCCGTCCCCGAACAAAAGCCCTGAAACTTCCATGCCCCCATACCTGCCCGGAAAGCGCTGGCAGCACAAAACCATTTTCAAAAAAGTCTGCGCCCTCTGCTCTGCCCGGTAGTCCCATTTCGCACCGCAGGGCCCGCCATTGTACACCAGGAAGACCCCGGACGGGGCAAGCAGCACCCCCGTCATCCGGGAGCTGCGTATCTTGACCGTATCTATGCCCATCTCCTTCACCTCCCGGGAACTGTAGAACGCCGCACCCTCAGGGCAGGGAGCCCTGGCCTCCCCTTCCGCAAACACATGGGGCTTCTCATCCCGGAACACCGCCACCCCCGCATTCCCCATCGCCACATAGGAGCCCGCAATCCGGTGCAGCCGCAGCCTCCTCTGCACCTCGCTTTTGAGCATGTTCGTGTCCCCCTTCCCGGTCAGGTGGAAATCGAACCTCCCGGGTTCTTCCTCCAGCAGGAGCCTTTTCGCCCTCCTCCCCAGACGATAGCCACGGAGCCCGTCCTGGTAATAGGTCCGCAGGAGCCTTTCCTTCTTCAGCATCCATATGACCGTGCTTTTGTAACTCTCACTACCGGGAAGACGCCCTATCAGACCAGCCGGGAACTCGCCGCACACAGCGGTCAATGCCAGCAGATGATAGGCCAAAGTCCCCTGCCCGGGAAGCACTTTCCTGTCCGCCAGACGCACCACCTCCTCCACGCTTTTTACCGTGGCGGCTAAAGACTTGGGTAAACTCAGCCGCCATGCCTTTCCGTCACCGCCCTGTTTCCGGCATTCCCGCCATTTCAGGGCACATGATGTAAAAAAGCCACAAAACCGTCAGAAATCTGATATGGATTTTACCTGTTTCTCCCTGTCCGCAAGCCATCCGGCAAAGCGGTTCTTCTCCATGATATAGACGTTGGTGCCGTCCTTGTCCCCCAGTTCCGTGGTGTTGTACGCATCACACAGCAGGCCGCTGTCGTCCGCCATCACATAAAGCGCAATCACATCCAGGATCTGCTTCTGTTGCTGGTTGTCGTAGTCCCTGATGCGCCAGTCCGGCAGCTCATGGTCATACACATGGGACACGCACACCACGCACCCCCGGAACCTGGGCAGGGGGTTCTCCTCCCCGTACTGCCCCAGCGCCGCATGGAGCGGGTCGAGCAGGAATATCCCGCTCTGGCGCATCTTCTTTTTGGGGAGCAGCCTGGGCAGCGCCACCCGGAAAATGCCCTCCTCATATGCCACTTCAATGCCGTGGGCTTCCGCTGCCTTCACAAGGTACTCCGCCCGGGGCACGCCTGTGGACGCATACAAAAGGTTCCGCAGCTGGCAGGCAATCCCCTCCGCACGCAGCGCCGCCTCCGTTGACATGGTCTCGTAATTTTCCGGATACCGCTGTATGTCCACGGAATCCATGGCGCAGATGCTGCTGTTCAGGCGCCGCATGTTGTTCTGGATATCCGCAATCCTGCGTGAAATGATTTTTCTGTCCAAAATATATCCCTCCAATCTTTCCTTATAAAATGTGGTTCTGGCTATAGGCGCCGTCTGCTTCTGTCCCTTATACCCTTCGGTAAAATCCTCACGTTTTTCTCAGCATCTTTATTCTTCCGGCTAAGCTCCTGTATCATCATAATTTCTTCCGCACCTTCGGTAAATTTCGTACAGCCCTATGCGGCACTCCCTGCTACAGCATATATAGTCCACTGCCCTTATCCCACGGTAAAATGAAACCTGCTAAAACCACTTCATGCCCCGGTAAAGAACTGCTGTCTGTCCCTGTAGTCCATACATCCAGATAACATACTTCTGCCTATTCCTATATCCATCCCTTCGGTAAATTTCTGTCATCTCTTCCTGTAATAGCTCACATCCCCCGCCGGATCCACGGTACAGAACCCGGTTATCCCAGGGAAGTCCAACAGGGGAATCTGCCCCGGCACGTCCACCAGCACGATACGGCGGCTCCCATCCTCCCGGCACCGGCTCATGGCATGGGACACAAGGGCCTCCTGCCCCTCCGCCACATGGACAATCTCATACATCTCCCCATTGGAAAAGAACACAATCTTTACCGGAAAGTCCCCGGACGAATGGTACTCCACCCTGTCCATGAAATCCAGCAGAACCCACACCGCCCGCACCATACCGCTGTCAGACGCCCAGGGACACTCCCCATAAGGATAAAATCCCCCGTCCTCCCCCTCAGCAATACGCCCCTGCCTTTTCAGATGGGCAAGCAGGTTGTTTACCGTCCCCTCCTTTCCGGGATGGAAAGCGCTAAGCTGCCCCTCCCGGATTCCCGGATATAAGGAAACCTCCTGAAGCAGCGCCGCAGCCTCCTTCCCATAAATCTCTGCCCTGGTTCTCAATGGCATCACCTCCCCCTCCAGACCCCAACATCTTCATTATTTCAGATTTCCATATGTTCTGCCCATGTACCTTCGCTTCCTGAATTTGCCAGCGACAGCACCCTGTAACTGAATGAACGCTTCCCCACCACTGAAACAAAACAAGTCTCCTCTCACCCCATCAGAAGTGATTTCCGCTAGAACAACTTTGGGCGCTTAATAACGAAATCCTGCGCACACTGGCAACATTCTGGTTCCGTTTTTTCCAGGTCAGGAAGCTTCATTCCAGCCCTGCCCCGTCTCCCTGCCGCATCCTTTCCACCAGCTCTTTCAGTTCTCTCCTGTCCGTGGTGATCAGTTCTTTCTCCAGCGGGCTTGCCTTGAACTCCACCATGATATTATTGCTATTGGTGCTGATCAGCCCGTTCCCACGCTCAAAATGGGTAATCTCCATGACCTCCGCATCCGACAGGTGCAGGGCATCCTGTACCCGCACCGCCTCCTCATCTTCCAGGTTCAGGATAATCTTCGTCTTCGAGTTGTTGATGATACCCTTTCCGAACCGCCCGCCGTCCAGATTAAAGAAGTCGTTCAAGTCCTGGCTGGCGCAGACCGCAGATCCGCCGTACCCCCGGATGGTCTTGAAAATCTCCAGGACAAAATCCCCCGCAAGCCGTGTGCCCGTTGCGCCTGCGCCGGAAAGCAGCTGCCAGCATTCATCTATAAAGATGGTCTTCTCCTCGGTACGGTCCTCCTTCGCCCTGTCCCAGACGAAATCCAAAGCCACGAACATCCCCACCGTCAGCAGGTCACCCGTCAGGGACGAGATGTCCAGCACCGTATATTTATTCTGCAGGGAGACATTCGTCTGCTGGTTAAAGGTACTGGCAGAGCCGTTCACCAGCCGGTTCAGTATGTTGGCAAGCCGCTGGGTATCCGGCGACTCCTTCAGCACCCGATACAAATCACCCAGCACCGGCATCTCACGGTACTTTCCCGGACAATCCGGGTCTGCCAGAGACTCATTGTCGTGGGTGATGCCCTTTGCATTGTAGGTATGTATCATGGCCTCGTCCAGAAGCTGCCGCTCTTCATGTGTCATGTCCGGAATCAGCAGGCTGAAAAAGATATGGAGCCGCTGGATCTTCTCCGCCAGTTCGGAAAGGGTGACGTCCGGCCCGTCCAGGAGTGCGCTCACGGAACGGTCTACCTGCCTTATCTCCATCACATTGATGCAGTGGGGGCTGGCCGGGGAAACCTGGATGAACTCCCCTCCCACATTAGCGCAGGCCCGGTGGAACTCATGCCCTTTCAACGGCGCAATGATGAAAATGGGAATCCCCTTCCGCCGCATCCGCAGGGCCATCAGCTGCATGGTAAAGGTCTTCCCCGCCCCGCTGGTGCCCAGGATCGCCATGTTGGCATTTTTATAAACTGCGGAATTAAATATGTCCACAATGATCAGGGAGCTGTTATATTTATTCACTCCCAGCAGAATGCCGTTGTCATCGCACATCTCATAACTGGTAAAGGGATAACAGCCCGCAGCGCCCCCAGTCAGGAGGTTCCGCTTCGTGCGCCCATACAGCTTCTTTTCCATAGAGACAAGCGGCAGCGTGGAAAGGAACGCCTGCTCCTCCCGGAAATGGCAGGAACTGGCCCGCATGTCCTGGGACAGCAGGAGCTTCTTCATCTCGTTCACCTTCCATTCCAGGTCATCCACCGTGGATGCAGTGACAGTAATCAGTAAGTTCATGTAATAGAAATCCTCGTTATTGGCAAGCCCCTCCTTCAGGAAGTAGCCGCTTCGGATGGCGCTGTCGATATCGTCAAAGTCCGTGTTGGTGTCGCTGGCATCCTTAATCTTAGAGCGGTTGATGCGCAGCTGCTGTCCCACCTTCTGGATGATCAGCTCTTTGGGCTGCCTGCTGAGGAATATGTCCAGATCAATCCCGTCCCCGGCATTCACCATCAGGCTCAGCCACCCTGCAGGCACCTGGCTCCTGTATCCGTCCGATGGCACCATCAGGTAAGCGTAATATAGCCCGTCAATGCAGATATAGTGGCTATGGGTAAAATCAATGGACTTCGGGGCGAAAAATTCCGCAGCCGGTATGCTGCCCTCATAAAAAGAACTACCCTCTGCATTCCCCTGTTTGGAATTATCGCTTATATCCCTCTGGTTAAAACCATCCCTCATGCCTCTCATGCTGAAACCCTCTCCTGTATCTCCCTGGCCAAACTCATTCCCCATGTCTTTCCGGCTCCAACTGTCCCCTGCAAAATTCCGGTACCCCGCCGCCACTTCCTGCACTTTCCGGGAGAGCGGCTTCTCTGCGCTTTCATTCCTGCAGAGCAGGTTATAGAGCACATCCACCGTAAACTCATCCTCATTATCCGGAATGATTACCTCATTCCCGCACTGGCGGAGATAGTTGGACGCCGTGCGGACTGCCCCCTGCAGCTGGGAAATGGCTTCCGCCTCCTCATCGCCGCGCCTGGCATCCCATGGCTTATATTCAAAAATCAGGAAGAACCTGCGCGTAATGGCTTCCCTTGAACTGATCTGCTGCACGAACTGCAGATAGTCCTCCTGCATGAGCCGGCACTGCCCGTTGGTCTCCTGCGCCATCTCCCGCCGCACTGTATTGATGTGGCGGCCAATATCCGCCCTCCTGGTCAGCACCTTGAACTGGAGCTTCACCGGGCTTATCTTCAAATAGGACACAAAGGAGTAGATGATGCCCCTCTGCTCCCGGGCGCTCCGGAGCAGGAAGTTGATGGGCACCACCTCCACCACCTTCACATAGCGGTGGTCTTTGGTGTATATCATGCCATTCTCCACTTTGGAAATAGGGAGATATTCCGCTAAAGGGTTCCGGAAAGCCTGGGGCTGATGCTTTGCTTTTGCAGAACCCCGGCGCTTCGCCCTATCCTGGTTTTGGTTTCCGGCGTTCTTTTTCTGCATTTTGCCAGCGTCTTTCGTATAGCGGTTATGCCCTTCGTTATGGCACATTTCTACGCCAGCCTGTCTGCCAGGCTTTCCTTGTCGGCCAACTTCTGCCTGTCTATTGGTTTTCCCATATCTTTCAGCATTTACCTGTATATTGGCTTTCCCATACCTGTCAGCTTTTACCTGTCCACGGTTTTTCCCCTGTCTGTCAGTATTCCCCTGCCCGGCGCTTTTCTGTACATCTCTTTCCTGCCTGCGTCTATCCTGCCTCTTATCCCCCAGGTTTTCGGTGCCGCCATTTTGCGTCCTGTCAAGTTTCCCGTCCCATTCCTCATGGTTTCTCCGGCCCTGGCTGGGGCGCAGCTTCTGGCGGATCTCATACCCTTTTATCTGGTCAAATTCTTCCGGGAAATCCTCTTCCCCGGTACGCCTCCATCCGGATATCCCGCCTATGTTGCCTTTACTGTTTTTTCCGCTTATGTTTTTTCTGTCTATGCTGTCTTTACTATTATTTCTACCGGACGTGTGCCCCCTAGCAATAACCTGTCTTCTTTCCGGATGGGCTTCCCCGCACATCTCCTGATGATCTCCTGCCCGACCGGTTCCCTGCCTATTTCTCTGTGGGCTGTCTCTTCCATCTTTCTGCCGGCTTTTTCTCCCATCTATCTGGCAGTCTCCATCCTGGCTCCCTGCCCCCTGCGGCTTCGTCCTCCGGGATTTTCCTTTCTGTCCCTGCGCCTCTTCCTTATCCCCGCCCACTACCCGGCGGTTCCGCAGGTATTTCAGTAAGATTGCCATGAATGATGTCAGGCTCTCCCCCGAAATCCCGATCAGGGCAAACAGCCCCAGGGGAAGCGAGGTAAGGCACAGCACGATGACACGCACCGTCAGCCCTGCCGGGAGGAAAAGGAAAACAGGAATCCCGGTCCCCCCTGCGAGGATGCCCGCCTCAATCACGTTCCGCGCCTTGAACATCCCGCCGAAGAAAGTCCCCGTATCCACGAAGTTCGGCGGGATGACATAAATATCACGGTCATTCTGGTTATCCATCTGTTACCTCTCTCTCTTTTCTGCGGCCATCAGGCAGAATATGCCCGCCTGTCACAATATCTGCATGGCTCCACCTCCCTCCGCAGACTTTCTTTGCCCAGATGATTCGGGCATATCTGCTTATATCAACTGCCGGGAACATCAGCCAGCGTAAAGAAGTATCTACAAATAACTGCTGCAAGTCTAATGCAATATTCATTGTATTTCCCAGCTTTTGTCTAAACAAATTGCAACAGTTATTTTCCGACAGTTCCTAAATGCACATCGAACGGACGCTTCTGGAGCCGGATGCAAAGAAGCGGCATATGATAAAAGCCTTACTTCCATCGTCAAGGATGGATGCACCCACGGACATAGGCACATGGGCCATCGCTTCCCAAAACATGGTTCTGGAAACCTTTTCTACAGCCGCCTCACCCGATAATCCAGAACGGGCCGCCCGCCCCTGCACGCCTACTGGCCTCCTTCAATATAATCTCCAGATCCCAGAGCTGCCCGCTGCGCCTGTAGCTGGCCGGGTCCGCCAACATGACCTTCCCATCCTCCACCCCGCGCAGCACGATGAAATGCCCGCCCGTCGTGAAATGCCCCGCCGACATGATGGCCACCACCAGCTTCCCTTCCGCCAGGGCATCCAATATCCTCTGGGGCTCCGATGCGGTACAGCCGGACACCGGCAGCCCCCAGTTCGCGGCGGCGCCTGGTATCAGCGCATGGTAGGAGCCGCTGCCCCTGCACCAGTAGCCGTTCTCATAAGACCACTGCGCCATCTCCGTAGGCTCCATGTATTCCTCCGTCAGCGAGGACACCACCATGGCCATGCAGGTAGGCCCGCAGCCGTACCCGCCGATATGGTCAGTGCCGTAGGGCTGCGGCGCATAGCGTTCATCCAGCTGGTTGAAATAGACGACCTCCGCTGCCCCGTCCACAAAGCACACATCCCCCAGGGAGGGGATGGAATTCCCGTCCCACTCTGCAAGGTTCTGGAGCAGCCCGTCCCCCAGGAACAGGCTCATGTTCCCCGCATAGTCCTCCGCCAGCGCCTTCTGCTCCTCCGTCAGACGGAACACCTGGTCTGCGAAATAACTTTCCCCATTATAGGAGACGGTATAGACCATCCATCTCTCCGGTATCCGTTCCTCCTCCCCGGTCTCTGGGTCCGTCTCCGTCCTTTCCCGCACCTCCTCCCTCCGCTGGAAAGAATATAGGTGTTCCTTCCCTCCCCGCAGCACCCTCTCCATATCCGCTATGGAGACGTTCTCATAATCATCGTTCCGGAAAGCACAGTACTGGGACACGAACAGGTTGGCATTGTACACCGGGCCTGCCGCATAAGGGTTCACCACCTCCATGCAGTCCGCGCCGGAGGATGCAAAGTCGGATTCCATCTCTGCCTGCGTCTCCTCCAGAGCCTCGCTTAATATGCTGTTTATGGTAAAAGTGATATTGTTGGCATTCTCCGTGATGGCGGTGCTGCTGTTCAGTATGGGCGTTTCCGGGTCTGATGGGCTTACCCAGGACAGGAAGCCGTCAAACAGCAGCCCCGGAAGCATGGCCAGGAACACCACGGGCAGGAGCAGGAGCGCCGCCATGGCGGCAATGGCCTTCCCGATCTTCTTCCTCCCCTCCCACAGTGCCCCTGCAGCCGCGCCGTATGGGCCTCCCACAGCCGCCCCCTTTGCCGCGCCGGACACCGCTTTCCCCGTCTTTACGGCTCCCCTGGCAAACTGGGCCGCCACGGAGCCCCTCTGCAGGAATTCCTCCATCCCGTTCCTCTCTTCTCCCATCTATATCCTGTCCTTTCTTTTCGGTACTGGTGGCAGCTTCTTCACAATGGACTCATTGTAGGCAATGGAGCCGTCCGCAGCCATGTATGGCGATTTCTCCACGGCGTCAACGGCATACTGCCTGTACCATGCGGCGCCGTCTGCGGTATGCACCGTGTCATATGCCCCTTCCGGCGCAGCGTACTGGGCTGCATTGTACATCCCAAAGGCAATCCCGTCCGGGTGGCCTGCAGAGGTCTCCGTCCCGGTGATCCGTCCCCCGCCAATCTCCACGTCTGTAAAAACAGGCACATTTGCCGCCCCGGCTCCCAGCGCCGTGTAGCCCATGTACGACTGCAGGGCTTCTGCCGCCTGCGTCCCCTCCATGGTGCCGTCCACGGCGATGCTGCCAGTGGCAACCCTGCCGATGATGTCATTGGCAAAGCTCCCGCCTTTGCCGACGGAAGACTTGTAGATCTGTCCGCCCACCATGCCGGAAATCCCACCGGGCATACCGCCCTTCCTTTTCCCTAAAGCACCGCCTCCGGCCTTTCCGGTTCCGGCTGATGCGGAGGTGACGGCTGCGGCAGCGCCGTTCTTCACCTGCCTGCTGGCCACTCCCGCAAGGCCGCCCGCCAGGAACCCGCCTGCATTCCCCGGGCTGCCCGGGCTTCCCATGCCACCGTTCCTGCCGGGGCTTCCCGTCCTGCCGCCGGAGCCACCGCCGCCAAAGCCGAAATGTCCGCCTGCCGCATTCCGTGCTGCTCCCAATCCTCTTGCCGCCACCATCAGCTCCGCAATCATGTTTCCGCCGGTATGCCCCACGTTTATCCCCAGGCCCGACATAAAGGAGTCCACCTTCTGGGACACCTTCAGGAACGCGATGGCGCACAGGAACCAAATCAGCACATTCCCGGTAACGGATTCCTTGCCGGACGCCTCCACCTTCGCCTGCACATCCGCCTCCGATATGGCAAAGGCGGGCTGGCAGACAGCAAAAGACAGCGCCACTGTAAGGAACGCTGCCGCTAACAGTCTCTTCAATTTTTTCATATAATCTGTTGTCCTCCTGATAGGTAAGTATAGTTTTCAGTTCTTCTACAGCTTCCAGAAGCTTTCCCTAACCCGGATAAACCGGAAGCCAGAATTTTGCCAGAATGCGCAAGGTTTCGTTATTAAGTGCCTAAGCTACAGCCGCCCCCAATGACATGCATGGAACCTCCGCCTGCTTCCTGAAAGCTGTCTGTTGAATAATGCCACTCCATTAACTCCCTTTCCAGATGCTGGTATCCAACAGACACCGGCAGTCCAGAACTACCCTCTTTTATAAGGAAAGAGGATTCGCAAGGAACGTCCCCACCATGGAAGTGAACAGCCGCAGGCACCAGGCATTCATCACAAGCAGGAAAATCTGTCCCCCCAGCATCCGGCACCAGGACTTGAAGATGTTCCCGGTAGACTGGGATGCCCCCATGGAGAACACCACCGGCGCCGTGTAGACCAGCACTCCCAACAATACATACCGCTCTGCCGCCTCGAAGAGGAGCTTCAAGTAGTTCCATGCCAGTATCAATACCAGGATCAGCACAATCAGTGCCACGCCCCCATTTGCCACCACGCCGATGATGGTTGTCGCCACCGAACTGAAGCTGGCAAAGCTGATGGGCGGCAGCTCCGAGTCCAGAATCCAGTTGTAGGGCGTGCCGCCAATCTTCAAGACCGTATTGACGATATCATCCGAAAAGTAAGCCAGTACAATGAACAGCACGGAGCGGATGCTCAGCTTCACCGGATCCTCCGCCTCAATGCCCGCCCCCAGGCCAAAGTTCTTGAACAGCTGCCATATCCAGTTCAGCAGGATGATGCCGATGGCCAGGGCCACGAATATCTGATACATGGTGCCTGCGGCGGGGAAATAGCGCAGGAACACCGCCATGTCACAGCCCAAAGCGCCCAGCACCGATGTTGTCACCAAATCAAGCCCGTTCATCACCTGTTCTGCGATCCATTCCACGATCCCGTCTAAAATGCCCATCTGAAATCACTCCTTTCTACAGCAAGCGTGGCCTGCGTCCCATATGCCCAACACATCAGCCGCCCCACTTGCCGCCCGAAAAGAACGGGGTGACATAGGCCATGATGAAACCCAGACCGTTCAGGACTGCCCATGTGATGCAGATGCGCTTCAGCCACGCCCGGCTCTCGTCCACGGTACGCCCGGAGCGGGAGAAGTTCATCATCAGGAGCGCCACCGAGGCTGTGACGATGGCGGCTACCGTGGAAATGAGAAGAATCTGGCTGTACACATCCTTCATAATCTCATTGGCCTTTGTCCATACGTTTACCCCTCCTGCGTCCCCTCCGTCCGCCCCGGCAAATACGGGCAGTGTGGATGCAAGGAATGCCATGGAGCCCAGGTATATGCCGTAGAGGGCATGGGCTATGGGCAGCCTACTGTACCAGGGTGCTTTCTTTTTCTCTGTCTGTGTGTGCTGCTGTTGAGTCTCTTTCTTCAACTTCTAATCCTCCTTCATGTTTTTGGTCTCCAAAACAGAAATGGCTGCCTCCGGTGTGGAGTGCAGCCAGCTCTCATGTTTTCTGCCGCTTCTGTTTTGGGTACAGATTTCAGCATATTCATTTTAACATATGGAGATTTGCGGGGAAAGAGCAAAACCGTGCCAATTTCGTGCCAATTATATGCAATAGCTAAACTACCTTTTTAAAGCAACTATTTCTTTAATTTCACATATGTCCATATCTCTTCTGAAAAACGTGCGCAATTTCTTATCCCTATCGTATCTGGCAATGCAACCATAAGCAGTCGCCTTGCTCTGGTCATGGCTACATAAGCCAGTCTCATTATCTCTTGATTCAAGAAACCCTCCATCAGCATTTTAGGCGTAATTGTATTTCCTGTACGACTTTTAATATACAATAATACAGCATCATAAGACTCTCCTTTCACACCATGAATTGAAGAACGTGTATACTGACCCTCCGTTTTCTTTTCGAAATAGTTTTTCAATGGTATATGTTTAAAATTTGGATTTGATTTATCACTACGCTTTATTTTAAAAATTTCCTTTATATCTTTTTCTTTTGATGTTTCATATCCGTACTTTTCACATATTAAGCTAAAAACCATTGATGAACTTTTTACCCATTCATCAACTTCTGTTTCAATATCTGGCAAACCTATTAATATATCAATTACACACTCTCTCCATGTATCTTCATCTTCAATTTTTTTCATCAAGTACTCGTCCACATCTTCATTAAAAATCAGATTATATAACGCTCTCGATACATTTTGGTATGCTCGTTTTCGAGAACCGCATTTCCATTCATATGCAGCTCTAGCAAATAGCTCTATCTCTATGCTTTTCCATAGACCATTAATATCCGTTTCAGAGTATATTCTTCCTCTGGTTAAAATTGCAATATTAGATGGCAACAATTCTATGCCCATACTTTTACACTTATTTAAAAAATAGCCGAATATATCTTCTTGAGAATCTTCCTTGGTTAATAACAATATCGGTTTTTCTGTTTCATTTTTCCAAACCCCAATTGCTTTATTACTTTCCATTCCTCCTAAGCTAGCAGAAAAAAAGCAAGTAGCATTACATATATTCTGAGAGCTTCTAAAATTCCCTGTCAGATTAATTTTCCTCCATCTTGAATCTTCTATCATTCTAATAAAGGTTTCCGGGTTTGCGTTTCTCCATTCATATATCGACTGATCGGGGTCTCCTACCAAAAATATTGACTCCATCCCAGCCTCACCTAAAGCTTCAAAAACTGCCATCTGATTCATCGATGTGTCTTGAACTTCATCAATGATTATTATCGGGAACCTCTCTGCTATGGCACATGCGATTTCTGGGTATTTCTTAAGCAATTCATAAGCGAATAAAGCTGTTTCATTCTGAAAAAGAATATTTCTTTTCCATATCATTTTTTTGTATTGCTGACAAGGAAGCTCCCATGCTTTTCCACAATCACAGTCCACTGGCTCATTTCCTCTATAGAACTTCCCATCAATCCCATAATAAAATTGCTCAATCTTATCTACACAGCCTCTACTACGACATTCTTTACGCCAAAATCTATATGGTATTTTCCAATCATCAGATAAAGCTATTCTTGGACGTACTTTGCCCATAGTATGAAGATGCCCATAACGCAATACTATAAATTCATCAATAAAGCTATCCACAGTCCCTACAAAATGCGGATAGCCCAATTCACCAAGACTACCATGAATCTCTCTTGCTTTTTCACATATTTCTTTACTTGCAACATTTGTAAAAGACAGTACCGCAACACCTTTATGATAGTCTTTCCAATTATCTATATATGCTAACAGCTTATGAGCGACCATATAGGTCTTTCCACTTCCAGGACAAGCTTTTACAATCACTTTACCTTTTGCTTTAAGAAATTGCTCTTGTTCTTCTGTCATAATCATATTAGTTCTCCGTCACACTATAAATTGCATCTTTTAAATAAGCTGGTATAGTAAACTCTTTCTCTACTTGCTGCCCTTTTTCCCTTGATATATGCTGATTCATAATAACCTGGCTAATATATTGTGCAACTGTACCCTTACACTTCTCTCTAGCTCTTATAAACAACCACACACATGCAGCCTTTTCACTCAATTCCGATAGCGTCTCAACTTTTTTCTCTAACTTAAGCCCTAAATCCTTATAACACTTTTTTAATGCTTCTATCATATGGCATACATTATTTTCACTACAGCACAATGCATACTCCAATGTTTTTGTGGCTGTAAAAAATTTGAATCCAGCACTAGAACATAATGCCTCCAAGTCACTACATCTAACTGAGGGCTTTCCATTTTGTAGGTTAAGTTTAACTTCTGCACACACATCATCGTAATCATAATTCTTATCTATGTAATTTTCATCATCTTTTTTGTTGCATCTATCATCATCGGTTATTACAGACACTTTCGGAAAACAGGTTTTTACTTTGTCTGATGACAAAAGATTTACAAAAGGTTCAAATGCAACACCATCCACATTGACCAATTCTACCGCATACTTTTCAAATGGTCTATATAAAGCTTTTGCCATTGCAGGCAGCAAGATTGCCTCACTAATCCCCTCAACAAACAAAATCCCTCTCGCAAAAAACATCTGGGACTTTGTAACATCAAGATATCTCTGTAAATATTTTTTATTCTCCTCTTTCAAATTTGCTTCCGAAAATGGCAAGCAATGTTTCCTATGTCCATGTTCATATAATAGGTTAATATTTTCTATATCTATCTTCGATGCTAGTGTAGGTGAATGTGATGTATATATAATTTGAATATTTTCATCTTTTTTATTTGTGTCTACCAAAAAAACATGCACTAATTCCTGTAATTGCGGGTGCAAATGTGCTTCTGGCTCTTCGACTAATAAAAGATTTTGGTATACTCCACCTTTCTCGATTGCCATATCTCCAAGTACAGCCGACATAAACAGTAAATTATTGTACCCTAATCCATTCTGATATAGTTCAAATGAGCTATTGGCTATTTGGCTAATTCTATTAGCCACATCATCGTCAATTCCTACTTCATTATCTAAAATAGAGATTTCAAAATAAATACCTTTTTCATCTTTTTGAATTTTCTTTGATTCCTTATGTGTCTGGTAATATGTAAGCGCTTTTCCGTATGCTGGATCTGATATATTTATCAAAACCCACTTAGGTTTTACCCATGCGCGTAAAGAGGATGCAATCGAATCAAATATAGGTTCCACTAATCCTATATCAATCTGTTGGTTTAAAAATTCTTGCTCAATCCTTTCAAGATTTTGATTTATTGTATTTTTTGTCTTTCTTATATGCTCTTTTTCCAGCAATTTCTTATTTGCTTCATCCAAAATTTGAACTAATTCTGCCCTGACCTCGTTCTCTGGAACCAGATTCCTAAGCAATTGCGCAAGCCGACTGCTTTTTGATGGCTTCATTTCATTTTCGGAATCCCGTAATGCACCTAAAAAAACAACTTCCGTTGCATCGAATGTGTCTGCCGATAATTGATTTCCCTCTGTTCCAAAACCCCAATATATTGAACGAACCTTTTCAACACCTTTAGGAGAAATATATTTTTGGAATCTAATGTGAAAGTCTCCTCCCCTGCCCCCCTGACTCTGAGGATTCCAAATCTCTACCAATCTTCGAGGCACATCTTCTAAGAATACATCAAATTGTGCATAATCTGCAATTGACCCATCTGGATAAACATGAAAATCCAATTTTGTAAAATAAATATCTTTTCTATATGTTACTGTTGAATAAACAATTCTAATAGCATCAATTACAGATGATTTTCCAGAATTATTTTCACCTATAATTGCATTTGTACCTTTATTAAAAATTAACGATATTCCATCTTCATCAAATGATCTAAAATTCTTTATTGTCAACCTCTTTAAATACATAATATTCATTCTCCCTTGTTTTTAAGTTTTATTATAATCCATTATCCAACTGAATACAATCCTCCCTTCCCTATTAAGTTGATTCCAAATTACCTTCAACTCTTTTTATGGCAAAAATATCCCACAATAAAACTACTTACCACTCTCTTTTCATTTTTTATGCTTTACAACTTGTGGACATAATGTCCACAAGTTATACTTATAGTTACTTAATATATTGCATAGCTAATAGTTCTTTACTTAATATCAAAAGCTATCATACAAATAATAGCTTCAAACACAGTAACTATGAAGAGAAATGTCTTCAGGCAGTTTTTCCTGTCCCTCTCATGCCAGTCCACTTCCCGTAGTGAGAAATCATACTTCTCGAAATTCGGATTCAAGAACCGTGCTGGAAATTCCCTGATATAAACGTAAGTCTTTCCCGTCTCATTCTTCCGCAGTTCCCTATAATCCTTTTTTGATATTACTAATATGTACGCCTCCCCTCTATAATAAATATTCATGACATAGTATGGCCGCAGACTGCGCCACTGCCTCATCTGCTTCACCGAGAAGCCCACTTCTTTCCATCCCAGATTAACGCCTTTTTTAAATAGCGCTGCCACTATCGCTACAATAGATAAGTTTACCGCAACATTTATAACTGTCCATATAATAATATCTTTCATCACTTTTTCCTCTCTCAAAATAATCAGCCCTACCTATTACCTTAGTTATTTCTGCTTCCATATTCAGTAAAACTCTGTATACGAAACCCGGCATCAGACTCTTCATAATTCACCTATCCCAGTTAATTTGTCTCCTGTTCCCCCGGAACAAACTGCTCCAGAACCTCCATGCTATCTTTAGACGTGTACCCCCACAAGATAGAACTCAGCGCTCCAATACATTCCTGTCTTTTCCTATAATAAGTGCGCATACTGATATCCCTGATATGGGGCCGCAGCTTCTCAATAATCTCCTCCACATTCCGTAACTGCTGCGGTGAAAGATAAGAATAATAAAGCAACCAGTAATAGCTCTCCCCATTCTTATGCTTATTCCGCAACAAGTCAATAGCACTGTCCAGAAGCTTCAGCATCCTGTGGCTGCGCTCAATGCACTGGGCATGGTGCTCAATGTCGCTCCCTGCAATATCAGCCCCCGCCAGATAGACCGAATCCAGGAAGTCCTCAATGGTATTCCCATATTCAATCTCGAACTTGTTGCGCACCTGCTGTACGGAAAGCTCCAGGCTCCACACCACATCCCGATATTTTTTCAGCAGCTTCCATGTATCATGATACAAAGGTTCCTCAACAATAAGCATTTCGTCTCTTTTTCCCATTCCAAATCTCCCCTTTACTTTATTATGATGGATTATGTCCTTGCAAAAATAATTTACAGTCACCAGCTCTATCTGATGGAAATTTACTTCAAACAACTTGTGGACATTATGTCCACAAGTGATAGCAAAACAAGTTTATCCATATCAGCTTCTGCATACATAAAAACGGAAGCAATCTCTTCTTTTGCCGTTCCCATTCTTTATCTGTCAAATACTCTACAGTATTTTCTCTCTGCCAACTTGTGGACATTATGTCCACAAGTGACAGAAAAACCGTTTATCCATATCAGGATTTACGCACATAAAATGGAAGCAGCCATTTCTTTTACCGCTCCCATTCTTTATCTTCCAAATATTCTCCAGTATTTTCTCTCTGCCAACTTGTGGACATTATGTCCACAAGTAACCGCCTCACTTACATCTGGTTCTTCCCCCTCTCCGCCTCTGCATCCTGCCACCCTCCGCCACGCATATCATAATTGACTTCCTGCTGATAATAATGGTTCATTGTCATGGGCGCATTGTAAAGGGCTGTAATCATGTAAGCCTTGATGTTCGTTATCTTAGTTGAAGTATTCCGCATGCACTCAATCACATAACGCAGATGCTCTTCACCCAGCTTCAGGAACCGTTCCTTTACCAGGGCATGGGGATATTCCTCCCCGCCCACCCGGACAGAGCGGTGCCTTACACAGACACCCTCACAGATCACCGCATACAGTTCCTCATACAGGCTCCTTTCATCTGGCCTGTCGAACTTCATGTGGTGCTCATACTCTATGTTCTGCCGAATCAGAGCCATGCAGGCATCCGCATCCTCCATCCCATCACCCACACCTGCCCTGCTTTCATGGATAGATGGAATGATAGATTTATTATAATCTCTGTATGTATTCTCTGAAGTAATCTCTGTATACGTCCCTCCATTTTGGGAGGGTACTCCCTCCGTTTTTGGGCATAGGCTCTGGAAATTCCCGGTACTACCTCCCCACAAATTTGTAGGGGCCTGTATCCCGTTTTGTACACCCCTCCCTCCCAATTTTTCCATAGGGGTATCCGAATTTGTAGGGAGGCTCCCTCCCGTTTTTTCCATACCTCTATCCGAATCTGTAGGGAGGCTCCCTCCCGTTTTTTCCACACCTGTATCCAAATCTGTAGGGAGACTCCTTCCCGTTTTTTCTACACCTATATCCGAATCTGTAGAGAGGCTCCTTCCTTGTTTTTCCACACCTATATCCGGATTTGTAGAGAGGCTCCTTCCCAATTTTTCCATACCTTTATCCGGTTCTGTAGGAAGACTCCCTCCCAGTTCTTCCATACCTGTATCCAATTCTGCGGGGAGCCATCCCCCTGCCCTCATCACAGCAGCACCCGGCTCTGCAGGGAGGCTCCCTCCCATTGCATCACCAGTACCCGCCAGGCATGCCTTTTCTTCCCAGACACTGCCCGGCTCTGCCTCCGGATAAGTCAGCAGATACAGCCGTTCCGGCACCAGCTTCAGATACATCACATTATTTGATACAAGCCCCTCCCCATGGTTGACCGTCCTGAACTCCCGCCTCACCACGCAGAGCTCTTCCAGCCTGTCAATGGCCATCTTCACAGTCTTTTTCGATTCCCCGAAAAGGTCAGCATAATACTGGTAACTCTGCCGCAGGATGTCCCCGGAGAACTTCTTTTTCCAGCCCTCTATCTGCCCCGTTGACTGATTGCGCATTTCAACAGGGCGATACCAGTATACAATGTCCGCCAGGATGGCGATAGCCAGAAGATAGGGCTTCCGGTTCTCCCGCAGAATCGTCTTATACCAGATTGTCGGTATGATGTTCCCGGTTATGTTCAAAGACCCCATTGCATCCACAATCTGGTTCCCGCTAGTCAGATAACCCATCAGCCTCCTGCCTTTCCTTCCAGCCCTCCAACAGCTCCAGGATAATCCTCTCAATCTCCTCGCTGCTGTAATCGTCACTGAAATATTTTCTCACCGCATCCTTCCTGATGGTTATCTTCCGTGCCTTTTCTTTCCTCTCTGTCAGGACATCCTCCGCCAGTGCAGGCGTAAGCTCCCCCTTTCTGCCATGCTCCTTCAGCCTTGCGGACTGGGAAGTGCTGATGCCGGTTCCCTGCCTTTCCAGAATTTCCTGTACCCACCCCTGCTCTTCTGGAGAAAGGAAAGAGAGATCCAATCCCTGCACAAAGCCAATCTTCTTTCTGTCCACCATATCCAGCAGCCCGTCTGAAAGGCGGGACAGCCAGATATACCTCTGGACTGTCTTTCCGCTCTCCCCGGCAGTCTCCCCCATCTCCTCAATGGTTCTGCCGCCTTCCCTGCTGCCCTGGTGTTTCAAAGCCTCATATTTCATCCGATATGCCTTTGCCTTTTCGCTGGGCAGGAGATCTTCCCTCTGGATGTTGGAATCCACCATAATTACCGTGGATTCATCGTCGTCCAGTTTCCGGATGATGACCGGCATTTCCGTAAGCCCGGCCAGTTCACAGGCCCGCCACCTCCTGTGCCCCGCCACAACTTCATAGCCTCCCCCAGCGTAAGGGCGGACAATCCCCGGCACCAGCACCCCGTATTTCTTCACGCTGTCCACGGTCTCCTGCATCTTTGCATCATCAGATACACGGAACGGATGTCCATGAAAAGGATGGAGCTGGCTGATCGGGACGGTTGTAATAGCCTCTCCCGATGCCTGCCCGTCACCGCCGAACAGGTCATCATAGGATGTAAGCTTTATTTTCTGTGCGCTACTTCCCCTCATTGCCCGCCTCCCCTCTGCAGGCCAGAGTTCCCTGCGCTTTCCGCTTCCACAGGCTTGTCCGCACATCCGGTCAGTGCAAGCACCTCCTCCGTCAGGGACAGATATCCCTCTGCCACAATACCTTTCGGGTCATGGAGGTAAATGCTTTTCCCCTCGGCTGCCGTCTCCGCCGCTCTCACGGACAGCGGGATGCAGTTCTCAAAGATATGCACCCTTTCCCCGTAGACCTCCCGGATCTTAACGGATGTCTCCCTTGCAAAATTCGTCCTGCGGTCAACCTTCGTCAGCAGGATCCCCAGAATCTCCAGGGAAGGGTTCAGCTTCCTATGTATGTTGCCGATGGTCTTAATCAACTGCTGAAGGCCCTTTACAGGCAAATAAGCGGCCTCCACAGGGACAAGCACGTAATCTGTCGCCACAAGGGCGTTTATCGTAATCATCCCCAGGGAAGGCATACAGTCTATCAAAATATAGTCGTACTGCCGCCGCATTTCCTGCAGGAACTGGCGCATCACCGTCTCCCGGCTCATGATGTTCACAAGGGCAGTCTCCAGTCCGGCCAGTTCAATGTTTGCAGGGATAAAGTCAATCCCCTCCTCATGGCGGATAATGCCTTCCCCCGGCCAGGTCTCCTCGTCATTGATGACCTTCTCCAGGATATTCACCAGAGTCACATCCAGCTTGTCCGGCTCCGAAATCCCTAAGCTTACCGCAAGGCTGCCCTGGGCATCGGCCTCCACCAGCAAGACCTTTTCCCCCGCCCTGGCAAGCCCAATCCCCAGATTCACGCAGGTTGTTGTCTTTCCCACTCCACCTTTCTGGTTCGATACGGCGATAACCTTGCATCTATGTACCGTATTCTCAACCCTTCCAGTACTCTTTCCGTTCTCATTCGCTGTTTTTTCAGATAACCTACACATATATTTTCCTCCGGCTTTCCTTATAAGCTTTTCTTCCTGCTTACCTCTTCTACTTCCTTATTTTCGCTTCTCTGCTTTTTCCACTTCTGCATACATACGGAAAAACTGCTTCGTCCCCTTGTTCGCAAAGGCCTCCGACACCCTGTTCACCTGAATCTCTTCACTGTCTTCCAGAAGCTGCCGGAACCATTTCAAATCCTTTAGCGTCCCCTGCATCCTGATCTTAAGCATCCTGTCCCTCCAATCCTTTCCATTAATTGCGCGTATACTCCGGATAGCGCAGCTTCACCGCCTCCCAGAAATAAACCGCATAGTCACAGCAAAACAAATCCTCCGCTGTATAACACCGGCATTCCTTCAACTGCTCCTCGCCCTCCTCATAATCATAGACACTGGGCGTCCCGTTGCAGTAAAGGTTGAATGCCATCCGGATAATTCTTCCGCTGCCGCTGGTCAGCCAGCCTGCCTGCAGGCATTCCGGCTTCACGTTTCCCGTTTCAAAATCGTAAATCTGCCGTGCATAGGCCCTTGTGTCCCTGCTTAAGCCCAGACAGTAAACCAGCGCCCTATGGTACACATCCTGATACCTGCATTTCGGCAGAAAATCCATATAAAAATCCTTGTGCTGCTTATCCTTGAAAATAATTGTGTAGGCTTCTCTGTTTCCTGCGCCTATCGCCGTACTCATATTCATAGCTTGTCCTCCTACTATTGGAATACAGTATGTCTGTCACATACCTTATCAGGTTTGTGCCGTCAGCCAGCTCAAACAGCTGACTGACAACCCAAATCATTTCAGTTACAATATTGCCACATTAAAGTCAGCAGCTAATTTCAAAACAAATTTTCTTCTAAATACCGATATTTATCTTGTACAATCCTTTCCTACCATGGTATAATGTTCGCAAGTAAAGGCTTCATGCTTTCTTGCAGTTCCTTGTGCCCAAAGCACAAGCCGTTATGGTCAATTTCAAAGAGGAATTCGACTTCCTCCCGCAGCGCTGCCTTTTCATCAGATATAGAAAATCTGGAGAAATGAAAAAGGACTAAATAAAGCCCTCATAGTCAAAGGTTCTTTATTTAGCCCTATTATAACGCAAGACTACCCAATCACATCCCCCGCCGTCACCACGCTCCCCTCTTCCAGCCCCTCCGCGTAAGGATAATTCTGCCTCAAATGCGCATAGTAATAATACCGTTTCCCGTCAAAGCTACGTATTCCGATCCGCCAGCCCCCATACTGGTTCCACCCCAGGGCCTCCACCACCCCGGACTCAATGGCCATAATGGGTGTACCCACCAGCCCCATCATATCATGGCCCAGATGCTTCCTCTGGTACCCATAACTCCTCCCCACCCCAAAATCATCAAAGTGGGTATAATCAAACCCTCTGGCAAGGGGAAAATATCCCTTCAATCCATATTTTTTCACATATGCGCCATTCTCGATCTGCCCCTGCACGCTGTCCTGTACAGTATCCGGTCCCAGGGTCCTATCCCCGGAGGCCGTATCCGGTCCGGCTGCGGTCACGTTGGTTCTGTCTGCTCCCCTCTCATCCTTTCCCGTCCCGCGGGAGTCTCCTTCATAATCCGCATTTGCCTCCCAATACTCCCCTACCAAGCCTCCTATGGCGGCATCATAAGCCTCTTTATAATAGGGATAATATTTCAAATCCTCCGTCAGCTCCTCCATCGTACATTCTCCCTCCGAAAGCTTCGCAGCTGCCTTTTCCATGGTCTTCAGCGCACTTTTGTCAAACTGTCCTCCTGTCTTCGCCGCGGTGTATGCCAGCAAATCTACCCAGGAAACCGCATGTTCTGTATCATGGGTTTCCACATCCCATTCATAGGCCTTGCAAAGAGCCTCATAGGAAACGGTGAAGTCCACCCATTTTATGTAATCATTTTCTATGGAAAGAATCCCATCTCCGACCGTTCTCTCCATTGCCTCTTCCTCCCGCTTTCCCCATGTCAGCACAGAAAGCAACACTACCAGAATACACTCCGCAATAATCCCCTTTTTCATCCATCCCGCGTATCGTCCGCTCTGTTTTTCTTCCATTTCTGCTCCATTTCTTCCCCATTAATGCAAATATATGAAGAAAAACAAACGCTGATTCCTGGAACTGTAAATTCAAATACCGCCGAAATCCCGTTCTCCCACAGGCATGGCTTTTCGGCAGTTGTGATCAGACACTTCAGGTACATTACGCGCAAGTCCTGTAAGTGCCATATGATACGCGTGCAAAAAAACCGGGACACGCTTCCTTTCACATGCCCCGGCTCTGTCTGTTTCGTTTCTATACACTTCCCGCCATGCCGCTTAGAAGTTCTTTCCACTCATTACACTTCCGGCTCAATCAACCCGTAAGTATCTCCCTTTCTCTTGTAAACCACATTTACCTGCTCTGTCTCCGCATTGATAAATACAAAGAAATTGTGGCCCAGAAGTTCCATCTGGATACAGGCGTCTTCCGGATACATCGGCTTGATGTCGAACTTCTTCGTACGGACGATCCTGATCTCCTCGTCGTCCATGTAATCATTCTCCATATACAGCTTGCTGAACTCTCCTGCTGCCTGCTTCTTGTCCACGATCTTGGTCTTATATTTCTTCAGCTGCCTCTCGATGATCTCCTCCACCAGGTCTATGGAAACGTACATGTCGTTGCTGACCTGCTCGGAGCGGATAATATTTCCCTTCACCGGAATGGTTACCTCAATTTTCTGGCGATCCTTCTCAACACTCAAAGTCACATGCACTTCCGTATCCGGATTAAAATATTTCTCCAACTTGCCAATTTTATCCTCGACAGCTGACCTCAATCCCGGTGTTACCTCTAAATTTCTGCCTGCGATAATAAATTTCATACGAGTCATCCCTTTCCGTTGTTTATTCCCGAAAGCCGCCCTCCCGGATCCCATTTCCCAGAGCACTGTCTTACGGGTTAAATTCCCATAATCTGTCATGAAAATTTACTGTACAAACATTATATCATGTTCTGAATGGTTTTTGCAACAACTTAGCAAATTATTTCCTTATTTCCATCCCCAAAATCCGACCTACTGCCCTGTATAACACAGCACAGCACATGCGCAAGCTCATTCTTTTGTGCAAAATGCAAGAAACATGCGTTTGTGTGTATTTCTCTTTTTGACATCGAAAAATGGCGAAAAAGCTGTGGATATTGTGTACAAGTCCGTGCATAAGTTGATTTTAAAGCGTTTTGGAACATTTCATATGTGGATAACTATATCTGATTTTCGATTTTAAAGAAACATTTGTAAGATTACTCAATAAAAATTTGGCATTATATACAATTCATGTATTTTTGAATTGCGCATAAACGAGCCTGACGAATTCCTCCTCTGCTTCTCGCCACTCGCCCGCATAGTGCCTGTATGCCTCTCCATATGCGCCTGCGCAAAAAGCCGTACCCTTTCGGGTACGGCTCAAATGTTCTGATTTAGAAGATTCTCCTGATTGCCAGGATATTTCTATAATTTGCATTGGATACGGTAATACCTGTTCTCTCATTGGACGCATGTACGATCTGTCCGTTTCCTATGTAGATACCCACATGACCGGAGTAGCAGATAATATCGCCGGGCTGAGCATTATCCAAACCGTCAACGCCATATCCCTGAGAGCGGTCCGAAGCGGATGAATGAGGCAGGCTCACACCGAAGTTAGCATACACGCTCATTACAAATCCGGAACAATCCGTACCGCCTGTCAGGCTGCTGCCGCCGTATACATAAGGATTCCCCACAAACTGCAATCCGTACTCTGCAACTGCAGCTCCCATCTCACTGCCGCCGCTGACGCTGTAGGATTCACTGCTCTGAGAAGACCCGCCGCCTTGGCTGCTCTGATTATTCTGTGCCGCTTTCTGCGCCGCTGCTGCTCTTGCTCTCTTACGCTCCTCTTCCTCCTTCGCCAGACGTCTTTCCTCCTCTTCTCTGGACTCTGCCTGCACGAATTCGCTGTGAAGCGATACATAATCGGTGGATACCCAACCGATACCTTCTTCTACATCCACCTTAGCCCAGCCTTCGGTCTCTTCCAAGACAATCAGGTCATCTGCTTCCGGCACCATCCCTATAATGGCACATTCGGTACTCGGCTCCTCACGTACGAACAATGTCTGGGTTGTTACCGTAGCGATCCGCTTTCCCACTCTCTTCGCAATCTCCACAGCTTCCTCACCGGTGACACAGAACTCTCCCTTTACATAACCGGTCACAGAACCGGAATTGATCTGATACCAACCATTCTCTTCGGAAATAAAAGTACCTACGGAATTGTTATACAGCTTTCCCAGAATCTCTCCCTCTTCGCTGGGTATGCTTCTGACGTTGACATAATTGGTAACCTGGGCAATCACCAGATTCCGGAACAAATCCTCTTCCGTAGGTTCTGCCTCCACATTATCCTCCACCTGGAACCATTCTATAATGGATTCAATCGGCATCGTCGGCACATCATTTGTTACCTCCTCCAGCTTATTTCCATTGGCCAGAGCCAGGCTGACACCGCCGCCGGGTAATATAGACTCATTGGACGCATTCACCGTCATCCCCATGGTAGAAAAAGCCAATGTTGCAGTCAACACACAAACACTCATTCTCTTCGTATAACGAACCATTTTATCTCCTCTCCTCTGCACGAAAGTATGTATATCAAATCATTTTATCCGGAATCATTACATTATTATCTATAACATATTACAAAGTTGTTAAATCTGTTAATAAATATAGCACCGATTCTTAATTTTGTCAACCCATGCGCAAAATTTGTTGAATGCCAACAACCCCTGATTTTATGCGGTTCTTATACATTCTGCACAATTTTTTCCTCAGATAAGGAAAAAATTTCTTTAAAATTTCTTTTGATTTCTTTCATAATTCTAAATAATTGGGAATACTTGCTTTTTAGCAGAAAAACTGCTAAACTTAATATCGATCCTTAAGAAAACGGAGAAGAAAGTATGTACGATTTAATTATCATTGGCTCAGGTCCTGCCGGGCTCTCGGCCGCTGTATACGCCAAACGGGCGGCCCTTAATTTGCTGGTACTGGAGAAAAATCCCATGAGCGGCGGTCAGGTGCTGAATACCTACGAGGTGGACAACTATCTGGGTCTGCCGGCCATCAACGGCTTTGACATGGGTATGAAATTTAGAGAACATGCGGATAACCTGGGCGTGGAATTCAGGGAAGCATGCTGTCTGTCCATCGAAGACAAAGGGGCATGCAAAGTAGTCCGCACCGATGGCGGAGATCTGGAGACCAAAACGATCATCCTGGCTACAGGCGCCGTCCACGCGCCTCTGGCAGTCCCCGGAGAAGAAAAGCTGAACGGGAAAGGGGTATCCTATTGCGCTACCTGTGATGGAGCCTTTTTCCGCGGCAAGAGCGTAGCGGTAGTGGGCGGCGGAGATGTAGCTCTGGAAGATGCCATCTATCTCTCCCGTCTCTGCGAAAAAGTCTATCTCATTCACAGAAGGGACGAGCTGCGGGGCGCCATGATTCTGCAGCAGGAATTAAAGAGCCTGGCCAATATAGAAATCCTCTACAGCCATGTGGTAGAAGAAATCCAGGGAGAAGACGCCGTAAGTGGTATCCGTATCCGGAATCTGAAGACCGGCGAAACCTCCTCCCTGACGATGAACGGGGTCTTCGTGGCCGTGGGCATCCGTCCCGGCACGGAACTGGTCCGTTCTCTGGCGGACTGCGATGAGACAGGGTATATACTGGCCGGAGAGGACTGCGCCACCAGTATGCCAGGGCTCTTCGCGGCAGGGGACGTGCGGAAAAAGCCCATCCGGCAGATCGTCACCGCAGTCGCCGACGGTGCGAATGCCGTGGCCTCCGTAGGCAATTATCTGAAAGCTTCCGTAGAGAGTCCTTCTTCTATGGAAACACCTTCTATGAAAAGCCCCTCTTCCATAGAAAGCCGCTCTTCTATAGAAGGCCCCTCTTCCATATGAAAAACGGAAGCGGCAACCGGCCGCTGGCCCTGATCACAGGCGCTTCCAGAGGAATCGGAAAAGCGGCGGCTGAAATCTTCGCCCGCCACGGCTATAACCTGGTGCTGACCTGCCGTGACTCCATGTCGGCTCTGGAAGGTTTGGCGGAAAATCTGCAGAATGCCCATGGCATTTGCTGCCGGGCAATCCGCGCAGATATGGGAAGAGAGGAGGATGTGACCGAAATTTTTTCCTCCCTATGCACCCTTGACATCCTGGTGAACAATGCGGGAATCGCTTCTTTCGGCCTGCTCTCCCAGATGAGCGCCGAACAGTGGCGCCGGATTATGGCGGTGAATCTGGATTCCTGCTTTTATACCTGCCGTGCCGCCATTCCCCTTATGCTTCAGAAGCACAGCGGAAAGATCATCAATATCTCCTCGGTATGGGGAAGCCAGGGGGCCTCTATGGAAGTGGCTTATTCCGCGTCAAAGGGCGGGGTCAATGCCTTTACCAAAGCACTGGCAAAAGAGCTGGCCCCCAGCAATATTCAGGTCAATGCCATTGCCTGCGGCTTCATCGACACCGACATGAACGCCGCACTGGATGCGGAAGCCAGGAATGCCCTTCGGGACGAGATTCCGGCGGACAGGTTCGGCACGCCGCAGGAGGCCGCGGAATTGATTTTTTCCATTGCCCATGCCCCCTCCTATATGACCGGCCAGATCATAACAATAGACGGCGGATGGTTCACATAACCCATCCGCCGTTTTCTTATCTACGAAAAGCTGTCCTTTTCTTCTTCCAATATTTCTTGTACGTCCGTCCCGGGCGCCAAAGAATCTACAATTTCCTGCATCTGTGTCTTTGTCCTGGCATCCTTGCAGCGCATTATGACTGCTTCCTTCTGAGCCTCGGTCAATGCCGCATATCCCTGCATGGCCGCATCGTTCATGATCAGCGACATACCGAAGCCCACAGGCAGATCGGAGAACAGACCTGCGCTGTAGCCGCTGCCTGTAATACCGCTTCCGTTAAAGTCCATAAACGCACACTCCTTTCGTATTTTTCGCTCATTCTGAAAGAGGCCGTGCCTTCCAAAAAAGGCAGCGTCCTGTCAAAATGACCGTAATACAGAATGTGCAGTTTTCTCAATCTTTATTCCCGGGCAAATGGAAGGTTATTCCGCCTGCCATGCGGCAATTTTTTCTTCCGCATCCTCCGCGCTGCTGTAGCCATACATTTTTACACTGTTACTCATAGTATCATAGGCAGGATTTTTGCCACTGCGCGCATATTCCACAATATATCTTCCATATAATTCCAGCATTTTATCAGAATAAGTCCCCAGCTCTCCTCTTAGGTACGTCTCATAAGAGGTATCCTCCGCCGTATCCTCGTAGGTATGAATGTACCTTGCGTTGCCGGCCAGCGCAGGATAGCGGCGGCTGAATTCCTCCATCCAGCCCACCTGCAGCCCCACAATCTGCTCAATAATCGCCTTCTTCTCCTCCGACAATTCCGGAAAATGAGACTTGATCTCCTCATATTTCTCCGGTGCGGTACTCTCCATCATACGGCCGTACTTTTCTTCGATCAGATTATGTCCTCTGTGATATTCTCTGTAAAAATCATAGAGATACTGCCGAAGCATCGTTCTGTTCCAGGTCAGATACTGGCTCTTTCTCATGATGGAAAAGGTTCCCCAGTCATTCTGGCAGCTGGCTCTGCCGCCCTCGTTTTTCACCTTGTCAAATGCCTCGAACTCCAGCCTGGCGATCTCTTCCGCCAGCACTTCCCGGCTCTTTGCCGCCAGGGATGCCTTATATACCAGCTCCTCGCTGTGCGCGTCCAGATAGGAATCCGTATCGCTGATTGCGCCTTCCCGATACAATTCTCCTGCAAAATATCCCGCCAGACGCTCTATGGCCCGGGCCGCCTCCGCTTCCCGCTTCGCCGATCCCGCAAACCCTGTACCGGACGCTGATACACACTCGTTCCCTTCCGCCGGTCCCGCTGACCTTGCGCCGGACGCCGCTACATCCGCCTTCCCTTCCGCCGGTCCCGCTGACCTTGCGCCGGACGCCACCCGCTTCGGCGCACCGTCTCCGCTCTCCTGCGCCGCACCCGCAATTTCCTCCAGCATCCCCGCAATCTCTCTGCCTGCCGCCGACTCCTGCAGACTGCGAAGCAGCCATTTGTCGTGGGGCGGATACTTTCCTTCTATATAATGCTGCAGCTTCATGGCCTCCTTTATGCCCTCCCACAGCATCATATGGGCCGTCAGTCCATCTCCCCTGCCGGACATTCTGGGATAATTGTACTGCAACGTCTGAGCAAAACGGGCCGCGCTCTCCGCCAGCTTCAGATATCGTATCTCCTCCGGATAGCCCTTTTTCAATTGTTCTCTGAAAGCAGTGAAGATTCCCTCCTCATCCCGGAATATCTCTCCATTGACAACAGCCGCCAGAGACGCTTCTACTGTACTGCGCCAGTCGATTTCCTCATACTTTTCCGCCCCTGTGAGCTCCCGGTAAAAATCGGAAATCCGGATAACGCCCCGTCTGTTTCTCCCATTTACATGGGTTGCCCGGCTATAACCGTCCATCTCCCGGGGAAGCGTCTCATAAGCCTCCTGCAGCGCCGTTCCGATTTCCTCATAAACATCATCCGTAACCCACATACAGAAATCCGGTCCCCAGTCATGATCTCGGGAAGCCGCATCATCATAACCGAAGCAATCCGACCCTCTTCCGGCAAGTCCCACTGCAATTCTGCCTGTATATTCCGGAAATTGCCTTTCTATCATCGTCTTTCCGTATGTTTCATAATATTTCCGTGCCAGCCGCATTCCCAGACCAGTTTCCTGGTTCCCTGCCACACGCTCCTGCTGTCCTGCCGGCTCCGCACATCCGCTTTTCTCTTCCGCCTGTGCCGCCTCTCTCTCGCAGGTCCGGAAATTTTCCCGCAATCTTTCATAATAGGCATTCCGCCCCAGAGATTTCTCCACTGTCTCCATGGCCTCTGCATAGTAGTCCCTGGCTTTTACAAAATCCCCTTCATGATAGCAGCAGGCGCCAAGAGTGGATAACGCCGCCGCGAAATGGCTGTCTGCCACATGCTCCTGCCTGAATATTTCTGCAGATTTCATGGCAAATGCATAAGCAGCTTCCCGCTCTCCCAACTGCATACAGGTCCCCGCCAGATTTGCATATGTCACTGCGCACTCATAGGCCGCCCCGTTTTTCTCCGCAATGGCCAGCGCTTCCAGCTGCCGCTCCTTTGCCTGGGCATAATTTCCCATTTCCTGATACAGAAGACTGATATTATTTTTCAAGCCTGCCATCAGCATATGATCCGCCGGCAGCTGCCGGTCATAGATCGCCTGCACCTGATTATAGTAGTCCAGAGATTCTTCCAGGTTCCCACAGGCCCGGTAAGCAGTGGCCGTATTGAGTAATGTCGTAGCGTAGGGAATCGTCCCCTCCAGCCCCATCCGCTTCGCCTGAGCAATGGCCTGAGCCGATATTCGATAAACCATCTCCGGCTGGCTGATCTCCCGATAATAGCCGATGAGTTCGTTCAGAAGCTGCAGCAGGACGGCATCATCCCCCTCTTCCACAGCCTTCTCCGCCGACTGCAGCATAAGCCGCTCCGCCTCTTCTGCCTTATTCTCCTCAAATAGCGCATCTACCTTCTTTAAAATATTCTGAATATCCACTTCCCCATTCTCCTTTTCTCTTTCCAGACCCGTCCGCCCTGCGCATTACCGATCCCTCCTGCGCATGACGATGGTCATGATCTGCATTGCGATCCATCCGCTGCCGATTCCGCTGATCACGCCGAAGAGTACGTCCGTAGGATAATGTACCCCCACATACAGACGCGACAATCCGATGAGCCCTGCCAGAATCAACGCCGGCACCCCGAACCGCTTCGGAAGCTCTCTGTACAAAACCCACGCCGCGGCAAACGAACTTCCGGTATGGCCCGAAGGGAAGGAAGGATCCCATTGTCTCCCGATCAACGGCGTCAATCCCTCCAGCAGATCATAGGGCCGCACCCTTCCCACCAGATTTTTCAGGAGTACATTATTAATCAGAAGCGATACCACCAGCGCCAGCAGACTTGTCATCCCTGCCCGCCTGGTCTTGTCCGGAATCATCAGGCCGAGAGAAAGCAGCACCCATATAATCGCCCCGTTTCCCAGTGTGGTAATCAGGATCAACACCGGATTCAGCACTGGATTCCTGACCATATCCTGAAAAAATAATAAAATCTCCCGCTCCAGCTCCAGGATCCCCTCCATACCTCATTCCGCCTTTCTTATGACTGTCTGCTATTTCTTCAAAAATCCTTTCAAGGCATCCACCGTATCGGATACTTTATCCGCCGTCAGCTTTGCCTTCACGCCCTGGATTACCTGGTTAATCACATCCTCCGGCAAATCTACACCCAGGACATTCTCCAATGCCTTCACGGGGTCCTTCTGAAACTGTTCCTGAAGCCCCTTGTCCTTTGTAATCTTCTCCACCGCTTTCGTAATCTGCTCTTTTACGTCCATTTCTTTTCTCCTTTTTATTTAATTCCCACAGCAATACACAGCCGCCCACCTGTCATCCGGGGTATTGCGGGGATCTTACACTTATTGCATGCAAAGCTTCTGGCGTGTACAGTGATTTTATTGTATACAATGGTCCTTCTGTATACGCCGCTTTGCCGATCGCATGAAAGCGACTAATCTATCCCGGCTTACCATAAATCCATATGCCGCATGAGGCATGGCCAGCACCAGATAAGGATAGGCATACCTGCTCTTTGCTTCCCAGATGGCGGTAAACAGAAAGCCTCCCACCAAAATCAGTCCGGGCAGATAGCGCTGTGCATCTTCCTTTTTCACCAAGAATGCCAGGAACCCTGCCAGCATCATAAAATACAGCACTGCCTGATAACGGTCCATAAACCCGTAAAGGAGATCCTGTCTTAGACCGGTGTAGAGACTTCTCACCCACCAGTGTCCTCTCACATCCCGGGTCATGGCGAAAACGCAGTAGGAAGGCTCATTCCACTGGCACAGCTGCTTTTCCTTGAAAAAACGGAACATCTCCCCCGGCTCCCCGGCCCAGTATTCCATCCTGGCCCTGATATCTTCCATGGCCGCCGCACTGGCCCGTTCGGGATCCTGATCGCAATCGTGAAAAAGATACCAGTTATAACCGCTGTACCCTCCCGGTCCCATGGTATCGGCTACATCCTCCTGCAAGCCCATGGCAATCCACAGCAAGGCAGGCGTCCCTTCATGCAGATTGGTCCCAACCTGCTCTTCCAGCCTGGCTGTAAATACAGCCTGCCCCGCCCAGAGGAGCAACCCCAGGGCGGCCATGGCCGCAAGCCTCCCCGCCTTCCTGTTCTTAAGAACCAGCAATCCTTCAAGAATCACCATGGCAATCCAGATGATCAACGTACTCCCGCGAACAAGACAGCCCAGCAACAAGGTAAGGCCAAGCAGCAGCCACAAAGCGCCGCTTTGCAGCCTCCTTTTTCCCGCAGATTCCCGGCTCTCCCCGTCCCTCCGGTTCAGCACCAGAAAAATCCAGCCCGAACAGACGGCCGCGCAGATGCTGATCATTTCTCCATAAACAAACTGTGTATATAAATATATCGGCAAAAAGAGAATCATCGATAACAGATAGATGCATTCCGTCTCTCCCCTGTGAAAAAGCTCTCTGGTAATATGAAATCCCGCATATAAGGTCAGCCCCGCGCACAGAGCATTCCCATATTGGAGCATCTGCGGGCTGCTGTTTCCTGTGAGCCTGAAAATCCAGGCGAAAACAGACGCCAGATTCAGCTGATAGGGATAAGCATTAAAATAACCATAGGATCGTACCGGCTCCAGGTTGCCCTCATAGAGATTCACCGCCGCATAATAGACTGCCTGTTGGTCCGTCATGGGAAAGTTATCCGCAGCCCCGATCAGGAAAAACGAAAATGCGGTAACAAATACTGCCCCGGCCGCCGCCATTCCGTGAATCCATCTTTCGTTCAGCCGCCGCGCCACAAATAGAATGCCCTCCGCAAACAACATAAAAAGCATCATTCCAAGCAGCGACATCCCGAGGCTGTCTTTTTCTATGATAAGAGCCTCCGTGTCCGTGATCACCTTCACAGTGTAAAGCCATGAGTACAGCGTTAAAAACAGGAAAATCAATAAGCCCATGACCGCGATTCCCCGCAGTGCCAGCCGCTGTATTTTCTCCATGAAGCTCCCCTTGTCCATAGATACGTCTTTTTCCATGGACATGTCCTTTTCCGTTGAAAGTTCCTTTCTCATTACGTTTTTCTTCTCCATTGTCACATGTTCCTTCTCCGATCCGTCCGATTTTTCCGATAATCCTTCCCGGGAAAAATCCATATTGAAAAAAGCTATCGAAAAAAATTTGAAATTCATGAAAAAAACTGTTGGCAAATCGAAGGATAAGTGCTATAATAGCTTTTGTCAGGAGAGAAAAGCCAATTTCCTTCTGTACAACAGGCAGATATAGTATATCGGTAGTACATCAGCTTCCCAAGCTGAGGGGGTGGGTTCGACTCCCATTATCTGCTTCTCATGTGGTTGCCGCACATTTTCCGTCATGTTAATGTGCGGTTTTTATTTCTGTATTTTGCCGGGAGCAAGATTCCCGCCTGTACCGTGCTGCTGCAGCTCTTACATATGACTGCCTCTCCCCGACGTTCTTCCTGCACCGTCGATTCTGCGGATCTTGCGTCTGTCAGCTCTCCCACGGCCACATCACTGCACCTCGACTCTATGGCCCTTGTGTCTGTCGGTTTTCTCACTGGCTACACTGCTGCACCTCGACTCTACGGCACTTGCGTCTGTCAGCTCTCCCACGGCCACATCACTGCACCTCGACTCTATGGCCCTTGTGTCTGTCGGTTTTCTCACTGGCTACACTGCTGCACCTCGACTCTACGGCACTTGCGTCTGTCGGTTTTCCCACTGGCTACACTACTGCACCATCGATTCTGTCGCCCTTGTGTCTGTCAGTTCTCCCGCTGGCCGCACTACTGCGCCGCTGCCTCTGCGGCTCTTACGTCTGTCAGCTCTCCCCAGATCCGCCTTCCTGCGCCGCTGCGCCGTCCTTCTGCGCTGCCACAATCTCCTCCAGCGTCCTTGGCGTATAATCCATATAAGACATCATGGCCCCGCAGTTATACATTTCGCAAGGTTTATCATACAGCGCCCCCATCTCATATTTAACACGCTCCATCATACTCCACTCGAACCCCGTATGGACATGCCCGTACAGATGGTACCAGCCATAATAATGATGATTAAAGCAGGGAATCGGATAATGACAGAGCACAATCCCCTTACCCTCCGACAATGCCAGCTCCTTATAATCCTTAATCTCCGCGAAAAGGGACTGCAGTTCTCTGTTTTTCAATATCTTTTTATCATGATTCCCCACTATCAGATGCTTAATGCCATTCAGAGATTTGACAATCTGAATCGTTTTGCTGGCATTGTACCAGCTGATATCCCCCAGTATATAGATATCATCCTCCATACCCACCGCATCATTCCATCGCTCTATCAATACGGCATCATGCGCTTCAATGTTCGGAAAGGGTCTGTTGTCAAATGCCAGCACATTCTCATGGCCGAAATGGGTATCCGCTATAAAATAAGATGCCATTCTAACCTCCTCTATGGTCAAATTACAGACAGCAGGAGCGATATCACACCATCTCTCCTGTAACTTCAATCTGACACATTTTCATGGTCTCCAGGGCCGCTTTATGGGTATCGGGCGTGACACCCGCGCAGCAGGACGCATCCACCGATATGGGCATCTCCGGAAAATGTGCCTTCAGCAGCAATGCATTGGATATAACGCAGATATCCGTACACAATCCCATCATTTCCACTTCGATCTCTTCCCTTTCCCGAAGCTTTTGCAGCTCTTCCACCAGAGCAACCGAACCGAAAGTCGGCTTTTCTATGGTCCTGCAATCCTTACCCGACAAAGCGGCCGCAACTCTCTCATTCAGCATCCATCCCTTCGTATCCCGTATACAATGCGGTACCGGCAGCTTCCTTCCCTCCGAAGTCTCCAGATAATTCTCCTGATGCGTATCCAGAGTAGCAAATATCCTGCCCTCAAATTTCTGAATTCGGGATACCACACCCTCCACGATAGCCAGGGCTTGCGCGGTCCCCAGGGCTCCGTCCACAAAATCATTCTGCATATCCACAACAACCAATACTTTCTTCACTGATTCTCCCTCCAGTCTCTGCACAGGTGCAGCTTTCCTTTTTCCGTATCCAACCAATTATGAGTATAACACACTTTATGTTCTCTGCAAATAGAATCTGCGCAAAAAAGCCTGTCAGATAATCTGTCAGGCTTTTATCCCATATACCATTCCTCATCTATTGTCAGCTTCGTATCGATTACGCCACCTTGCTCTTGGCCAGCTCCGCCAGAGTCTTGAATCCGTCCGCATCGTTCACAGCCATCTCGGCAAGCATCTTTCTGTTGATCTCCACACCGGCCAGCTTCAGACCGTACATAAATTTACTGTAGGACAGACCGTTCAATCTGGCAGCCGCATTGATTCTGGCAATCCAAAGCTGTCTGAACTGACGCTTCTTCTCTTTCCTGCCGGCATAGGCACTGGCCAGAGCCCTCATAACGGACTGTTTTGCGATTCTGTACTGTTTGCTTCTCGCTCCCCTGTAGCCCTTTGCGAGCTTCAATACTCTTTTATGCTTTTTCTTGGCATTCAAGCCACCTTTTATTCTTGCCATTGTTAATCTCCTCCTATCTGGTCACATGCCCATTTTTATAAATAGGGCAGAATCTTCTTCATATTCTTTTCGTTCGTTGCGTCCGTAATGGCAGGCTTCCTCAGATTGCGCTTTGTCTTTGCGCTCTTCTTGGTCAGGATATGGCGCTTGTAAGCCTTATTTCTCTTCAATTTACCGGTTCCGGTTACTTTAAAACGCTTTGCAGCTGACCTGCTTGTCTTCATTTTAGGCATAACACATTCCTCCTATACTTTAAAATAATCTATTTTAACTTCTATAGCCACAGGACCCACCGAACACCCCTCTGGGCGCTCAGAGCATACTCCTAACGCTTTTCAGTTAAAAACATGGTCATACTTCGGCCTTCCATCTTGGGCGCCTTCTCCATCACGGCGATGTCGGATACACTCTTGGCAAAATCATCCAAAATGTGCTTACTGCTGTTCATATGAGCAATCTCACGGCCGCGGAAACGCAGCGTCACCTTTACCTTATCGCCCTTGGAAAGGAATTTCCTCGCAGCATTGATCTTGGTATTCAGGTCATTGGTATCGATATTGGGAGACAGACGGATCTCTTTGATCTCTATTGTCCTCTGCTTCTTCCTCGCTTCCTTTTCCTTCCTGACCTGCTCATACTTGAACTTGCCGTAATCGACAATCTTGCACACGGGCGGTTTTGCGGTAGGGGCGATCTTCACCAGATCCAAGCCTGCCTCCTCAGCCAGTCTCATGGCTTCCCTTGAAGACATAATGCCGAGCTGTGCACCGTCGGCGCCGATCAGACGCACCTCTCTGTCTCTAATCTGTTCATTAATCATTAAATCGCTAATGGTTCCGTACCTCCATAAGAAATGTATTAATATTTGAAAAAAGTGGATAGCATCGCTACCCACTTAAACTCACTCAACAAAACACATAAACTCCCTGTGCAATACAGTTGATAACGCTTACTGGCCCGATTGCCGTAAGGTGAGAGCGGATACTCTGCTTGGTGTCATATGCTTTTTGCATACTTCTATACTTTAACACAGTGTATGCGGTCTGTCAACAACAAATTTGCATTTTTTGCCTTTTTGTAATCCGGCTGATATACAGCCTGATCTGGAAACATCCGAACTGGGATGACAAAAAGGTTTGTGAACGCCTGGCTGATTTGGAAGCTGATACTTCTGCAAAAGCAACTGCAGAGCAAAAGGATTTAATTACCCCTTCAATTGAATAAGGCACAAATAGCTGCCCCGTCGAAACAGGACTGCTATTTGTGTCTGAACTAATTTAATCCGAAGATAGCTGTTTATAAATCCAGAAACCTCTCATATATGCCGCATATATCTTTCGCATCCTCCATTTTCGGCATCTCGCAGAAGATTCGAAGCAGGGGCTCCGTCCCGGAAAAACGGGCGATCACCCAACCGCCGTTTTTAAAATATACCTTGCTTCCGTCCATATAAGATATCCGCTCTATTTCGAAGGGCAGCTCGGGAATCCGTTTCTCCTCCATCAAAAGGGCCTGCATCTGCTCCTTCTTTTTCGGGCTGAACTTGTAGTCTCTCTCTTCCATATAGATGGCGCCGCATTCCCTGCGGATCTCCTCCATGATGTCGGAAAGCTTCTTTCCCGTAAGGGCGATCATCTCCACCAGCAGCAGCGCCGCATAGATCCCGTCCTTTCCGCTGATGTGTCCCTTTACGGTAAGACCGCCGGAGGATTCACCCCCGATAATGGCGTCTGTTTCCCGCATCTTCGCAGAGATATGCTTGAAGCCCACCGGCACTTCATAGCATGTCTCCCCGAAAGCCGCAGCAACCTTGTCCAACATATGCGTCGTGGCAATATTTCTCACTACCGGGCCTTTCTGGCCTTTGTATTTGACAAGATAATAGTACAAAAGTACCAATATATCGTTCGGATGCAGGAAATTCCCTTTGTCGTCAATAATCCCGATACGGTCCGCATCCCCGTCCGTAGCAATTCCGATGTCGCAGCCCTGATCGATAACGGAGTTCTGCAGGGCCCTTAATGTGGAAGCCGAAGGGGAGGGCAGTTTCCCGCCGAACAACGTATCGTGCCGCTCGTGAATCGTAAATACCTCGCAGCGGGCCGTGAGAAGAATCGTCTTCAGAGAAGTCTCGCTGACACCGTACATGGGATCCAGCGCAATCCGCAGACCCGCATCCCGGATGGCCTTCATATCCACGGAGGCGATAATATTGTCCAGGTACTCGTTCAGGGGGTAAATCTCCTGAATCCAGCCGCTTTCCACTGCCTCCCCGTAATCCATCTCCGGCAGATTCTCCGGATCGATCTGTGCAATATACCTTTCAATGTCCCCGGTCTGGGTCTCATCCGCATCCCTGCCTCCGGCTGTAAACACCTTGATGCCGTTATAAACGGCCGGATTGTGGCTGGCAGTGATCATCATTCCGTAATCAAACTGATGCTCCTTCACATAGAACATTACCAGAGGAGTGGGCGATGACTTATTGATGAGAAATGCCCTGATTTTCTCCCTAGCAAAAACCACTGCCGCCCACTGCATGGCTTCCTTGGATAGGAAACGTCTGTCATATCCCAGCACGATTCCCTTGTCCGTCTTGCCCTCATGCTGCATTTTCAGCGCCAGCCCATAAGCCAGCGTCTGTATGTTCTGCTTCGTGAATCCGTCTCCTATGACGGCTCTCCAGCCTCCGGTTCCGAATTTGATCATCTCAAACCACTCCTTTCATCCTGTGTTCTTCTGGCCTTCTGCCTTCTGCCTTCTGCCTTCTGCCTTCTGCCTTCTGCCTTCTGCCTTCTGGGAATATTCTAACATGAAAGTCCCTGTGCCGGCAACCGAAATTTTATCGCATGAGAATCAAAGAAACACCTCAAAGAAGCACCCGTCTGGCTCATTGCCCCAAAAAAAGAAGCCCCTCAGAATTCAGTCTCTGCGAAACCAAATCCTGAGAAGCACCTCCAGTGACATTTTGTAAAGGACTTTTTAATCAAATTCATAAAAAATTTACAATTCAGCATTTTTCTCCATGAATCTACAAAATTTCCTCATTTGGACGACCGTATCAATATATTAGCGCAGATATGGTAATTTCAGCAATTAAAAATAATGGCGAAAAGAAAATAAGCAATATAAATAATAGCCCTTCGATATTAAAAACATGGAATGATTTAGAAACGTTTTGTATATCTAAAAAATCCAGCCATTTGGCCATAGAGGAGAAGCGTGCCAACATAGATGCTATTTCTATGCCTGAATTTTCAGATTTAATTTATCATCGATTATTACATTTAAGGAAACAGCATGTTCCAGCAAAAGAAACATCAATAGAGAGCAAATTGTCAATATATGCTCTCAATTATTCGTCCATATATGATTTACACTCAAGCCAAAATGCTCATGTACGGTAAAGAAGCAAGCAACCGAAAACAAGAGATAGACTGCCAGCACCACACTATTCCGAACCAAAGAAACCAAAGACCAAAAGACAAGCATTG
>CAJUCE010000010.1:0-94254 GCA_910584865.1 uncultured Acetatifactor sp.
GAAACCCTTGAATAATGGATATTTTCTAAGTCACCTATTCCAACTATCCAACAGAAGGCAGTACAGAAGGCGTCCAGCCGGGGCGTGTTCTTCCGGGCTTCCGCCTGAAACCATTCCTGAATCTGCTCTTTGAAGATCTGTCTGATTTCCCGATTAGGGATGGCCAGCCGGTATACATCCGCGTCTTCTGCTCCCCGCTGGGTCAGATAGCCTGTGGTAAAAAGCACGCTACGCAGATTGTCTATACTGTCGTACAACTCCCTGTAGGTCAGCTCCTGGCGGATGCGGTGGGTAACGGTCTCTCCGGAAATCAGGGCTTCCATGTCACGCTTTGTCCCCGGAGTTGCCATCTTGATAAATTTCCGGATAATGTCGTTTCTGCTGGAATTGATCCAGTAAGCCCTGGGAAAGGCATTCGGTGCCGCACACAGCAAATTTACATAATTAATCACATCCCAAGAGCAGTTCACCTCTGTATTCCCAAAAAGATATCCGTCATACCATTCCCGGATTACTTCAAATTTATCTTCCAGATGGTAGTATTTCAGAAGCTGCTTTACGTCTTCGGAGGTAAACTTAACATATCTTTTTGAAAAGGAAAACAGGATATTTTGCTCTGGCAGGAAATAAATAGGAAAGCGGTTAGAATCCTGCCGCGAAGGGCTTGCGGAGGAGTCTGAATTTGTGCTATGATGGTAGCAATTGCAATAACAGCATTTACAATCATAAATAAATTGCTGTTATGATAGCATTGAACGGAATTACGATAAGAATATGGGAGGAATATACCATGCAGTTAGGAATCAGATTACACGACACTACAAAGCTTCCTTTCGAGGAACGGATTGCACAGGTACATCAGCTGGGCTTTACCTGCGGCCATCTGGCCCTGTCAAAGGTTATCGACGAGTTTCCCACCACGGATGAGGCTCTGACCCCGGGGCTGGCCATGTACATTAAAAATGTCTTTGCCAAAAATGAAGTAGACATCGCCGTACTGGGCTGTTATCTGAATCTGGCCAATCCCAATCGGGAGCAGCTTGCTGAAACCGTACACCGCTATATGGCTCATATCCGTTTTGCTTCCTGGCTTGGCTGCGGAGTGGTGGGGACGGAGACAGGAGCGCCCAATGAGACCTATACCTTTGTGCCGGAATGCCATACGGAAGAGGCGCTGCACACCTTTACCAAGAATCTGCGTCCCATCGTGAAATATGCGCAGAAGATGGGTGTGGTAGTGGCGATTGAACCGGTATATCGTCATATTGTGTGCGATCCCAGGCGCGCGAGACGTGTTTTGGACGAGATAGGCTCCCCGAACCTGCAGATCATTTTCGATCCGGTGAATTTGCTGGATATCACAAATTACGGGGACAAACAGGCTATTATTGACGAGGCCATTGAATTGCTGGGGCCCGATATCGCTGTGATTCACCTGAAGGACTGTGCTGTTCGGGACGGCAAACTGCTTTCCATGGGCTGCGGGCAGGGAGAGATGGATTATACTTCCATTTTGAAATTTATCAAGGAACGAAAGCCCTACATCCATGCCACTCTGGAGGATACCCGGCCGGAAAACAATCAGAGGGTGAAGCATTTTATCACGCGCAAGTATGCGGAACTTACCTGAGAAGAAAAAAAGGGTTGAAAGGGACAGTATGGAGCGGATCAGCTTTACCATCTGCTCGATTTTTCCCACCAATACCCTGTGCGCCCCTCAAAAGTGTGGGGATTTATTTCGTGACCCAGAGTCCCGGGGACATTCCGGACAGCGTCCTGGCTCAGCTGAGCAACCGGGTGCAGCACGCTCTGAGAGCCTATACCCCGGGAGAGCAGAAGAAAAAGGAGCGGGCTGCGCAGGGATCAGATTGAGAAGGCGCTGATCAGCACGGGGACGCAGGTGCTCAAGCGGGGGTTGTGTTTAAGACGTTATTTAAATAGGGAGAAACGGGGCGGCGTTTTGCTGTCCTCTAACCGGGGGAGCAGGGACGCCGAAGCCCGGAGGAACCGAAAGCATGGGCAGGCAGTCTTTTATAAGGAGAAACAATGACCGAGAATATTACAGTATTTACACAAAACAGCATCCGGATTACTGACAGGGACAGACGGATATATATTGATCCTTTTCAAATGCGTGAAGAGCCTCATGATGCGGATTACATTCTTATCACACATGATCATTATGACCATTTTTCGCCGGAGGATATAGAAAAGGTCGCAGGCAGCAGCACGATTCTGATTGTGCCTGAGAAAATGCAGGGCAAGGCAGATGCGGTTGCCAATCTTGTGTGCAGAATTGTAACCGTGAAGCCGGGTGTCTATCGTGAGATTGATGGTTTGGAGATGGAGACGGTTTCAGCGTATAACAGATTAAAACCGTTTCATCCTAAAAATGCTGAATGGGTGGGATATATTCTCCGGGTAGACGGTAGGCGAATCTATATCGCCGGGGATACAGACGCAACCAAAGAAGCAAAGGCGGTAAAATGTGATATTGCTCTTGTGCCTGTCGGCGGGATATATACTATGGATGCAAAGACGGCAGCGGTTTTAGTGAATACGATCCGGCCAAGTGTCGCGATTCCGGTTCATTATGGAAACATAGTGGGGAAACCCGATCAGGGGAAAGTATTCGCAGATCATGTGAAAGACCCGGTCAGGGTGGAGTTTAAGATTTCATTTTAAGGGGTTTTACGTCCGTATGATGATTGAGCCGCTTGGCGATTCCTCGACTTCCGTAATATATTGTGAACCGATTTCAGCAGGAGGCCGTTTGAAAGTCTGCGAAGGGGAAGGGTTTATGCGGAACACGGCGTGGTGATTTTGGAACAGAATTACAGAAAAAAGAATAAGAGGATATTTTGATGACTATATACGAAAAGGCGGATGAATTGATATATAAAAGCGGTTTATTTAGTCTTTTAAACAAATATGGTGATACATTTATTTTTGGAAGTTATCGAACAAAAATGATGACATGGAATGATTTGGATTTTTATATTGATAATTCGAAATTTTGTCCTTCCCAATACTATAATCTAGTCGGAAATGTTCTTAATAAAATGAAGCCATTTCACTTTGATGGCCTTTTTAATATAGAAAAAAATTTAACATTCATTGGACTTGAAACAAACATATATGGAGAACGTTGGAATATCGATATATGGCTGAAAAGCCGTGAAGAAATTGAGGCAGCACTTTTATCTGAAGACAAGCTGATGCGCCTGGTTGAAGAAAGACCAGAATGTAAGAAAGCAATTCTAGATATTAAGCAAGAATTAGCAAGGCTTAAGCTTTATGGTTTCGATAAAAAGCAAAATCATTACCATAGCAATGAAATTTACGATGCTGTACTTTTTAACAATGTTATTTCCATAGAACAGTTTTTCTCTTTTATGCATCATTGATAAATATCGTTTCTTACTATAACCTAAGCTTACGGGGAAATTATAACAACTATATCCCCAATCCGTGTACCGGAGGCAGAAGCACAACTTGCGGTTGAGCGAAAACGGACACGTATAGTTGGTTGTTTTCCGGGGCCGAATCCATTACAATAAGAGTATCAGACATAGAGTGTATCTGAGAGACGGGAAGTTCGAAGCATTCTCGGAGCAAAATATTATAGGAAGCAAGAACGGATTCCTATAATCAAATGCGGCGCAAAAACGCGCCTTTTATCAGAACAAAACAAGGAGGTACGATTATGGCATTGGATGGATTTGGAACCCGTTTAAAGACGATTCGCCAGGAGCGGGGCTATACCCAGAAGCAGCTGGCAGGATTTCTGGGGGTTACGGAACAGGCTGTCTCCAAATACGAAAGGGGAAACAGCTATCCGGACATAGCGGTTTTAAGCGGTATTGCGGAAGTACTGGACTGCTCCCTGGACTACCTGCTGCAGCATGAACCCGGAAAGCGCAACCTTCCAAACCAGGAAAATGTATTTCGGAAGCAGGAAATCAACCGGTTTCTGCTGCCTGAGGCAATTATCCTGCAGTTTGACATGGAACTGACGCCTCTTTTTATGGAAGAAGTAAAACAGAATTATGTCCATATAATGGAACTGCGCCGGCAGATAGCCATGCAGTGGGGCGTGATCATACCTCTCATCCGGCTGAGGGATCAGTCCGGCCTGGAACCGTCCCAGTTTGAAATCTGTATCAACGGAGTCTCCGTATACAGGGAGATCTGGGAGGGGACATATCCGGAGGGGCTGCTCTACATGCTTGGGAAGCTGAAGGAAATAATATTCAGGAACCTGGATCAGGTGCTGAACAACCAGTGCGTCTATTATATGGTGGAAAATCTCCGGGAGGAATATCCCTATGTGGTGGATTCCATTGTGCCGGAAGTGATTTCCTACTCCAGGCTGCGCCAGGTTCTGGTGCACCTGATTAAGGATTTCGGGTATACGGTGAATCCGCTGATCCTTATCATCCAATTGTTGGAACAACAATTTGGGTTGGAACAACAATTTGGGTTGGAACAACAATTTGGGTTGGAACAACAATTTGGGTTGGAACAGCAATCCGGGCGGGAACAACAACCTGGACTGGAACAGCAAGCCGGGCCGGGACAGGAGTCTGTTTCGGAAAGACAGACTGTGTCACAGTGCCGCAGGAGAATCCCGGACAGCAGGGAAATGGCGGAGAAGATTGCGGCGCAGCTGGATCCGGGGTTCCGGTTTGAGAACTGGGTGAAGTAGAGGGATATCGAATTCATTGCATTATTCATGAGGACAAAACTATGCCGTTTTTTCAGTGAATTCCGACAGGTTCCTGAAAAGCGGCATGTTTTTTAATTCCACACAAAAGGGCTGATGGAGGGTATCATGTGCCAGAAGATAAAGCAGGATTATTGTATAGGCGTGAATCTCCGCCGACTACGGAACCGGGCTGGTCTTACCCAGAAGCAGGCAGCATCCAGGATGCAGATTGCGGGAATTGAAAGCCTCCTTTTTTGAAGGATATAGCATTACCTGAATATATACTACTTATTCTGTATTTTTTCACTCGCCATATTCGCCGCCCCCTGCTTCCCGCCCCCATGCTCGCTTCTCCACTGCCTGGGGGACACCTGGTACACATTCTTGAAAGCCCTGGAAAAGTGCAGCTGATTGGGATACCCCACCACATTCCCGATATCCGCAATGGACAGATCCGTAAGCTTCAAAAGCTCCGTGGCCTTGGTCATCCGGTAGGAAATCAGGAATTCCTGGGGGGTCTTGCCCATATTTTCATGGAACTGCGCCTGGCAGGCCATCGCCATGAACACCATCATCTACATCTCCGGCCTGCAGACCGTGCCAGAGGATGTGTACGAGGCCGGCGGGCTTGACGGCGCCACCGGATGGAAACAGTTTAAAATGCTGACTTTCCCGCTGATTATTCCCTTTTTCTCCATCAACATGGTGCTCAGCGTGAAGAACTTCCTGATGGTGTTTGACCAGATTATGGCATTGACCAAGGGCGGTCCCGCACAGAGCACGGAGTCCATTTCCTACCTGATTTACAATAACGGTATGTCCGGCGGGCAGTTCGGGTTCCAGAGCGCCAACGCGGTGGTATTCTTCATTGTGATTGTGGCCATCTCCGTAGCCCAGATGAAATTTTCCAGTTCAAAGGAGGAGCAGCTATGAAACATACATCCAAAGTGGGCAAGTCCAACAAAGCAGTTATGATATTGTTGATTCTTGGCCTTTCCACCATTATTTTTCCTTTGTACATGACCATTGTAATCGCTTTCAAGCAGCCTTCGGAGATGACCAACAGCATCAGCGGCATATTGTCCCTGCCTAAGAACTGGAGCCTGGACAATTTCCGGGAGGCCATGGAGGTAACGGATTTCTGGCGTTCCCTGGGGAACAGCCTGTTGATTTCCGTGACTACCATCGTACTGGCCATCGCCATTCATTCCCTGATGGGCTATGCCCTGGGGAGGAACAAGGCCCACAGCAAGTTTTATAATTTCGTATACCTGTTCATCGTCAGCGGTATGTTCGTTCCCTTCGCCATCCTGATGATGCCCCTGGCAAAGCAAACGGCGGAGCTGCATATCGCCAACTGGTTCGGTGTGATTCTGCTCTATGTGGTATTCTATATGCCGATGAATATCATGTTGTATTCCGGTTATCTGGTGAACATTCCGATCGCCCTGGAGGAGGCGGCCAGGGTGGACGGCGCTTCCACCTGGAGGACTTACTGGAGCATCATTTTTCCCGTGATGCGCCCCATGCATGCCACGGTGGCGGTTATCACGGCTCTGGCGGTGTGGAACGATGTGATGACGCCCCTGATTATCATGGCTGGTTCCGGGCAGAATACCCTGCCGCTGGCACAGCTGAATTTCCAGTCCCAGTTCGGCACCAATTATAATCTGGCCTTTGCGTCCTACCTGCTGTCGTTGATTCCGATTCTGATTTTCTATGCAATCTGCCAGAAGCAGATCCTGAACGGGGTTACCAACGGAGCTGTGAAGTAGAGCCGGGGGGGATATCGGCGGCGGGAGCGGAGTGCGGTAAGGGGGTGAAGCCCTGAACAGGAGAAACCTACTTGGCGGGAAGGAAATTCTGGAACGGAGGAGCCTGCCTTGCGGGGGTAAGCCCTGGAGCGGAACAGCCTGCCTTGCGGGGGCGACTGAGGCCGAAGAAGTAAAGTGCCGGTTTCTATAGTAAGGATTTCCATATAGCCAGGTTTCCGGCGGGGAGCCTGGCCTTATGGCGAAGACTGAGGCCTTGCGGAATCTGGCAGAAACAATTAAAATAGAACATGAATAAACTCTGAAAATTTCGAAAAAGAAGGTGGCAGGGATAAGATATGGCGATTCACTATGAAAAGGAAGAAAGAATTTTTACCCTGGAAACGGCGCGTACCACCTATCAGATGAAGGTGGACGATTTCGGTTTCCTCTTGCATTTATATTACGGAGGAAAAGTTGAGGGCAGCATGGAATATCTTCTGACCTACAGTGACAGGGGATTTTCGGGAAATCCCTACGATACGGGGTTAGATAGAACTTACTCCATGGATGTGCTGCCCCAGGAATATCCCGGACTGGGGACCGGAGATTTCAGGGGCAGCGCGGTGGTGATCTGCAACGGCGACGGATCCGAGTGCTGTGATCTGCGTTACACAGGTCATGAGATCAGGCCGGGAAAATACGGACTGAGGGGGCTTCCGGCGGTATATGCCGGGGAAGGAGAGGCACAGACGCTGGAAATCCTCCTGGAGGACCCGGTGAGCGAGGTTCGGGTGCGGCTCTTGTATGGGGTGTTGGAGAAAGAGGATATCATCACCAGGGCGGCGGTGATCGAGAATGGCGGCAAGAGCAGTGTCTGCGTGGAAAAAGCATCCTCAGCCTGCCTTGACTTTGTGACGGGAGAATATGATTTGCTCAGCTTTTACGGGCGGCACGCCATGGAGAGAAATCCCCAGAGGACAAAGCTGGCGCACGGGAGTCTGCGTATCGGCAGCCGGCGGGGGACTTCCAGCCACCAGCATAATCCTGCGGTTATTCTGGCCGGCGGGGATACGACGGAGGATAACGGAAGCTGCTGGGGAATGATTTTTGTCTACAGCGGGAATTTCCTGTGCGAGGCGGAAAAGGATCAGTTCGGCCAGACCAGGGTGCTGCTGGGGCTGCAGGAGGAGCTGTTCCATTATCCTCTGAAGCCGGGAGAGAGTCTTGCGGTGCCGGAGACCATTCTGGGATATTCGGATGCGGGTTTCGGAGAGCTGTCCCGAATGTTTCATCGCTGTATCCGCAGCCATATCTGCAGGGGAAAATATGCTGCAGAAGTACGGCCGGTATTGATCAACAGCTGGGAGGCGGCCTATTTTGATTTCAACGGGGAGACCATCTGTTCTCTGGCCAGGGATGCCGCGGATCTGGGGATCGACATGGTAGTCATGGACGACGGCTGGTTCGGGAAGCGCGACGATGACAACAGCGGCCTGGGCGACTGGGTGGTTAACGAGAAGAAGCTGGGCTGCACACTGGGGGAAATGATCGGCAAAATCAATGCCATGGGGGTGAAATTCGGCATCTGGATCGAACCGGAGATGGTGTCCGAGGACAGTGATCTCTACCGGGAGCATCCTGACTGGGCGCTGCGGATTCCGGGCAGACGGCCGGTTCGGGGCAGAAATCAGCTGGTGTTGGATTTCTCACGGGAAGACGTAAAGGAATATATTTTTGACCGAATCTGCGCCGTGCTGGATCAGGGGAATATCGAGTATGTAAAATGGGACATGAACCGCAGTATCACGGATGTGTATTCCGCGGAGAATCAGCCAGGCAGGGTGTTGTACGACTACATGATCGGCGTCTATGATTTCTTGGAAAAGCTCACGCAGCGGTATCCGGATATACTGATCGAGGGATGCAGCGGAGGAGGCGGCCGTTTCGATGCCGGTATGCTGTATTATACCCCGCAGATCTGGTGCAGCGACAATACGGATGCGGCGGACAGGCTCAGAATCCAGTATGGGACATCCTTTTTTTACCCGATCAGTGCGGTGGGATCCCATGTATCCGCGGTGCCGAATCACCAGACCGGACGGATAACCAGCCTGCATACCAGGGGGGTGGTTGCCATGGCCGGGACATTCGGCTATGAGCTTGATCCGGGGAAGCTGACACAGGAAGAAAAGGAGCAAATCCGGGAACAGGTGAAGCTCTACAAGCGATATGCTTCCCTGATCCGAACCGGAGTGTATTATCGTCTATCCGATCCTTTCAGGGATACTTGCGCGGCCTGGGCCTTTGTGTCGGAGGATGGGAACCGGGTGCTGTTTACTGCGGTGATGACGGAGATTCACGGAAACATGCCAGTGAGCTATGTGCGGCTGAAGGGGCTGAAGCCGGAGGCACTGTATGAGGATGTGCAGTCCGGTACGCGGTATTATGGTTCAGCCCTGATGCGGGCCGGGCTGCCCATTCCTCTGGAGATGGGGGAATACCGGGCTTATCAGAGGGAGTTTTCGGTTGTGGGATGAAGCATGCATTTCCGGGTTATCAGGGCTCGGGCCGATGAAAGATTGATGATATCGATAAGAGGATGCACTTTCTCTGCGGGGAAAGTGCATCTTTGTGTATTGTAGGCGGGGAGAAGAAGGGATATAATAGGAGAAAAGAAATTTCCAATGGAAAGAAAAGACTTTTCACACAAAACAGGAGCAGGAGGGCGGAAAATGAAGGATGCAGTGTATAGGAGAGAGATCGATGAGGCGATGCAGGCAGGACGGGAAGCGCTCGGATATCTGAATGATGCGCGGGAATGCCTGAGCAGCGCGGGGAACTGGGGAATCGTAGATATGCTGGGCGGCGGGCTTTTAACCACCCTTATCAAGCGATCCAAAATGAAAGATGCGGATACGTTGGTGCAGCAGGCGCGGAGCGCCCTGAAAAGGTTTCAGAAGGAATTGATGGATGTGGAAAATATTCCGGATTTCCGGATAGAAACCGGAGATTTTCTTACCTTTGCGGATTATTTCTTTGACGGAATCGTGGCGGACTGGCTGGTACAGTCCAAAATAAACGATGCCAGAAGGCAGGTGGAGAATGCTATTGTGAAAGTGAATTATGTGATGGGGCAGCTGCAAAACCTGTAGGATTTCAGGTTATTATAGTAAACTTTTTCCGCGGGCTGCCGAAATAATAGTATATGGACAGGTGAATGGCTAAGGACAGCAGACAAATGTGAAAGCAGAAGTTTGCTGTCCTTTTTTACATTACGAATTATTCGTGCGCAGGCCAGAACGGTTCATGACATCAAAAAGCGTATTTCGTTACATTTTCCAAAGATTCAGAGGAAGTGTGGCCGAAATAAAAGACAAGAGGTGGGGCATGAAGGTCGCTATTTGTGATGAGGAAAAAGGAAGCTGTGCTACACTGGCGCAATTGGTCCGGAGGCAGGAGCCGGATTGTGAGGTAAGCTGTTTTTATTCAGTCAGACAATTTCTGGAGGCGAGACAGCATTATGATATTCTTCTGCTGGATATTCAGATGGAGGGAATGCGGGGAATGGAAGCAGCCAGGGCATTGCGGATCAGCGGGGAAGACACCCTTTTGATATTTGTGACGGCCGGAAGGGAATATGCAGCCGAAGCCTTTGAAGTGTCCGCATTTCATTATCTGCTGAAGCCGGTGGCTGAGGAGAAATTTTGCGGGGTCTTTGAAAACGCCTGCAGAGCAGTACGCAGGCAGGAGGAGATCAGAGACGGCCAGCTGTTTTTTCAGACCAAGGCCAGAAACTTTACTGTACGGAAAAAGGAAATTTTGTACATAGAAAGTGAAAAGCGCAAGGTGGAAATCCATACATTAAAGGAAAATATCACGATATATGCCACCATGAAGCATATGGAGGAACAGCTGGGGAAGGGATTCTACCGTTGCCATAGAGGTTATCTGGTGAACATGGATTATGTGGCAGGCTATGGAACCGGAACCATCCGGCTGCAGAACGGAGAGGACATTTATCTGGCAAGAGAGAAATATTCGGATTTTGTCAGGGTGTATACGGAATATCTGAAGGGGAAGGGTATTACCGTGGTATAGGGGGACTCCCCTGTAAGGGCATATTTGGATCAGACACGGAACTGGAAAACAGTGTCTGAGCGAAATACGCCTGGGAGAAATTTCAGATGCTTTCTTTGCAGCTGAAATTATTCCCCTATAAGGGCATAATTGGATCAGACACAGAACTGGAATAGGAGGCACAAAAATGAGAATCAGAACAGGAATGAGAAGAGCAACTACACAGATGCTCAATGCTGCAACGAGGAGAACAGGGCTGTCTTCCAGAAGAAGCTCCCTGCTAAGCTCTGTGCGCAGCAGGCGGACGGGGCTATCATCCCGGCTGGATGCCATGAATGCCAGCAGCCCGCAGAGCAGCCGGATCGCGAGGAGCAATTATGAAAAGCTGCAGAAATCTGCAGACTCTCTGGTGAATCAGGCACAGCTTCTGGCGGAAAAGGTAGATACGGGAGGCAAGTCCATCGGGACAACGGCGGCAGGGATGGTGTCTGATTTTAACAGTACATTGAAATATTTAAGACAGAATTCAGGAGTCTTGAACGAGTATTACAGGCAGTCCTTGAAAGAGACCGCCGCTACCAACAAAAAGGAGCTGGAGGAGATCGGGATCAGCGTGTCCAACGACGGTTCCCTTACCCTGAACCAGGAGAAGCTGGCCGAAGCGGACGAGGATAAGGTCAGAAAAATGCTGGGCACAGACAGCGATTTTATCAAACGGATTAATGCAGTTGCTTCCAGGGCGGCAGATAATGCCAGGGCGAATGCAGAAAGTGTTTCCAGCCAGTACAATGCGGCGGGAGGGCTGGCCAGTTCCTATTTGAGCAAGTATAATTTCCGCGGGTGAGACGGCTGGAAGTGTTTTGGCTGCTTTTGATGTATGACGGCGAAGAGAGAGGCAATATGGCGGAATGCTGCAGGTGCGATATGAACTGGAATGCATAAAGCTGGTGTGAAATGCAGCGGAATGTACTGCCGGAGTGCAATGAAGCGAGGGCAGTGAACTGGTGTGCAATGCGGCAGAGTGCAATGATTGGAGTGTGGCGAATTCCGGTGTATGAGAATAGGGATAAGAAAGGATGAGAGTTTGAAGAAATGAGAATTGGCGCGGGTATTACAGGAATGGAATCCGCTGCAGGGAAAAGGAATTCCCAGGAAGTAAACAGACATTTTGCAGATATGAATTCGCAGGCGGCGTCCTATGGAAATACTGCATGGACGGTATTCGGCAGCAGAATACAGGACAGAACGGATACGGATAGCGGGGAGGACGGTTCCGGAGAAGAGAGCGGAGAACAGATTTCCGACGGCAGATCAGAGGCGGAGAAAATCTATCAGGCAGCCGTTGGGGGAAAGCCCAATCCCATTTCGAATATGATGGAGGCCCCCAAGGTTCCCTACGGGCGCCTGGCAAAGGATGGCGTGATCATTTACAATGGAGTCTGCTTTGTATGTGATGAGAAGACCAACAGTATCTGCCTGGGGGATATGACAGACGAAGAAAATGTACTGAATATCCCGCTGTCCGGCGGAGGGCATCTGAAGGTAAACCGCGACAGCATCGGGCTTTTGTCCAAGGCGGCGGGAATGTTTACGCCCGAGGACCTGAATCTGATCATGCGTGCTATCAGCCAGGATACGAGGATTCAGGCCGTAAAGAATGAGATAGAGGACGAAAAGGCCAATGTGGGCAATCAGCTGAGGAGCGAAGACGCGGGGAGGGATACTGCGGAGCCGGAGGAAGAGGAATAAGGAGAGGCGTCTGCCAGTAACAGATGTCCCTTGGAACGATAGACGGTTAGGACGTTTAAAATGAATAAGATAAAAACAGTCGCCTGAATGCCCGGCGGCTGTTTTTGTCTGAAAAAAGTCCGAAAAGGTGCTTTCCGGCTTGCCTATTTTTCCAAAGCTATGTTAGAATAGGTAAGGGCTGTCCGGCGGGATTCGGACAAAACGAAATTTCCTACAGAAAGGGAGGGAATGTGATGCAATATGATATTATTATTGTAGGAGCGGGGCCGGGAGGTATTTTTGCCGCATATGAGCTGACAAAGGAGGATCGGGGGCTTAAGATAGCGGTCTTTGAGGCGGGCCATTCCCTGGAAAAGCGCCGCTGTCCCATTGATGGGGACAGGGTAAAGAGCTGTATCGGATGCAAGTCCTGTTCGATTATGAGCGGATTCGGCGGGGCGGGTGCGTTTTCCGACGGAAAGTACAATATTACCAATGATTTCGGAGGAACTCTCCACGAATATATCGGCAAAAGGCAGGCAGTGGAATTGATGGAGTATGTGGATACCATCAATATGTCCCACGGCGGGGAAGGCACGAAAATGTATTCTACGGCCGGGACGCATTTTAAAAAGCTGTGTCTGCAGAATAAGCTGAATCTGCTGGACGCCTCGGTACGGCATCTGGGGACGGATATCAACTTTATCGTTCTGGAAAATCTGTATGCGGAACTCAAGGAAAAAGTAGATTTCTATTTTGACACGCCCGTGAGCGGAATTGTGCTGGCTGAGGGCGGATATGAGATTCGCTGCAAAGAGGACAGCTATAGGTGCAGGCAGTGCGTTGTGTCCGTGGGGCGGAGCGGCAGCAAGTGGATGGAGAAAATCTGCGGAGAGCTGGAGATTCCCACGAAATCAAACCGGGTGGATATCGGTGTGCGCGTGGAGCTGCCCGCAGTGATTTTCTCCCATCTGACAGATGAATTGTACGAGAGCAAAATTGTATACAGGACTTCCAAGTTCGAAGACAGGGTGCGTACTTTTTGTATGAATCCCTACGGAATTGTAGTCAATGAGAACACCAACGGGATCGTCACCGTCAACGGCCACAGCTTTGAGAGTCCGGAGAAACGCACGGAAAATACAAACTTTGCCCTGCTGGTGGCAAAGCATTTCTCGGAGCCCTTCCGGGACAGCAACGGGTATGGGGAGAGTATCGCCAGGCTTTCCAATATGCTGGGGGGCGGCGTCATCGTGCAGCGCTTCGGCGATCTGGTGAGAGGGCGGCGCAGCAATGTGAAGCGGATTGAGGAAGGGCTGGTGACACCTACCCTGGCCGCCACGCCGGGAGATTTGAGCCTGGTGCTGCCCAAACGGATTCTGGACGGTATCATGGAGATGATTTACGCGCTGGATCAGATTGCGCCGGGCACGGCCAACGACGATACGCTGCTCTATGGCGTGGAAGTCAAATTCTACAACATGGAAGTGGAATTGGACGGGAACCTGGAATGCAGACATAAGGGGCTCTACATCATCGGCGACGGCAGCGGCGTAACTCATTCCCTGTCCCATGCCTCCGCCAGCGGCGTATATGTGGCCAGGCATCTGCTGGAGGGAAGCCGATAGAGAGAAAAAGATAAGCACACAGGAGGCCTATATGCCGGGTAATCTGACGACACTATGTTATATAGAGAAGGATGGCCGCTATCTGATGCTTCACCGGACGAAGAAGAGGAATGACATCAACGCGGACAAATGGATCGGTGTGGGCGGTCATTTCGAAGAGGGAGAATCGCCGGAGGACTGTCTGCTGCGGGAAGTTTATGAGGAGACAGGATTGACGCTGACATCCTGGAAACTGCGGGGAATCGTTACGTTCAGTGCAAAATTAAGCAAAGAATTATGGGAGACGGAATACATGTTTCTCTATACGGCGGATCGGTATACCGGGACATTGAGAGAATGCAGCGAAGGGATGCTGGAATGGATTGAGAAGCCGCAGGTATACGGATTGCCCATCTGGGAGGGAGACCGGCTGTTCTTCCGGCTGCTGGAGGAGGGGCGGGCGTTCTTTTCCCTGAAATTGTGTTATGAGAGCGGGGTTTTGAAGAGGGCTGTTCTGGACGGCGAAAGTCTGGACGTAAATTACCGAATATTGAAATGAGCGCCTGCCGCTGGCGGGCGTAGCGTGTAAATAGGAAGGTTACTGCCGAGCGCTTCTGCAACGTAGAATAGAAAGTGCCGTGTGAGTTCATTCACAAGCGGACACGGCTGTGAAAATGGGATCAAACAAAAAACAATATATGAAAAGAAAGGATGACGGGCGAAGATGGGAAAAGCGAAAGTGTATTTTACGAAAGAGATAACACCTCAGGCTATGGTCAGAATGTATGAGGCCATGGGAGTGGCGCTGCCCGGAAAGGTGGCCGTAAAGCTGCATTCCGGGGAGGTGGGAAATCAGAATTTCCTGCGGCCGGATTTTATGAAGCCGGTGATCGATCATGTGAAGGGAACCATCGTGGAATGCAATACCGCATACGAAGGAAAGCGGAATACCACGAAGGCGCATTGGGAGACTATGAAGCTTCACGGCTGGGCGGATATTGCGGATGTGGATATCCTGGATGAAGAAGGGGAATTGGAACTTTCCGTCCCGGAGGGACAAAAGATTCAGAAAAATTATGTGGGAGATCATGTGAAAAATTATGACTCCATGCTGGTGTTGTCCCATTTCAAGGGGCATCCCATGGGCGGCTTCGGCGGAGCATTGAAAAATATCTCCATCGGACTGGCTTCATCTCATGGGAAAGCCTATATTCATGGTGTGGGAGATGTGAATAATTTCTGGAATTCCGATCATGATTCCTTCCTGGAATCCATGGCTGACGCCAGCAAATCCATTATGGATATGTTCGGAGATAAAATCGTATTTATCAATGTGATGAAGAATATGTCCGTTGACTGCGACTGCTGCGCCGTGGCGGAAGATCCGGCTATGGCGGATATCGGCATTCTGGCTTCCACAGATCCGGTGGCGCTGGACCAGGCATGTCTTGATCTGGTATATGCCTCCAAGGATCCCGGAAGAGATCATCTGTTGGAGCGCATCGAGTCCAGAAACGGCGTGCATACGGTGGAAGCCGCTGCGAAAATCGGTGTGGGAAGCCGGGAATATGAGCTGACGCAGATCTGAAAAAGCATGTTCAAAAGCTGAAATGACAGCCCGGGATGGCCGAAAGAGGTATCCCGGGCTGTTGGCAGGTGTTCTCGTTTGTCACAGGGAGAATCAGAGCTGTTTTCAGAACCATTTCCCCGAAGATACATATTTCTCTTCACAATATTTACAGCGATAGACCTCCTTGTCCATATCGGCCAGATAGAAGATATGGGGGAGCTCCTGCTCGATGGAGGTGATGCATCTGGGATTGTGGCAGCGGATGACATTTTTGATCTGCCTGGGCAGGGTCAGTTCCTTTTTCTCCACGATCTCGCCGTTTTTAATCACATTGACGGTGATATTGTGGTCAATGAAGGCCAGCACATCCAGATCCAGCATGTCGATGTCACATTCCACTTTCAGGATATCTTTTTTCTCCATCTTGTTGCTTCTGGCATTTTTGATGATCGCTACGGTACAATCCAGCTTGTCCAGCTGCAAGTGATCATAAATATCAAGACTCCTGCCGGCTTTGATATGGTCCAGGACAAAGCCTTCTTCAATTTTTCCTACGTTCAGCATATATGAATCATTCCTTTCCGTTATTGTTTGATAAGGGCTCTATTTCGAAAGAGTGCCCGCGTTTCAAGGATCAGTGCATCATACCGGGATGAGATCAGGGCAACTGAATTTCCAGCAGCGTGAGGATCAGCGCCATCCGCACATAGACTCCGTAGAGGGCCTGTCTGAAGTAAGCGGCTCTTGGATCATCGTCTACTTCCACAGAGATTTCGTTGACCCTGGGAAGCGGGTGGAGTACCAGCATATCTTTTTTGGCCAGCATCATCTTATCTGCATTCAGGATATAGAAATCTTTTAAGCGGACATAATCCTCCTCATTGAAGAAACGTTCCCGCTGTACTCTGGTCATATACAGCAGATCCAGCCTGGGCATAACGGTTTCCAGCCGGATTACTTCTTCATAGGGAATGCCCTTTTCTTTCAGCGCGTCGGTGATATAGTCTGGAACCCGAAGCTCCTCGGGGGATATGAAGATAAACCGGATTCCTTCATATCGCGTCAGTGCGTTGATGAGGGAATGAACGGTGCGCCCGAACTTCAGATCGCCACATAAACCAATGGTGAAGTTTCCCAGTCTGCCCTTGAGACTGCGTATGGTCAGCAGGTCTGTCAATGTCTGGGTGGGATGTTGATGGCCGCCGTCCCCTGCATTGATGACGGGGATGCCTGACTTTTCTGCCGCCACCATGGGGGCGCCTTCTTTGGGATGACGCATGGCACAGATATCCGCATAACAGGAGATGATGCGGATGGTGTCGGATACGCTCTCTCCCTTGGTTGCGGAGGAGGAGGAAGCGTCGGCGAATCCCATGACCTGTCCGCCCAGTCGGATCATGGCCGATTCAAAGCTTAAGCGGGTGCGTGTACTGGGTTCGTAGAAGCAGGTGGCCAATATCCTGCCGTCGCAGGCATGGGCATATTTGCCGGGATTTTTTTCGATATCGTTTGCCAGATCGAAGAGCCGGTCCAACTCTTCGGCGGTAAAATCAAGGGGGCTCATTAAATGTTTCATATCTTTTCCTCATTTCTGCGCTGCCGTTTCGGCGCCGTTGAAAACAGGGTATGAGAGCGGCGGCAGCGCGGACACAGACCATACCCAAAAAGAAGTCGAAGAGAAAAACTCTTCGACTCCAAATTATGATTGATAAGATAACAATTCTTCTACCGTCTTGCGTCTGGGTGCAACGGGAGATTCAGCAGGATAACCAATGGGAATTAAAGCTACCAGTTCCCGTTCCTCGGGAATCTCCAGCAGCCTGGCGGCATCTTCTTCGTCAAACAAGCCCATGATCACGGTTCCCAATCCCTGTTCATAAGCGGCAAGACAGAACGCTTCTCCGGCGGCGCCGGCGTCGTACATCTGCCATCTGTCTCCCTTGGGGGTGGAGTATGAACCGTCTCTTTCATAACCGCTGCGGCCCTTAATCATGGTGACGGCAATTACCATGGGAGCGTTTTCCATTATTTTCCCATTGCCCGGGAAGAGAGAGGTGCATTTTGCCAAAGCGGCTTTCTTTTCCCCTTCTATGGCAATATAACGGACAATCTGGGTGTGTTTCCAGCTGGGGGCATAGGAAGCTGTTTCGACAATCTGTGCAAGCAGCTCATGGGAAACGGGCTGGTCTGTAAATTTACGGATACTTCTGCGGCCTTTGATACACTCATTAGCAGTCATCTGTGGAACCTCCTGATTTATTTTTGTTTTATCTATGATACCACGTTGCGGGAGGAGTTTCAATGAAATCTTTGAAAGAAGTGAGAAAGATTTGCATAATCCGTTATCATAGATTATAATGGAGACAGAATAAATACGAAAGGACGGATACAGAGGATGGAATATGTGGAGAGGAAGAGGTGGCTGTTTTTCGGGCTTCCTTTTACATTTACAAAATATACGGTAAAAGAGGACATGATTACCGTGGATGAGGGATTGTTGAAGACAGTGGAGAACGATTGTTATATGTACAAGGTGCAGGATGTAACCCGCAGCGTCAGTCTGGTGGAGAAGATGTTCGGCCTGGGGACCGTTATCTGCTATACGGGGGATACTACTCATCCCCAGCTGGTGCTTCAGCATATCAAGCATTCCAGAGAAGTGAAGGATTTCATCCTGAAGGAGTCGGAGGAGGCCAGGCTGAAGAGGCGTACCGTGAATATGCTGGATATCGGTTCCGGCGAAACAGGAGATCTGGACGACGGAGAGGATTGAGGCAGTCGCCAAGGAAGAGAGTGTATGCGAACAGGGGGCGTTGCTATCGGTTATTGAGGCTGGCGTCCCGAAAAAGGGACTGCCTGGGGACATCGCCGTCCTGTGCAGGATGCGCGTGGTGCGGATTCTATCGGCCGGAGGAAGGGGACAGGAGCTGCTCGAATAGTAATCCGGCGAGGAACCAGCAGGGGGCGAAATCCAGGCGGATGATCCGGCGTACATTCCAGCGGCTGCGTCCGTAGTCCCAGGGGCAGAATTTATGCCTGGAGAGAAGGCAGCCTGAGAGGTATTCCCCGCAGAAGAGCAGGCTCATATAGGTGAAACCGCGCACCCAGGCGGACTTTGTGCGCAGCAGGCGTGCGAGAGGGGCGAACAGGGCGGCGCTGCCGTAGATAGGGAACATCCAGAGGGAGGTATTTCCCTTCAGCGTCATATCGCGGCGGCGAAGGGCGTCCATGGCAGTAAACAGGATCTCCATGCACCAGCCTGTAAGGCCGCATTTCAGAAAGTTTTTGGGAAAGTCTGCAAGATATTGTTTCATAAACAGCACTCCTTTCATACCCTGCGGTGAGTAGCCCTTGTTGCGGGCGCTTTCAATGAAGGATTACGCCGCCGGGGCTGACCGTATCAGGATTTGTAGTCACTTCTTTAGTATGGCATTTTTGAAGAGAATTATGAAAAAGATTACGGGCGGCGGAGGAATTATTTTGCCGTTTCCGCGCCGGAGGCAGGGAGGAACGATGAATTACAGAGAAACCATGGAATATATGGAACAGTCCGGGCAATACGGCATTTCGCCCGGACTGGACAGCGTGCGGGAATTGTGCAGGAGCCTGGGGGATCCTCAGCAGGCTCTTTCTTTTATACATATAGCGGGAACCAACGGGAAGGGGTCCGTGGGCGCATATATCGCATCCGTGTTGAAGTGGGGGGGATACACAGTGGGGAGGTATCTTTCCCCTGCTATATTCGACTGCAGGGAGGAAATCCAGGTAAATGACAGATATATCACCAAAAAGGCGCTCTGTGAGGGGATGGAGCTGGTGAAGGAGGCCTGTGACCGGATGACGGAGAGGGGATTGCCCCATCCCACGCTTTTTGAGATGAAGACAGCGCTGGCCTTCTGGTATTATCGGGAGAAAAAATGTGATATTGTGGTGTTGGAAGCGGGAATGGGCGGTTTGCTGGACGCTACGAATGTGGTGGAAAATACCTGCGTTGCAGTGATGACATCAATCAGCATGGATCATATGAAATTTCTGGGGAACACTCCGGCAGAGATCGCCGTCCAGAAAGCCGGTATTTTCAAGGAAGGGTGCCGGGTGGTGACCGGCAGACAGGAGCCGGAGGTTATGGAGGTTATCAGGGAGAAAGCCGCCGCGAAGGACTGTCCGGTTACGGCCGCCGCTTCGGCAGGGTGTATCCGCTATGGTCTGGAGAAGCAGAGATTCGACTACGGTTCTCTCAAAGACATGGAGATTACGCTGGGAGGGCAGTACCAGATAGGGAATGCCGCGCTGGCTCTTGCCGCGATACAGGTGCTGGAACAGAGCGGATTTGCTGTATCGGAGCAGAATCTGCGCAGGGGAATGGCACAATGCCGGTGGCCGGGCCGATTTAGTGTAGTGAGCAGGAAGCCGTATTTTATTGTGGACGGCGCGCACAACGAGGATGCCGCGCAGAGGCTGGCCGATTCCATAGAATACTATTTTCCCCAAAAGAGAATTCTGTATATTATGGGGATGCTGAAGGATAAGGAATGCGAAAAGATAATTCAACGGACCCATTTCCTGGCGGATCAGATTATCACAGTGACACCGCCGGAGAATCCCCGTGCATTGCCGGCGTATGCGCTGGCGCAGAAGCTCTCCGAGGTTCATGATAAGGTAACGGCGGCGGACAGCCTGGAAGAGGCCGTGGAGATGAGCCGCCTGCTGGCCGGAAAAGAGGATGTCATTATCGCCTTCGGCTCCCTTTCTTTTCTCGGGAGACTGATGAAGATTGCGGAGACAGGATCACGTAATGAGGGAGCGGAGAAAAAGGCAAAGGAAGGCCGAAAGCAGAAAGGAATCCGGATAAAATGATAGATCAGGAGAAAATCAGGAAAGCAGTTCGGCTGCTTTTGGAAGGAATCGGGGAGGATCCCGACAGGGACGGACTGGCAGAAACACCGGACAGGGTTGCCAGGATGTACGGGGAGATTTTTTCCGGAATGGATGCTGACGGATCGGAGCCGTTGGCAAAAGTATTCAGGGTGGATAACAGCGAGATGGTACTGGAGAAAGATATTGTCTTTTATTCCATGTGTGAGCATCATATGATGCCTTTTTATGGAAAGGCGCATATAGCCTATGTTCCTGACGGGAAGGTGGTAGGGCTGAGTAAACTGGCCAGGACGGTGGAGCTGTTTGCTGCCAGGCTGCAGCTTCAGGAGCAGATGACGGGGCAGATTGCGGATGCCGTCATGCGGTTTCTAAAACCCCGGGGAGTTATGGTAGTATTGGAGGCGGAACATCTGTGTATGACTATGCGGGGGGTGAAGAAGCCGGGCAGCAGGACGGTCAGTATCGCTGCAAGAGGCGTTTTTGAGGAGAATACCGGGCTGCAGAATCGCTTCTTTCAGATGCTGCAAAGTTAGAAGACACTCACAGAAAACCACTGCAGTGAGGGAAGAGGAGCGGCGGCAATGGCAGAGGAGAAAGCAGCAGAAGAGCCGCCGCAGGGAGGAAAGAGGAGCGGCGGCAATGGCAGCGAAGAAAGCAACAGAAGAGTCGCCGCAGGGAGGGACAGGAGGAGAAAATGAGAATTGGAAAAAGAGAATTTGAGACAAAAGGACATACCTATGTCATGGGTATTTTGAATATTACGCCAGATTCCTTTTCGGACGGGGGAAAATGGAATAACCGGGACAGCGCCCTGCGTCATGCGGAAGAGATGGTGGCACAGGGAGCGGATATCATCGATATCGGCGGAGAGTCTACACGGCCGGGCTATACTTTTGTGCCGGAGGAAGAGGAGATAGAGCGGGTGGCGCCGGTGATTGAGGCAGTGAAGGCGGCCTTCGGTGTGCCGGTATCGCTGGATACCTATAAATCCAGGGTTGCGTTGGCAGGCATCTCGGCGGGAGCCGATCTGATCAACGATATATGGGGGTTGAAGTATGATCCGAAAATGGCAGAAGTCATTGCGCAGAGCGGACTGCCCTGCTGCCTGATGCACAACAGGGATAATACGGAATACCGCCATCTTATGACTGACGTGACATCCGATCTGGCACAATCCCTCTGGCAGGCGAGGGAGGCAGGGATCGGGAAAGAGAAGATTATCCTGGATCCTGGTGTGGGCTTTGGCAAGACCCGTGAACAGAATCTGGAAGTGATCTGCAGGCTGGAGGAATTGGATAAGCTGGGGTATCCGCTGCTGCTGGGGTGCAGCCGTAAGTCTGTGATCGGGCTGACGCTTGATCTGCCTGCCAGCGAGAGACTGGAGGGGACTCTGGTGACCACTGCATGGGCCGTGATGAAGGGCTGCATGTTCGTGAGAGTCCATGACGTGAAAGAAAATGTCAGGGCCGTCAGAATGGCCGAAGCGATTATGGGGGCAGGCGGGCAGGAGAACTGCGTCTGCCCGGAACAGGTGTGAGTGCGGATACAGGGAAGGACAGGAGGTGGAGGCGGATGGGTTTTCAATGGAAGCCGGATGAGATCCATATTGATAAACTGGAGGTATTTGCGCATCACGGAGTCTACCCGAAGGAGACGGAAGAGGGGCAGATATTTTATGTAAACGCAGTACTGTATCTAAATACACGCAGAGCCGGAGAGAGCGACGTGCTGGAACATACAGTGAATTACGGGGAGGTCTGTCGCTTTATCACGGAATGGATGCAGGAGAACACCTGTCATCTGCTGGAGGCTGTGGCGGAGAGAATGGCCAGGGCAATATTGCTGAAATACAGGCTGCTGTCAGCTATAGATCTGGAAATCGTAAAGCCCTTTGCACCGGTCAGGCTTCCCTTTGAAGGACTGTCTGTGAAAATACATCGGAGCCGTCATAGGGTCTATGTGGCTCTGGGTTCGAATATGGGGGACAGAGAAGGGTATATCAACGGTGCGCTGGAGGCGCTGAAGAGACACCCGCTGATGGAAGTGCGCAAGGTTTCCGAGTTGATTGTGACGAAGCCGTACGGAGGCGTGGAACAGGAGGATTTTCTGAACGGAGCGGTGGAGATTGAGACGCTGCTGGAACCATGGGAGCTGCTGTATGTCCTGCATGGGATGGAAAATGAAGCGGGGAGGAAACGGACAGAGCATTGGGGACCTCGGACGCTGGATCTGGATATCCTGTTTTTTGACAGGCTGGTTATGGAGAATGAGGATTTGGTGATTCCTCATCCGGATTTGGAGAATCGGCGGTTTGTGCTGGAACCGATGAACGATATCGCGCCGTATCTGCGGCATCCGGTGTCGGGGAAGACTATGGCTGCGCTTTTGAGGGAATTGGGGCCGGAGAGACAGGAGGAAAATAGAGGACGCACTCTGCGCACTGATGCTTGCAATCGATGCGGAAAAGTGCTCCAGAAATGATTAAAGTCATTTTTTCAAAAACGAGGAGAGGTATTTTCCCAGAAAGCCCGCGCACAACCCGGTGAAAAGTCCGGTTAGAATTCCGCTGAGAACCAGGAAGGGCAGGTAAGGGAGCACGCCGCCGGCAGTCAGGATCCATGCGATGAGAAACTGGCCCATATTGTGGCTGAGTCCGCCCATGGCGCCCGTGAGGAACAGCATGTGCTCACGCAGAAGCTTTATCACCAGTGCCATGACCAGCAGGCTGAAGAGGCCCCCTGCAAGGCTGTAGAGCAGAGAGAGGGCCTGGCCGAACAGAAGGGCGCAGAGGAGAATCCGCGCAGACAGCACAAGCAGAGCATCCCTGGCCGTGAAGTGCCGCAGCAAAACCAGCGTAACGATATTGGCCAGGCCCAGCTTGAGCCCGGGGATGGGCACAAGGGGCGGAACGGCGCTTTCAATGGCATACACGGCCAGAGACAGGGTGGTAAAAAGGGCCAGCAGGCTTATTTTTCTGACAAACATGGCGGTTCTCCTTTGGGTAGCGTAAATATATCCTACGATCATTCCGAAGCCAGGTGAGGCGGAACTGAAATTCTGATGTTACGGACAGTCCTTTGCAGCAGGTGCTTAATAGGCGACGGCATCGGGAAGGGCATTGTCCCCGGCGGTATCGGAAAGGGGACGCAGCTGAATGACCAGCCGGTTGGGGAGACAGACCACGGGTAATCTGGAATCCCGGATAAATCCCTGCCGGACACAAAGCTGATCCGGGCAGTCTGCGGAGATGACTCCGATGCTGCCGGAACGAATTGAAATCTCATTGACACAGCCGTTTTCCCCTTCTACGAGAAAGGATTCCGACGCATTATCTTCGGTGAGCGGGATACTCATGATCAGTGTACCGTTTTGGAAGATGTCGGCGGCGTATTGCCCCGGATGGTTTCTGCCTTCAGGGTACAGGATCCATAGCAGGCTGACGGCGCATAATATAATCAGGAGAGCGGCAATCAGAGCGGTTGCCCTTTTGTAACCTAAATGTTGTTTCATATGGAAAGCCTTTCCGAGTAGAATATTGTGTGTTCTGGCTTTGTAAGGAAGTACGTGTACATGCAAAGCCTTAAGTAATTACAGTATAGCAAAAGGGATGAAGAAAATGAAGCTTTTTTTGAGATCGGTGCTTCTGGGGATAACCATGCTTTTCTGCTGCATGGGCTGCGGAAGGGAAGAGATGCATTCTGAGGAAGGCGCATCGGGAGGACAATGGAATCCGTCGGAGGGGACATGGCAGTATACGGATACGGCAATGGGAACAGTGATTACCGAAACATTATATGCGGGGGGCCAAAAAAGCGCACAGGAAATCGGCGGCAGGGTAAGCGCATTGCTGGAGCAGCTGGAGCAGGAATCCTTATCCTGGCGTACGGAAACTTCGGAGGTATACAGAATTAACGCTGCGGCGGGAGACGGGGAAGGGTGTCCGGTGTCGGATGAGATGGCCGGGCTGCTGCAGGAATGTCTGGAATTGTCCGGGAAATCGGAAGGAGCTTTTGATATTACTATTGGAGCGTTGACTCGGGTTTGGAATATCGATAAATGGGCAAGAGAAGGAGAAACGGAAGGTTTTCGGCCGCCCTCCCCGGAAGAGCGGGAGAGCGCGTTGGAAAAGTGCGGAAGCGGCCGGGTTCGGCTGGAATGGGTTACCGGAGACGGCAGTCAGGCCAGGATATATCTGCCGGAAGGGATGCAGCTGGATCTGGGGGCCGTGGGAAAGGGCGTGGCCCTGTCACGGCTGGCGCAGCTTCTGGAGGAACAGCAGGGGGTGGACGGAGCGGTGATTTCTCTGGGCGGGAGCATTCTTACCTGGGGAAGCAAACCGGATGGCAGTCAATGGAAGGTGGGGATCATAGATCCTGCGGATACATCATCTCAGGTGGGAATTTTGTCCTTGGAGGGACAATGGTGTGTCTCTACATCAGGAGATTATGAGCGATATGTGGAGTTTGACGGTGTGCGTTACCATCATATCCTGGATCCTGCCACAGGGGCTCCCGGAGAGAGCGGCGTGCGGGGAGTGACTATCCTGTCGAAAGAGGGAATGATGGGGGACGGCCTGTCTACAGCCTGTTTTCTGTTGGGACCGCAGAAAGGAATGGAACTTGCGTCAGCGTACGGCGCGGAAGTATTGTTTGTGATGGAGGACGGGGAAATCATGATGTCGGAGGGGATGGAAAAATATTTTAGGGAGATATAATCCTACAATAGCAGGCGATTTTCCGGAACCATTTTTTCCCGCGGAGAAAATAAGAATATATGGAGCAAAACACTTGCAATAATTTTTATATCGAGTAAAATAGTAGATGAAAGCAAAAGATATCTCAGGGAACAAATATGGGACAGAAAATTTTCATGCTGGAGGGCAGGCAGTTTCGGACAGAGAGCGATTATGCCTGCGCCAAAAGAGATAAGGAAATCATAGACCGGCTTCGGGAACAGACGGATTTCGGGGATATAGGACAGATGGAAGCTCTGCGCAGGGAACTGCGGGGCGGCAAATACAAATTTCTGACACTGCTGGGGCGGGATTTTTTGGATGAAGTGGAAGAGAAGCTGCGAAAGCGGGAGACTATCGCCGGCAGCCGTACCGAAAAGGGCGCCTCGGATATACAGAACAGATCCGGTCCTTTCGAAAGAAAGCGTGAACGGGGCAGGGAGAGCGCCCGGTTCGGGAGGCAGGGTAAAGGCAGTGCAGCAGGAGGCAGGGCGGAGATAGAAGGAAAAACGAACGCTTCCGGGCACGGACAGCGATCGTACAGGGAGAAACAGACAGTTTCCGCAAGGGACCAGGCCGCGGTGGATCAATTTGTACAGGAGGAACTGAAAAAGCGGGAGAAACGCCGAAAGCTTTCCTTATTCATATGCAGTGCAGCGGCGGCGTGCTGCCTGGGTTACTTCGGAATCTATTCTTACTATAACTATCGGACACAGAGTACATATGAACAGCTAAGCAATCTGAAGGAAAAGGCTGCCGAGGCTGCAGCTTTCGGCGATACAGGGCCGCTTTATACACTGGACGATGATCCGGAGGCGAAGGAAGTTCTGGAGGAATACAAAAAATTATTAAATCAGAACAAAAAGCTAATCGGATGGGTGAAAATTGACGATACAAATATAGATTATCCTGTCATGCAGACTACGGACAATGAATACTACCTGGACCACAATATGAACCAGGAGTATGACAAAAACGGTACCATTTTCATGGATAAGGACTGTGATGTACTACGGCCCAGTACAAATTATATATTATATGGGCATCACATGAAAAGCGGGCAGATGTTCGGACAGTTGGATCTGTATAAAAAGAAATCCTACTATGAAGAACATCCCTATATAAATTTCGACACCATTTATGAGAAGGGGACATATCAGGTCATGTATGTGTTCCGTTCCAAGGTGTATAAGGAAACGGAAATCGTATTCAAATACTATCAGTTCATCGACGCAAACAGTGAGCAGGAGTTTGATTCTTACATGAAGGAAATGGCGGAGTTGTCCCTTTATGATACGGGGGTCACCGCAGAGTATGGAGACCAGCTGCTGACTCTTTCTACCTGTGATTATCAGGAGACGGACGGACGGTTTGTGGTTGTGGCGAAAAAGATCGCAAAGGAGTAGGGAAAATGACAAAGGTTGCAAAGAAAAAGGCCAGAAGACTGGGAAGGACGATCCGCAAGACTTTGGGGACGCTGTTTTTGATATCTGCGTTGGTGGTTGCCGCGATTCCGGTGGATTATTTGCAGGCGGAAGGGGAAGGGGATCCGGATGCGGCAGGGACTGCAGACGGGATTATGACGAGAGAACGGACAGACAAGAAGATAACGTTGGGGCTTAATAGCGATACTACAGCTGAGTATCGAAGTAATATACCTGATATAGCTAAAGGTGCAAAAATTTATAGTACAGGTGATGGTAAGTTTCAGTTTGCATATGTCAAATCAACTGGCGGCGGAGATACGATGGTTGCTGTCATTTTGGGATATGATAAAGACGGTCCTCTGGAAGGCGGACAATTGGTGATTCCTGATAAAGTAGATGCATACAAACGTTTTTTTGCAAATACTTCTAGTACGGATTATTCTTATGTTGCTGTTAATAAGGCGGATGAATTTTTGTATTATGAAGTATGGGAAGATAAGCTTGTAGACGGAAAGCCTGTATATATACCAGAGAAGGATGCAGATGGTAATGACAAAGTGGATGAGAATGGTAACACTGTGTATCAAAAAGATCCTAATACAGGAGAGTTTTTGAAGGTACAGGAAAAGGCTTATAAACCATGTTATTATGATGATTTTAATAAATGGGGAGGTTTTGAGGTTGATGAGTTATATAGAAAAAAAACGAACGATAAGGGTGAGGAGATTGAGGGATATGAACTAACTGGTACAGAAGATAAACAGCGTATTTACGGTGCTGTAGTGCGGTATATCGGAAATCAATATCTGTCGGCTAATGATAAAGGCTGGAGTGTTGAAGATAATGTCACAGAAGAATCACAAGGTATTTTTGCACAGGCAGGAAATATTCAGACGCTGACTGTCGGAGATAATCTGTCGGGAATCGGAAACTATGCCTTTGCGGGCTGCTCTGCATTGAGCAGCATAAAATTGTCGAACGGTTTAAATACAATCGGAAACTATGCGTTTTATAACTGCGTTAATATGACAGACGTAAATATTGATGCAATTGCAAATATTTCCATTATAGGTGAACGCGCGTTTAACAATTGCAGAAGCCTGCAGAGATTTACGGTACCTATAAAAGTGGAAAGGATTGGAGATTCCGCTTTCGAAAACTGTGAGAAAATGACAGAAATCGACTTGACCGCAGGTGGAAAGGAAGTAATGCTTACGGAATTGGGGTACGATGTGTTCAAAGGCTGCCGCAGTCTCCAAGGCATAACCTTTCCGCAGGTATTTTCAAATAATAGCAGTGATTTGGATATCAGTACTTTCCAAGGCTGCATCAGTTTGAAATATATAGCTACCGGAACCGGGGCAATTACGGAAAACGGAGTTCGGGATGAAGGAAATGGTGATTTTAACCTTAACGATAGCGAAACTGACTATAAATGGAGCAATTTTAAAGCGGAGATGCCCCAGGGCTTCTATTTGAAAGGGCCTGAAGTAGCTAAATTGCATACGACTGCAACAACTCAGGAAATTCCTTATAGTTATTATGACCGAAATCTATCAGAATATGTGTACGAATTGACAGTAGGAACCGGTTCTAATAAAGTAATTTATCGTGTTACCGAAGAAGGGCGTCTGGTGGCCTGTGAAATGACAGGTATGAATACGGTAGATATTCCTCTGGTTATCGGTCCCAACGATGTAAAGAGCATTGCCGAGAGGACTTTTCAGGATAATTGTGCATTGAAAAAAATTACAATTCCGGAGTCTATCAACGGGATTGAGCAGAATGCATTTAAGGGTTGCCATAATTTGGAGGATGTTATCTTTGTAAATCCGCCGGAAGGTATGACCATCGGTGCAGGAGCATTTAAGACACAGCAGAAGGTGGGCACAAATCATATTATTGATTGTTCAAATCCGGGCTATTTGGAGATCCCTGCCGGAGAGAATAAACCCAAATCGCCGATATTGAACTTTGTGGGGCCGATTTCCAGCACGGCAGCGCCTTTTGAATATGCGATGACGCCCGGTGAGAATATTAATGCCGGAGAACAGGACCAAACATACATTACCTATCAGAGTGGCTGGCCAGCCAATCTGGAAGTGCGGTATAATCCAGCTACGGATAAAAACGAATTGGTGGATTATCCCACTGTGAAGGAGTTGGCGGAAGGACTGAAATATTACGCAAAGAACTACCTTGGGGGCAATAGCTCAGGGGGATATGCGTATATGACAAAGTCTTATGAGGAGGCCGCTAAATCCGCAGCCAGCAAGTATATTGCTTCGGGAGAAAATGCTGAGCTTACAGAGGATGAGAGCAATGTTTTATCGGCAGCATTGAATCTGGTTCTTCCGGACGGAATCGAAGCCATCGGAACCCGTGTAACGCCTCAGTCGGACGGGACAAATAAAGTAGAAGGCCTTTTTGAATATAAAGAGGCAAACGATGAGATGGCAACCGGGACACTGGGCGACGGCACAGGTCTACGTAAAACCATAACTGCTGAAGGAATTGAGGAAGTGCAGGATAATGCCTTTAAAAAATGCAAGTACTTAAAGGGAATTACCTTCAGCGACAAGACCACATCTATCGGAAACCATGCTTTTGAGGATTGCGATGTATTGCAGGATGTAAGTATTCCGGCCACGGTAAGCAAGATGGGCTTAAGTCCTTTCCGCGGATGTGATATCCTGAGTGATGTGAATTTTAACGAAAGCCCGTATTTTTCCTGCGAGAAGTCTGTCATCTTTGAATTAGGAGAAGAGGGTGTACACACTGCGCTGGTAGAGTATCTCAACGGCAAGGTGCCTCACATTGTGAATTCGGAGGATGTGGAAGGGATTACGTCCATATATCCGGAAGCCTTTATGAACAGTAATATTGAATCGGCGGATTTGAGCACTGCTACTCTGGAGGAGATTCCAGTAAGTGCTTTTCAGGGAACAGAGAGGCTGTTTTCTGTGACTTTGCCCAACGGTTGTAGGCGTGTTAATGAGAATGCCTTTGCAGACAGCAATATCCGTCAGCTGGTGGTACCGTCGACGGTGAATGTTATTAATGACAGGGCTTTTGCTCATATTGATACACAAAGTCCCGAGTATGCGGCCCTGACATTCTATTGTCAGGAAGGCACTGTCGCAGAAGATTATGCCAAGAGTTACGGCATCAATATCTCTTACAAGCTGCCGGAATATGAAGTAAGGCTTTATGACGAAGAAGGCAATCTGGCAAAGAGCATCTATGTGGAGCAGGGCCAGCCTCTGGAGATTCCGGAGGATCTGGAGAATCTGCCTCCCACAAAGGGCTATACCAGGCTTACATGGACACCGCCGGCAGGTACGATTATTACCGGACTGACCAATGTGTACGCAAGCTATGTTCCCATGGAGCCTTCCGAGTACCAGAAGGTAGTTAACTTTATCGCATTTGACAAGGAGACCATACTCAGCACCCAGACCGTGACGCCCGGTGAGAATGCGGTACCGCCTCAGGCTCCGGAGGAAGCGGGCTATGAGTTTACCGGCTGGTTCGGAGAGCAGATCGGCGAGGATATGCTGGTGACGGACGAGATGGAGAGTCCTGTCAATATATATGCTCAGTATGAGAAGATTGACTCTCTGGCCAATACGCATACCGTAACTTTCCTTGACTACGATAATACCTTCTTATATACGCAGTCGGTGGAGCACGGAAAAGATGCGTCGGCGCCCAGGACGCCCTCCAGAGAGGGGTATACTTTCAAAGAATGGCTGCCTTATCCTGTCAATGTGACAGAGGATATGACGGTAGTGGCACAGTATACATCCAATAACAGCGGCAGCACGAATCCCAGCGGCAGTCCGAACCCGGGCACGTCGGGAAGTCCCAGCCCGAGCCCCAGCCCGGGTACATCAGGCAGTTCCAGCCCGTCTCCGACACCGGGCGGAAACGGAGGTAATACAGGATCCGGCAACGAGACTTTGTATACTTTGACAGTGCGCAACGGAAGCGGTTCCGGGCAGTATGCAGCCGGGTCACAGATTATTGTAGTAGCCGATGAACCGGGACGGAGTATGGAATTTGACGGCTGGACCGTCAGCCCTTCCGCTACTTCCGTGACGGATAAGAAGCTTTCTGCCATGGCGATTACCATGCCGGCAAATGATGTGGCTGTCATAGCGAATTACAAATCCAGGACTACGGGAACAGGGAATACTTCTACCACCAATACGAACCGTCCTACCGGAACTTCAGGAACGGTGAATCGTGGCGGTACCACAGTAGTCATTGATAAGAACGGGCTGTCCAATACGGGAGTGGTATCCGCTACCGTAAACGGTTCTTCCGATAATTTTACAATCAAGATTACGGAGAGCAGCGAGGCGACGGAAGCAGTGCTTCGGGCTTTGCAGGCGGAATACGGCAACCTTGAGAATGTGAAATATTTCCCGATGGATATTTCCTTGTATGATTCTACGGGAAATAACAAGATTACGGATACCACGGGTCTGTCCGTAAGCATTACTTTGCCACTGCCGGATTCTCTGATTACCTATGCGGGCAACAACAAGGTGGCAGGCGTGGTGAATGATAAGCTGGATAAGCTGACGCCGAGGTTTACGACGATTAACGGTGTATCCTGTATCACCTTTACGGCGGAGCATTTCTCGCCCTATGTGATTTATGTGGATATAACCAATTTGTCCGACGGAACAATTACAGACAATACCCCTACTACCGGAGACGGCATTCATCCGAAGTGGTTCCTCTCCATAGGATTGGCCTGCCTGTCCTTCGTAATGTTTACAATGAAGGATTCCAGGAAGAAGCAGAAGGTGAAGGTAAGGGCGTGAAAGGATAGCAGATGAAGAGGAAAAAGCGTATTTTAAGTGTCTTCATAACGATGATGACGCTGATGATTATGCTGCTTCCTGGATCGGAGGCAGGTGCAGCGACATCGGCCTCCGATTTTCGAATGGAAGGAAGCACGCTGGTAAAATATCGCGGTACGGAAAAGAATGTAACCATTCCCAGCACGGTAGAAGCTATCGGTGCAAGTGCTTTTGAGGAAAATACGAATGTTGAGCTGGTGGTGGTGCCTAATTCTGTGAAGCGTATCGATTCCTATGCTTTTTGGGGCTGTGACAATCTGGATACCATAGTACTGGGAACCGGTTTGAGTGAGGTGGGAGATTATACCTTTGCAAAATGTACCGGCCTGGAGCAGATATCGATTCCCTCTAATGTTACATCCATCGGGGCCCAGGCGTTTGGAGACTGTATCAACCTGACAGACATCAGCATCCCGAAGGAGACTACCAGCATAGACGAGTCGGCTTTTGACGGCTGCAGTAAAGTTACCATTCACTGTGACGAAGGAAGCTATGCGGCGGAGTATGCAGAGCGGTTTTATGAGCGGCAGAAGAATATGCCGGGATACGGGGAGGAACCGGAGGAAGGTTCCGATGGGACGCCGGGTGAAACTCCCGGTGGGACGTCGGGAGGAACTCAGGATCAAGATTCTTCCGATACCGTACAGGATCCCGGCGTCTCACAGCCGGATTCTTCCGCAGTGCCCGGAGAACTTATCGGTTCCACGCAGATCGTGGGAAACCAGGCAGTGCTGATCGTCAATAATACCTGTCTGCATGTATATGAGAAGGAGCAGAAACCGGCAGTTTCGGCGGATGCGGATCCTTTTGCGCCAAACTGGGACGGTAAGATTTCCAAATACCGGATTGTAGACGGGAAGACAGTGGCGGATCAGGCTTATTATCGCAATGCAGGGCTGGACAGCCTGGCTTTGGAGGAGGGCATCGAGGAGATCGGCGAATTTGCATTTGCCAGAAGTTCTCTTTACGCAGCTGCTTTGCCGGAAGGGGTGAAGCATATCGGATACGGCGCCTTTTATCACTGTGATCAGCTTGCGGCGGTAACGCTTCCAGAGACTGTGATGTGCGTGGAACCCAAGGCTTTTTCCAATACCCTGTGGATGAAGTCGTTTCTGGAAGGGGAACACACTGCGCAAGATAATGCCTTTTTGATCACAGGCGGCGTCCTTATGGCTTATGGAGGAAATGCCGCGGAGGTGACGATTCCCGAAGGCGTACGCGTGATTGCCGGTGAGGCATTTCAGAACCATACAGAGATAGAGAAGGTGTCCCTGCCGGATACAGTGCAGGTGGTAGGAGAAGCTGCTTTCGAGGGCTGTACCGCTTTAGGGCAGATTGCGCTGGGGACAGGCGTAAAGGAGATTAAAGACAGAGCTTTTCTGGGCAATACCCTGCCGGAGATTACCCTGCCGGAGTCGGTGGAGAAGGTAGGGCTTCAGGCTTTCGGAAATACCATGATCCATTATCAGGGCACAGAGGCAGCGTATACGTACGAAACTTCCGCCACAAGACTTTCCAACAGGGCTTACCGGGGCATTTCCGATCAGGGAGAAGAGATGGCAGGCGTGACTGTGGAAGGGCTGGCCGAAGCATTTGGCGGGACGGCAGAGGATATTTTTCGGACGGGCCAGTCGGCTTTGACAGAGGCGGACAGAGCCTATACATTGACTGTAAGCCAGCCCGGGGACACGGCAGAGATGGAGAAGGCTTTCGGGCGTGTCTTCCAGACTGAATTGCCGGAGGGGATGGTGTTTTATGATCTGGAGCTGACGGATGAGAGCGGGATTTTGCTGAAGAAGCTGGGACAGCAGACGCTTACTGTGGTGTTGCCTGTGCCGGAGCAGATGGCGGGAGGGCAGCTGCGGTTATTTGCATTGGACGGAAACGGTCAGCTGGAAACGCTGGAAACGGAGACTGTAGAGATAGATAATGTGCAGGCTTTCCGCTTTGAGACCAATTATCTGTCGATGATTGGGGTGTGCAGTGTAAATCAGCAATAACAGGATATGAATGGCCGATAGCGCATTTTTTCTATGTCTATGTTAGGTAAAGTCTTGCCTGTAAACAGGGGCATTGCAGGAAGTAAAGACCTTTTGTTAAGGGAGCTGGATTGTGCTGTCATTGAAAGAATTCATCAGTACAACAGAGAAAAGGACGAAAGACCTTATGATAGTGTCCGGGAGTGTTCATTGAGGGAAATCCGGTCTATGAAGATTTAGGCATTATGGAAAAGACACATACGCAGCTGTGTATCATAAAATCCAATTGCATCAAAGGTTATTTTAGTCCATTGCTGCCTGACAGCGGATGGAATATGGTATGATGAAAAACAAAATGATATAGAACAAATTTTAAGATCCCGGCATACAATGAACGAAAAAGATATGCCGGGATTTTTATGCTATGCAGCGTGTAAGAAAAATGATTGCGGGAAATATACCGGAGAAATTAGATGGCAGAGGGGTAACGGTTGCCGTACTGGATACGGGAATCGGCTGGCATCCTGATCTTCAGGGCAGATCCATCGCTTTCCGCGATTTTGTGGGGGCCAGGAGCCTGCCGTATGACAATAACGGGCATGGGACACATGTCTGTGGAATTCTATGCGGGAGCGGAGGCCTGTCGGGCGGACGTTTTCGGGGAATGGCACCGGGGGCGAGACTGGTTGTGGGTAAGGTATTGGATGAAAAGGGGGAAGGGGCCGCAGAGGTTATGGTGGAGGGAATGGACTGGGTAATGCGGCTGCAGGATAGATATAAGATTCGTATTTTGAATATTTCCATAGGTATAGGGAATCTGAAGGAACAGGAGAAGGAGCAGGTGCTGCAGGATAAAATAGAGGAGCTGTGGAGGAGGGGCATTCTCGTAGTCTGTGCCGCGGGCAATAAAGGACCCGGCGACGGGACGATTTCTTCCGTAGGCGGGAACCGGGTGGTGACGGTGGGCTGCCATGACGGCGCCTATGCGAAGGACAACCCGGCCAGATGCGAGACATATTCCGGCAGGGGGATTTTGGGGAGTTCTATCCGGAAGCCGGATCTGGTGGCGCCGGGGACGGATATCATCTCCTGTAACGTAAACTGCCGCGGCCTGTGGGGCAGAGTAAAGGATCCTTATATTGCTAAAAGCGGGACTTCCATGGCTACGCCTATTGTTGCCGGGACGGCGGCGCTGGCTTTCCAGAAGGATCCGGGCATGTCTAATGAGGAGTGCAGGCAGAGGCTGCTGTATACGGCCGCGGATCTGGGACTGCCCTGGAACAGGCAGGGATGGGGGATGGTAAATGCGGACAGATTTCTGGGTTACGACACGTATTATGACACTTATTTTAGAAAAAAGCATTGACATAATCGGCATGATTGTATACAATAATACGAGTGTGTGAAAACATGCCATTTTATGAAACAAAAGGAGGGATCGGGATATGAGAGAGAATGACACTTTTCAATACCGGCCGGTCACCATGAACCAGAACAGCAATCTGCTGCAGATAGAGGAACATATGTACATTTTGGATGATGTAAAGAAGCCTAATGTATTCCGCAATATGTTTCCCTATTCTGAGGTGCCCAAGATTCCCTTCAATGACAGAATTGTGCCTCACAATATGCCGAAGGAAATCTGGATTACGGATACTACTTTTCGCGACGGCCAGCAGTCCAGGGCGCCCTATACCACGGAACAGATCGTGACAATCTATGATTATCTGCATAAATTAGGCGGCCCGGAGGGGATGATCCGTGCCAGTGAATTTTTCCTGTACAGCAAGAAAGATCGGGATGCCGTCTACAAGTGTATGGAGAAAGGATATCAATTTCCAGAGATCACCAGCTGGATCCGTGCCAGCAAGGATGATTTTAAGCTGGTGAAGGATATCGGTATGAAGGAGACAGGTATTTTGGTAAGCTGTTCCGATTACCATATTTTTCTGAAGCTGAAGATGACCAGACGCCAGGCCATGGAGCATTATTTAAGCGTGGTGCGGGATTGCCTGGAGGAGGGAATCAGCCCCAGATGTCATCTGGAGGATATCACAAGGGCGGATATCTACGGTTATGTGGTACCCTTTTGCCTGGAGCTGATGAAACTGATGGAGCAGTATAAAATTCCCGTCAAGATCCGTGCCTGCGACACTATGGGATATGGGGTGAATTATCCCGGAGCCGTCATTCCCAGAAGTGTCCAGGGAATCGTCTATGCCATTCATACCCATGCGGGCGTGCCCCACGGGCTGATCGAGTGGCATGGGCATAATGATTTCTATAAAGCGGTGAGCAATTCCACTACCGCCTGGCTCTACGGATGTTCCGGCGTCAATACATCCCTGTTCGGCATCGGAGAGAGAACCGGCAATACGCCTCTCGAGGCCATGGTCTTTGAGTATGCCCAGCTGAAGGGGCATCTGAACGGGATGGATACCACGGTGATCACGGAACTGGCGGAGTATTACGAGAAGGAAATCGGATACCGGATTCCGCCCAGGACGCCTTTTGTAGGAAAAAATTTCAATGTGACCCGGGCAGGCATCCATGCGGATGGCCTTTTGAAAAACGAAGAAATCTACAACATCTTCGATACGGAAAAGTTCCTGAACCGTCCGGTTCTGTGCGCCGTATCCAATACCTCCGGATTGGCCGGCATCGCTCACTGGATCAATACCTATTACGGGCTGAAAGGTGAGGCGCAGGTGGTTAAGAATTCTGAACTGGTAGCCGGGATCAAGGCATGGGTGGATGAAGAATATGCGGGCGGCCGGGTTACCGTGCTGACGGATGAGGAAATCGTGGCATGTTTGAAACGGGTGTGCGGGGAAAAGGGAATCGACTTTCCCGGAGAGAAGTCTGACAAAACCGCAGGGGAATAAATACAAATATGTAGTCGGACATGGAGGAATGAAAAAGAAAAAATGAGTAATTATGACGTAAAGCAGGAAGTGACAGACAAGTACTCCCTGCGGGGCCGTGTATTTAACCGTTTGAGAGAGGATATTTTGAGCGGCAGATACGCGGAACATGAAGAGTTGAGAGAAGTGACAATCGGAGAGGAGATGGGGGTCAGCCGTACTCCTGTAAGAGAGGCTTTCAGACAGCTGGAGCTGGAGGGACTGATCCAGATCATTCCCAATAAAGGGGCTTATGTTACAGGTATCACGGAGAAGGACGTAAAGGATATCTATATGATCCGCTCGCTGCTGGAGGGACTCTGTGCCAGGTGGGCCACGGAGCATATCTCAAAAGAGCAGATGGACGAGATGGAGGAGAATGTGTATCTGGCGGAGTTCCATGCCAGGAAAGGACATCTGGAACAGCTGGCGGAGCTGGACAACCGTTTTCATGATATCATGTATGAAGCCTGCGACAGCAAGCTTCTGGAGCATCAGCTGAAGGATTTTCATCAGTATGTACTGCGGGTGCGCAGAAAGACCCTGGCCAATGCCAACAGAGGGCCGAAATCAAATGAGGAGCATAAGGAGATCATGGAGGCCATTAAGGCGGGAAACGGAGATCTGGCGGAGCGGCTGGCTCATCAGCATATGATCAACGCCTATGAAAATATGGTAAAAAACGGGCTCCATGAGGCATATGTTCGGGAAGGGTTGGCGTAGGGTACTATTTATAGGAAAAGAGAGGAGAAGGCGATGGATAAAATTATGATGACAACTCCCCTGGTGGAGATGGACGGCGATGAGATGACCAGGGTTCTCTGGCAGATGATCAAGGATGAATTGCTGCTTCCGTACATAGATCTGAAAACGGAATACTATGATCTGGGTCTGGAGCACAGGAATGCCACGGATGATCAGGTAACGGTGGATTCCGCCAATGCCACTTTAAAGTACGGCGTGGCAGTAAAATGTGCCACCATTACGCCCAACGGGGCCAGAATGAAGGAATATGATCTGAAGGAGATGTGGAAGAGTCCCAACGGAACCATCCGTGCGATTCTGGACGGAACCGTATTTCGCTCCCCGATCCTGGTGAAGGGGATTGTTCCCTATGTGGCAAACTGGACGAAGCCCATTACCATCGCGCGCCATGCCTACGGCGATGTGTATAAAAATGCAGAGATCAAGGTGCCGGGGGCCGGCAGGGCGGAACTGGTATTTACCGCGGAAGACGGCACCCAGACAAGGGAATTGATCCATGAGTTTAAGGGGTCCGGCATTCTGCAGGGAATCCATAATACACAGAAGTCCATCGCAAGTTTTGCCAGAGCATGTTTTCAGTATGCGGTGGATACGAAGCAGGACCTGTGGTTCTCCACCAAGGATACCATTTCAAAGAAATATGATCATACCTTTAAGGATATCTTTCAGGAGATCTATGATAGCGAATATAAGGACAAATTCGAGGCCCTGGGGATTGAATATTTCTATACGCTGATCGACGATGCGGTAGCCCGGGTCATTCGTTCGGAAGGCGGTTTCATCTGGGCCTGCAAGAATTATGACGGCGATGTGATGTCGGATATGGTGGCAACGGCCTATGGCGATTTGTCCATGATGACTTCCGTATTGGTATCTCCTGACGGCGTCTATGAATATGAGGCGGCGCATGGGACGGTACAGCGTCATTACTACAAGCATCTGAATGGGGAGGAGACCTCTACGAATTCGATTGCGACGATTTTTGCATGGACAGGCGCATTGAAGAAGAGAGGGGAGCTGGACGGAAATGCAGAGCTTTCCGCCTTTGCACAGAAGCTGGAGAGGGCATGTATTCAGACAGTGGAGGAGGGCAGGATGACGAAGAGCCTGTCTTTGATTTCCACCTGCGAAAACCCGGTTATATTGAACAGCCTTGATTTCATCAAAGCCATCCGGGAGACTTTGGAGACACTTTTGTAGGATGTATTTCAGGAAACTTGGAAAGCGGCGGCCGTAAGGGCAGCCGCTTTTTTCAGGGGTGTATTGCATTACACTTCGTTGAATTTTATGTTGTATTGTAAACGAAAAATTGAGTGACACATTTATATATATATGATAAAATATAACATAACGTAGTCCAATAAAAAAATTCATGAGAAGTGTGGTGTGATACCAAAATGGGAAAGAAGACAAAAAAAGTTTTTTATAAATTGCTGCCTGGCCTTTTGTGGGGGATATGTTTTTTAAGTGCAGGCTGCAGCGCTGGGGAAGAGGAAGAATCCCGGGAGGCCGTTGTGATAGAGCGTCAGGAAGAGACGGTGGAATATATGACCGTGCCGGTAAAACGGGAGGATGTGATCAAAACGGCGAAGCTTCGGTGTATGTATAACCATACGGATGAGGAAGAGATCAGTATTCCTGTCAAGGGGAAGAAGGTGGAAGAGATCTGCGTGCAGGTGGGAGACAGCGTCAAAAAAGGCGATCTTCTGCTGGTGCTCACCGGCGGCGACAGGGAAGAAGGTATCAGAGAGCTGGAGTATAATATCGCCAGGAACAAACTGCTTCTGGGATATACAGAGATGGATGAGGCCTATGAGCTTTCCTATACATGGTGGAACTACATATATCAGTCTCCGGGAGGCGAAAACGTGGACGAAAGGCGGGAAGAAGAGTTGGAAGGCATCCGTCAGAAGTACCGCTATCTGAGGGAGGATTATCAGGACAGTATCGATCTGGATACCATGCAGCTGGAGATCTGGAAGCAGGAGATGAGTGAAAGCCGTCTGTATGCGGGGATAGACGGGAAAGTGTCCTACATGATGCTCAATTTGTTCGAAGGGGCCGAGGCCCCGGCGGGGGAAGCCCTGTTTAGGCTGATCGATACGGCCCATTGTAGGTTTGAGACGACTCAGACCGATTATGCGGACTCTTTTCGGGAAGGGGAAGAGCTGGAGCTGGAACTGGACGCGGGGAGCAGTGTGAAGTCGGTGCGGGTGGTTCCTTATGATATGGAAAACTGGCAGGAGACGCTTTCCTTTGCAGTGGCTCAGGATGCGGAGATCGAGGCCGGCACTGGAGGCAGTCTGAATATCACCGTAGAGAAACGGGAGAAGGTGCTTTCTCTCCCTAGGCAGATGATCTTTACGGCCGGTGAGAAGCATTTTGTCTATGTGCTGGGGGAGGACGGGCTGCCTCAGGTGCGCTGGGTGGAGATCGGCCTGAGCGGGGACAGCCTGACGGAGATTGTCAGCGGATTATCTGAGGGAGAGGACGTAATCGTGCGATGAAAATGGCAGAAAGGCTTTTACGGATGAAAAGGTTGTCAGGGAAGTTCATAACCGTTCTTCTGACGGCGGTGCTTCTGACCGGATGTGCCGGAGAGGAAGCTGTCGGGACGGGTGCGGAGACAGAGTCCATAGAACTGCATACACCTAAGAGAAGTATCATCAATACGGAACCGGTGATAAGGCGGAATCTATATGATGCCACGCTTTATGAAGGGGCGGTCTATCCCTATGTGGAAGAATATTCTTTTGAATCTCCTCAGAATTTCGGCTCCTATGCCGCGCTCCCGGGAGAGAAGGTGCAGGAAGGAGATGTTCTGGTAAGAGCCAATGGAGAGAGACTTGCTGGACAGATAGAAGAGCTGCAGGAAAAACTGGACGAATTGACGGAAGAATACGAGAAATTCAGGATTAAAACGGAAGAAGCCATTCAGGAGCAGGAAGGGGAGCTGGAATGGCTTTGGGGGATTGTGGACAATCTGAAGAATGATGTGCCGGCGGAATTCATTTTAGATGAAGAGGGAAAGCAGATCGAGAATCCGAATTATCAGTCCTGGCAGGCGGATCTGAAGAAATGGGACGGCAATTACGGTCTTAAGGAGCAGGACATCAAAGTCAATCAGGAGGCGCTCCGCCAGAAGAAGGAACTGTATGAGCTGGACTATAGCTATTATAACAGACAGCTTCAGGAATTGAAGGCCAAACGGCAGAAAGAGACCATCGTTTCCAAAATCTCCGGTGAAGTGGTGGGGATCGGCTGGTATACGGATGGTTCTTATGTGAGTGAGGGGACGACGGTGATAGCGGTAGCAGATCCGGAGCGTTTCTTTGTAAAATGTAATTATGTTCCATGGCGTCTGTTGGTGAATGCCGCAGATATGTATGCGTTGATCGGCGGAAAGCGTTATGAGGTTTCCTATCTGGAGAGCGATATCAGTACGACTACCTTTACTTTGCAGGACAGGGACAGTGAAGTGGAGATGGGCGACTATGTGATGCTGGTATTGATGGCGGATTACAGAGAACAGGTGCTGACGGTGCCCGGGGATTCCGTATACGAAGACGGCAGCGGACAGATCGTGTACGTAGTGGAAGATAACAGGACCGTCCTCAGGGAAGTACAGACAGGAATGAGCGACGGAATCTATACGGAGATCGTGTCCGGTTTAGAAGAAGGGGAGCAGGTAGTCTCTCATTTCAGTGTAGCCGGCGGGAAGGAGGCTGTTCTGGAGAGGCAGGACAGGCAGACCTCTTATACGGGCAACGGTTTTCTCTATTATCCCTTGGAAACCATGGTGGAAAATCCGGTAGAAAACGGAACGGTGTCGGCAGTGGAGCGATTGGTATCAGTAGGCGAATATGTGGAGAAGGGACAGGTCCTGCTCTCCGTCACGGTGAATGCGGACGAGGTGGAGACGGCAAAACGGGAGACGGGGCTGCGCAGAGCAAAGGAACGGCTGGCAGATCTGGAGGCGAAGGGCAGGGAGGCAGATGCCGAGGCCATCGCCGAGATGAAAGAGAAGATCGCTGAGCAGGAGAAGGCGTACGCAGAGATAAAAGCTGACAGCGCCGTTACGGAAATATGCGCTCCGGATGCCGGTTATGTACAATATTTGATTTATGTTTCCCCCGGGGATATCATAGAACAGGGAGAGAATGTTGCCTCTATTGCGGACGATCGGGCGGCATATATGGCATTGGATACCAGGAACAATAAAATATTGAATTACGGAGATGTATTGACGGTTAAATATATGGATCCTTCCGGCGTCCAACAGACCATGGAAGGCAGGATATTGACCATGGGGGCTTTGGGAAGCAGTGAAGATCTGCTGCCAGATATGATGCTGATGGAAGTGCCCGAGGAGGCAAGGGCGAATATGGAAATCATGAGAAACGGCAGCTTCGGACCGGAAATGACCATGTACATTGCCAGCGGGTATGTCAATATAATGGAAAATGTGGTGATCGTGCCGGCGGAAGCGGTGACGGACAAGACGGAGACAAGGGGCTATGTGAATGTGGTGGGTGAGGACGGCTCCGTGACCAGAACTTCCTTTTTGTACGGACAGATGAATTCGGACTATTACTGGGTGATCGACGGTCTCACGGAAGGGATGAAGATATGCTGGGAATAATGTTTCAGAAGCTTCTGTCAAAAAAGTGGATGTTTTTCTGCCTGCTTATGGGCAGTGCCCTTCTGGTGGCCACTGTGGTCAGCGTTCCCATGTATCGGGGGGCAGTTTTTGACAGAATGCTGCGGGATGAATTCAGGAATTACTACGCAAGTACCGGGGAGTGGCCTGCAAAGCTGGAAAAGCAGGCTACTTCGGAATGGAAGTCTCTGGATCCGATTCTCCGGCTGGAAGAGTCCATGACGGATATCGAAATGCGCGTGGGTGTGAAGACCGTGGAAGAGGTTTCCTTTTACCGTTCATATAATACAGGGTATCTGGAATCCGGCAGGACGGATGCAGTGACTTCCAATCTTGGTCTGGCTTTTTTGTCGGATGCAGAGGAGCATATCAGTATCGTGAGCGGGGAGATGTATTCGGAAGACGGCCTGGCGGAGGACGGCGCAATCGAAGTCATCATGAATCAGGAATTTATGTTGAGCAAGAATCTGATGTTGGGCGATACGCTGACCATGGTCATGCTTAAGGACGAAGAGGATAAATTGGTGCGGCTGGTCATAACAGGAGTCTATCGGACGGAACCGGATGCATACTACTGGGAAATCGGCACGGATTATCTGGGAGAGGTTTTTCTGATGCAGGAGGATGTCTTCCGGAGATTTTTGATGCGGAAAATCGACGGCGTATACAGCGCTATTACGGCCGAGTGCTGTTATCTGTTTGATTATGAAGCGCTGGAAGTGGGACAGGTGACGCAGGTGGCTGACAGCATAGAGGAGAATCAATATGAGGGGGAGGTCTGTATCGAGCTGCTGGAGCGCTTTTTGGCGAAGCAGCCGCTGATCTCGATTACGCTTTTCATTCTCCAGATACCGGTGCTGGTATTGTTAATGGCTTTCCTGCTCATGGTCTCCAGGCAGATGTACGAGCTGGAGCAAAATGAAATCTCGGTGATCAAGAGCAGGGGCAGTTCGGGATTTCAGATATTCCGGCTGTATTTGTACCAAAATCTTTTTGTAGCGGGCGCGGGAGCCGCGATTGGAATTCCGCTGGGGTTTTTGTTTGTCCGGGGATTGGGATCGGCGAGCAATTTTCTGGAATTCGGTCTGCGCAGAAGGCTGGATGCAGTATTTGACGGTACGGCGGCGATGTATCTGGCGGCTGCGGTTGCGGCTACGGTGCTGATTATGACTCTGCCGGCTATAGGACACAGCAGAGTCTCCATCGTCCATCTGAAACAAAAGAATACGGTAGGGAAAAAGAGCTGGTGGGAGAAGTTTTTCCTGGACGTGCTCTGTCTGGCAGCAGGGATATACGGATTCTATAATTACTCCCGCAATAAGGCCATACTGATGGAAAACGTGCTGACGGGAAAGCCGCTGGATGCGCTTCTATACATAAGCTCGGCGCTGTTTATCGTGGGAATGGGACTGCTGTATCTGCGCCTGCAGCCCCTCCTTGTGAAGCTGATCTATCTGGCCGGGAAACGTTTCTGGCATCCGTCCAGCCATGCTTCTTTTATGGAAAGTATGAAAAACGGCAGAAAACAGCAGTTTATTATGCTGTTTCTGATTCTCACCGTTGCCTTGGGAATATTTTATGCAACAGTGGCGCGGACCATATTGCAGAATGCCTGGAATAATGTAGATTATTTGGATGGGGTGGATGTGCGGATCAAGGAAGTGTGGGAGGACAATGCCGCGGTGGTTAAGACCTATGCGGCTCATGGCGAAGAGCTGACCCCGCGTTACTATGAACCGGATTTCCTGAAATATGCCGGTTTGGATGCGGCCTCCTATACAAAGGTAATCTATGATGATACAAGCGATGACACGCCTTCCGCCCATGCCTGGGTGAAGCTGGAGGATAAGACGGTGGATGTCACTCTGATGGGCATCGACACGAAGGAATTCGGCGAGAATACCTGGGTGGACAGGGCGCTTTTGGAGGAGCATTATTATACCTATCTGAACGCGCTGGCCGATGAACCGGAGGGGATTTTAATGTCCCGCAGCTTTCAGACGCAAAACGGATGTGAGATCGGAGACGAGATAGAATACTGCTATGTTTCCGTCATGGGGAACGATGACAGCGAGATTGTGATGCAGTATGAAATGAAGGGAAAGATCGTAGGGTTTGTGGATTACTGGCCGAAGTTCGAGCCTGCCTATGCGGCTATAGATTATTCCGGAGAGATGGTAACGGGGGTAAATTATCTGGTGGTGGCCAATATGGCACAGCTGCAGAAAGCATTCGGAGAGATGACGGAGCCCTATGAGATCTGGATTACTTTAAAAGAGGGAATGGATTCCGGGGATGTGCGGGAATGGATTGTGAGTAACCAGGTTCGGGTGGCAAAGTATGTGAACAGGGCGGATGATCTGCGCCAGACGGTGGAGGATCCCATGCTTCAGGGGACCAACGGTGTGCTGACCATGAGCTTTCTGGTCATGATTCTGCTGTGTGCCGTGGGCTATCTGATTTATTGGGTGATGTCCATCCGTTCCAGAGAGTTGGTCTTCGGCACCCTCCGTGCCTTTGGTATGCATAAGGGTGAGCTGTTTCATATGCTGATTTTGGAGCAGATTTTCTCGGGCGCGTTGTCCGTGTTGGCCGGAATCGGGATCGGTAAGCTGGCATCCCGGATGTATGTGCCTATGCTGCAGATGGCCTATGCGGCGGCAAATCAGATATTGCCGCTGGAGCTGTATACCAATGGGGAGGATTTGCTGCGGCTCTACGGTGCGTTGGCTCTAATGATGGTGATTTGTCTGCTCGTATTGATTTTGCTGGTATTTCGTCTGAATATGACGAAGGCGCTGAAGCTGGGAGAAGAGTAGGCGGTGCATTGGGGCAGGAAAAGCTCCCTTCAAATTCTGATTGGTATGCCCGTGGAAGGAGGACATAGGGGTATAAATATGAATAGGAAAACGAAAAAAATGAGTTCCATGAAGAGAGAATTTTCCATGAAAAAAGGATCTTCCGCAGAAGAGGGCGATTCCATGGAAAAAGGACCTTCCACGGAAGAGGTGCCTTCCATGGAAAAAGGACAGTCCATAGAAGAGGTATACTCCGGAAAAACTGTCATCAGAGCGCAGAATATCAACCGAATCTTCCCCGTGGCGGGCGGCAGTTTCCAGGCGCTTCGGGATATCACCCTGGAGATTCCCAAGGGGCATTTGACGATATTGCGGGGACGTTCCGGTTCCGGCAAGACGACGCTGCTCAATATCTTAGGATTGTTGGATCAACCTACTTCCGGGCAGGTGTACATAGACGGGCAGGATGTGGGGAGGTTGTCGGAGTATGCCAGAGAGGAGCTGCGCAGGAAGCAGATGGGATTTGTGTTTCAGTCGGTTTCCCTGCTGCCTGCCATGAATGTGTTTCAGAATGTGGAATTCTCCATACGCATGGCAGGAATCCGCTCCGGGCGCAAGGAACGGGCGGAGGAGTGCCTGCGCATGGTGGGGCTGGGCGGGCGGCTGCGGCATATGCCTTCGGAGCTCTCCGGCGGAGAACAGCAGAGAGTGGCCATTGCCAGAGCCATGGCGCACAGACCCAGGATTATCTTTGCGGATGAGCCCACCGCGGAACTGGACAGTGCCATGGGGGCAGAGGTGGCAAGGTTATTTAAGGAAATGTGCGAGAAGGAGAAGGTTACCATCGTTATGACCACCCATGATGTGGGATTGATGGGGGCAGGAGATACGGTGCTGGAACTTGAAAGCGGGTGTCTGAAGGAAGGCGGTTCGGCAATGGAAGAGAGGCATTCCATGGAAGAGGGGCATTCTATGGAAGAGAGGCATTCCATGGAAGAGGGAAGTTCCAAGGCAGAGATTCCTTCCAGAGAGGGTTGAGGACACACCGGCAGGAGGCGAAACGATGGCAGAGGCTATGATTCAGGCGGACGGCCTGGTTAAGATTTATAAATCAAAACAGACGGAGGTACTGGCGCTGCAGGGACTGGATCTGACGGTGGAGGAAGGGGAGCTGACGGCTGTCATCGGGAACAGCGGCAGCGGTAAATCGACCTTTTTGAATATGATCGGCGGTCTGGACAAACCCAGTGCGGGCTCTCTGGTAGTGGGAGGAAAGAATCTTTTTACCATATCAGAGAAAGAGCTGGTGCGGTATAAAAGGGATACGGTAGGATTCGTATGGCAGAATAATGCCCGGAATCTCCTGCCCTATTTGTCCGTACTGGAGAATGTGATGCTGCCCATGGGACTGGCCGGCGGAAGAAAAAAGCGAGAGAGAGCCCAGGTTCTTCTGGAGATGGTAGGGATGGCAGCCAGGAAAAGAAGCCGGCTGAACATGTTGTCCGGGGGAGAACAGCAGAGAGTAGCCATTGCCATTGCGCTGGCCAATTCCCCGAAATTGCTTTTGGCGGACGAGCCCACGGGCACTGTTAAGTTGGTACAACTATGATCACAAAAAAGAAATGCCCGTGACGTGCTGGTCATTGTCCATTCTGATTTCGGAGATCACGGAGCGCCAGAGGGTCCGCTTTTCTTCCCGTTCCAGGCCGTCATAGATGGTTTTGAAATCCTGGGAAAGAAGGTTCTCTATTGCCGCAAAGTCTGGGCGCTGATCTGCGGCGGGTTCCGGCTTTTCTTCCAGCATGGCGTTATATTTGTCATAGTCCCGTTTGTATTCCTCTATGTCGATTAGATCATTGACATATAAATCCTTAAGCCTGGACAGCTTCCGGCGGACAGCGGCCCGGTCAACGGAGGCGGCAGCCTTCCGGCGCTTTTCTTCCTGCACTTCCCACGCCAGGCGGTATTTTTCCAGTTCTTCCCCCAGGTGGTCAAAAAGCCACTTTTCCACCACGTCTTCCCGTATAAACTTGTTATGAGAGCAACGCCCACGCTGAAAATATTGATTACAACGATAATAATAATAGCCTTTTGTGAAGGCACCCACTAATTTGTGGCGGCATTCCTCACAGACAAGCAGGGACGTGAAAAGGAATACCCGGCCAGTGGGGGTGCTTTTCGCATTGTTCCCCAGAAGTTTCTGGACCCGTTCAAATTGCGCCGGGCTGATCACGGCTTCACAGAAATTTTCATTGTACCTGCCGTTTTTGTCGTATACGCCAATGGCCAGTTTGTCCCGCAGCATACGGCGGAAAGTGGCGTCACACCAGTTCACCCCATAGGTTTCCCGGATATACTTCACGGTGGCCCGCTGGGAGATCGTGGCCTCAAAATGGTTGAAGGCGTCCTGCAATATGGCTGCCTTTTCCGGGATAACCTCAAAACGTTTCTGGTCATTCACCCGGAGCCAGAAGGGGCAGGACCCGGAAACCACGGTGCCATGGTTGATTTTGCTGTCAAACACAACGGCAATTCTTTCCCCGTCCAGATCGGCTTCATTCTGGGCAATGGATAACCGCAGGTTAATGTATAACCGCCCGCTGGCGGTGGTGGTGTCGTATCCTTCCCCGTCATCAATGGTTTTCCAGCCGCAGGCGTGGGCTTCCAGCACTTCCATGACCTTGTAATAGTCCGCCACGGAACGGAACCAGCGGTCAAGGCGGCAGAACAGCAGGAGATCAACGCCGTCCCGCTTGACTAAATCCATCATGCGGAGAAATTCCGTTCTTTTGTGAATGTTCTTCCTGGCTGTCTTTGCGGCGTCAACGAAGACCCCCACGATCACCCAGCCCCGTTCCCGTGCGTATGCTTCCAGCCGTTCCTGCTGGGCTTCCAGGGACAGCCCCTTGATTTTTTGTTCTTCTCCCGATACCCGGATATATAAAGCCACACGAAGGGCGGTATTTTCAGCTTTTTTCATAATATCACCTTTTGATTGCCTGTCATTTCCCGCCCCTATGTGGTATACTATAGGGGCAGTGGTATGTTGTATCTGGTAGATCATATATTTCTGCACCGTCCGGGAGTGTTCGCAGCACCCCCGGACATTTTTATTACAGGTTGATGGTTTTGTTTCCATAGCCACCAGGGAAAAAATAGAATGCTTCCCCGTTTTCCCATTGCCCTGTTATGCTGTCAACGAAAGAACATTCAAAATTCTTGACCAGATAGTCTTTGCTTTTGTGAAGCCGGACCCGTGCCGCCCATGCCTGGGTGATCTGATCGCAGAACCAGGCTTTTTCTTCCGGCGGCAGCGTGTCGGCGTGGTACAGTTCTTGCCAGCGCCGGGAAGCGTGAAAGTATTCTATAATCAGATCGGCGTTTTCATAGTGGGGCAGGGGAGCCGGGGAAGTCTGCCCTATTGGTTCCGCTTCCGATTGGAGCGCCGGGCAGGGAAGCGGATACCCGTTTCCCAGGGACCGGCAGAAGCCGCCCAGGAGTTCCCCAAAGTCATTGTCATTTAAGGTTAGTCTAATAATCATGGTATTTTCCTTCCTGTAGAGATCATTTCAACAGTTCCGAGAGGCCCAGGCGGGAAAAGCTGATCTGGTCCCGGAGAAAGCCCGAAAACCATTCTTCCGCCAGGGCCAGGGCAGCAGGCGGCGAAAGTTTGGTGCTAAAGGACGCCACCCGCTGGGCCTGACACGTCTTGTTTTCTTTGCAGCTGTCTTCCTTCCACACCATTATGGAGAGGAACAGGCCATATTTGCGCCCGCCGTCCGTCTGGTACAGGTACAGAACAATATAATTGCCTATAGCGGCCCTGTAGATCGCAGTGGTGGTGTAGTTCCCGGCAGGCGTCTTTTGGAAAGAGTTTTCCGCCGTGCGGGTTTTCCAGTCATAACGTAAATTGTCCATAATACCCCCTTTGCAATATGTTACATATTCTCTTTACCGTTGGAAATGGGAATATCAAGACAAAAACCACGTTGCCGCAAGTAAGCCGTTATTTCGTCATTGGGCAGAGGTTCATATTCCATTTCACAGCCATTAAAAACAGTTGGTTTTCTGAATTTTCTTGAAAAGTACCATGATAAATTTCGCTTATCTTTCAAAAAGTCGTCAATCAAAATAACGGTTTTAAATTTAGGGGTTTCTTTGTCTGGGTATTCATTTAGTATCCCGTCATTTATAAGCACGTCCATTTCTGGATTTTTCTTTCTCTTGTACGGAATACACTTATCTTTTGTTGAATGAAAATGCCATAAAAATTCTTCCTGTACAGCTTCCGGGTATTTTTCTATAATGTCAACGGCTTGTTTCCAGGTATACCCGCCTTTAGAGTATGCAGAAACGGTGCCAGACAAAAGCCCCAACTCAAAAGCAAGCCTGTACATGTGCTTACAGGGCAAAGAGCGCCGAGTAAAATCAGTACATGTACAACTATCAAGTTGAGTATCATATTTTCCACGTATGCTGTGAAAAGTGGCACAGCAATTATTTTTATCAAGAGCAGATGGCGTGCAGGAAGCAGATTTCCCATTTTCAATTCTTTTTTGCTGATCTGATGTCATATGTACATTTGCCGCCCATGCGGCAGTCCAGATATTATTTGCATTCATATAAAGCCCCCTTAATTTGTGTCTGATGTACGTCCCCCAGGAAAAATTTAAAATTATAGTGCTACTACGAAGTAAAACACTGAAAAGAAAGGGGGAAGTACAATGTTGGTAAACGAGTTAAAAGCAGCCATTCATAAAATGGTTGACGCTATTTCGGACAGAAACATTCTGATCAAGATTTACACATTCATCAAGTATCTGAAATAGCTTTTTCTGCTGGTGGTATGCGGGGCCTCATTCCTGGCCCCGCATATTGTCTGATAGCCTATGTATGAAATCCCGGAAAAGTTTCTTGCTATCATCATCAAGTTTCCAGTATTCCACAATCAGACTTCTAACAAAAGCATCATTGGAAAGCATTGCCGCCGCCTTTGCAAATTCGTCTTCCGTGAAATCAAGAAACATTTCCCCGCTGCCGTTTCGCAGCCATTCTTCCCGTACATTAAATTCCCGGCATATGTCGGAAATAGTTCGGTCACTTGGATTTCTTTTTCCGCTTGTTAATTGAGTGACATATGACTGGTCAATGTTAATGCGTTCTGCAAACCGAACTTTTTTCATGCCGAGGGCTTCAATTAGTGCCCCTATTCTATATCCGATTTCATCATTCAAGCAGTTCACCCCCTTTCTGATTAGGATAGTACCACAAAAAAATGACCCAGTCAAGAAAAATGCAAAAAGGATATTGACAAAAATGACTTAGCCATTTATAATTAGGGCACAGTCAAGAAAGCAACAGCCAAAGAAGGGAGGACAACATGAAGGGTACAGAGGAAACCAGAAAAGAAATGCTTTCTTCCGACACAAAGGAAGTGGCGAAAATCCTTGAAACGCTGGACGAAAATTCCATAGTGCTGGCCAGAACATATATGACCGCCTTATCTGACAGGCAAAAGATAGAAAAGGCGAAGCTGGCGGCGGCAGCAGTATGAGAATGCAAGCCAGTTGCAGGAAGGGAGGTGAGAGGGTGGACGAAAAAACAAAAGCCCTTGCAAATGACATTATAGAGCAATGCCAGAAACAAGGGTTTTCATTCCAGCAAATGGACGCATTACTGGCAAATCTTTCAGTGAAGCTACAAAGCACAAAAAAAGAACTGACAAGATTAGCAGTAGAAGAAACAGTGGTGAAACTCAAACCGTTTTAAGAGTTTCCAGCGCTTCTTCAAAAGCGCTACTGTCCATAACACTGTAGGCTTGCAGGCTGGAAGTAAAACAGTCCAACAGATCGGCTTCCAGATAATGCCCAGTGCATTCACCACGTTGCACATGAAGCGCAGCGGCTTGTAAAGACAAGTCATAAATCAGTTTTTGTTTATCGGTCATCATGGCACCCCCTTCCCTCTATAGTCCAGCCCGGCATGGCTGGCAAGTACAGTATAGCAGAGGGAAGGGGAAATAAAAAGAGGAAAGCGGCACCGGGAGCCAGAGGGGCAGCAGGCGTGAAAGCCTGCGGAGCGGGTTCAATCCCCGCCGGGCGCAATAGGGACGCCACCCAAAGGAAAAGGCACTGCAAATGGCAGCGGTCATGCCAGCTATAAAGCATGTAGACGGTCAACAGGTTTTCGGGCAGGCGGCTTTTAAGGTGAAAGCGGCAGCGGCAGTGCCAGAAAGGAAGGTACAGAAAATGGCAAAAAAGAATAAGGCAAACACAATGGCAAGTGCTGGGCGGACTGAAACCATGATACCCCAGGACAACAGGCAGGAAGCCGTGGAAGTGCTGGACTTTCTGCGGACGCTGGAAGACGGCGAAGAAAAAGAAATGCTGGCTTTCCTGCGGGGTGTACAGTTTGGCAAGCGCATGGGGGCTGGTACTGCCGTGGCAGGGTAAGGGAGGGCAGCAGGCATGGCAGAAATTGAAGTAAAGGGCACGTTTAATGCCCAGGCTTTTTTCACCGCCCTGGCGGCGATTTTGTCAAAACGGGAGCAGGTGAAAATAACGGTAACAGTGACAGAGAAGGAGCGGCCCGCAGAGGAAATGCGGGCCGCAGGATAGGAGGCGGCAGGGTGAAAGAAAAAGTGGCCGTATTGGTTCTGTGGATTTTTTTGGTCCTGGGAATTGTCTTCCTGGGGCAGATCGCCAGGGCGGCACTGCTTTCCCACTTTCCAGGGCAGGAGGACACCCAGGGCACCGTCACCGTGTATCTGAATGACGGCACTGTCTGGGGATACTATGGGGAAGCGTCGGTTACATATGACAGGACCGGCTGCCCGCAAGTGACCATGAAAAACGCCTGGTTAGAGGGAAGCACACACCCGGATTTCCAGGTGGACGGACTGAAAGGGGAAGGCAATGACAGAAAATAGGCAGGAGGCATGAAGGAGGAATGGGGAAAGATCAAATAAGCCAGGAAAAGAAAAAAGCGGATTTTATGGTCAAACAGCAGCAGGGATACAGCTTTAAAAAAGCATATGCCAGGATACGGGCGCACGAATTTGAAAATGAATGCTATAAACGGGGACTGAATTTCCATGTTTCCGTGGGGGGGTTGGACAGCATTACACTGTTTCTCTTCTTGAAAAGCATAGGGATTGACGCCCCTGGTATTAGCGTTTCGTCCCTGGAAGATACCAGTATCCAGAGAATGCACCGTGCGCTGGGAATTGAGCGGTTAGGAGCGGCAAAAGATGATGAAGGGGTGCCATGGACAAAACCCAGGATATTACAGGAATTTGGTTTCCCTGTAATTTCAAAAGAGACAGCCAAAAAAATTGAGGCCCTGGCAAACCCGACAGAAAAAAATAAAGGGTACAGACACGCCATAGTTACAGGCCAGACGGGAGAGCGTGGCGGTTTCAAGATAAGCAAGAAAATGAAAATGGCCCAGAAATGGCTGAAAAAGTTCGGCGGATACGCAAATGAAGTGGAAGGGACCAACTATGACAAGCCGGATTTCAAGGTATCTGCAAAGTGCTGTTACTATCTGAAAGAAAAGCCGTGTGATGACTGGGCAAAAGAACATAACAGCGTGCCGTTTATGGGGATTATGGCGTCCGAAGGCGGATTAAGAGCCAAAGGGTTAATGGTGAATGGCTGCAATTATTTTGGAGTACATATCACACGGTCTGCCCCGTTTGCCATTTTCTACCGCAATGACCTTTTGCGCCTGGCGCAGGAAATGGATAAAAAGTGGAAGGAGGGGTGGAAAGAAGAGTTTTACCAGAAAGGGGTTCGGGAAGGATACCTGCCGGAAGGATATGAAATGCCGGAAAGCATTGTCCCGGAAATTTACGGGGAGATTGCGGAAAGGGAAGATGGGGTTATGTACACCACCAAAGCACAAAGAACCGGGTGCAGCATGTGCGGTTTTGGTGTCCATCTGGAAAAGCCCCCGCATAGATTTGACCAATTAAGGGAGAGAAACCCCAAAGAATGGCAGTTCTGGCTGTATGAATGCTGTACGGACGAAAACGGGCAGAAATACGGCTGGGCGAAAGTATTAGATTATATCGGCGTCCCCTATAAGAAGGGGGAGAAGCCGTAGGAGGAATAAAAGCGTGAAAGGGAAAGACACGGCGGAGGCGAATTTCATAAAAGATGCTGACTGCACCAAAGACACCCCGGTGGTGTACGGCAGGCAGGAGCGCCCCGTATATGGCCGCCAGGTGCGCTTCCGCCCCCGTGTCCCTGGGAAACGGAAGACAGCCACGGACAAAAAATCATACCTGCCCCGGCTTTTGCCCCTGGAAAACTATGACCTGATCATTGTCCTTTTTTCCGGCGGCAAAGACAGCCTGGCGGCATATCTGAAATTGCTGGAATGGGGAGTGCCCAAAGAAAAAATTGAACTGTGGCACCATGATATTGACGGAGGGCACCCGGACAGGCGCATGGACTGGCCAGTCACCCAGTCCTATGTGGAAGCCTTTGCGAAGGCGGAAGGGGTCCACCTGCGGAAATCCTGGAGGGTGAACGGGTTCTGGGGCGAAGTGTACCGCCAGGGCGCTTCCTGGCCTGTACAGTATGAAGATGAAGAAGGGCAGACGGCCACGGTGCCGCTGACCGAAAAGCAAAAGAGAAGTGACGAACTGCGGGAAAAGATACTGGAAGGGATAGCAGAAGAAAAGGACATACAGGAACTGAAAGGATACGGCTACAGAATGAAATTTCCAGCGAAAGCCGGGAGTCTGGCAACACGCTGGTGCAGTGCCTATCTGAAAGTCATGGTGGCGGAAAGCACTATCCGCAATCTGGAAAGTCTTTCTGATCTGGAACTGTTAGGGAAAAGAATGAAGTTTCCCGCAAAGAGCAGCCCGCAGTCTGGGCGCTGGTGCAGTGGGGCGCTGAAAATGCAGGTGCAGGGCAGCGTCACGGCGAATTTGGAGAAGACAAAAGCGAATACCAAAATTCTGGTGGTATCCGGGGAACGGAGAGGGGAAAGCAGCTGCCGTTCCAAACTGAATGAAATGGAATTGCACCGCACATTTGCATATAAAAAGGCCCGGCGGCTGGTCCACCAGTGGCGGCCAGTGATAGATCATAGCGAAAGGGATATATGGGAGATCATCAAAAGGCATAAAGTGACCCCGCATTCCTGCTATAGGGCGGGCTGGAATAGGTGCAGCTGTATGATGTGCATATTCTCCCTGCCCAAACACTGGGCGGGCATACGGGACATATTCCCGGAAGAGGTGGAGGCAGTAAAACGTGATGAAGAAACGCTGGGCTTCACCCTGGATAATAAAAAAGACCTGGAAACCTATATAGGCAGCGCTGAAAGTTGCGTCTACTGGGACCAGGAGGCCATAGAAGAGATCAAAACAGGGGTTTTCCCTGCGGAACGCATGTATACAGAAAACTGGCGGTTCCCTGCCGGAGCGTTTGGAGGGGCAGAGGGCGGGCCATGTTAATGCCAGGAGGGCAGCAGGCATGAAGGCATACATACCAGAGGATACCGGGCCGGGCTGGTGGCGGGACATTCCCGGATATGATGGGAAATACCAGGTGAACCGAATAGCTGACGTGCGCCGTGTCTTCCCTTCCGGCCTGGTGCGGGATATGGCCGCATACAGGAAGAGCGGAAAGAAATTCCGGCAGAGGCTTTTTGTCAAGCTGACGAAGGACGGGAAAAGCACGGAAGTACAGCTTTTAACGATCATGGCCATGACCTGGTACGGGACATGGCCGGAAAACAAGGTGCCGTATCATATCAACAGGAATATCTGGGACAATCGCCTGGAAAATATCGGGTTCATTGACCGGGTGAGTCTGGGCAGGCTTACGGGGCACATGAACAGCAGGAGGAAAACCGTCTTTAAAGTTGACAGGGACGGCAGGGAAGTGGAGGTTTACAGATCGGCCAGGGAGGCGGCGAAAGCTAACCACATGAGTTATCAGACCGTGCTGGACCGGTGCAACGGGAAAGTAAAGAACCCCTATGCCCTGGACGGCTTCACATACCGTTTTGAAGACGCCGGGCCGGGAAGAAAGAAAACTGCAATAGAATGATACCCCGCCAGGGGTTCAGATAAAAAATGAATGGAGGGCAAGACAAATGGTAAGAAGACAGAAGCTGATTGTTAAGGACGAAAGAGGGGTGCCCAACTATATGGCGGCATTCTCCTGGACCGGCAGCAAGGACCCGGCGCAGGTCCCGCCCATGTTCGTGGTATGCGGGGAGGTTGTGGACGCTATTCTGATTTCGCAGTTCCACAATACCAACATACGGGGCATACCGCATTCCCTGCCGTATCGGGAACCCTGGACGCAGATTGATCTGGACAGCGCCGCCAGGGCCTGCCGGGCGAAGGGGGAAGGCTGGCATCTGCTGACCAATACGGAATATGCCTATCTGCTGGCGGAAAGCCGGGACCTGGGCACGGAGCCGCACGGGAACACGGAAGGCGGCAGGGATTATGATTTCCCGGAGGAATGCGGCGTTACATATGACGGACGCCGGACGCTGACGGGGCTTGACCCGGTGACATGGAGCCATGACCACACGGAAAACGGCGTGTACGGGCTGAAAGGGAACGTCTGGGAGATCGTAACGGGATTACGCCTGCAAAAAGGCCGTGTGGAGTATATCCCCAACAATGACGCCGCAGCGGTAAGTACGGCCAGCGATAGCGCCGCCTGGCAGCAGGCGAAGACAGAGGACGGGAAGACCATCTATCTTTCCGGCGGTAACGGCGTGACGATCACCACGGACCAGGCAAAGGAAGACTGGGACGGGGCGCACATGCGGGACATACGGCTTGACGGCCTGGAAAGCATACCGCAGATCATTTTTGACCTGGCTATCCTGCCGCCAGACTACAAAGAGCGCAAAGACGGAATATATGTGGACAGCGAACTGGCAGAAGCTGTGCCGTTCCGGGGGTCGGGTTTCAGCAACACTTCCCACGCCGGGGCGTCCGCTGTCAATCTGTACCACCCCCGTTCTAACGTCTATGTGTTCATTGGTTTCCGTTCCGCTTTGTACGTGAAAGACTGGAAACAGATCACTGGCAAACTGATCGGGGCGTGATAACGCCCCGCAGGAAGCCGGGAAGCAAGAAAAAAGCCTTGACAGTGCCGGGAAACACGGTCAAGGCTTTTTGCCAACAGATATATAAATCACACTTATATTGTACCATGTTGGCAGGAAAAAGGCAAGCAAAAATCCGGGAGAATGCCCCGGAAAGCGGGCTTGTATGGGGTATTAACATTCTTACCATACCAGAAAAATATAGTGGCATGAAAGCCGGACTGTCAACAGGTGAATATAAGGGAGTAGTACAGGAGGGGAGAGAAGACCCCCTGCTGGCCTGGTAAGAATACCCCTGCCCCTGGTACAAGGGAAGGCAGGCAGAAAATGTTTTATCGGGAAAAGAAAGTGGACTGCCGGGATTACAGAGAAGTGGACATAATACCCAGGACAGACAATGCGGAAAGGGCAGTCAAGGGGAAGAGGGGGAAGCGGCAGAAGGTTACAGAGCCGAAGCAGAAAAATCTGAATGATAAAAATGCAAGGCGGTATCTGGTACAGCTGGGGAATGGCAATTTTGGCATAGGTGATCTGCATGTCACCTGCACATACGCAAAGGGGACGCTGCCGGAGACAGAGGAAGAGGCGGAACGGGTGGTGGGGAATTACCTGCGGCGGATTGCCTACAGGCGGAAAAAGCTGAAACTGCCCCCTTTAAAATACATACTGGTGACGGAATACGGGTACAGCAAGGACGGGGACAAGATCACCAGGATACACCACCACATAATCATGAATGGAGGCATGAGCCGGGACGAAGTGGAAATGATGTGGACCGTAGAGCGGATAAACTGGCACAAGTACGACACGGACCCGGAATATATGGACCAGGTGGGGAAGCTGGGGTGGGTGAATGCGGACCGTCTGCAAGTGGACAAAAACGGCATAGAGGCCCTTTGCATGTATGTGACAAAGAACCCCAATGGGAAAAAGCGCTGGTCCTCTTCCCGGAACCTGGAACGGCCAGTGAGGCAGCCGGACGCAGATCACAAGTACAGCAAAAAGAGGGTGGAAGAACTGGCAAAGTCCAATGATCTGGGGAAGGTGTATTTTGAAAAGCAGTTCCCGGATTATACGATCAGTGAAGTCAAGACAGAATTTTATGAGGAAACCGGGTGGCACATTTATCTGAAAATGTGGCGCAAGGCAAAGAAGCCGAAAAAGAAAAAAACCAAAGGGAAGGGAGGGAAGCAGAAGTGACACTGGGAGAAATGCTGAAAAAGGCGGTACACAGTGACCGTCTGATCATACGGGAAGCGGACGGGCGGGAGATATACCGGGGGTATATGGCTTGTATCCAGTACCACGGAGAGATTGACCCCACCAGGGAGGTGAAACAGTTCGGCCTGGAAACGGACATTTTCCGCAGAGAGAACAGGGGGAAATACCTGGGAGGCCAGAAGGAACCGAAAACAGCGGTGGCGGCGGAAAGTATCAGTGATTTCCAGTTCAGTGATCTGGAAATGCTGATCTATACCAGGATTATTCTGGAAGGGCAGGCATGATGAAGGGGCCGGGGCTTGACCTGGAAGAATTTAAGGCCGGGAAGGAGGAAAAAGGAAGTGGGCAGCAGGATAACGGTGATCTTGTCTTTACATGATCGCTGGTGGAAGAAAATGGTTTCCAGGGAAAAGCTGCTGGAAATCAGAAAGACGTATCCCCATATAGCGCCGGAGGAATGGCCCCTGCGGGTGCTGGTATATATCACGGGCGGCGTGGGGGTATGCGGGGAATTTAACTGCCCCGGAGTGCAGAAGATCAGAACCCTGCCGGAGGTGCAGAGCGTATGCGGCACGGCGGGGGAATACAACGTACAGGCGGCCAGCTGTCTGAAAAAAGAACAGCTGAAAAAGTACGCAGGGAACAGCGGCAGGCCCATGTGGGGCTGGATAATATCCGAAGTCCAGGAGTATGAAAAGCCCGTCCCCCTGGAAGCATACGGCATAAGCCGCCCGCCGCAGTCGTGGCAATATCTGAAAACGGAGGTATGAAGGTGAGAGGACACAGCAAAGAAGAAATGATAATGGCTTTTAGGGCCATTCTGCGGAGCGTGAAGCGCCAGGGTATAACAGACCTGCTGGCCTGGCTGGAAACAACGGACTTTTACACGGCCCCGGCCAGCACGAAGTACCACGGGGCGCATGAATGCGGCCTGCTGGAACATTCCCTGGGGGTATATGAAAGCCTGTTAAAACGTGCCGTGGGGCATAATCTGGACAGTATCGCCATAGTGGGCCTTTTGCATGACGTGTGCAAGGCGGATTTCTATACGAAGTACACAAAGAACCAGAAGGACGCAAACGGGGAATGGCAGCAGGTGGAGTGCTGGGGATATGATAACCAGTTCCCGGCGGGGCACGGGGAAAAGTCGGTTATGCTGATCATGCGCTATATACAGCTGACGGACGAAGAGATCATGGCCATTAACTGGCACATGGGCGGTTTTGACGCCAGGGCCAGGACAGACGGCCATAGTCTTTCCGACGCCTGGGCAAAATACCCGCTGGCGGTCATGGTCCACCTGGCAGACATGGAAGACACCTGGCTGGCCAGGAAGGGAGGGAAGGCGGAATGAACAGACGTAAACCACGGACAAATAAAAGCTGGCAGGCAATGAAGAACAATGCCCAGGGCCATTTCTTTGAAGGCTACATAAGCGGCGCTTGCGGGTACTATAAGGACACCGGGCGGGCAATCGTGGAGAAAATCCCGGAGCCGTTCAGAACGACAGGCACGGGCAGGGACGGGACTTTCACGGGGCGCTTTACTGCGAATGCACAGCCGGACTTTATGGGCACCCTGCGGGGCGGCCAGGCGATATGCTTTGAAGCGAAGTATACCAGCACGGACAGGATTTTGCAGTCCGTGATCACAAAGACCCAGTGGGACAGCTTAGAACGGCACTGGGCAGCAGGCGCAATGGCCGGGGTATGTGTGGGAATTGGTGATGTGTTCGGCTTTGTGCCCTGGGGCACCTGGCGGAAGATGAAAGAAATCTATGGGCACAAGTACATGACGGCGGCTGATCTGGAAGCCTTCCGGGTGAAGTTCAACGGCCATTGCCTCTTCCTGGACTATAAAAGCGAACTGGCCCAGGAGGAAATGGCCCGCCTTGCAGATCGTCATGAACGCCAGGTGAAGCTGGAAGCCGTCCTGGGAGAAGAGACGGCGGCCAGGATTATTGACATTATCGAGGGACAGGACGAAGACAAGCAGGACGCATTCCTGGAAACCACCCTGGAAGCCGCCATATGCGGCGCTGACTATACAGAATGCGGGTGTATAGAGGATATGGCCAGGGTATATGCCAGGTGGTTCACGGAGCGTTACGGGAATTAAGAGGGGGCGGAGGCATGGGGCTGACTTTAGGGAGTTTGTTTGACGGCATAGCTGGCTTTCCGCTTGCGGCGTCCGGACAGGGCATAGAAACGATCTGGACCAGCGAGATTGAAGAAAATTGCATTGACATTTCAAAAAGACATTTTCCGCAGGCGGCCCAGCTGGGGGACATAACCAGGATAAACGGGGCGGAAATCCCCCCGGTGGACATTATCAGTTTCGGCAGCCCGTGCCAGGACTTAAGCGTGGCCGGGAAGCAGGCCGGGCTGTCCGGGTCCCGTTCCGGGCTATTCCTGGAGGCGGTGCGGATTATACGGGAAATGAGGGCAAAGACAAATGGAGAATACCCAAAATATATCATCTGGGAAAACGTGGCCGGGGCTTTTTCAAGCAATAAGGGAGAGGACTTCCGGCGGGTCCTTGAAGAGATCACAGAGAGCAATATTCCAATGCCTGCAAGTGGAAAGTGGGCGGCAGCCGGAATGGTTGGAGTTAGGGGACCAGGGGGGGGAATTGCGTACTACAGCATGGAGAAGGCTTGACGCTCAATTTTGGGGAGTCCCCCAACGTAGGAAGAGAGTCTATCTTGTCCATGATTTTGGAGGCGGAGACGCCGGACAAATACTTTTTGAGTGCGAAAGCCTGCTGGGGTATCCTGGAACGGGCACGGAAGCGCCAGAAGGAAGTCCCGCTGATCTTGAAAATAGCGCTGCTGGAACGGATAGCGGAGGACTGGCAGAAGAGCCAGACGGCCAGCTGACACTGGATTTCGGCAGGACGGCGGACAGGATATATATAAACGCAAAGAAAAGCGTCACACTGATGGGCAGGGCAGGCGGTGGAGGCGGGAAAACGGGGCTTTATCTCCTGCCCGTGTACACTGTAGCCGGGAACGTCATAGGACGGACAGGAATAGGCGGCGGGAACCAGTTAGGGATTAACCAGGACACCGCCCCCACGCTGACAACGAATGACCGCCATGCCGTGGTGTATGCGGCGGGTATGCTTCACAAGGCAGGCCCCAAAGCGGGAGGGTTGGGCTACACGGAGGAAAAGACGCCCACGTTTATGGCCGGACAGCAGTCCGCCGTGGTGGTGGGATATACCCAAAACGGATATGCGGAATTTAAAGAGGGCGTGGGGACGCTGAAAAAGAGCCGTGGGGCAGCAGGCGGCGGCAGTGAAACCATAGTGGTGGAAGCCATAAAGAAGATTGCCCAGACGGTAAAATACCGGGTCCGCCGTCTGACCCCGACAGAATGCGAACGCCTGGACGGGTTCCCGGACGGGTGGACCAGGTACGGGGCCAGCGGGAAAGAAATGTCCGACAATGCAAGGTATATGGCGCTGGGAAACAGCATTGCGGTTCCGTGCGCCGAAAGGGTTTTTATAGGCATATGCAAGGCGGACAGGGAAAGGAGGGGCACAGGTGGAGAAGCAAGAGCAGGCACATGATACCAGACCACGCTATAAAGGGGTATGTGAGGCTTGCCAGGGTAATCTGTATATATGCAAAAGCATTGCCCAGGAAGCCGGAATATATGTTTTGGGGCACGGAACCTGCCCGAAGTGCGGGGCATTCCTGCACCTGGTATTCAACAAAGACCGCCAGGAATTTGAATGCGAGACGTGGGAAAATTTTATCGAGAAGATGAAGGGAGAAAGACAGAATGGGAACGGACATGAAAGGCTATGAGGTGGCATATAAAGGCCGGGTGTACCCCGCCCTGGAAATGCACATGTTCTGGGAGGGCAGCAGGCAGCGGGAAGAGGGGGGAACCGGGTTTATGCCCGCCCCCACATTCCTTGATGTACTTGTCATTAACGAGGACGGGGAACCCCGCATTATCAATGACGAAACCCACATGTTCCGCTTTATGCGGATAAAGACAAAGGGGGAAGCCCATGAGCATAATTAACAGCACCATGAAAAAGATCGTCCCGGAATACGGATACATAAAAAAGGCCATGCCCCAGGTGAACGCCGGGCGGCAGAGGGAGAACAAAACCCCTGGGAATAAAAAGCCCCGTCTCTTGACGGAGCGGAGCCAGAACGAAGGAAAGCCGGTCCTGCGGAAAGGCGTGTCTGTAAACCAGGCCGCAAGGAAGCTGAACGCATATGAGGCCACGGGGCTGACCCCGCAGCAGGTTCTGGACTTGATGGAGAGGGAACGGAACCTGACCCGGAGGGTGGAAAAATTAGAGGGCTGGGAGTAGGTGGAGACAATGGCGGAGAGAGCGCAAAGGGACTGCATAGCCTGCCCGTTTTCCTGCCGTGACAGCATAGCCTGCATTGCCTGCCCAGGGCAGCAGGCGGAAGGGGAAGAGGCCCAGGAACTGCGGGACATAGCGGAAGTGTTGAAGATCACGGCGAACACGGACGGCAACATAAAAAGATCAATGGAAGCCATTCTGCGGATTGCGGACCGGCTGGAAAGAGGAAAAAGACATGACAAAGGAGCAGGAAAGACAGTATAAGCCCAAAATAATACGGGGGAAGATCAATATACCATACAGGGACTGGAAGGAATACAGGGAAGAGTACCGGGGGCAGGGCTTCACGGTGAGCGATTACAAGAATATGCAGAAGGCTGATCAGTATTTCAACGGCCTGGAACTGTACCTGTCTTCCTGGGATTATGACCATCACAGCAGCTGGCACCTGTACAACTGGGATAAAAGCATTGACGAAAGGGTGAAGCTGGCCCTATACCATGCGGAACAGTTCAGCCCCTTCCCTGCATACCGTGATGACTTTGAAGGTTTCTGCGAGGACTGGGAGGCCGGGGAGTATTCCCCCGGTGCCACATACACTTTCCAGCATTGCCAGGTTGAGGTTTTGGAAGTATTGCAGGAAGAGGAAAACAATATTGACCATGAACGGGTACAGAAGGCGGTAAGGCAGGCCAGGGAAGCGGAATACCAGAAGCGGCGGCGGGAACGTGCCACAAAGAAGAAATACCGCCCCAAAAGGAGGAAATAGGGAAGATGGCAAAGAAGAAAAAGAAGCACCATAGACGGAAGGCAGGAGCGCCCCAGGAGGCTTTCCGGCAGCAGGCGGCACCCAGGCAGGGAAACAGCTGGCTGACCCAGCAGCTGGAACTGTTAAACAAGATACGGCCCAGGGTGGCGGAAGCGGTGGAGCGTGAGAGACAGGCCAGACAGCAGCAGGCAGAACAGGGGGTGGAATAGTGCAGAAAGCGGCATTTATGGCAGTCTGCCCTTTTGAACTGGGGGACACCATCTTGAAAGACGGCATACGAAAGACCGTCACGGACATATTGACGGTACATAGCCTTAAGACTGGCCGGGTTGTCTTCCTGTATGAACTGGACAACAGCGGACACCAGGAGCAGATCAGAGGCAAGGTAGAACGTGTGGGAGAAACGGCTTTCCGTGTTACGGAAGTATAAGACTTGCACAAATATACTTCCGTAACTTTGTGCAAGACGCCTATTGAAAATATACTTACGGAAGTATATAATTGAGGCATAACAAAAACAGACCAGGTAGTGTCAAGTAATCTATGAAAAAACTGAGCCGAAAAAACAGGCTCGATTGAACCTTGAAAACTGCAGATATTGGTGATTTAAGACCTTGGGGCATTGCCCCAAACCCCACAAGGGACCAGTCCCTTGACCCATGATCTGGGCGCTGCCCAGACCCGTCCTCGCTTTTGACACTACCACAGACCACACGGAGGGAAAAGGAATGGAAAGAGCAACTTTTGCGGAGTATGAGGCGGCAAAATTAGAGATCATCAAGGGCAGGGAATACAAGGAGTATACCGACATGGACGAATACGGCAGGAACCACAAAACGTTCTGCTGTAAGGACGGCAGCACGTTCTGGGAGATCACGGAAAACGGCGTAACGGAATTTTGGAGTACGAAGCACAGCGAAAGCCGCAAGTATGTTGCAGAGGCCCCGAAAGAGGAACCGAAGAACGCCGAAGAGCGGAAAAAGGTATACACCAGGCTTTGCAAGTGGCTGTACTGGTTCGCTGATGAAATGTTCAACGAAGAGGAAAGAGGGGAGAAGGCCCAGGCGGAATTTGAAAAGGAGTGCAGGGAGAACCCCGGAAAGCAGGTTATGTACATTGACACCAGCACGAACAATGCCAGGGTAATGAAAACCTGCATGAAGGAAACCAGGGACGCCATTAACTTTATCAGAAACCCGGAAAACGATATAGAGGACTGGCAGCTGGCTGGTATCACCGCAATGCTGGACAAATGCAATGAAACGGGCACTGTCCCGTATGACATACCAACGGCAATTAAAGGGCTTTTGTGTATGCACATTCTCTGCGAAGAGAAGTAAAGAAACAAAATAAAGCTGGGCTAACGGCAAAACGGGCAGAAAGGTGGTAACACATGAACGGAAAGGAAATGCGGGTTTTATCTGTAATCAACTTAAAAGGCGGGGTGGCAAAGACGGTTTCCAGCGTGGCCATTGCCTACATTCTGGCGGAAGTCTTCCGCTTCCGGGTCCTGCTGGTAGACAATGACAAGCAGGGTGACGCTTCCCGTGGCTTGCGCCGCAGGAGCGAAGACGGCAGAGGCATTGCGGAGATCATGACCGCCCGCCGCCCGGAAATGGCGCAGCTGGTACAGCATACGGATTTTGAAAATCTGGACATTATCACTTCCAACATGAAACTGTTAAAAGCAAATTTGGAAGTGCTGCTGGACCAGTCCAGGGCGCAGCAGACCAGAATAGGGAAGGCACTGGCAGCAGTGGCGGACCAGTATGATTTTTGCGTGATTGACAATGCGCCGGATATAAACATTTCCACCATAAATGCCCTTGCCTGTAGCAATGATGTGATCGTCCCCCTGGAAGTGGACGACAACACCACGGAAGGGCTGGCGGAACTGGCGGAGCAGATCGAAAGCACCAGGGAGGATTTAAACCCCGGCCTGACGTTCAGAGGCTGTTTTATCACTAAATTTGACGCCAGAAACGAGGCGCACGCCCAGGGGGCGGAGAAATTGAAAGCAGATGGGAAATACCCCATGTTTGATACAAAAATCAGAGCGTCAAGGAAGGTAAGCGAAAGCACGTTTGCCAGGCTTCCGATCTTCCTGTATTCCCGCCGGTCCGCCGCTTCCATGGATTATTTGGAATTGGTCAAGGAATATCTGAAAATGCTGGGAATGTGACCGATTTGGACACATAAAGGAGGGAAGGAAAGATGGCGAAAAAGGCAGGTTTTGATTTACACCAGTTATTAAGCGAGAGATCAAGGGCGGAGGCGAAGCACGGCCAGGAGAAACAGGACGGCGGGCAGCAGGCGGAGAACATGGAACAGCTGACCCTGGACGTGTATGACCTTATACCTTCAAAAGAAAATTTCTACAGCACGGAAAACGTGGACGATTTAAAGCGTTCCATCTCCCTGGTGGGCATATTACAGCCCCTACTGGTGAAGAGGGACGGGGACAAATACCGCATTAAGGCCGGGCACCGCCGCCGCCTGGCCTGCATGGCCCTGGCGGACGAAGGGCAGGAAGAGTTCCGCCGTGTGCCTTGCGTTATCCGCCAGGAGACGGAAGAGGAAAAGCAGGGGAACATAAACGCCATTCTGGACCGGCTGACGCTGATTTTTGCAAACGGCTTCCGGGAAAAGACAGACTGGGAGAAGATGGAAGAGGTATTACAGACGGAAGCCCTGGTGGTGGAACTGCGGAAGGAAGTGAGCCTGGAAGGGCGGACCCGTGCCATACTGGCGGAGTTTACGGGGATAAAGGAAGCACAGCTGGGGAGGTACAAGGCAATCAAGAATAACCTGTGCCCCAGGTTGATGGAAGAGTTTAAGGCGGACAAAATAGGCATATCGGTGATCTATGAACTGTCCGGCCTGTCTGCCGAATACCAGGAAAAGGCTTGTGAACTGTACCAGGAAAACAGAGGCTTGACGATCAGTGACGCCAAAGCGCTGAAAAGGCAGGAAGAGGATGCCCAGCAGATACCGGGACAGATGGAGTTCGGGAAGCTGGAAGAAAAGCCGGAAGGGCAGCAGGCATGGCAGGAGGCCCAGGAAGCCGTCCAGGAGGCCGCCCAGGAAGGCCAGGAAGAGGAAGAGGCCGAAGAGGAAACCACCCAGGAGGCAGAAGAGGCCCAGGAAGCCGTCCAGGAGGGCCAGGAAGGCCAGGAAGGGGAAGAGGCAGGGGAAAATACCCAGGAGCCGGAAAAGCCCCAGGAAAAGCCCCAGGAGAGCCAGGAAAAAGTGGTGTATGTGGAGCGGCAGCAGGAAAAAGTCCATGGCTGTGCGTTCTGTCACCCCCACCACCACCGGGAAATCAGTACGGCGGAAGGAAATGTATTGCTGGCCTATGACCCCGAAAGCCATATGGTGCAGATAATCAGTAAAGAAACCGGGGACGTGGAAAGCATTGTCTTCCATTGCTGTCCAATGTGCGGCAGGAAACTGGGATAGGAGGCGGCGGAAATGGTAAAGGTGGAACATGAAAATTTCAGCGTGAAGCAGATTGCCCGGTCTGGGCAGTGCTTCCGCATGAATGAGATAGAGACGGGCGTTTTTGAGGTGATCGCATACGGGAAGCGCCTGCACATAATCCAGGAAAAGGACAATGGCCCGGTGACGCTGTGCTGTAGCAGGCAGGAATATGAAACCCTGTGGAAACGGTATTTTGACCTGGAAACGAATTATGGCTATTACATAGACCATATAGACCCGGACGATTGCTTTCTTTCCAGGGCGGTGCAGGCAGGGGGCGGAATACGGATACTGCGGCAGGAACTGTGGGAAACAATGGTAAGTTTCATCATATCCCAGAATAACAGCATACCCAGGATAAAGAAGAGCATAGAAAGCCTGTGCGTGTCCTGCGGAATAGCCCATGGTGAATTATTTGAGGGCCGCCAGTGGTATGAGTTCCCCCGCCCGGAAAGTCTGCTGGACGAAGAGGCCATGGCCCCGGCAAAGCTGGGGTACAGGGCGAAGTACATAGCCAGCCTGGCTAGGAACGTGGTGGATGGGGTGGTCAACCTGGAAGACCTGGCGGCAATGGGGCAGGAAGAGGCCGGAAACTATCTGAAAAGCATATATGGAGTGGGCGCAAAGGTGGCGGCATGTATCCAGCTTTTTGCCCTTCACCAGCTGGACAGCTTCCCCATTGATACCTGGATAAAGCAGATCATAACGGCGGAATACAACGGAAAGTTTCCCGTGGAGATGTACAGCGGCTTTGTGGGAGTTATCCAGCAGTACATTTTCTATTATGCCAGGGAAAACGAGGAAAAGGAGGCGTGAGCATGTATGGATTTATAAATGGGATAACGGACACTGACAATATATCATACTGCCCTAAATGCGGGGCGGAAATTAAAGAATATCGGGGAGACGGGACCGCCGTATGTGAAGAATGCAATTTCCATTTCGGCGTGGTGGAATGTGAAGAGGATTAGAGATCAAAAACCGTGGCTGCTGGGGGCGGCAGTCACGGTTAAAATGGCTTCAAGGTATCCGCCGTAAACCAAAACGGAGGAATGAGCAATGGCAGCAGCAATGAAAAAAAGCAAGGTGATTGAATTACTGACCTTTTACCGCAATATTGACGGGGAAATCCGCCTGTATAAAGCCACGGTGGCTGATCTGGAAAATTACTATGAGCCAACGGGCGGCCAGAGCATGGACGGACAGCCCAGGGCGAAGTACAACGTATCCAGCCCGACAGAAAACACGGCGCTGAACCTGCCGGAAAGCCTGCGGGAGGATATAGAGTTTTATAACTCAAAAATCAATGTCCTGTACAGGCTGAAAACGGAAATCCTGCGGGAAGTTTCCTGCCTGGAACTGAAATTCAAGAGCATTATAACGGACTATTACCTGCACGGCCTAAAATGGGAGCAGGTTTCGGCACGGAACCACTATTCTGAACGGCAGTGTAAGAATATCCGCAATACAGCCGTGGAAAATCTGGCTGGTAAGTTTGAGCAGAACCCGGTTATTGCGAATTTCAAATTAAAGGCATAAAGATTGCCCGCCATTGCCCGTTTTTTCTGCTATAATGGCAAGTGAAGCAAAGGTGGAAGCCTTTGAAGTCAAGCCCCCCCAGAAATGACAGGCTTTGTGAACAATGTTTCCGAAGTCTGTCATTTTTTACTATTTCCGCACACCAGGGGGGCCGGAAGATTGAAAACAAACGAAAGGTGGTGATGGAGCCATGGGAAGACCACGGAACCCGAAGCGGGACGAAGCACGGAAAAAATACCTGGAAAGCGGCGGCCAGATTAGCACCAAAGACCTGGCGGCGGCAGCAGGCGTCCCGGAAAACCGTATAAGGAAATGGAAGTCACAAGACAAATGGAATGATGAATTAAAAAGCAAGCCGAAAAAAAGAGGGGGCCAGCCAGGGAACCAGAATGCCGCCGGAAAGACCCCTGCAAAGAACGGGAATAAAAACGCCGTAACCCACGGGGCATTTGCCCAGGTGGGCATAGAGGACATACCAGAGGACCAGGCAGAGGCAATCAAAAGCATGGAGCCTGGCGAAACTATGTTACGCATGAATGAGGAATTGCAGGGCCTGCTGGTACGCAAGGTTTATTTGACGGGGCTTTTAAACCAGTATACGGACCCGGATAAACAGGGGGAATATTACACGGACAAAATAGTCCATATGATTGTACCCATGTCTGTAGAGGATAAAGCCCAGGCAGAGGGAATGGGGGTGGACATAGGGCAGGCCACGGACCCGGAGGGCGGGAAAGAGTCCATGAAAACCGCCATGAAAACCGTCATAAAATCCAGCCCATTTGACAGGGCTATGAAAGTAGAGGCCGAACTAAACAGACTGAATGGCCGTATCATCAAGCTGTTAGACAGCATGAGGGCGCAGGAGATGGAGGCCCGGCGCATTGAGTTAGAGAAGCTGAAATATGACCTTGCGAGACAGAAGGCAACGGGAGAATTTAACATTGACCCGGCGGACGGAGAAGACGGGGAGGAATAGGCCGCCCGCCGCCGGGGCAGTAGGTTCTTTCAGCGCCGGGACGGCCTGCGGGTACGGCGACGCCCAGGCCCGGCCTATCCGCAAAATGAAAAAAACCGTTTCCGGCTTCCGGGCGGCGAAAAAGAAGGGGGTGTACGAAAAAAATGAAGCTGTATACAGCCGCCGTGGTGGCAGAATGGCTTGACATATCGGAACGGCGGGTGCGGCAGTTGCGTGATCAGAAAGTCCTGGAAGAGGCCAGGCCGAAGCTGTACAGGTTGAAGGATTGCGTACACCGATATATTGACTTCCTGCGGAAGGACGGGACGCCGGAAGGGGCCGTGGACTATAACCAGGAGCGGGCAAAGCTGGTGCGGACGAAGAGGGAGCGGCAGGAACTGGAATTGCAGCTGGAACGGCGGGAAGCCCTGGCCGCCAGCGAAGTGGAAGAGGTTATGACAGACATGCTTTTGCGTTTCCGGCAGCGGGTGCGGGCAATCCCGGTGAAGCTGGCCCCGGCGCTGGCAACGGAGACGGACCAGACGGAAATATTTATGGCGTTAAAGCAGGCAACGGACGAAGCGCTGGAAGAACTGGCGGATTTCGACAATGCTTTTTCTGCCGTGGAAGAGGGTGGAGAAGACGGAGAAACACAGTAAAGCGATATTCAAGCGGATATTTGCGAGGTTAAAGCCGCCGCCGGAAATGGCAATGTCGGACTGGGCTGATCAGCACAGGAGGCTTTCCCAGGGCGCTTCCGCCGAGCCTGGAAGGTGGAGAACCGAAAAAGTCCCACACCAGAAAGAGATCATGGACACCATATCAGACATTAAGGTGAAAAAAACCGTGGTCATGTCCTCTGCCCAGATCGGGAAGACGGAAGGGGCGGTACTGAATACAATCGGGTACTTTATGCACTATGACCCCGCCCCCGTGCTGATTATGCAGCCCACAATCCAGATGGCGGAGTCCTTTTCAAAAGACCGCCTGTCCAAAATGCTACAGGATACCCCGGCATTGTCTGGCCTGGTAAACGAAAAAGGCAGGAACACGGGAAACACAATCCTGGAAAAGATATTCCCAGGCGGGCACATCACCATGGTGGGAGCCAACAGCCCTTCTTCCCTGGCTTCCCGCCCCATACAGATACTGCTGGCGGACGAAGTGGACAGATACCCGGCCACGGCAGGCAAAGAGGGGGACCCCCTTTTCCTGGCGTCGGAACGTCTGACCACGTTCTGGAACAGCAAGGAAGTATATGTGTCCACCCCGACAATTAAAGACGCTTCCCGGATTGAGATTGAATATCAACATAGTTCGCAGGGGGAATGGAACGTGCCGTGCCCGGAATGCGGGGAATTGCAGCCCCTGGAATGGTCCGGCGTGGTATTTGACAAAGATGATCTGGACAATATACAGTATTGTTGCGCAAAATGCGGGGTCATATCCCCGGAAGCGGCCTGGAAAAAATGCTTTAAGGACGGGGAATATATCCATGCGGACCCGGACAACCCGGTGAGGGGGTTCCATCTCAATGCCCTGGGTTCCACGCTGGCGCAGTGGAAAGACATAGTAAGTAAATTCCTGCTGGCCAATGAGGAAAAGAAAAAGGGCAATATAGAACCCATGAAGTCCTGGACCAACACGAAAATGGGGCAGACCTGGGAAGAGGAAGGCACCCAGGTGAATGACGAAGAACTATTGAAGCGCCGGGAACGCTATAACTGCGAAGTCCCGCCGGAGGTGCTTTATTTGACTGCCGGGGTGGATACGCAAGATGACCGTTTTGAAATTGAGGTGGTGGGCTGGGGGCCGGAATATGAGAACTGGGGCATACAGTACACTGCACTGTACGGGGACAACAGCAATATGCGGAACCAGGTATGGGCTGATCTGGACGCCTTCCTGGGGCAGACCTGGCAGAAGCCGGACGGCACAAAGCTGAAAATCATATGCACCTGCATAGACAGCGGCGGGCACCGCACAAACCAGGTATACAAATTCTGCAAGCCCAGGTTTAACCGCCGTATCTTTGCGATTAAGGGCAGCAATGACAGTGCGGCGGCCTATATCCAGAAGCCCACGAAGAACAACAGAGAGCAGGCGTATCTTTTCACCCTGGGGGTGGATACCGGGAAAAGCCTGCTGTTACAGCGCCTACAGGTAGAGCAGGAGGGGCCGGGGTTCTGTCATTTCCCCAAAGAAGAGGAAAAAGGGTACAATGAAGACTATTTTAAGGGGCTGACGGCAGAAAAGCAGGTACTTGTATATAAGATGGGCCGCCCGTTCTTTGAATGGCGCATAAAGGACAGCGCCCACAAGAGAAATGAAGCCCTGGACTGCCGCAATTACGCTTCCGCAGCGATTGAAATAGCGGGCGTCCCGCTGAAAGCGCCGGAAGCGCCGAAACAGCAAACAGCGCCCCCGAAGAGAAGGAGGGGCAGAAGGACAAGTGGAGGTATTTTATAATGGCAATCACATTATCTATAGCAAAGACTCATCTTGACGCATGGCTGAAAGCGGAACTGGAATGCACAACGAACCAGTCATACACGATAGGCAGCAGGACACTGACAAGGGCGGACCTGGCGGAAATCCGGGAAACAATCCGCTACTGGCAGGGCATGGTCACAAAGCTGGAAAACAAGGCGAAACACGGCAGCAGGAATGCCGCATACAGGATTATGCCCCGTGATCTGTAAAAGATTGCCCGCTATTGCCCGCTTTTCCGTGGTAAAATCATATCGTCAAAAAAGGTTAGAGGAAAAGGCACCCATTAAGAGGTGCTTTTTTCATGCCCTGGGAGGTGAGAACGATAAGCATTTTTTCAAGAGCGGTTGACGGCATAGTGGCTGCCGTAAACCCGGAAAAGGGACTGCGGAGAATGGCGGCACGGCAGAAGATGGACATTTTAAACAGCGGGTACGGGAATTATGGTGCCAGCCAATACAAAAAATCAATGGCCGGGTGGCTGTACAGCGGCGGGTCCGCCCGTGAGGATATAGAAGACAATCTGGACGTGTTGCGCCAGCGTTCCCGTGATCTGTATATGGGCGTGCCCCTGGCAACGGGGGCAATCAAAACCATGCGTACAAATGTAGTAGGGCGGGGCCTGCGGCTGAAACCCACGATTGACCGGGAAGTCCTGGGCATGGATACGGAGACGGCACACGCCCTGGAAAGGCAGATTGAACGGGAATGGGCGCTGTGGGCAGACAGCCCGGACTGTGACGCCGCCCGTGTGGACAATTTCTGCGAATTGCAGCAGCTGGCGTTCATGTCATGGCTTATGTCCGGGGACTGCCTGGCGCTAATGCCCATGAAACCCCGGAAGGGGCAGCCCTATGATCTGCGGGTCCGGCTGATCGAGGCGGACCGGCTTTCCAGCCCCGGCGGCTATGACACCATAGACGATCATATCATAGGCGGCGTGGAGACGGACAGCACGGGGGAGGTGGTGGCATACCACTTTTCAAAATACCACCCTCTTTCCTACAGCGCCGCCCCTGCCGAATGGGTCCGTGTGCCCGCATACGGGGAGAAGAGCGGCAGGCGGAACGTTATACACATTATGACACGGGAGCGCATAGACCAGCGCCGGGGCGTCCCGTTCCTGGCCCCCGTGATCGAGGCGTTGAAGCAGCTGGGGCGGTATACGGACGCTGAACTGGTGGCGGCAGTGGTGAACGGCCTGTATGCCGTATTCATTGAAAAGCAGTCCCCGGAGGACGGCCCCCCGATAGGGTCCAATGTATCAGAGGAAGACCAGGTGGACGCAGAGGACGAAACCACCATAGAGCTGGCCCCCGGTGCGGTGATTGATCTGAACGAAGGCGAAAAGGCCAACGGAGTGGCACCAGGCAGACCGAACAGCAATTTTTCCGGCTTTGTGGAAGCTATATGCCGCCAGATCGGTTCCGCCCTGGAAATCCCCTATGAATTGCTTTTGAAGACGTTCACGGCCAGTTATTCCGCAAGCCGTGGGGCGCTGGAAGAGGCGTGGAAAATGTTCCGCATGTACAGAACCTGGCTGGCAACGGATTTTTGCCAGGTGGTATATGAGGAATGGCTTGCGGAGGCGGTGGCAAAGGGGAGGATAGCGGCCCCTGGTTTCTTTTCTGACCCCCTGTACAAAAAGGCGTACAGCAGGGCGGAGTGGAACGGACCGGCAAGAGGGATATTAAACCCGGTGCAGGAAGTAAGCGCCGCTGAAAAGCGGGTAAAGAACGGATTTTCCACAAGGCAGTCTGAAACCATGGAAATGACAGGTTCGGATTTTTACGCCAACGTGGAGCAGCTAAAGCAGGAAGAAAGCAAATTAAAGGAGGTATCAAACATTGCCACAGAACAGAAACCAGCCCCGGCAGCAGGGGCAGAACCCCCTGGGGGAAACGGAAAATAAGTTTTGGAATTTCGTTCCGGGAACCGACACAAAACCCCCGGAACTATTGCTGTACGGCCCTATAACCAGTCAAAAAAGCTGGTGGCAGGATACAGTGACCCCCGCCTGGTTCAACCAGGAACTGGCCGCCCTGGGAGACGTGGCAGAAATCATTGTCCGCATTAACAGCGGCGGCGGTGACGTGTTCGCCGCAAATGCCATTTACACCCGCCTGCGGGACCTGGACGCAAAGATCACCGTAAAAATAGACGGGTGGGCCGCCAGCGCCGCCACAATCATTGCCATGGCGGGCGATACTATAAAGATTGCGAAAAACGGACTCTTTATGGTCCACGATCCTGCTATGTCGGTATGGGACACATTTAAGGCGGAAGATTTCGAGAAGATGGCCCAGGAACTGCGGGTGATCAAGCAATCTATCATAAACACATACAGCATGAAGACGGGCAAAAAGCCGGAGGACATAGCGGAGATTATGACGGCGGAAACCTGGTGGACCGGTGACAAAGCTGTGGAAAACGGGTTCTGTGATGAACTGATGTTTACGGAAGCGAAGACGGTCATAGAGAACGCCAGCAAAGTGGTGGTCAATTCTGTGCCCATGGATTTGACAGGGTTTCACACCCTGCCGGAAAAGTTGTTGTTAAACCGCCCAAACAATCCGGGCAGTTTGCAAAATAAAAATGAGATTAAAGGAGGAAAACAGATGGAACCGAAAGAGACAATCAACACGGTTTCTGCCCTGGAAACTGCATACCCGGATTTGGTGGCCCAGATCAGAAACAGCGCCGCAGAGGGAGAGCGCAGCCGCATTAAATCCATTATGGACAGCGCCCCCAAAGGTTTTGAAAAGATCGTGGAAGACGCCATGTTCACGAACCCGGTTGACGCTGGCCAGGCGGCGCTGAATATCATCAAGGCCCAGAAGCAGGCGGGAATACAGGCATGGAGCGGCATGGAGAATGACGCCCAGGCGTCACACATTTCTGACGTGGAGCCTGGCAGCACGCAGATGGGCGGCGGCAGTGACGGAAAGAGCGTCTATGACCGTGCCATTGACGAAGTTCTGTAAAAGCAGACAGCAAGAGAAGGGAGGAAAAAGACGTGGCAAATTTAGTGGAAAAAAGAAGTTTCACCCCCCAGAAGTTTTATGCCGGGGAATTTCCTGTGGTGAGAGACACGGGGACGGCAGGGGCGGCGATTGCCCAGTATGACATGATCATGACGGTTACGGACGAAGAGGCCGGGACCGTGACGCTACAGCCCGCAACCACGGCAGGCATTGACAACGTGGTGGGCATTGCTATCACTGCGGCGGCGAAAGATGAACCTGTGGTGTATATCATGACCGGGGAAGTCTTTGCGGACGCCGTGAACATGGGAGACATTGACGCCGCAGCGGCAAAGACGGCGCTTAGAAAATTGTGCATTTTCCTGGTGTAAATCGGGGAAATCAAGGCAAGAAGGAGGAATGAAAATGCCGAATACAGTAAGTATTTATGAACCCAGAACTATGATGGGCGTTATCAAGAAACTGCCGCCCGTCCACACCTTTTTCCGGGACACGTTCTTTCACAATGTTAAAACGTTTGTGACGGAAAAGGTGGATATTGATTTTTGGAAAGGCAACAGGGCAATGGCCCCGTTTGTGAGCCGCATGGTAGGCGGGCAGATCATGCCCGGCAGCGGATACGAGACGGACAGCTACACCCCGCCGCTGATCGCTCCCGATAAAGTCACCACGATTGACGACATTATCAACAGGCAGCCCGGTGAAAACCTGTATTCCGAAAGGACCCCCGCACAACGGGCAATTATCAAAATGCGTGATGATTTCACAGAACTGCGGGACGGCATTATCCGCCGTGAAGAGTGGATGTGCGCCCAGACCATGCTGGGCGGAAAGATCATGGTAGTGGGCAAGGGAGTGGCGGACGTGATTGATTTTGGTTTCACAAACAAGATTGACATTTCCAAAGACACAAAGCAGAAATGGAAAGGCGGAACCGCCCAGAGCAAGTATGACAACCTGGTGGAATGGCATGAGCGTGTACAGAAGGAAGGCTTTACAAACTGCAATGTCTGTATCATGGCTTCCGACGTGGCGGCGGAGTTCATCAAGGACGAAAGTATCCAGAAAATGCTGGACGTGAAAAATTACGCCCTGGCGGTGATCAGACCCGAAAAGAAGGAAAACAATGTCACCTACATAGGGACCATTCATGAACTGGGCCTGGACATTTACAAGTACAATGAATGGTATCTGGATAACTGGACGAACCCCGCAAAACCCGTACAGCTTCCCATGGTTCCTTCCGGTACCCTGTTACTGGCCAGCACAAATGCCAGGTATTCCAGGCTTTACGGCGCTATCAACAGACTGGACCAGAAGACGGAAAAGTGGGAGACGGTGGAAGGAACCCTGGTGCCGGATACCTTTATCAAGAAGCGCCCGGACCGCCGTTTCCTGTCCCTGCAATCCGCCCCTATCCCTGTGCCGCATGAGGTGGACAGCTGGCTGGTGGCAAAGGTATTCTGATGGATTTCAAGGCCCAGTGTGACGCCGATATGGCGGTATTCCACAACAGCGCCGAATTTGCCACGGTGGCGGGTTTCTGGTATGACAGGGCATGGCATGAAGCCCCCGCCGTGCTGGACCATGAGGCGGCAGCAGAGCGCCAGAGGAAAAGCAGCGACAATGCCCCAGGGGTTTCCGAACTGGAAGCCCTGGTTTATGTGGCGCATAAGGATTTAGGATTTATCCCGGAAAGGAACCATGAGTTTGCCATAAAGGTGGCGGGAGTCACCCAGGAATACAATATCTTAAAAGTGGACTATGAGGACGGGGAAATCATACTGGAACTGGGGGCGTATATGGAATGAATGGCGTGGGAATAGAAATCAGTGCGGAAACCATGGAACGGGTGCAGACATTGCTGGCAAATATCCCCAAAGGGGCGGAAAGGGCGTACATGAACGCCATAAACAGGGGCCTGTCCCGTGTAAAGACTGCCGCCTGGCAGGGGATAAAGCAGGTATACACCGTACAGGCTGCCGCTTTGAATGCGGCTACAAATACCAGGATACAGAAAGCCAGCACGGGAAACCTTGCGGGCTTTGTTCGTTTTGCCGGGTATAAAATCCCCCTGTACAAGTTCAAGGTATCCCCCAAACAGCCGGGCGGAAAGAAGCTGGTCCGTGCCAGCGTCAAGAAAGGCGGGGGCGCTACATTTGAAAGCGCCTTTATTGCCGCCATGAAAAGCGGCCATATAGGCGTATTCGAGAGGGAAGGCAGAAAGCGCCTGCCCGTATCGGAACTTATGGGGCTTTCCGCCGCCCAGATGGCAGGGGAAGAAACAGTGTCCAGGCAGGTGCAGGAAGAGGCGCAGCGGCTTGTAAATGAACGCCTGGAACATGAAATAGACAGGCTGCTGAATGGATACGGGGGGTAAAGATGACACCTATTGTATTACTTGACAATCTGGCAGAGTTCGTGAAGGAAAAAACGGCGGATATAATCCTACAGGTGCGAGTACAGCCGGGGGAAGAGGGAAAGGAACGGGCGGCGGAAGTCCACAGAATGCGCCTGCCGAAGAAAGAGGACAGCACGCAGCGCATACCGTACATTCTCTTGCAGATCATAACCGGCAAGGACGGCAAGAACGAGCATAACCAGCCGGAAAGCACATGCCAGATCAGAATAGTGGTGGCTACTTATGCAGAGGACCAGGGCGTGGGCAGCTATGACGTTCTGAATGTGATCATGAGATTGCGCACGGAATTGGAAAGAAACAGGATACTGGCGGAACAATTCACCCTACAGGACCCGCTGGAATATCTGATCTATCCAGACGATTACACCCCGTATTATTTCGGGGAGATGATGACGAACTGGTCCATACCAGAAATCAAACAGGAGGTTGAAGAAATATGGCAGTAAAAAGCGCAAAGAAAGCCATAGAGGCAGCAGGGCTTCCCACGGGAACCCTGGAAGAGGCCCAGGAAGGCCCCCAGGAGGGCCAGGGAGCGCCGGAAAAGGAAGAGGCGGGGGAAAATACCCAGGAGCCGGAAAAACCCCAGGAAAAGCCCCAGGAGGGGCGGGAAACGCTGGTGTATGTGGGGCCGTCCCTGCCCAGGGGAATGCTGAAGCAGAACAGCATTTTTGTGGGGACCAGGGAAGAGGTTGAAAAGAGCCTGGAAGAGGCCATAAAAAAGTACCCCATGGCCAAAAACATGCTGGTGCCCGTGTCGAAACTGGCGGAAGCGAAAGTTAAGATCGCCAGTAAAGGGAATATCCTGCACAAATACTATGCGGACATTGTTTCGCTGATCGGTGCGGAATTTAAAGAGTGACAGAAAGAGAAGAGAAAAGGAGGTAAAGAAAAATGGCAGTAACGCATGGCATTAACACAAGCAAAAAGGCCACAAGCGTTTCCGTCCCCGTCACCGTGGCTTCCGGCGTCCACTTTGTTGTGGGCACGGCTCCCGTGCAGATGGTGGGCGGGAAAGTCAACGAAGTGGTCATGTTGAACAGCTATGAAGAGGCGGTACAGCTGCTGGGGTATTCTGATGACTGGCAGAAATACAGCCTCTGCATGGAAGTGTATTCCGCATTCATGCTGTATAAGATCGCCCCTGTCTTTGTGGTGAACATACTGGACCCGGCAAAGCATAGGACGGAGGAAAAGGCCGTAACCTGCACCCCCGTGGAAAACCGGGTGGAACTGCCCCTGGAAGTGATTGCGGACAGCGTAAAGGTGGAAAGCAAGACAAGGGGGGAGGATTTCGAGGTATTTTATACAGACACCGCCTGCATAGTGGAGTTTACCACGGATACCACCGGGGAAGTAAAGGTGTCCAGCATGTCCGTGGACCCGTCCCAGGTGACGAAACGTGACGTGATCGGCGGGCATGACGTGACCACCCATGCCATAACGGGGCTGGAACTGATTGACAGCACTTTCCCGAAGTACACCATAGCTCCGGATTTGATCGTGTGTCCGAATTGGTCACATGACCCCGAAGTTGCGGCGGTTATGTCCGCAAAAGGGGAGAATATCAACGGTGTATTTCCCGCCATGGCCATGATTGACCTGGCAAGCACGGACAATGACGGCGCAACGTATTACACGGACGCCCCGGCACTGAAAAAGCGCAACAATTTCAGCAAGACTAACCAGATCGTATGCTGGCCCAAAGTGGCGCTGTCCGAAAAGATTTTTGATTTTTCCGTCCAGCTGGCCGGGTCCATGACGGCTACAGACAACAACGGTGATCTGGGAGGCGGGACGCCCTGCGAAAGCGCTTCCAACAAGTCTTTACAGGCGGACAGCACGGTCCTGGCAAACGGCAAGGAAGTCACCCTGGACGTGCAGCAGGGGAACTATCTGAATGACAACGGGATTGTGACCGGATTGAATTTTTACAACGGTTTCGTATCCTGGGGGAACTATACGGCATGTTTCCCGGCAAACACGGACCCGGTTGATTATTTTTACTGTATTAACCGTATGTTCCGCTGGGTGGCAAAAACGGTGGTGCTTTCCCACTGGAACTATGTGGACCGCAGCATGAAGCGCCGCCTGTTAGACGCTATTTTACAGGGCGTCAATAACTGGCTGAACGGATTGACGGCAGAGGAAAAAATACTGGGCGGGCGTGTGGAAATGCTGGAAAGTGAGAACCCCTTGACCGCCCTTATGGCCGGACGTGCAAAATTCCATGCCTATCTGACCCCGCCCGCCCCTTTACAGCAAATGGACTGGGTGCTGGAATATGACACGTCTTATCTGACTGCCGCCCTTAAGGTGGCATAAAAAGAACAGGGGAAAGGAGGAAAAAGATATATGGACCAGATGGTGACAAACTTTGCGGTTTACGAGGACGCCACGGAGTACCTGGGTCTTGCGGAAGTTGAGTTCCCGGAGATCGGGTTTCTGACCGAAGAGATCAGCGGGGCCGGAATGTCGGGGAAAATCGAGGCGATTGTGATCGGGCACCTGGAAGCAATGACAGTGACATATAGCTTCAATACGGTTTCTGACGCCGCTATCAAGCTGACGGAACCCCGTGTGCATAACATTGACTGCCGGGTGGCGCAGCAGTTGCAGGATAAAAGAAGCGGGAAGATCAGCCAGGAAAGCGTCAAGCATATCATGCGGACCATGCCGAAGAAATTCAAGCCCGGCAAGGGGGCGATTGCAACCCCGGCAGAAGCAAGCGGAGAACACGCTTGCTATTATTATGCCATGTACAAAAACGGCGTAAGGAAAATCGAACTGGACCCCGTGAATTTTATCTGTTTCATTAACGGGGTGGATTACCTGGAAGCTGTGAGACGTGCGTTAGGAAAGTAAACCAGGAGGCAGCAGGACACGGCCAGCGGCAGAACGCCGCTGGCTTTTCACACTATAACCATAAACAGGAGGAATGAAGATGGATAACATGCAGGTACAGGGAACCCCCATGGGACAGGAAGAGCAGGCGGAGCAGGAAGAGATCAAAAAGGCCCAGGCAGCGGGCGCGGTGGATTTCAACAAGAAGGCGGAACCCGAAAAGTCGCTGAACTATACCCACAAGTTTGCGAAACCCACGGAGATCATGGGAAGGAAGTATGAAAGTCTCACGTTCTACTTTGAGGAATTGACGGGTGATGACGTGGAGAACGTGGAACTGGAATTGCAGCAGCGCAACATTGTGGTTCTGTCTGCGGAAGTGTCTTCCGCCTTCCAGTCTGCGATTGCCGCAAAAGCGGCGCATATGGCGTCTGATGAAATCCGGCGTCTGCCCCTGCGGGACTATATGAAGATCAAGAACGCCGCAAGAAATTTTTTGGTGGCTGTGGGCTACTAAAGACAGAGCGGCCCGCAAATTTTCTGCGAAAACAATCGTATAGGTTAGCAAGGCTTTCTTATACACCTGTAGATTACTGGTTAAATCTGCCCCTTAAGCGCTTTTTTGCATGGATTGACAGTGTAAACGAAGTGACGAAAGAGGACGCAGAGCGGCAGGACCAGAAGTAAGGGGGGTGGAAAGAAAGTGGCAGGGGTACAAAAGGAATTTGAATTGCTTTTTAAGCTGAAAGCAGCTATAGGGCCGAATTTTAGTAGCACGTTTAAAACGGCAGTTGATGCCCAGAAGAGGCTGGCAGACAGCACAAAGCAGATCAATTCCCTACAGTCTAAGGTTGACGGATACCAGAAAGCTAGCAGTGCCATTGAAAGAAACCAGGGGAAACTGTCACAGCTGACAGCGGAACATAACCGCCTGCAAGCAGAATTACAGGAGACAGTACAGAAGAAAAAAGCGCTGCAAAAAGCCATGGAAACCGCAGAGACAGAGGGAAACATTGAAGACTATAAACGTCTGCAAAGTGAACTTTCTGCAACGGAGCGGGAATATGACAGGCTGAAAGAGAAGTCAAACGGGAACAAAAACCAGATACAACAGACCACTGCCACAATAGAACAGCAAAAAAAGGCACTTGACGAATTAGGTCAGGAACTGCGGGAAGCCGGAGTAAACACGGATAATCTGGAAGGTGCAAATAAGCGTTTACAGAGTTCGTATGACAAACTAAAGTCATCACAGGAAAATCTGAAACGCTTGAATGAAGAACAGACAAAGATTAAACAAAATATTTCTAGCACAAAGCTGCAACTGGCGGGAACAATAGGAGCCATTTCCACAGTGGCAGCAGCTTTCTATGCTGGACCTGCAAGAGCGGCGCAAAGCTATGAAACGGCGCTTGCGAAAGTGTCAACGATTGCGGACACCCAGGCGGTGCCGCTTGAAAAGTTCTCCCAGGAAATCCTGGCATTATCCAACAGCACGGGAGTGGCGGCCACGGCCATTGCGGAAGACGTTTACAACGCCATTTCTGCGGGCCAGGCGTCCGGGGACGCCGTTAATTTCGTCACAAATTCCACCATGCTGGCAAAAGCCGGATTTGCGGAAACGTCACAGACGCTTGACGTACTTACCACCATTCTGAACGCTTACGGCATGTCTGCGGATAAGGTGGGAACGGTTAGTGACATGCTGGTCCAGATACAGAACAAAGGTAAAGTGACCGTGGGTGAATTGTCTTCCGTTATGGGCAAGATCATTCCCACGGCAAATTCCTATAACGTGTCCCTGGAACAGCTGGGCGCAACATACGCCATAATGACGTCAAAAGGTATTGCCGCAGCGGAAACCACCACCTATGCAAACTCTATGCTGAATGAGATGGGGAAGAGCGGCACCACGGCAGACAAGGCCCTGCGGCAGGCAGCAGGCAAAGGCTTTGCTGATCTGATGGCCAGCGGCATGTCCCTGGGCGACGTTCTGGCAATCTTGCAGACGGAGGCGGAAAAGAGCGGCAAGACAATAGCTGACATGTTCGGCAGTGCGGAGGCCGGGAAGGCGGCAGTATCTTTGCTGTCCAACGGCGTGGACGGGTTCAACGCCAGCGTGGCGGACATGATCAACAGCACGGGCATGACCCAGAGCGCCTTTGATAAGATGGCGGGCACCACGGAAAACAAGATGGCGAAGGCAAAGAACAGTATCACGAATTTGGGTATTGTTTTGGGCCAGAACCTTTTGCCCATTGTGGGGAACGTGGCGGACAAGGTGGCCGTGCTGGTCACGAAGGTGGCCGAATTTGCCCAGGAAAACCCGAAGCTGGTTCAAACCGTCCTTAAGGTGGCGGCTGGCCTGGCGGCCTTCAAGATCGCCGGACTGGGCGCAAAGCTGGGTTTTCTGCACATTAAAAGCGGCTTCACCACCGCAAAGATCGTCCTGGAGACGTTCAAAAGCAAGGCGGCGCTTGCGCAAGTGGCAAGCGCCGGGCTGGTATCCAAACTAAGGGCAGCCGGAAGCGGTATCATGTCTATTTTCGGCGGCATGGGTTCCGGCCTGGGGAAAGTTGCGGGGCTGGTATTAAAGCCGTTTTCCCTGTTAGGCGGCAAGCTGGGCGGCATATTGTCCGGCCTGGGGTCGGTGATCGCCAAAAGCCCGCTGGGCAGCATAGGGAAATTTATTACTGCCGGATTTGGCAAGCTGGGCGGCGTGATTGCGCCCATAGGAAACATATTTAAAAAAGTCCTGGGGCCTATAGGGAAGATAGGAAGTTCCCTGCTGGGACCCCTGGGAGGAATAGCCGGGAAACTTTTCCCCGTGGTAGGCATTGTGACTGGCGTGATCACGGCAGTCCAGCTATTGCGGAACCACTTTGACGAAGTGCGGGCGGCAATAGGCCGGATATTTGGGGAAGGCGGCCTGGCGGTATTTGACAAGATCGTGGCCGTGGTTACAACGGTAGGCGAAACGATCAAGGGGGTATTTTCAGACGGGAACCTGGGAGCGGCCAGGGATAAGATAGAGGAAATTTTCGGAGCAAAAGGGGCAGCGGTATTTGACAGTTTTATCAATGTCATAAATTCCGTAAGAAGCACCCTGTCCACGCTGGTGGGATTTATCACGGAACATATTGTGCCAGTCGCAGAACAGATACTGTCTGTGATCGTCACAAACGTGATACCCGGAATTTTAGGCGGGATACAGGCAGCGGCCCCGGTCATCATGCAGATCGTGCAGTCCATAGCGGATTTTATCGCAGGCATTATGCCGATTATTGGTGACTTTATCGCAGGCATTATGCCTGTGATCAGCGAGATCATCACCTTTATACAGACCTATGTACTCCCGGTTATCCAGGAAGTGTTTAACTTTATCGTGGCGGAAGTCCTGCCCTTTATTGTGCAGGGTATCCAGACGCTGGGGTCCATCATTACCACGGTTCTTTCCGCAGTGCTGCCCGTGGTCCAGACGGTTTTTCAGACCATATGGTCCATCATACAGCCGATTATGCAGCAGATACTGACGGTAGTACAGGCGGTTCTTCCGGCGGTTTTGTCAATTTTCCAAAACGTGTTTAACACAATCGGAAGCATTATCAGTGCAGTGCAGCAGGTTCTGGGCGGGATTATCCAGTTTATAACTGGCGTATTCACGGGAAACTGGTCACAAGCATGGGAAGGCATAAAGTCTATTTTCGGCGGTATCTGGGACGCCATTCTGTCCGTCTGTAAGGGCGTGATCAATGGCATAACGGGTGCCGTGAATGTCGTTATCCGTGGACTGAACTGTCTGAAAGTGCCGGACTGGGTGCCGGGAATAGGCGGAATGGGAATAAATATCCCGGAAATCCCACAACTTGCGGTAGGGTCACGGAATACGCCGGATACTTTCATAGCTGGCGAGAAAGGCCCGGAACTAATCACCAACATGCCGGGCAGGACCGTGTACACGGCAGCCCAGACCCAGCAGATCATGGAACGCAGCCGGAGTGCGGCGGCTTCCGTGGCAGGAGCGGCAGCGCAGGGCATTCCAGCGCCCATGCCGCAGGTACAGACGGCCAGAGCGCCGGAAGTGATCGCAGCCGGAGGCGGGGGCGGTTACACCATAACGCTGCATAATTCCCCCACAATCGTGGTGGACGGAAACAGGCCGGACGATCTGGACCAGAAACTGGAAGAGAATAACAGGAGACTTTTGCGGGAGTTTGAAGAGGCGGTCCGCAAAAAAGAAGATGACGAAAGGCGGTCTGATTATGAGTAAGGACAAGACCTATACCACAATCCAGGGGGACATGTGGGACAAAATAGCCCATGAGCAGATGGGCAGCACCCTGTATATGGATAAACTGGTCAAGGCGAATATCAGACATGCCGCAACCTTTGTTTTCCCTGCCGGAGTGGTTTTGACCATTCCGGCGGTGGAAGACGAACCCAGTATACAGCTGCCGCCATGGCAAAGGGGGATTTTAGAATGAGTGAAGCCCGCCGGGTGGAATTAAGGCTGGAATTTCTTAACATTGACGTGCCGGACGATCTGGCACGTCATTTACTGAAAGCCAGCTACACGGATAACGAAGAGGACAGCGCAGATGATTTCCAGATGGAGTATGATGACATGGAAAGAAATCTGAACGGCGCATGGCTGGAAGTAAAGCCGACAATCGTTAAAAGCACCAAACAGGTACAAAAGCAGGTAGCACAGACGGAAGTTATTAACTATGTGGTAAAGCGTGGGGACACACTTTCCGCAATCGCCCTGCGGTATCTGGGGAAGGCTTCAAAATACCCCCAGATTGCCCAGGAAAACGGCATAAAGAACCCGGATTTGATTTTCCCCGGCCAGGTTTTCCGTATCACCACAGGGGGGCAGGTTTCCACAACGGTGACAGAGGTACAGGAGACAACCACAATGGTGTCCCAGCCCCGCATGGTGAAAGTCACGCTGGTGCAAAAGAACTGGAACGACACCGGGAAAAACGGGGTGCTGGAATGCGGGACGTTTGAAATTGACAGTGTGGACATTTCCGGGCCGCCTTTAAAAACGGCGCTGAAAAGCACGTCAATCCCCTATACGTCCACTTTCCGCATGATGAAGAAATCCCGGAACTGGGAGAAAAACAGCCTGCGGGCGATAGGGCAGCAGATTGCCAGCGAAGCGGGGTTTAATTTCCTGTATGAGTGCAGCGACAACCCGGAATATGACAAAAAAGAGCAGGTACAGCAGTCTGACATACGATTTTTGCAGGATTTATGCCATGCAGAGGGGAAGGCGCTGAAAGTTACGAAAATGACCATTGTTATTTTCGACAAGCAGGAATATGACACGAAACCCGTATCCAAAGTGATCACATACGGCAGCAGTGATATTATTTCCTTCCGCATGGGCACGAACCTAAAGGACGCAGCATATACAAGCTGTCATGTGTCCTATACCAACACGGAGAAAAAACAGACCATTGAATATACATACACCCCGGACAGCATGACAGGGACCGGCCAGGTGCTGGAAATCAATGAGAGGGTGGCCAACACCGAAGAGGCAAAGCGCCTGGCAATGAAGCGCCTGCGGGAAAAGAATGCCCAGGAATTTACATGTAGTTTCAAGATGACGGGAGACGTTCAGCTGGTGGCGGGTATCGTGGTAAGGCTGCAAGGCTTCCAGCAGTTTGATAAAAAATACAGGGTCAAGAGTGCGAAGCATAGCCTAACAGGCGGATACACCACGGACATTGACCTGGTGCAGATTTTGGAGGGCTATTGATGACGGCGCAGAAGGAAAAAGACATTTTAGAGGTTTTAAAGAAGATCATACGGATAGGCACCGTACACGCTTATGACGCCAGCACACGCATGGCCAGGGTCAAGTTTGACAACCTGGGGGGTATCATATCCCCGCCCATTAAGGTGCTGACACGTCCCAGGGCGGTGGTGCCTGGGGAAAAAGAAAAGACGGGAAATAAGACGGACAAAGCGGACGGCCATTTCCACGCCGCCTATGTGACGGACTGGAACCCCAAAATAAATGACCAGGTGCTGTGCCTGTATTACCCGGACGGGGACGGATACGTTTTGGGGGAGGTGTAGAACGTGGCAAAAATAGGGACGTTTGGAGGGCTTTCTTTTGCGGTGTCCTCTAACAAGGTTAGTACATTTGACGATCTGAAATGGGACACTTCCGCCGCATACGCAACCCATGACAGGCATTTACAGCCGGACCTTTTGGAATTTCTGGGGCCGGACCCCGAACAGATCACGTTCAAGATGAAGTTCAGCGTATTTTTGGGGGTAAACCCTTTAAAATCGGTGAATGACCTGCGGCGCATGGTCCGGGAAGGCACGGCGGAACGCCTGGTGATAGGCGGCAGGGTGTACGGTGATTATAAATGGGCAATCACCAAAGTGTCCAGCGCCATGAAAACATTTGATAACCGGGGGAACTGCTGGGCGGCGGAAGTGACCGTGACGCTGAAAGAATACGGGAGAAGGTGACAGTATGGAGGTTTTAAGGGGTGACGGGAAACTGCTGGAAAACATTGACCTGGACCCGCCGAACAAACACCAGGAAGTATTGCGCAACATTGCCATTATTCTGGATACCGTGGCAGGGTCCGTCCCCATGGTGCGGGGCCTGGGGGCAGATGGGCCGTTCCGTGGCCGCCCGCTGAATGTGATCGAAAATGAGATCGTGGCGCATGTGTATGACCAGATCGAAAGGTATGAGCCACGGGCGATTATAGCGCATGTGACAGTTGAGGCAGACCACGCCACGGGGCAGCTGATACCTACAGTAGAAATAGAGGGGGTGCGGGAAGATGGATACTAAAATACAATACCCGGAAATTGAGTTCGTGGAAACGGACGTGGAAACGATAGAAAACAGCATGATCGCCCTTTTTGAATTGATGTATGAACAGGAGACGGGGAAAAAGAAAAAAGTATATCCGGCGTCCCCGGAAAGGCTTTTTATCTCCTGGGCCGCCGCCGTGATCGTACAGCAAAGAATTTTAATCAATGAGACGGCAAAAAAGAACGTTCCCAGGTATGCAGAAGGGAAATATCTGGACAGCCTGGCGGAACTTTTCAAGGATACCCCCCGCCTGCCTGCTTCCCCGGCCATAGCTGTTTTTCGGTGCCACATATCGGAGGCGCAGCCCCAGAGCGTCATTGTCAAGGCGGGCACAAGGATAAGTTTTGACAGCAATATCATATTTGCCACGGTGGAAGATTTGGAGATCAAGGCCGGGGAAACCTACGGGGACGTAAACGGCCAGTGCCTGACGCCTGGGAAAGCCGGAAATGATCTGGCAATAGGGCAGGTGAAAGAGATCATGGACACCTACGATTATTTTTTCAAGATAGAGAACATCACCCGGACCGTGGGAGGGGCGGACGAAGAGACGGACGCCAGCTATTATGAACGCCTGCGGGAGAGCATGGAGAGTTTTTCCACGGCGGGGCCGATAGGGGGATATATATACCACGTCAAAAAGGTGTCCCCGGCCATAGCGGACGTGACGGCCACAAGCCCGGAAGCAGGCGTGGTGGATATTAGAATATTACTGCAAGACGGGAAACTGCCCACGGACGCCGTGATCAGCCAGGTGGAAGAGGCATTGAACACAAGCGAGGTAAGACCGCTTACAGATAAAGTGACAGTATCAAAACCCATAGAAAGCCCGTTTGAGGTTGACGTGACCTATTACATACCACGGTACAGCCAGGCCAGCAGCAAGATCATTGAGGGGGCGGCGAAGGAGGCAGTAAAGAACTATATCACATGGCAGACCGCCAAAATGGGCCGGGACATAAACCCTTCCCAGCTTAACAGTATGCTGATGGCGGCAGGCGTGAAGCGTGTGGAGATCAGAAAGCCCGCCTTTGCGGTGGTGCCGGAAACCTATGTGGCCAGGCTGGAAGGGCAGCAGGTAGTGATGAATGGGGGGATTGAAGATGAATGACATATACAGCACGGATTTTTCCGAATTTCTCCCCGGCGCATTAAGGCATGACCCAAAAATGATTGCGCTGGCCAGGACGCTGACGGACCAGCTGCTGACAGTTAGCGGCAATATGGATAATGTGCTGATCTACTCCCGATTTGAAGAACTGCCGGAAGACCTGGTGGACATACTGGCATACGATATGCACGTTGACTGGTACGATTACAGTTACCCGCTACAGGTAAAGCGGGACATGGTAAAGAACAGCGTAAAGGTTCACAAAAAAATGGGCACAAAATACGCTATGGAAACAGCCCTGGGGAGTATATGGCCCAAAAGCGAAGTAGAAGAGTGGTTTAACTATGGAGGGGAGCCACACCATTTCCGTGTTGTCTGTGACGTGACAGAGGACCGCATAACGGCCAGTTTGGCCCAGCTGGTGAAAGCCATACGAATGTATAAACGCCTGTCTTCCCATTTGGACGGCATTGTATACCAGACAAGAATAGACTGCATTATCAGAACGCATACGGACTATATCGTCTATAAAACGCCTGTGACCGGGCGGCTGAATGCGGGGACATATCCATACAGAAATATAAAAGGCGGCATGGCAGGTGCCGCCATTATTGTGGGCACGGAGGCGGCAGGCTTTATTTTTTCTGTGCCGCAGGCCGGAACCATACCGCAGCGCAATGTTATTTTTCGGGGGAATGAGGCCCATATAACGGCGGAAACGGCCCTGGAAATCGTAAAGTACAGAAATGTGCCTGCGGGGGTCACGGAGGCCGGGAAGATACCCCAGAGAAGCGCCAGGGGCGGCAGCGCTGACACGGAGATCATGGCGCAGACCCAGGCAGAGGGAAGCACCTACACCGTGCCCATTGCGGGGACAGTGCCGGGCCGGAATATCCAGCAGCAGACAGCGGGCGGGAATGTTTCTGGGCGGGCAGAGGGCACGGGGTTTAAATACAATACAAAACTGTGCGGAAGTCCCCGGAGACTATAGGGAAAGGAGGAAACCACCATGTTGACACCGCAGGCATTTGCCGATTTACAGGTTTTTCTTGATGACGTGATTTCTTATGCCGCCGTCACGATAGACGGGAAAACGGAGAAATACCCGATTTACCGCCGGGAACACCTGGAAGACGGACATACTGCTATATTTATCCAGATCACCCCGGAAAATGCGGCGGGTATGACTGTCCAGGAGGTACAGCTTTTCAACAAAAATAACCAGCCGTGGGCAGTCAAGGCGGAAAAAATCCCGCTGGAAGAGGTACAGGAAGGAGTGCTGTATCGCTTCACATTCAAATTTTTGGAAGAGGAGGTGTAAAAAATGTATGTAGAACAGATATGGCTTGACCATGTGACGGAGTTTGAAAACCGATACCGGGAACAAACGAACCCGGACGGGACGATCACCCACCTTCCTGTGGAAGGGACAGTGATACAGCAGGGGACCCCGCAGAACGGGAAAAATTTCAACCACCTGGAATGCGGGGTTTCGGAAGCCCACGCACTGGCTGGCCTGCTGATGATCTCACGCATACACCAGGCCCAGAAGCTGGACGATCTGGCCGGGGAGACAATCCAGGTGACACTGACCAATACGGAAACATACCCGTTCAATACCAGCCAGAAAACCGTGGCGCTGGGCATAAACCGGAATAATGTCAATTATACCGTGCAGGCGGAGATTGTTTCCGTGTCCGGGGGCTTTGTGAACGGGGTGGAGATCACGGACAAACTGGTCAACGGCTTTAAGGTAAAGTTTACCGGGAGCGCCAGGGAGGCAGTCATTAAATTATTTGTGAAAGGGGGCTTTTACAGTGGCTAATATCCACATTAAAACCGAAGAGCGCAGGCAGCGGGAAGCGGCTGTACTGCGGTCCTATGGAGTGGCAGGCAGGGGGACCCCGGAGCAGCGGGAGGCCGCCGCCATTATTGCGGCCAGAAGCCGTGAAATCATGAAGGGAGGAAACAGGAATGGCAAATAAAATCAAGGTAGTGGAAAAGACGCCCGGCATTCACCTGGGGTATTCCGTAACCAGTGAAAGAATTACCTTCACTTATGGCGAAGATGAACTGACCGTGAAGGTATCCGCAAAGGAGCGGGACGAAGAAAATATGATTGACATTTGCCTGGACGCTGACGGGGGCTTGATCAACGGCGTGGCCGAAAAGTCCCGGAAGTATGCCGCCCAGGTGGTCATACCGCCCCGCCGTTATGTAGAACAGGAGAGCGAACAGCGCAATGAGGACGGGGAAACGGTCATGGTCCCGGTTCCCGTGCCGTTTGACATGGCGCTTTGTACGCTGATTTTATGGGGAATGGAGGAATAATACATGCAGAATTTTGATGATCTGGCCCTGGCGGTGGCGTCTTTTGGGCCGAATAACAAGGTTATTTTTGATGATCTGGGCCTGCCCTCTATCATGGTAGGGGTGCCCAAAATGACATATGCGGACATTATCACGGGCGGGACCCAGGAAACGCTGCCCTGGTGGATTGTGGACGGCGTGGAAAAGGAAGTGATCTGGGTATCTAAGTACCCGAACATTATCAAGCATGAGCGGGCGTATTCTCTTCCCATGGTGGACCCGAAAGCAAGCCTGGATTTTGACGCCGCCCTGGCCGCCTGCCGGAAAAAGGGGAACGGCTGGCACCTTAACCAGAACGGGGTTTTTGCGGCGCTGACCCTGTGGAGCCAGAAAAACAAGACAGTCCCCCGTGGCAATACTAATTATGGCAAGTGCTATACACACGCCCATGAAAGAGGCATTACCACCTATAAATACCAGAACTATGACGGAGGCAGGACAGCCACGGGCAGCGGCCCCACAACCTGGTATCATGACCATAGCCCGGCGGGCATTGCTGATCTGTGCGGGAATGTGTGGGAGTGGGTGGCAGGTTTCCGCCTGTATAACGGGGAAATCCAGATCATACCCTATGGCAATTCCATGAAGTCCACCTGTAGCATGGCGGCGGGGTCTACGGAGTGGAAGGCAATCAAGCCGGACGGTTCCCTGGTGGCACCCGGAACGGCGGGAACCCTTAAAGTGGACCTTAAGACGGCAGGCGGAGCGCCGCAGATCGGAATATCCCTGACGAATGTTTCAAGCGGTGATCAGTGGCCGTCCCTGCCCTTCAATGACCTGGCGGCGGCGTCCGGGGTAAGCATTCCGAAAATTTTGATCGCAATGGGAATGTTCCCGGAAAGCAGCGCTACATACGGCGGAGATCGTTTCTATGCGAGGAATGACGGGGAACGGCTGCCGTTCCGGGGGTCGAGTTTCAGCGACACTTCCGACGCCGGGGCGTCCGCTGTCAGGCTGGGCTACCCCCGTTCTTACGTCAATGTGAGCATTGGTTTCCGTTCCGCTTATGCCGAACTGCAAACGGAAGACTGATAAACTGTGTGGGCTTGCGGTAGCAAGTCCCACACTTTTTTAAAACAGTAAAAAGGAATAAAAAATGGAGAAGCAAAACGCAGCGCCGAAGGCCCCAGGGGAACAACAGCTGGACGGCATAGGAAATAATGCCAAAACAGAAGACTTCCGCATGAAAAATAAGGTGTATGAAATTATCAAGTACGGAAATATTGCGCTGAAAGATTTTCCAAAGTATGAGCGGGCAACGCTGGCCCGTGAAATCCGGCAGTCCATGTATACCATATTGCGCCTGGTGATCACCCTGGAAAACAAGCACTATAAAAAGACCACGCTGGGAGAACTGGACACGGAAGTGGACGTACTGCGGCATTTCATACGCCTGGCGGCAGATGAAGAAATGTACCCGGATAAAAGACCGTGCCTGCCCATGCGGAAATATGAGAACTGGGCGAAGTTAATCAACCACCTGGGCGGCCAGATCGGGAACTATGAAAAGTACGTCAATGGGGAGGCAAGCAAGGAACAAAATAAAGGTAAAAAGGGCAGCCAGTAAAATGGCCGCATTTTTATAGGGAAAGGGCCATTTAATCGGTGTCGTGGGCTGCCGTTCCGGGGGTCGAGTTTCAACAACACTTCCAACGCCGGGGCGTCCGCTGTCAATCTGAACAACCCCCGTTCTAACGTCAATGTGAACATTGGTTTCCGTTCCGCTTAACCCTAAATAAGGCCAGATTTGGTATAGGCTCAAGAGTCTATACCCCGTGCATTTAGGCATAAGGGGTCCTTTTCCTTTCCAATGGTCGAACAGGCCGCAGGAAAAATATATATTGCCGGGAAGACAGTTAGTAAGGCATACGCCCGAAAGCCAGGCGGGAAACTGGCAATTTGTCACGTTCCACGCCGGGGATTGCCTGGCGTGGATTTGCCCGGCCCTTTAATATGAGTTTTGGAGGTATCGCATGAAAAAAATCAAAAATCTTTTCCCGAAAATTTATGATTTTGAAAACCTTTTCTATGCCTACAAAGACGGCATAAAACAGAAACGTGACCGCCCGGACGTGATGGCGTACACGGAAAAGCTGGAAGAAAATCTGATCACCCTACAAAATGAATTTATCTGGAAGACCTACAAGGTGGGGGCATATCGGAAATTTTTCGTATATGAGCCGAAAAGGCGGTTGATCATGGCCCTGGACTTTAAAGACAGGGTGGCGCAGCACGCTATTTACAGGCAGTTAAATCCATTATTGGATAAGCAGTTTATTTTTGACAGTTACGCCTGCCGGAAGGGGAAGGGCACCCACAAGGCAGTCAAGCGCCTGCAATACTGGTTCCGCCAGGTGGAGCGTAAGCCAGGGGAATACTATTATCTGAAATTGGATATAAGCAAATATTTTTACCGCATAGACCATGAAATTTTAATGGACATACTGCGGCAGAAGATCGCAGACAAGGACCTGCTGTATATCATGGAAGGCATTGTGAACTGTGAAGATACCCATTTCGGCCTGCCCATGGGGGTGGATATAGGGGACGTTCCGTTCACGGACCTGCTGGCGGAAGTGGGCCTGCCCATAGGGAATTTGACCAGTCAAATGTTTGCAAACTTATATCTGGACCAGTTAGACCAGTTCTGCAAGCACAAACTGCATATGCGGTATTATATCCGCTACATGGACGACGTGATCATTATTCACAACAGCAAGCGGCACCTGGAAAAGGTGAAAAAAGAAATAGCGGCCTTCCTGGAAAGCCGCCTGCACCTACAGTTGAATAATAAGACCTGTATACGCCCGGTCCGCCTGGGCGCTGAATTTGTGGGGTTCCGGGTATGGTCAACCCATGTAAAGCTACGGAAGAAAACCGCAAAGAAGATGATCAAGCGCCTGGAATATGTTTTTGCGGCCTATCATGCGGGGGAGATGGACCGGGAAAAGATGAACCGGACAGTAGCGTCCTATAAAGGTATTTTGAAGCATTTCAACAGCCACGGCATGGCCCAGAAACTGAACGATATATACAGACGGGAGGTGATGGGGAATGCTGCAAATTGACTGGAACGCATTGTGGGAGTGGGGGAAAAACCTGCTGGGACTGCTGGCAGCCGCCGGGATTGTCATTGATCTAACGCCGCATATCAAAATACAGCCGGTCCGTGCGCTTATAGGCTGGCTGGGGAAACAGCTAAACCGGGATATGCAGGAAAAGCTGGATAAACTGGCAAAAGATTTTGAGTCCCACAAGGTTGACAGCTGGCGTTCTGAAATATTGGAGTTCGCCAACTCCTGTATGAACCGCCGGAAGCATACAAAAGAAGAGTTTGACCACATTATTTCCGTGCATGACGATTACGCAGAATATGTGAAAACAAATAAGATCGAAAACGGGCAGGTTGATCTGGCGTATGAGTACATAGAAAAGCTATACCAGCGCTGCCTTGAAAAAAACAGCTTTCTGGTGGTAAGACCAGATGACGAAGACGGGGAGGAATGAAAGAATGATGATACTTGCCTTTTTGGCGGGCTTTATGGCCTGCCTTTTTGTTGTAATGATTTTTAATGCCAGGAACATTGCGGCAGCCCGCAGGCGGCGGAAAAAGGACCGCCAGGAACACCCGGAAAAGAAGATACAGGCCACGAAAGTGATTGTCTTTTCTGTCCTGGTGACGTATCACCTGGCCTTCCTGGTGGGCGTGTGGGTGGTGATCGTAAAGGACGTGTACCAGCTTTCCACCCTGCTGGCGTTTGTGGGGTCCGTGGCCGTCCTGGCAGTGGGTTTCTATTGCTGGAAATCCAAAGCGGAAAACCTTTTGAAAATCAAGCAGGCATTGCCGGATACAATGGCAAGTTTGTCTGATTTCAGCAACATGAGTTCCCAATAAAAAGAAGGAGGTAAAACGTGGAAGAGAAACAGAAAAGGGAGATTTCCCAGGCCGCCCAGAAAATCATTTTTGGGCAGGAAGGCAATTATGGTTCCGTCAATGCCAATGACAACGGGGCCGTGAGCGTGGGGAAGGTGCAGTGGCACGGCGGGCGGGCGCTGGCCCTGTTAAAAACGATCTGTGCGGCAGAGGCCAGGGCGGCGTCCATTCTGGGGGCTGCCCTTTATCATGAGATCACCACGGCGGCAAACTGGAACACCCGCACGGTGAACGCCCAGGAAAAGCAGGTGATCAGTAACCTGCTGGTGACGGACGCCGGAAAGAAGGCCCAGGACGATCTGGCGGAAAAGGACGTGTACGCATATGTGGAACACGGGCTGAAAGCCGGCGTGTCTGACCCTGCCGCCCTGGTATACTTTGCTGATTTGGAAAACCAGGGAGGCGGTGGCGCTTCCGCAAGAGTGGCGAAAGCCGCAAAGAAACCCGTAACCCTTGACACCCTGCACAGCGCTGGCCTGGCAGATCGTGTCATGGGCGAGTACAGCACCCGCCGGAATGATGTATACAAGGCGGCCAGGGCGCTGAATTTTGGCAGCCAGCAGACAGGAGGAAATACAAAGATGACAGAACAGGAACTGCGGCAGAAAGTGGCCAGCATTATCACCGCATGGGAAGGCGGGAAAAAGGGAAGCAAAGAACACCTGGAAATCCTGGCAACCTACAATGGCCACGCCCCGCTGGCCCGTGGCTACAGGGTACAGCCCCATGACGCATACTGCGCCACTACGGTGAGCGCCGCATATATCCTGGCCGGGATTGCCCAGTATACCGGGACGGAATGCGGGGTGCAGAAATTCATTGAACTGGCCATGAAAAAGGGTATCTGGACGGAGAATGATGCACACCGCCCCGGCCTGGGGGACGCCTGCTGCTATGACTGGCAGGACAACGGCGTGGGAGACAATACGGGAGCCGGGGACCATATCGGCATTGTGACGGAAACCGGAAGCAATTATTTTGTTGTCACCGAAGGCAATATGGACGGCGGGAAGATCGGGCACCGCAGGTTGAATTATAACGCCAGGTATATCCGGGGATTTATCACGCCGGACTTTGCGGACATTGCCCGGAAGCTGGGCGGCGGCACCAGCACCCCCACGGTATCCCAGGGAGGCGGCCAGAAGCCTGCTGCCGGACAGCCCGGCGGCAGCTACACGGTGAAGAAAGGGGACACGCTTTCCGCCATTGCGGCCAGATACGGAACCACGGCGCAGGCCCTGGCGGCCTACAATGGCATTGCGGACCCGAACCGTATTTCTGTAGGGCAGGTTATTAAAATCCCCGGAAATGGCGCTACAGCGCCCCAGGGAGGCACCCAGAAGCCCGGCGGCAGCTACACGGTGAAGAAAGGGGACACGCTTTCCGCCATTGCGGC
>CAJUCE010000010.1:94354-140640 GCA_910584865.1 uncultured Acetatifactor sp.
CGCAGGCCCTGGCGGCCTACAATGGCATTGCGGACCCGAACCGTATTTCTGTAGGCCAGGTTATTAAAATCCCGCAGTAAGCGGCAGGAAAAAAGAGAAAGAGAGGAAAACGAGATGGACAACATTATTATGCAGGCAATCACCCTGGGGGTCATGGTGGGCGCTTTTGTATGCGGAAAGTATGTATTTCCCAACATGCCCAAAAACGTGGCGGATAAACTGAATGATCTGGCACCATGGGCCGGAAAGTTCGTGGTATGGGCCAGGGAGTTCATGAAGGCTTCCACGGGCCAGGAGAAAATGGACGCCGTGGTTAAGGAACTGTACAAGATCGCAGAGGAAAAGGGCATAAAGGTGACGGAAAACCAGTTGAAGGCCATTGCCCAGGCGGCGTATGAGGCTATGAAGGCAGGGGAGAAGGAAGCAGGCACCCAGGAAACCCAGGCAATGTATTATAAGATCGGACAAAGAGAAGTGGCAAAAGCCCCCATAGTGAATGTGTTCACAGGAGACGCCCAGGCAGACCGCAGGCAGGCCGTGGCAACGGACAACGTGCCGGAAGGCGCCCTGGAAGAGAACCAGGACGGAACCGTCAATGTATATGGTGATGACGGGCAGAAAGTAGGGACGCTGGAAAAGGAAACGGCTGATCAGTTATCCGTGGGCGTGGAAGTAGTGGTGGAAAGCGAATAAAGCCCCGCCAGACGTGCCCAGGAAGCCCCAGAACAGAGAGAAAGCCCGCAGGTGGTATATTTTACCGTCTGCGGGCTTTCTGCCGTTCCTGGGGCAAACAGGAGCGCCATTCACGCTTCCTGCATTTCGTTCCATACATGCGTCCCCAGTTCTTTCATGGCTTCCGGGTTTTCCTTTACGATCATGACGAAAAGAAAGGTTAAGAACTGGGATTTTGTATTTTGCCATTCTTCCGGGGTCATGTTCGGGTCCTGGGCCAGTTTCATTTCCAGAATTTTCTTTGTGATCTCCTGGCCTTCCGGGGTATTCAGTGCCGTTCTTTCCGCTTCCGTAACCTTTTCTACAAAGTCATTGAAATTATTTGCAATCATGTTCGTTCTCCCTTCTTTTTGTGGTGATGGGGGCAGCAGTGCCGCCCCCTGCGGTTTATAAGTGTGTGGCCATTCCTGTGATTGCTGTGAAGATACCCTGTAACATATCGCAATAGACGCCTTTTTCCAGTCTGACTTCCTGGGTTTTATCTTCCGTCCAGGCGAAAGTCTTTTTATTCAAGCGGCCCGGCGTGAAGCGGAAGAACCGCATTGTATAGGTGTCGTCCGGGTCCAGGGTGATGTATAAGCGGTTCGCCCTGCTGTTATTTTTGGGGAGGGTCATTCTCAATGTGTTTCCGTCTGCAAGCAGGTGATTTGCCCCGGTCATTGCTAAAAATTTGTTTCCGCCCAGCTGATCAAGAATTGTATTTGCGATTTCCATTTTGTTTCCGTCCTTTCCTTTACCTTATAAGTCTATTATATACTTACGGAAGTATAATTTCAATAGGGAAATTGCACAAAGTTACGGAAGTATATTTGTGCAAGGTTTATACTTCCGTAACAGAAAATAGTGTGGTATACTGTAAAAAACGGCATGGAGGGAAAATTGATGGAAGGTGAAGGAAGAAAATACCCCACGCCCAGGGGGGCAGCGGCCACAAGGGCGAAAAATAAGCACAGGGGAAAGAATTATGACCGGGGAGAACTGGCCCTGCCCAAAGGCATGAAAGCCAGGGTCCAGGAGGCGGCCCAGGCGCAGGGGCAGTCCTTTAATGCCTATGTTGAACAGGCAATCAAGGAGCGATACCAGAGGGAAACAGGCCAGGAAATGACCTGGGAGAGGGAGAAGGAAGAGGAAAGGTGATGGGACGGAAATAAAAGACCCCGGAGGGCAGCAGTCTTCCGGGGCTTTGTATATAGTGCATAGTTCAACAACTGATGTTTGACGAAAAATTTTGTACATAGGTAACAAATTTCATTTGTACTAACTTAACAGCACCCACGGGAAGTGTGGATACGGCGACTGCGGATTATATCTTTGATCTGTTTGCGGAGCTGAATAAAAACGGTCAGACAATCCTGATTGTCACACATGATGTGGCGCTGTCCAAACGCGTGAGGAGGGTGGTAGCTATCCGGGACGGCAAGATCAGCTCCGAGAAGATATTGAAAGAGGCATACCGGGATCGTATCCGGGAGAGCTCCATCAACTGGAGGGAGGAAGAGACACAGGACGAATATGTCATCATGGACAAGGCGGGGCGCATCCAGATACCCAGGGAGCTGGCGGGAATGTTGCGCACGGACGGCAATAAAGTGAAGGTGGAACTTCAGGACGGTAAAGTGATTTTAAGCGGCGGGACTCGGGAATAATTTTTACAAAACATGTTACAAAACTTCTGCACAGGCAGGAGTTTTTTTGTGGAAAGGCATTGCATTTATATGGAAATGCGGTATAATGGTAAGACTGTGGCAAAAAAGAACAAAAGAAAGAGGGAAAAGCATGGCGTTGGACAAGTGGAAGAAAGGCGCCCCATATAAGAAAGGCATTTCATTGCGGAAAAAATTTATCGGAGACAAAGCGTTTTACAGACTTGTTCTGTTGGTGGCAGTGCCTATTATGATTCAGAACGGTATCACCAATTTCGTGGGTATGCTGGATAATATTATGGTAGGTCAGATCGGTACGGAGCAGATGTCAGGGGTGGCCATTGTAAACCAGCTGCTGATGGTGTATTATCTGTGCGTCTTCGGAGGACTGGCCGGAGCCGGTATTTTTACGGCGCAGTATTTCGGGCAGAAGGACAATGAGGGGATCCGCCATACCTTCCGTTACAAATTCTGGATGGCATTGTTTCTGACCGCCGGGGCAGGAGTATTATTGCTGACGGCAGGGGACGGCCTGATACGGATGTACTTGAACGGCAGCAGTGACGGCGGCGATCTGGAAGCGGCGTTTCGTTATGGACAGGATTATCTGAAGGTGATGCTGCTTGGACTTCCGGCGTTTATGATGGTCCAGATCTATGTGAGCACGCTGCGGGAATGCGGTGAGACATGGGTGCCCATGAAGGCGGGAATAGAGGCTGTTTTGGTGAATTTATGCCTGAACTATCTGCTGATTTACGGAAAATTCGGGCTGCCTGCGCTGGGAGTCATGGGCGCGGCCATTGCCACCGTGGTATCCCGGTACGTGGAGGCTGCTATCGTTATTGTCTGGACACACAGAAATAAGAACCGGAATCGTTATATTGAGGGTGCATATGAGACACTGAGAGTACCGGTCCGCCTGGCGGGGAAGTACTTTGTAAAAGGCGCTCCCCTGCTCATCAACGAGACCTTGTGGTCTGCCGGAATGGCTGTGCTGATTCAATGTTATTCCGTCAGGGGATTAAGCGTCATCGCAGGGCTGAATATCGCTAATACCATCAATAATGTATTTAATGTGGTGTTTATTGCTATGGGAGACGCTGTGGCCATTATGATTGGACAGCTTTTGGGCGCCGGCAGGCTGGAGGAGGCAAGGGATACTGATAACAAGATTATTGCATTCTCCGTTTTCAGCTGTATTTGTGTGGCGCTGTTGATGGTAGTGATTGCTCCTTTGTTTCCGGAGATATACGATACCACGGATGAGGTCAAGACGGTGGCCAGGCAGTTTATTCTGGCACAGGCCGTATTTATGCCTCAGGCGGCCTTTATGCACGCGGCGTATTTTACGCTCCGGTCAGGGGGCAAGACCATAGTGACTTTTCTGTTTGACAGCGTGTTTGTATGGTGCGTCAGTGTGCCGGTAGCTTTTTGCCTGAGCCGGTATACGGATATGTCCGTGATTGCCATTTTCGCCATGGTGCAGATAGCGGATTGGATCAAATGTGCCATCGGATTTGTGCTGGTGAAAAAGGGTGTCTGGCTGCAGAATATTGTGACGGAATAGGTCGATGCTATTTCGTCTTTTGCAGATTCTGTGTTTTCAGATAATTTACATATTTTATGACGGCGTCCAGAGAACCGGAATCCAGGTACAGCAGTGTGTTTACGATATTGTGGATCGCATAGTCGGACGCGGCATATTGATCGAGAATCTCAGGAGGGCAGCGATAGGAGGTCCGGCCCAGAAGATAATCGGTTGTGACATTGAAATAGTCTGCCATTTTGCAAATGGTATTCATATCAGGCCAGTAAGCGCCGCTTTCATAGTTGGATATATTACTGGGAGACATATTCAAAATTTTAGACAGATCCTTTTGGCGGAGCCCTTTTTCCCTGCGCAGCTCCGCTATTATTTTGCCTACTTCCTTTTTGTCCCGCATCTTCTGTGCGTCCTCCTTTCCATGCATTTTTATATCAGCTGAATATTATTCTATATGATTTTAGAAATAATAAAATATGAGTTTAGAAATGAGAAAGAATTTTGAGTACAAAATTAGTATTACTAATTTTCCTGCAGCCGGCAAATTAATTCGTTTTCAGACAATAAAGGAATTGCTTTTTTGCACAGACTTTTGTATAATGTGTTTATCAAATTGGCCGAAAGGGATGCAACGCGTGAAAAAATATCTGGAAAAATATCGCGGCCGCCTTTTTGTGACAGGACTGTTTGTGTTTTTGCTTCATGGTGCGAAACTGCATTCCGACATCATTGGCATCGATACGGAGGATCTGATTCATCTGCAGGATGATTTTTATGGCGGCTGGCTGCATACGGGCAGGCAGGGGCTTGTGTTTATGAAGTATCTGTGTGGGAACGCAGAGCACAATCCTTACTTTTCCGGCGCCATGACTTTGCTTTTGTTTACTGCGGCAGTAGCTGCATTTCTGGGACTCTGGGAATATACAGGAGGCAGGAAGGGCAGTATATGGGCCTGGGCGGCGGGGGCACTTCTGTGGACATCTCATCCGGCAATGACGGAGCAGTTCTATTTTGCCCTGCAGAGTATGGAGATCTGTATGGCAATTGGGCTGACGGTTCTGGCATTGTACGGTTCCCGGCAGGCGGCAGACACAATCAGAAACGGACACAGATGGGATTGGAAAGCCGTGTTATGGGCTGTCTGCAGTGCGGCGTTATTGATTTTGACATTTTCCAGCTATCAGATTTTTGTGGTATTATACATTTTCGGAACGGTTGCTTTATTGTTGCTGCAGGCACTTAAGGAGATTTCGGAGGGCACGGAAGTAAGCGGAGGTATCCTTTTTCGGAGGATTCTTCCCTATTGTGCTATTTTTCTGACGGCGTTTCTGCTGAATACCCTGATTACTCAGCTTTTTTTCGGTACGTCCGGCTATCTGCAGGGTCAGATTTTCTGGGGACAGGCTTCTGCAAAGGATTGTCTTCATGGGATAGCGGGGCATGTGCTGAAGGCGTTTACAGGTTATGATTCTATTTTTTACAATGCCGGTCTGGGCGTTTTGGCATTGTTTGATTTGGTTCTTTTGATTGCTTTTTTGTCCGGCAGGGAACGGAAGGTAAAGGGAAGGACCGGGATGGTGATATTCTTTTATTTGGGGATATTGGTAACGCCGTTTATGATGTCGGTTATATTGGGCGGAACCCCGGCCATGCGTTCCCAGCTGGTGCTTCCGGCGGCGACGGCTTTTCTGGGTTATCTGGGGATATGGCTGTCGCAGCAGACCGGAAAGGGGAATATCCGGGCGAGAGGGGTGCTTACGGGCTGTGTGGTATTGATCTGTATGGTCAGCGGCATAGAGCAGGCGAAGGTGACGGAGAGTCTCTATTATACGGACAGATGCAGGTATGAGCAGGATGCAGCGCTGGGGAGAGAGCTGATTGGGCGGGTAGAAGAGGTGAACCCCCAGGGCGTGTTTCCGGTGATTGTGATTGGAGGCAGAGAATTCTCGGGGAATGCCGCCTGTGTGACGGGAGAAGTCATAGGCCGTTCTTATTTTAATTATGACAGGGAGGTAGAGCCCGAATACTATTGGAGTACGCGGAGGATCCTTGGTTTTCTGCACATTTTGGGCGCGGAATATGAGCAGGTACCGGAGGAATGGATAGAAGATGCGGTGGCCGACAGCAGGGATATGCCCGTATGGCCTGCGCGGGACAGCGTACAGGTGAGCGAAGGTGTTGTTATCGTGAAGCTGAGCATGGACTAGTATACCGTTGCATTCATTCCCGCATAATACGTGCTTGATGTCCGCGCCAGGACAAGGCGGAGGAGAGAGGAGAGGCGGTGGACACGCCTTCCAACGACAACGAAGTACTGGTGTGGACAGCGAGAGCTGATTACTCGAAGATTAATGCAATGGGGTACTGGGAAGCAGGAATATTTTCCGGATGTAGTTGAGGGAGACAGAGAGCCGGGTAGGCAGGGCTCGAATCAGAAAGGGTGGTGGAAAATGAATCAGGTGTATGAGAAGCTTCAGAGGTGCTATGAAAATGTTAGAAAGAGAACCGGTTTCAAACCGAAGACAGCCATTGTGCTGGGATCAGGTCTGGGAGATTTTGCGGAGACCATACGTGTGGCGGATGAGATTTCCTATGGGGAGATAGAGGGTTTTCCGGTTTCCACTGTGCCCGGGCATGCCGGAAAGTTCATTTTTGGTTACGTGGGGGAAACGCCCGTGGCCTGTATGAAGGGAAGGGTACATTATTATGAAGGGTATCCGATCAGCGATGTGGTTCTTCCCATCCGGTTGCTGAAGCTGATGGGGGCGGAGATTCTGTTCCTCACCAATGCAGCCGGAGGTGTGAATACTTCCTTTCAGGCCGGAGATCTGATGATGATCAAGGATCATATCGCGGTCTTTGCGCCGAACCCCCTGATTGGGGCGAATCTGGAGGAGCTGGGGCCCCGTTTTCCGGATATGAGCCAGGTATATGACCGGGAACTGCAGAAACTGATACGTTTGACAGCCAGGGAACATCATATTTTCCTGCAGGAGGGTGTCTACGCCCAGCTGACGGGGCCCAGCTATGAATCGCCGGCGGATATCCGCCTCCTGCGCATGGCAGGCTGCGACGCAGTGGGCATGAGCACCGTGGCGGAGGCTATCGCCGCCAATCATATGGGAATGAAGATCTGCGGAATTTCCTGCATCAGTAATCTGGCGGCGGGAATGACGGCGAATAAATTGAGCCATAAGGAAGTGCAGGAGGCGGCGGATATGGCGGCGCCTAATTTCAGGAAGCTGGTGACGGAGGTATTAAGGAATATAGGGCATTCCTAAGGAATATAGGGCATTCCTAAGGAATATAGGGCATTCCTAAGGAATATAGGGCATTCCTACGGAGTATGGTGAACTCCTAAGGGGGACTTTAAGAAGTTTTTGAAGGGCGGCGGATATGGCGCATAGGTACAGGACATAGATAACCGGCCGGATGGGGTATGAAGCGAAAGGAACGATATAAGATGAACAATTCTGCATATATGGATTTGATTAATTCGGCACTGGAGGCCAGGAAGAGCGCTTATGTCCCATACTCGCATTATGCGGTGGGAGCGGCGCTGCTGACGGCGGAAGGGAAAATTTATACCGGAGGCAATATCGAGAATGCTTCCTATGGGGCTACAAACTGTGCGGAGCGGACGGCCATTTTCAAAGCGGTCAGCGAGGGCGAGCGGAATTTTACAGCCATTGCCGTGGCAGGGGGAATGGAGGGTCGTGAGCCGGCGGATTATGCATGGCCCTGCGGGATCTGCAGGCAGGTGATGCAGGAGTTTGCCGGAGGGGACTTTCGGATATTGGTGGTGCGGGGACAGCAGGACTATAAGGAATGCCGGCTGGAGGAATTGCTGCCCTGCGGTTTTGGAGGTGAGTCTATCAGGTGAATATCAGATTATACAATGCCAGAATTCTGACCATGGAGAGAGAAAAAACAGTATTTCGGGGGGAAGTATGGGTTCAGGATGAGAGAATCCGCTGTGTGACGGAAGGCTGTCCCACGGAGGAAATGCTGAGGCAGCGCTGGGATATGGAGATTGACTGCAGAGAGGATCTGCTGATGCCGGGCTTTAAAAATGCGCATACCCATTCGGCAATGACATTTCTGCGTTCCCTGGCGGACGATGTGCCGTTACAGGAGTGGCTGAACGAGAAAGTGTTTCCCATGGAGGCAAAGCTTACAGGGGAAGATATCTACCAGCTGGTCAGACTGGCAGTATTGGAATATCTGACATCCGGGATTACGTCCATATTCGACATGTATCTGCAGCCGGATGCTACGGCGTTTGCCTGCATGGATACGGGGATGCGTTGCGTGCTTACCAGCGGGCTGAATGATTTTACCTCTTCCATAGAACAGCAGGAAGAGGAATATCTGAAGTGGAACGGCAAAGATGCCCTGATCAGTTACCGGATGGGATTTCATTCGGAGTATACCTGTCAGAAAGGTCTTTTGCTGGAGATGGCCAGGTTGGCGCAGCATTATAAGGCGCCTATGTATACCCATCTGGCGGAGACAGCCAGGGAGGTGGCACAGTGTCAGGAACGGTACGGCGTGACACCTGCCGTTTTCCTGGAGAGTCTGGGAATCTTTGAATACGGAGGGGGAGGCTATCATTGTGTCCATATGACGGGAGAGGATATGGAGGTTTTTCAGCGTAGAGGAATGTATGCAGTGACCAATCCCGCTTCCAATCTGAAACTGGCCAGCGGGATTGCGCCCGTTGCGGAGTTTACAGCCAGGGGAATTCCGGTGGCGGTGGGCACGGACGGGCCGGCCAGCAATAATTGCCTGGACATGTTTCGGGAGATGTTTTTGGTGTCCGGTCTGAGCAAGGTGCGCGAGAAGGATGCCGCCAGTCTGGATGCCGGAGAAGTACTGCGCATGGCCACCGTGGGAGGAGCCGGGGCTATGGGGCTTGAGGATGCGGATACTCTGGCGGCAGGAAAGCTGGCGGATCTGATATTGATCGATCTGCATCAGCCCAATATGCAGCCCATTCACAATATAGCGAAGAATCTGGTCTACAGCGGAAGCAAATCAAATGTCCGTATGACGATGATAAACGGCAGGATTTTGTATCAGGACGGCGAATTTCATGTAGGGGACAGTCCGGAACATATTTATGCCGAATGTGAGAAGATTGTAAACCGTATGTGACATATATGGCCTTATGAGAGATCCTTTTTCGGGGCGGATTGTGTGGAATGTGCGTTTTATGATATGTAACCTGTTTTTCTCTAATCAACTACATAGGAGGGAGTAAAAAATGTTAGAGAAACTATTTAAGCTCAAGGAAAACAAGACCACAGTGAGGACGGAGATCATAGCCGGACTTACCACCTTCATGACGATGGCTTACATCATCGCCCTGAACCCCAATCTGCTGACCGGATTCGGTGCGGAGGGAATGGAGCTGTGGAACGGTGTTTTCATGGCAACCTGTGTCGCATCCGCGATCGGTATGTTTGTGATGGCCATTGCCGCCAATAAGCCTTTTGCAATGGCGCCCGGCATGGGACTGAACAGCTTTTTCGCGGTAGTTGTGGCGAACATTGTCAGCATTACGGGAATGACCTATCTGCAGTCCTTTCAGGCGGCATTGTGCATCATTTTGGTAGAAGGTATCGTGTTCATCCTTCTTTCGGTGCTCAATATCCGTGAGCAGATCGTGGATGCCATTCCGTTGGGCGTACGTCTGGGTATCGCGCCTGCTATCGGCATGATGCTGATGAATATCGGTATCGGCTCCAATGCGGGCGTCTATTCCGAAACCGGGGGACCATTTTATGTAATGCGTGATTTCTTCGGGGCGCTTACGGCAGGCCTGGCAAAGGACAATATGGGATCCGGCTATTCTACCATGGTTCTCACAGTAGTTACCATGTTCGTGGGGCTGTTTGTCATCGTCATTCTGGCACAGAAGAAGGTGAAGGCTGCGGTTATCCTGGGGATGCTGGCCGCCAGCGTGGTTAACTGGGCAGGACAGGCCATTTTCCTGCACACCAATCCTTTTGCTTCTCTGGCTACGGCATCTTTCCTGCCTCCTGTAGGGGATATGGCTGCCACCACGCTGTTTAAGTTCAACTTCAGCGGTTTTGCCCAGATCGGATGGTTTACGGTTGTAACCTTGATCGTTACCTTCTGTATCATCGATATGTTTGATACCATCGGCACTCTGGTCGGTACAGCAAGCCGTGCAGGTATGCTGGACAAGAACGGCAAGATGCCTCAGATGAAGGAAGCGCTGCTGGCAGATGCGGTAGGTACTGTTGTGGGTTCCGCGACAGGTACTTCCACGGTCACTACTTTTGTGGAGTCCGCATCCGGCGTGGAAGCAGGAGGACGTACCGGATTGACAGCATTGACTACGGGTATCGTATTCCTGGCCTGTATGTTCATCGCTCCCATAGCGGCGATCATTCCTGCGGCGGCAACTTCTTCGGCTCTGATTTATGTGGGCGTGCTGATGCTTACAGGATTGAAAAATGTTCACTTTGATGATTTGTGCGAGATCGTTCCGGTAGCGTTGATGCTGATTGCAATGCCTGTTTCCGGGTCTATCGGACATGCTATCGGTATCGGACTTATCTCCTATACCATTGTGAAAGTATTTACAGGAAAGGCAAAGGACGTATCGGTACTGACATATGTGCTTTCAGTGATCTTCCTGATCAAGTTCTTCCTGGTTGCATAAAACAGAGGAAGAAAGATCTGCCGCAGGATAATCTTTGTCATGCGGAATATTCGGGACTCATCGGAATCCGGCGGAAGGCTTGATGCGTAAACTGCCGGATTCGGATAGTCCGAAAGAATGAGAGTGAGAATTGCAGGATGGAATATTTGTTGTTTATAGCGGCAATGGCTGCATTTGCAGCAGTGATTTTTGTAATGGAAACGGTGCGCATCCGAAAGGAAGAGAGGCGGTTTACACTATCCTTGTACGAGGACTACGGCAAACCGGCGGAAAAGGAATATGCGCTGGAAAGATTTGTCAGGATGGACAGTTATTTCCGCAGACATCCCGCGGACGGACAGTTGGACGACATTACATGGAATGATCTGGGGATGGATGAGATTTTCAAACGAATGAACAATACGCTTTCCGCATCGGGAGAAGAGTATTTATATTATACATTGCGGACTTTGGAGCAGGACGCAGGGGCGCTGGGGCATCTGGAGGAAACGGTGCTTTTTTTTACGGAGCATCCGGATGAGAGGGTGAAGGTACAGCTGGCGGCCAGACGTCTAGGGTACACGGGAAAATATTCCCTGTATGACTATCTGGATAATCTGGAACTTCTGGGGGAGAGGTCCAGCCGCAAGCATATTCTGCTGGATCTGCTCTTTTTGCCGTTGATCGGGTTTTTGTGGGTGAATTTCTCTGTGGCGATCCTGGGAATCGCGGCATTGATTATCTATAATATTATATCCTATTTTAAGGAGAAGGGTGAGATTGATCCTTATATTACAAGCTTTTCTTATATTATGAGGCTGATGCGAAGCTGTGCAGAGCTGGAAAAGATCGAAGTGCCGGTGTGTGCCGGAGAGTGGGAGCGGGTCAAAAGAGCCGGAAGCGGTCTTCAAGGCATGAAACGCAATTCCGTCTGGGTTATGTCGCCTTACCGTGGGAATGCCTCCGGAGATATTCTGGCAATCGTGATGGATTATATCCGGATGGTTTTTCATGTGGATCTGATCAAGTTTAACAGTATGCTGAAGGTTCTGAGAGGGCATATAGAGGATGTGGATGCGCTGATCGGGGTGATGGGATATATGGAGACGGCTATCGCCATCGGGGCGTTTCGGATATCCCTTCAGGAGTGCGGGTTAGAATCGGATAGGACGCCTGCTTTTGGGGATGAACAATGCAATCATGCCGGCGGACAGGCTGCCGGATCGGATGGAGGGCAGAAGAGGTCCGGAGCTGACGCAGCAGAGGAAAAAACGGCGGAATCTGCAGGAGAACCTGCCGGATACGGCAGGAAAATCAGGAAAGGATGGTGTGTGCCGGAGTTTGATGCCGATGAAGGGCTTGAAATGGTACAGGGGTATCATCCGCTGCTGGAGGAGCCGGTAAAAAACGCAATCAGGGCAAAACGGGGTGTGCTGCTCACCGGCTCCAATGCCTCCGGCAAGTCTACTTTCCTGAAGACGGTTGCCGTCAATGCGATTCTGGCCCAGACCATTCATACCTGTGCGGCGGACGGGTACAGGGCGCCTTTTTTCCGGGCGTATTCCTCCATGGCTCTGAAGGATGATATTGTGTCAGGAGAGAGCTATTATATCGTGGAGATTAAATCGTTAAAACGTATTCTTGATGCGGCGGCGCACAGAAAAGGGACGATTCTCTGTTTCGTGGATGAAGTGCTCAGAGGGACGAATACGGTGGAGCGTATCGCGGCTTCCACGCAGATTTTGAGATCTCTGGGACATTCCGGCATTCTTTGTTTTGCCGCTACGCATGACATTGAATTGACGGAGCTGCTCCAGGGAGAATTTGACAATTATCATTTTGAGGAAGATGTGAGAGAAGGGGATGTGTATTTTAATTATCGCCTGAAAGAGGGTAAGGCTACCACGAGAAATGCCATAAAGCTGCTGGAGCTGATGGGGTATGAGCCGGGAGTAATAGAGAAGGCTTCCGCGCAGGCGGAATATTTTCTGGATTACGGCGTGTGGAAAGCGGTATAGAAGAACCTGGATGATTGGTGTAAAGCTGGTGTAAAAGGCTTGGTATAAAAAGCTTTGGTGTAAAAAGGATTAAAAAACGCCGGATATCTTGACGGAGAACCGCTATATCTGGTATACTTAATCTTGTGGAACTCCAAATAGACTTTTGTCGTCCGGAGTTTGGCAATATAAAATGATGAAGTTAAAGAAGGGATAAAATATGTTGACCAGTTTTTTGAATTCATTTATGTCCTATCTTGTGGTAATGATCGTGATTGTTATCGTGGCAGGCGTGGCTACCGCCATCGGGATCAGCATGGCGAAGAAGAAAAGTGCCGGCGGGGCGGACAAATAACAGAAAGGTTCCAATAAAATGGCAAAGGCACCGGGACAAAAGCTGAAACTGTTGTATATTATCAAATTTTTGTCGGAAAATACAGATGAAAACCATCCGGCCAGTACGTCGGACATCATAGCCTATCTGGAGGCCAACGGCGTTCATTCCCAGAGGAAGAGCGTCTATGACGATGTGGAAAAACTCTGTAATTTCGGCTATGATATCATACAGGTACACAGCAGGTTGGGCGGCGGGTATTATATGGCCGGCAGGGAGTTTGAACTGGCTGAATTAAAGCTGTTGGTAGACGCAGTTCAGTCTTCCCGATTTATTACCACCAAAAAGTCGCGGAGCCTGATCCGGAAGTTGGAGCAGATGGCAGGAAAATATGATGCCGGGAAATTGCAGCGCCAGGTGTATGTGGCTGGGCGGATCAAGACGGAGAATGAGAGCATTTACTATAGCATCGATACGATTCACCGGGCCATTCAGGAGAACAGGCAGATACGGTTCCAGTATTTGGACTGGAATTTGAATAAGGAGCTGGTTCCCAGAGCCAACAGCGAGAGGTGTGTGAGCCCCTGGGCCCTGATTTGGCAGGACGAGAACTATTATCTTGCGGCTTATGACAGCAATGACAGTGTCATGAAGCATTACCGTGTGGACAAGATGGGCCGGGTAGAAGTACTCAAGGAAGCCAGGACCGGTATGGAACAATTTTCCAAGGTGGATTTGGCTGCCTATACCAATCAGATCTTCGGGATGTATGGCGGGCGGGAGGAGATTGTGACGATACAGTTTCCGAACCGCTTAATCGGCGTGGTGCTGGACCGGTTCGGCAGAGAAGCCGATATACGGCAGATGCCAGAGGAGGTGTTCCGCATCCGTGCCAAGGTCATGGTGAGCGGACAGTTTTACGGGTGGCTGGCAGGCATCGGAGGAGAGGCTGTCATAGTGAGCCCTGTTTCCGTCAGGGAACAGTATCGGCAATGGCTGGCGGATATTCTGGCGTCACAGTAACCCTCATGCACGTCCGTATATTGCATTCCGGGTGTTCCGCCATACATAAAAGTCTGGGGGTTTAGGAAAATTTATTGTCAATGGAAAGATATCCTAAATTTTGGGTATCTTTTTTGTACATATTTTTCGGAAGGATTTCATTGACAAGAATGGAATTCTTTCATATACTGTTAAATATCCGCCACAATATATGGGCAGGAAAATGACTACAACACTATATTTTGTATATAGAGTTTGTGCCAGATCTATTTTGGAAGGGAATGATGGTGATGAGCAGTAATTTTGATCATGTGGTCAGGGAAGATATGGATTACGGCGAAAGATTTAAGCCGGGCGGGGATGTCTGGGTGATAAAGAAGGATGGAAGCAGGGAGGCCTTCAATGTACAGAAGGTGGTCAATGCCGTGGCGAAGAGCGCATACAGGGCATTGACCAGATTCACGGAAGAAGAGGAGTGTCGGATCTGCAGGAGCGTGATTGATAAAGTGGACGAGCTGGAATTGGAAGAGGTGCCTATCCCCATTATGCACAATATCGTGGAAAGCGCGCTGGAACAGGTGAAGCCTGTGGTGGCGAAGAGTTACCGGGATTACAGGAACTATAAACAGGATTTTGTGCGGATGCTGGATGATGTATATAAGAAGAGCCAGTCCATTATGTATATCGGCGACAAGGAGAATGCCAATACGGACTCCGCGCTGGTAGCCACCAAGAGAAGCTTGGTTTTCAATCAGCTGAACAAGGAGCTGTACCAGAAATTTTTCATGACTACGGAGGAAATACAGGCCTGCAGGGACGGATATATCTATGTACACGATATGTCCGCCAGAAGGGATACCATGAACTGCTGTCTCTTTGACGTACAGAATGTGCTGAGCGGCGGCTTTGAGATGGGAAATGTGTGGTACAATGAGCCCAAATCGCTGGATGTGGCTTTTGACGTCATCGGAGATATCGTACTCAGTGCAGCCAGCCAGCAGTACGGAGGCTTTACCGTGCCCAGCGTGGATTTGATTCTGGAGCCTTATGCAGAAAAAAGCTATCGGTATTATATTGAAAAGTATACGAAGCTGGGAATCGAGGAGAAGCGGGCCCGGGAGGAAGCATACAATGACGTGGTAAGGGAATATGAACAGGGATTCCAGGGATGGGAATACAAGTTCAATACCGTGGGCAGCAGCAGGGGGGATTATCCCTTTATTACGGTGACCGCAGGGACAGGCACAGGCAGATTTGCCAGGCTGGCTACGATTACCATGCTGCAGGTGCGCAAGGGAGGGCAGGGCAAGAAGGAATGTAAGAAGCCGGTGCTGTTTCCCAAAATTGTATTTTTATATGATGAAAATCTCCACGGTCCGGGAAAGCCCCTGGAGGATGTGTTTGAAATGGGAGTACAGTGCAGTGCCAAGACCATGTATCCGGATTGGCTGAGCCTGACAGGCAAGGGCTATGTGGCCAGTATGTACAAGCAGTACGGACGTATTGTGTCGCCTATGGGCTGCAGGGCATTTCTGTCTCCCTGGTATGAGAGAGGAGGCATGCATCCGGCGGACGATCAGGACAAGCCTGTGTTCGTCGGCAGATTCAATATCGGGGCAGTCTCTCTGCATTTGCCCATGATTCTTGCGAAGGCCAGGAAGGAGAGCAGGGATTTCTATGAGGTGCTGGATTACTATCTGAATCTGATTCGTCAGCTTCATATACGGACCTATGCTTATCTGGGAGAGATGCGGGCCTCCACCAATCCTCTGGCGTACTGCGAGGGCGGATTCCTGGGAGGACATCTGAAGCTTACAGACAAGATCAAGCCACTGCTGAAATCCGCTACAGCCAGTTTCGGCATTACCGCGCTGAATGAACTGCAGGAGCTCTACAACGGGAAATCTCTGGTGGAGGATGGAGAATTTGCCCTGGAAGTACTGGAATTTATCAATAAGCGCATAAATGAATTTAAGGAAGCGGACGGCAATCTCTATGCCATTTACGGGACACCTGCGGAGAATCTCTGCGGCCTGCAGGTAAAGCAGTTTCGGGAGAAATACGGCATCATTGAGGGGGTCTCCGACAGAGAATATGTGAGCAACAGTTTCCACTGCCATGTGACGGAGGATATTACGCCCATCAGGAAGCAGGATCTGGAAAACCGATTCTGGGATCTGAGCAATGGCGGTAAGATACAATATGTGAAATATCCCATTGATTATAATATCGAAGCAATCAGGACGTTGATCCGGCGGGCTATGGAACTGGGGTTTTACGAGGGAGTCAATCTGTCGCTGGCCTATTGTGATGACTGCGGGCATCAGGAACTGGAGATGGATGTGTGTCCGAAATGCGGAAGCCGGAATCTGACCAAGATTGACCGGATGAACGGTTATCTCTCTTATTCCAGGGTGCACGGGGATACCAGGCTCAATGATGCGAAGATGGCGGAGATTGCAGAGAGGAAGAGTATGTAAAACAGACAGGCTGGAGGCAGATAAGATGAGATATCACAATATAACGTCTGATGATATGCTGAATGGCGATGGATTGCGGGTGGTACTCTGGGTGGCCGGCTGCAATCACTGCTGCAAAGGCTGCCATAATCCGGTTACATGGGATCCGGACGGAGGATTGCTTTTTGACAACAGGGCGAAGCAGGAAATTTTCGCGGAGCTGGATAAGAGCTATATCTCGGGGATCACCTTTTCCGGCGGAGATCCCCTGCACGCTGCGAACCGGTTGGACGTAAGAGGACTGATGGCGGAGATCAGGGAGAAATATCAGGGAAAGACCATCTGGCTGTATACAGGAGACAGCTGGGAGAATATCTATCATTATCCGATTATGAAATATATCGATGTGCTGGTGGACGGAGAATTCCACGAGGCGGAAAAAGATGCAAAGCTACTGTGGAAGGGAAGCGCCAACCAGCGGGTGATTGATGTGCAAAGGACGCTTGTACAAAAAGATCCGTCGGTTCCCGTGCTGCATTGTGGGAATTATGAGCAGGAATATACGCTGACAGCGAAACCCGGCAATCTACGCGGGTGCTGCGACTGAAGCCTGTGCCCGGTATCCTGCCGGAATGGGTGTATCCATTTTGCGGGAGGCCGGGATGCGGGGATTGCTTGCGGACGCAGGGGACGGACCGCCAGGCGCGGGGCAGAGTACATTATAGATGGACATGCCGTAGAGGGTTACAGACATGCCGGCAGGTGCCGGAGCAGAGTACAGGCTGGGGACAGAGAATCAAAGTCTCTGCAGCCGGAGGACGAGGGAGCGGCATACATGAAAAGGGTGGCACAGTTTTATAAGGTAAGTTTTGGCAATTATGCGGAGGCGGTGAAAGCGGATTTCCTCCAATATTCCGACGCGGATATACGCGGGATCTATGAAGATATCCGGATTCCTGTCCGGGCTACCCGGGGCAGTGCGGGGTATGATTTTTTTGCGCCTTTTTCTTTTACTCTGGCGCCGGGGGAGAGTATCAAGATCCCTACGGGAATCCGTGTAAGGATAGACGAAGAATGGGTGCTGAAGCTCTATCCCAGAAGCGGGCTTGGCTTCAAATATCGCCTCCAGATGAACAATACCGTGGGGATCATTGACAGTGATTATTTTAATTCCGATAACGAGGGGCATATTTTTATCAAGCTGACCAATGATACCAATGAGGGCAGGACTCTGGAGATTGCCCGGGGGACGGGCTTCGCCCAGGGGATTTTTATCGAGTACGGAATCACTGTAGATGACGATGCCGCAGGCGTGCGCAACGGCGGGCTGGGCAGTACGACGAAGTGCTGACGGCGGCTATTCTTATCTTTTTCCAGTGAAGATTCTTTATTGTTGGGTATTATAGGCAAACAAACAGGTTTCAATTTCAGAAACATACTCAGCAAAACATTACAAAAGAAATTATCCAAGTTTGCTCAATTTGCTTGCAGAGAGAAAATTCGGCATAAAAACTCCCCTTTTGGCTATGATAACCGTAAAGGCTTTACGGAAATTATGGAGAAGAAGGAGCAGTTCAGTTTATGGAAGAGAATAAGCGGATAAATGGCGATTTGCGGCAGAATATGGCATATTTAAACGAAATTTTGGATGTGGAGAAGAATTTCGACATCATCTACAGGGTAGTCCATATAGGCGGAAAAGAAGCTTGCATGTATTTGATCGACGGCTTCTGCAAGGATGATTTGGATCAGAAGCTGCTGCAGTATTTTATGGATCTGACACCGGACAAGATGCCGGAGGATATGCACGGACTGTCGAAACAATTTACGCCGTATGTGGAAGTGGACATAGAGGACAGGGCGGATATGCTGGTGCAATCCCTTCTGTCGGGAATGTTTGTGTTGCTGGTGGACGGGTATGAGAAGGCGCTCCTCATTGACTCCAGGACATACCCGTCCAGAGGGGTGGAAGAACCTGAGAAGGACAAGACACTGCGGGGTTCCAAGGATGGCTTTGTGGAGACACTGGTTTCAAACACTGCGTTGATACGCCGCAGGATCCGCAGTGCGGATCTTCACATGGAGATGCAAAACGCCGGGAAAAGTTCTCGCACGGATATCGCACTCTGTTATATGAAGGGACGTGTGGATGATAAGTTCCTGTCAGAGATACGTGAGAAGATCCGGAATATTAATGTGGATGCCCTGACGATGAATCAGGAGTCCCTGGCAGAATGCCTTTACCAGCGGAAATGGTACAATCCTTTTCCGAAGTTCAAGTACACGGAGCGGCCGGATGCCGCAGCTGCCCAGGTGCTGGAGGGCAATATCGTGATATTGGTGGACAATTCACCCTCTGCCATGATTTTGCCTACCACGATTTTCGACGTGGTGGAGGAGGCGGACGATTATTATTTTCCGCCGGTAACGGGCACCTATCTGCGTGTTACCCGTTTCCTGATTTCCCTGCTGACATATCTGGTGACGCCTACGTTTCTGCTGCTGATGAACAATCCTCAGTGGATTCCGGAGAGTTTTTCTTTCATTATGCTGAAGGAGGAGCCCAATCTGCCTCTGATCTGGCAGTTCCTGGTGCTGGAGCTGGCCATAGACGGGCTGAAGCTGGCTGCCATCAATACGCCGAATATGCTAAGCACGCCTTTGAGCGTGATGGCCGCGCTGGTATTGGGGGAGTTTTCGGTGAACAGCGGGTGGTTCTCTTCAGAGGTTATGTTATATATGGCATTTGTTGCCATTGCCAATTATACACAAGCTAATTATGAGCTGGGATATGCGCTGAAGTTTCTGCGCATGATTACACTGCTGCTGGCGCAATGGTTTTCGCTGTGGGGGTATATAGGCGGGCTCCTTTTATCTGTGCTGGCTGTGGGATGTAACAGGACGGTGTCCCATCAAAGCTATCTATATCCTCTGATTCCTTTTGACTGGAAAAATCTGAAAAACAGGCTGATCCGAAGACGGCTTCCCGGTGCTTTGGAGAAGAGATGATATTTTCAGCTGGTTTTCCGCCGGAGAGATGTATTTGACAGAATCTGCAATTTATGATACATTTCAAACAGACAACGGTCGAAAAGCTGTGTGGCCTGAGGGGCGGATCGTCTGAGAACGAACTGCCCGAAGGAGACACTGGCGGGAGTATACGGAACAGGGAAATGATAAGGCACAAGCAGACCGGAGGATACAGGCAAAGCCATGCATAATCAGGAATAGTAAGGCGCAGGGCTGTCGGAGAGTGATACAGACCGGGCCACACGGAAGCGAAAAATTGTAAGGTTCCAAAGAAAGGAATAAAAGTATGTTTAAAATCATAACGGACAGTACGGCGGATTTGCCGGCGGAATATTTGAAGGCGCATGATCTGGGCTGCCTGCCCATCAGCTATATTCTGGACGGAGTCACCTACGGAGGGGAAAGGGAGCTGGATTGGAAAGAATTTTATAAAATGATGCGGGAGGAGGGGAAGATGCCTACCACATCCCAGATCAATCCGGCGGAGGCCAAAGCGTATTTTGAAAAATGCGCGGAAAAGGAGAAAGAAATATTATATCTGGCTTTTTCTTCCGGATTGAGCGGAACCTGCGGAAATATTCGCCTGGCGGCGGAAGAGGTCATGGAGGAGCATAAGGATGTGAGGATTCATGTAGTGGACAGTCTGGGAGCGTCTATGGGGGAAGGACTGTTCGTACATAAGGCGGTGAAGCTGCGGGAAGCAGGAAAGACCATGGAGGAGACCGCGGAGTGGCTGGAGAAACATGCGCTGAATGTAGTGCATGTATTTACGGTAGATGATCTATACCATCTCTACAGGGGCGGAAGAGTCAGCAAGACAGCTGCGGTTCTGGGAACCCTTGTGTCTATTAAGCCAAAGCTTCATGTGGACGATGAGGGGCATTTGATTCTGATCGGGAAGGTGAGAGGCCGGAAGAAGTCCCTGAGCGCTCTGGTAGACTATATGGAAGAAAAAATGGGAGTCTGGAAGGAAGAGAATCAGGAGGATTATGTGTTTATCAGCCACGGCGATGCATTGGAGGATGCGGAACATGTAAGGGATCTTATTAAAGAGAGATTTGGTTTTCAAAATTTTATGATCAATCATATCGGTCCTACAATCGGCGCTCATTCCGGTCCGGGAACCATAGCGCTGTTCTTTATGGGGGAATCCAGATAATTCTGTCAGGAATTTACTTCCTTAGGAATTGTCGGAAAATAACTGATGCAATTGGCTTAAGAAAAGCCAGACATTTTCCGACTATGAGGTTTTGACAATGTATCGTTTTGCAATATGTGATGATGATCCTGTAGACAGAGCTTATTTGAGCCGGCTGATAGAGGAGTGGAACAAATCGGCCGGGTTGCTGCTGAAGGTAGAGTATTATGTTTCCGGAGAGGCATTTTGGTTTTCCTATGAGGAAGATAATTCTGTGGATGTGTTGTTCCTTGATATTGAGATGGGGGAGATGAGCGGGGTGGAGCTTGCAAATAGGCTGAGAGAGGCAGGCGCCGGGCTTCAGATCGTATTTGTTACGGGATATATGGAATATATCGCGGAAGGGTATGATGTGGAGGCGCTTCATTATCTGATTAAGCCCATTACAAGTCAAAAACTGAATGCGGTTCTGGACCGGGCGGCACAGCGGCTTAAGACCCGTGAACATGCACTGGTTCTGGCGCTTTCGGAAGGAATCGTCCGGCTGCCATTATATGAAATCCGTTATCTGGATGTATTGAAAAACTATGTGACTATCCACGGAAAAGAGAACTACAGCGTAAAGCGGACGCTGAATGATTTGGAAGCGGAATTGGATGAGGGTTTTTTCAGAATTCACCGTTCCTATATTGTCAATCTGCGGTTTGTCAGGAAGACTGCCAGAACGGAAGTAGTTCTGAAGGACGGTACGGTATTGCCGCTTTCCAGAAAGCTGTATGAGGGATTGAATCAAGCCCTGATACGGTATTTTTGACAGAACCGTTTCGGATGAGAGAATATCTTGATCGCCGGGCAGGGAAAGGACGGGGCGCCGGCAGGAACAGGAGGGGCAGATGCATTTGCTGGAGAAATGGATCGATAAGCGGATCGCTGCATACCAGAGCGATCTGCTAGCCACGCACTATGCGGAGGTGGAAAATATGTACCGTCAGATCCGGGGATGGCGGCACGACTACCGGAACCATATCCAGGTGCTGGACAGCTATGCCGAAATGGGGGACTTAAAGGCCCTGCGCTCCTATCTGAAGGAGCTGAGCATCGATTTAAACACGGTGGATATGGTACTGAAAACCGGAAATAAGATGACAGACGTTATTCTGAACAGTAAGATTTCACTGGCAAAATCCAGGAATATTACAGTCAGAGCGGATGCCCATGTACCGGTGTCGCTGACTACATCGGAGATCGATCTGTGTATTATCATGGGCAATCTGTTTGACAATGCCATAGAAGCCTGCATGCAGCTGCCGGAGGAAGAACGTCTCATCCGGATCTATATGGATATGAAAAATACCCAGCTCTACATGTCTTTTACAAATACCACTGCTTCTAAAAAACAGGAAAAGCAGGCAGGAAAGTTCCATACGACAAAAGGTTACGGCCATGGTTACGGACTGGTCAGGGTGGATACCGTCGTAGAAAGAAATCAAGGCTATCTCAACCGAAACAGCGAGGACGGCGCTTTCACCACGGAAATCCTTCTGCCTCAGTGAGGTTCTTTTTCCAAATTTCTGATTCTTCTGCACAGTTTTCTCAAGGATTCATATTATAAAGTAAAATAACCCTCAATATAGAAAAGGAAGCAAGATGCACGAACATTTTAAGGATAATGATTGTGATAAATTCCCCATCGCCATGGCTTATGTGCCCTGGCAGGAATTTGACGGGATGTATGATGATCTGGAGAAAGCTTATTGTGCGGGAACCATATTTCCTGAGTTAGATAAACCTTTCACGGGAAGGAGATGTGTATCATGAGAGAGCGGGAACAATTATTAAGAGATATTGGGATGGCAGATTTTGTGCTGATAGAGCTGGCTCTTTACCTGGATACCCATCCCCATGACCGCAGGGCACAGGAATATTTCAACCATTACAACCGGATTAAGAATCAGATGGAAAAGGAGTTTTCTCAGAAATATTTCCCGCTGAATTTAAGGCTGACAGACTGCGGCAAGGAGTGGAGATGGGGAGAGGCCCCTCTGCCCTGGGAAGGAGAGTGTGCGTAAATGTGGAGTTATGAGAAGAGACTGGAATTCCCTGTAAATATCAAGGAACCCAACGCCATGCTGGCACAGGCGATAATCTCCCAGTACGGCGGCCCGGACGGCGAGATGGGCGCCAGCATACGCTATCTGTCCCAGCGTTATTCCATGCCTTACCGGGAGGTGGCAGGGCTTTTGACGGATATCGGCACCGAGGAGCTGGCCCATCTGGAGATCGTGGCTGCCATAGTACACCAGCTGACCAGGAATCTGTCTATGGAGGAAATTGAAAAGTGCGGTTTTGCGAATTATTATGTTGATCATACCGTAGGAGTATGGCCCCAGGCAGCATCTGGATTCCCCTTCACGGCCGCGCAGTTCCAGGTGACCGGGGATCCCATTACGGATCTGATGGAGGATATGGCAGCAGAGCAGAAGGCCAGAACCACCTATGACAATATTTTGCGTCTGGTGAAGGAGCCGGATGTGTGTGAGCCCATCAAGTTCCTGCGTATGCGCGAGATAGTGCACTTCCAGCGGTTCGGCGAAGCGCTGCGCATCACTCAGGATAAGCTGGACAGCCGGAACTTCTACGCCTTCAACCCTGCATTTGACAGATGCGAGGACTGCGGCTGCGACTGACAATCGAACTGGTGTTACAGGAAGCCGTTCCTGCTTCCTGTTCTGCCGGCGGGGATCCTGCTTGAAAAGCAGGGGCCTCCGCCGGCAAGATCTGTATATCCGTCATTGGACCTCTCCCGCGCACAGAGTGAACACTTTGTCATAGTCCTGCAGATTTTTTAAATGGTGAGCAGGGGCAGAGACAGACAGTTCAGTAACACTGTCCGTTACCAATGATATTTTAAACGCGCGGGGCGGCAAACTGCTTTGGAGACTATTATACAAGGGGGCTGGACTTAAAACAGTGCGAGCTGATCATGTTTTGTTTTCTGGCGGCACAGGGCGGCTGTGAACCGTAGCTTACCGTCCGTCCTTAAGCTGTGCGGACCCTTGCCATTGCGGACCCTTGATGCAAAGAAGAAGGCCGGCTATTGCATTTTGCAGACAGGCATGCTATACTTTCTTCATGGAAAGTTTTTACAATATTTATAAAAAAGGGAAAATACAGCGCCCGGAGGGGCAGAAAGGAAGTAAGTACGAAAATGAAACAGGGTTTTGATGACATTATGGCAAAAGTGAAGCAATGCGGGAAGAAGACGGTGTCTGTATCCGTGGCACAGGATTCCGCAGTGTTGGAGGCTGTGAAAGAAGCCAAAGCCAGAGGGATTGCCGATGCGATTCTGGTAGGCGATGAAGCCAAAATCAGGGAGGTTGCAGATTCTATCGATATGGATTTGAGCGGCTATGAGATCATCCATGAGCCGGATATGATTGCGGCATCTTTAAAGGCTGTAAAGCTGGCTCATGAAGGAAAAGCCGATATGTATATGAAGGGACTGATCGATACCAAAGATTTCCTGAAGAGCGTATTGGACAAGGAAGTGGGGCTGCGCACCGGTAAGCCTCTTTCCCATGTAGGCGTATTTGAAATCGAAGGCATCGACAGACTGCTGTTCCTGACGGATGTGGCATTTATGACCTATCCTACACTTGAGGACAAGGTTCATATCATTCAAAATACAGTTCCCGTCTGCAAAGCCTGCGGCGTTGATGTGCCGAAGATCGCGCCCCTGGCGGCTGTAGAAGTAGTCAATCCCAAGATGCCGGTTACGGTGGAAGCGGCAGAACTGACAAAAATGTGCGAGGAAGGGCAGATTACCGACTGCATTATTGACGGTCCTCTTTCCCTGGATCTGGCCATTGATCCGGAAGCCGCAAAGCATAAGGGAGCTACCGGCAGGAAGATCTGCGGCGATGCGGATGTATTGCTTTTCCCGGATATTCACGCAGGCAATCTGGTTTACAAGGCAATTGTACATATGGTAAAGATGCGCAATGGCGGTATCCTCACCGGAACGAAGGTTCCCGTTATCCTCACCAGCCGTTCCGACAGCTTTGAGACGAAGGTGAATTCCATCGCCCTGGCTGCTGTAGTATCCGAGGAACTCAAGAAAAATGCATAAGACGGTCTAATTTTCATAAAGGACAATTGAAAAACAGGAACTGGAAAGCAGCAGCAACCCATAGCCTATGTGGGAAAAGGGCAGGATATGGGTGACTGCAGAACTGGAATAGGAGAATATAAAAATGTCAGTGAAAAGCTTAATTATCAATCCGGGCTCTACCTCCACCAAGATCGGTGTGTTTGAGGACGAGACCCTGTTATTTGAAGAAACCCTGCGGCATTCCACGGAGGAAATTGCCCAATTTGCTAATATTGTGGATCAGAAGGATTTCCGAAAGAAGATCATCACGGATTTGCTGGAGTCGAAAAAGTTCGATATAAAAAGCCTGAATGTGGTGGTAGGCCGCGGCGGTATGTTAAAGCCTATTCCCGGAGGTACCTATGCAGTGACCGAGGCGCTTTTGGAGGATTTGAAAATAGGAGTACAGGGACAGCATGCTTCCAACCTGGGCGGAATCCTGGCGAAAGAGATCGGGGATTCCATTGGTGTTCCCTCTTACATAGTGGATCCGGTTGTAGTGGACGAGCTGATGCCCATCGCCAGATATTCAGGGGTACCGGAACTTCCCAGGGTCAGCATTTTCCACGCATTGAATCAGAAAGCCGTGGCAAAGCGTTATGCGAAGGAAATCGGGAAACCATACGAGTCTCTTCGGCTGATCGTAGTTCATATGGGCGGCGGGGTGTCTGTGGGAGCCCATGAGAATGGCAAGGTGATCGATGTGTTCAATGCGTTGGACGGCGATGGTGCATTTTCTCCTGAAAGAGCAGGCGGGGTGCCCAACGGAGCGTTGATTAAAATGTGCTTTTCCGGTAAATATACAGAGAAGGAAGTCTATGGCAAGATGGTGGGCAAGGGCGGATTCAATGCGTACCTTGGCACCAATGACATGCGCGAAGTGACAAAGATGGCGAATGAGGGTGATGAGAAGGCAGCAGAAGCCAAGCAGGCATTTCTGCTTCAGGTGTCCAAGGACATCGGTTCCATGGCCTGCGTTCTGAACGGCAGGGTAGACCGAATCATCGTCACCGGCGGTATCGCATACGGTGCGGATGTAGTTGCCGCGCTGAAGGAGAGGGCAGAGTGGATCGCACCCTTTACCGTATATCCCGGCGAGGACGAGCTTCTGGCATTGGCCCAGGGGGCATTGCGGGTTCTTAACGGCGAGGAAGAGGCGAAAGTATATTGACAAAAGAGTAAAGAGGACGAACAGCCTGGAGGGCGCCTGGACTGCGTCTGGAAGCTGGGGCAGACAGTTCAACAAAAAGGCAGGAGCGGGAGGTGTGCTATGGAGGGCTGGAAAAAGGCACTAACATTCAGCTATGACGACGGTGTGACACAGGATCGGCGATTGGTGTCATTGTTTAATAAATACGGAATTAAGGGTACATTTAATCTGAACTCCGAGCTTCTGGGACTGGACGGCCATCTGATCAGAGAGGGCATGCGCATTAGCCATGTAAAGGTGGATCCGTCCGAGATTCGGGAGCTTTACGCAGGTCACGAGATCGCTGTTCATACACTGACACATCCTAATCTGGCAGAGGTAACGGATGATGAGGAGATTGTCAGGCAGGTGGAGCAGGATCGGGAGAATCTGAGTGAACTGGCCGGCTATGAGGTGACAGGAATGGCATATCCGGGCGGAGGTGTGAACTTTACGGAACATGCCGCGGAGGTAATCCGGAAGCGCACAGGAGTAAAGTATGCCCGTACTACGGTATGCAATTACGGATTTGACCGACAGGAGGGCGAAGCGCTCTATCAGTTTCAGCCTACGGTATATCATATCTTGGAGATGGACCGGATGCTTGCGCTTGGGAAGCAATTTCTGGAAAGTGAAACAGACGTTCAGCAGATCTTCTATATCTGGGGTCATAGCTATGAATTTGACTACCATGATACCTGGAAGGATTTTGAAGCCTTTTTGGAGATGATGGCAGGCAGAGAAGATATTTTCTACGGAACCAACCGCGAAATTTTATTGTAAAACAAAAGAGCCTCTTTCCCTTTGTTTCGGGAGGGAGGCTCTTATTTACCTTATAGGAAAGTCCGTCGTCAGACGGACATGGAATCAGATATCAAACTTAAAATATCTCCTGGCATTATAATAAGAAATATCCCGAATGATCTCTGAGAGCGTATCCATATCTGCCGGGAAGCCGCCGCCCTCTACCCAGGTACCGATGAGATTGCACAGGATTCTGCGGAAATACTCATGGCGGGCATAGGAGAGGAAGCTTCTGGAATCAGTCAGCATCCCGACAAAACCGGACAGATTTCCCAGATTGGCAAGGGAGATCAGCTGTTCTGTCATACCGATTTTGTGATCGTTAAACCACCATGCGCTGCCCTGCTGGATCTTGGCTACGGCGCTGGAATCCTGGAAGCAGCCCAGAATAGTGCCGATGGACTGGTTGTCATTGGGATTGAGGCTGTAAAGGATGGTTCTGGGCAGTTCGTCGGTCTTGCACAGGGCATCCAGGAAATCGGCCATCTGTGCGGAGGGCGCATCGTTATTGATGCAGTCATAGCCGGTGTCGGGTCCCAGCTTTTCGAACATCCTCGTATTGTTGTCTCTCTTGCAGCCGAAGTGAAGCTGCATAGCCCAATCCAGCCTGTGGTATTCTCTTCCCAGGAAGAGCATGAATGCGGTCTTGAATTTCAGCTGTTCCTCTCTGGTGGGGATCATGCGGTTCAGTCTCTTTAAGAAGATGGCTTCAATTTCATCATCGCTGGCAGGATAGTACATCACATATTCCAGACCATGATCCGACACGCTGCATCCCATGGAGGCAAAATATTCCATCCTCTGCTTCAGGGCATCTTTCAGGGCGGCGAAGCTGTTGATCTCACTGCCTGTAATCTCCCAGAGACGATCCAGATAGTCCAGATAATCGGCCTTCTCAATATTCATAGCTTTGTCCGGTCTCCAGGCCGGAAGAACCTTTACGTCAAATGTGTCGTCTTCTGCAATCTTTTTATGCCACTCAAGAGAGTCAACAGGATCGTCGGTGGTGCAGATCAGGGTAACATTGCTTTGTTTGATCAGATTGCGGACACTCATGGAAGGCTGCGCCAGTTTTTCATTACAAAGATTCCACACCTCATCGGCCGTTTTCCGATTCAGAACGCCATGATAACCGAAATATCTCTGTAGCTCCAGATGGCTCCAATGGAAGAGGGGATTGCCGATGGCCTTGCCCAGGCATTCGGCCCACTTACAGAACTTTTCGTAATCAGAGGCATCTCCGGTGATATATTTTTCCTCTACGCCGAAGGAACGCATCAGACGCCACTTGTAGTGATCGCCACCCAGCCATACCTGGGTAATGTTGTCGAAATGACGGTCTTCCGCAATTTCTCTTGGATTGATATGGCAGTGATAATCCAGTATCGGGGTGGTTTCCGCATAATCATGAAACAGCTTTTTTGCTGTTTCCGACTCCAGCAGGAAATCTTTGTCCATAAATTCTTTCATGTTTTCTTTCCTCCATTTATATTATAAAATTTTATTGGTTACATTGTGTTTCAGCGCGTGGTGCCGCGTTTGATGATTTCGCCGGAAAAAACTGTCTTTTTCGGCATTTCCTTTCCTTCCAGCACACCCAGGAGGGTGACGATGAGATGTTGGCAGAGTGTTTCCTGTTTATTGTCAATACTGGTGAGTTCAGGTTCGCAGCACAACGCCGGCATGGAGTTGTTATAGCCCAGTACGGAGATATCTTCCGGAATCCGGTAATGCATTTCCCGGGCATATTTTACGCCTGCCACGGCCAATATATCATCCGCAGCGATAATCCCATGAAAAATATGACCGTTCTCATGGAATTGCTTCAGACAGGCAACCATGGCATGAATATCTTCATGAGAACCGCGGTAAAACCGGGTCATGACTTCAGCTGCAGAAAAGTGCATCTTCTCCATGGCAGCCAGAAAGCCTGCCAGCTTACGTTTCCCGCTGAAGGAATTGGAATTGTAAAAGTACAGGATATCCTCTGTCCCGCTTTGAAACATCTCCAGGGTAGCCGTATACATGGATGTATAATCATCGGAGACCACAGAGTATACATTTGGAAGATCCAGATCTGCATTCAGCAACATCACGGGAACCTGGGCAGCGGCATCGGCGATATATTGGTTTTCACACGCTTTTTCGTGAACAAAATTGGAGCCTGCCAGGATAATGCCGTCTACCTTTTTTGTAATCAGTAAATTCATGGAGGCCGCCTTGGCTTTTGGGTCATATCCGGTACAGCAAAGGAGACTGTCATAGTTATTGGCACGCAGCTTTTGCTCAATAAAGTAAATGGCTTTGGCCAGATAGGGGTCGGAACTGTCTGCACACATGATGCCGATGGTCCGCATGGTATTCAGACCAAGGCCCCTGGCAAAGGCATTGGGAGTGTAGCCATAGCGATCCATAATCTCCAGTACATGCTCCCGGGTTTTGGCGCTGACATTTTTGCTGCCGTTAAGTACACGGGAAACTGTAGCGATGGAAACCCCTGCTTTTTCCGAAATATCATATATGGTCATTGCGTTACCTCACTTATGGGCAGGCTTGTCAGAGGATACATAGTGAAAAGGGCAATGTAAGTAGTTTCAAAAGTTTCAAAAAATTCCCTATTTGCATTATAGCAAATGGAGTTTTTTTTGCAAGATATTTTTTTAGTAAATATGGTGTTGTGTATTGACGAAAAGCAGGTTTGGCTGTAAAATAGGGAATGTAAGCGCTTACATTTTGGGCTGCGCTTTTGATTTTGGGATACTGCAGGAGAGAGGAGTGGTCTGCGAAGGCAGGCAAGACAGTAGCAGGCCCGCAGGTGCCCCATAGGATATACGGACGAATGCCCTAAGCGGCCGGAAATCCTATGCCTGTATCTGGGTACCTGAGGGCCTGTTACGGAACTGGAATAGTAGCAGGCCCGCAGGTGCCCCATAGGATATACGGACGAATGCCCTAAGCGGCCGGAAATCCTATGCCTGTATCTGGGTACCTGAGGGCCTGCTACGGAACTGGAATAGGAGGTGCTTAAAATGGATCGTTTGAACAAAGCGATGACGGGCAGACAGGTGAGGCCGGTCAAAGTAGTACAGTTCGGAGAAGGCAATTTTCTGAGGGCTTTTGTGGATTATATGATTGATATTGCCAATGAGCAGGGCAGATTCGACGGCGATATCGTGCTGGTGAAGCCGATCAGCTTCGGGAATCTGGACAATTTTCACAGCCAGGATTGCCAATATACGGTGTCTTTGCGGGGAATCGTGGACGGAGAGGCGAAAGTTATCAATCGTCAAGTGACCAGTGTGGCGGATGCGGTAGCTGCCTATGAGGAATATGATAAATATATGGAGCTGGCCGGTATCAATACGCTCAGGTTCGTGGTGTCAAATACCACGGAAGCAGGAATCGTATTCGATGCGCAGGACAGATTTGAACTGACTCCGCCGGAGAGCTTCCCGGGTAAACTGACGAAATTCCTGTATCACAGGTTTGAACTGTTTCATGGAGATCCGGATAAAGGGCTGGTGATGCTGCCGGTAGAGCTGATCGATGACAATGGTATTATGCTGAAAAAATGTGTCATGCAGTTGACCGCACTGTGGAATCTGGGGGAGGAATTTAAAAGCTGGGTGGAAAATAGCTGTGTGTTTACATCCACGCTGGTGGACCGCATTGTCACCGGTTATCCAAAGGATACAGAGGCTATAGAGTGGGAGAAGCTGGGATACGAGGATCGCATTATGGTCACCGGTGAGCCATTTGCATTGTGGGTGATTGAGAGTCCGAAAGACATCAGTAAAGAGCTGCCGCTTCCGGAAGCCGGATTGCCAGTGATCTTCACGGATAATCAGAAGTCCTATAAACAGCGGAAAGTCCGCATTCTGAACGGAGCCCATACCTCCTTTGTGCTGGCCTCCTATCTGTGCGGAAATGATATAGTGAAGCAGTCCATGGAGGATGAGGATATCAGGAATTTTATGACCAGGACCATATATGACGAAGTGATTCCCACACTGACGCTTCCGGAAGAAGAATTGAAAGCATTCGCAGAGGAAGTGGTGAACCGCTTTAACAATCCTTATGTGAAGCATGCGCTTCTGGCGATTTCCCTGAATTCCGTTTCCAAGTGGAGGGCCAGATGCATGCCTAGCCTGCTGGGCTATGCGGAGAAATTCGGAGAACTGCCGAAACATCTGACCTTTTCCCTGGCCGCTCTGATGGCCTTTTACCATGGAACCGAGATACGCGACAAAGCGTTGATCGGCCACAGGGACGGGCAGGAATACAGGATTATGGATGATATGGAAGTGCTTACATTTTTCCGTGATCATTGCGAAGAGGAGAGCAGGGTATTCGCAGAGGCATTTCTCGGACAGGAGAATTTCTTCGGACAGGATCTGAACCGGGTGGCAGGATTGACAGAGGCGGTGACAGGGTATCTGGAGGATATCCGGAAGAACGGAATGAGGGCGTCATTATGCAGGATTTCATAAAGATTCATGACAAGGACAATGTGGTGGTGGCATTACGCGCCATAAAGGCCGGAGAGAAACTCATGGTTCCGGTGGGAGAGGGAACGGCATTTGCGGAGGCAGACCAGGGGACCGGCAGGGCAGAGGTTTTGGCGGGAGCCGGGAGAGCTTTGGCAGGAGCGGGCGAAGGGATCGCAGCGGGGCCAGAGACTTCGGCGGGAGTCGGGGCGGTTTCAGCTAAGGCAGGAGGAAAAAGCGGGGCCCAAAGCATGCAGATGCGGGAACCGGAAGGAGACAAAGGAGCCATAAGTCCGCCTGTGCAGAGAGACGGGGAAGATGAAGGGGCCATAGGCCTGCAGGCACAGGGTACAGAAGGAACCGAGGGGATCATAGGACTGTCTGCGCGAAAACCGGAAGGAGGGCGGCAGTTTAGAGAAATCACGGCCATGGAAGAAATCCCGGCAGGGCACAAGATGGCTATATGCGATATCCCGGAGGGCGGCCAGGTCATAAAATACGGATACCGGATCGGCATTGCCAGGGAAGCGGTGAAGACAGGCGCCTGGGTACATACCCATAATCTGAAGACGGCTCTGGGAGAACTTCTGGACTATACCTATGAACCGGTTTTCATACAGGGGAAAATCGCTGCCGGGAAAGAGGAGGGCAGTGCCGGGACACCAGAGGCAGAGCGGGGACAAAAGGTATATGCCGAAAGGGAGGAGTCGGTCAGGTTTATGGGCTTTCAGCGTCCTGACGGCAGCGTGGGAGTCCGCAACGAGATCTGGATTATTCCTACTGTAGGCTGTGTGAACAATGTAGCAGGCAGCATTGCAAGACAGGCCAATGCATTTCTGAAAGGGACGGTAGAGGAAGTGATCGCATTCCCCCATCCTTACGGCTGTTCGCAGATGGGGGAGGATCAGGAAGACACCAGGAAGATTCTGGCTGATCTGGTGAACCATCCCAATGCCGGGGGTGTACTGGTGCTGGGGCTGGGGTGCGAGAACAGCAATATAGAGGTGCTGAAGCCTTACATCGGCGGGTATGATGAGAGGCGGGTGAAATTTCTGACGGCCCAGGAGTGCGAAGATGAAGTGGCGGAGGCACTGGCGCTGATCCGGGAGCTGATAGACTATGCATCCTCCTTTGAACGGGAAAGTGTCAGCGCGAGTCGGCTTGTGATCGGCATGAAATGCGGAGGAAGCGACGGTCTCTCGGGCATTACAGCCAATCCACTGGTAGGGCGGTTTTCCGATCGCCTCATTGCAGAAGGCGGGACTACCATTTTGACAGAGGTACCGGAGATGTTCGGTGCGGAGACAATACTGATGAACCGCTGTGAAAACGAGGCACTGTTCCATCAGACAGTGGATCTGATTAATGACTTTAAGCGTTATTTTAAAAGGCATGACCAGACCATCTATGAGAATCCTTCTCCGGGAAATAAAAAGGGCGGCATATCCACTTTGGAGGATAAGTCTCTGGGATGCACACAGAAATCCGGTTCCGCACCGGTGAGAGGGGTGCTGGCCTATGGAGAACGGGTGCAAAATCACGGGTTGAATCTGCTCAGCGCGCCGGGCAATGATCTGGTGGCCTCTACGGCGCTGGCGGCTGCAGGGGCACAGATTATATTGTTTACCACCGGGCGGGGGACCCCTTTTGCAGCTCCGGTGCCTACAGTGAAGATCTCTACCAATTCCGGACTGGCAGGACGGAAAAGCAACTGGATCGACTTCAACGCCGGGGAGCTGGCGGAGGATAAAAGGCTGGAGGAGGAAGCAGAGAGGCTTTTTGCTTATGTGATGGAAGTTGCCGGCGGCAGGAAGGTATGCAGTGAAGTGGCCGGGTATCACGATATGGCGATCTTTAAGCAGGGGGTGACCTTGTGAGACGGATGAGCCGAGTTTTGTGAGGCCAATCTGGGGCAAGCCCGGAAAGAGAATAAGCTGATTTACAATGACCTTGTAGAGAGAATGCTCTCTTTCTATGAGGTCATTTTTTCATGACAAAATGCCGTCTTGTCGCAGTAGTTCGATTATCTTCAGTATTCTCTCTTTCTTGTCAGAATTACAGAACTTCAACATATTTATAATTCTGTTATCAAGTACCGTATCTGCCGGCATGAGGACAGGATAATGGGGAATTGACGATTCCGGAAATCTGTGCTAATCTGATAACAGGAAAACACAGATGGGAGGCGCTGCAGCCTGAAACTGGGGCGAAGCGGGAAAGAAAGATGGAATTCAGCAGAGAAAAGATAAAACAAATCAGGCATTTAATGCTATTGGCCGCTGTTTTGGTATTGGCTCTTATTTATAGTGAAAAGGTTTTTGTGGGAGCCGGATTTTTGTTTGGGATTTTGACTCCGTTTGTCATGGGCGGCGTCATTGCCTTCGTTCTGAATATTCCCATGCGGGTCTTTGAGGAGAAGTTTCTTGGCCGCTGGAAGGGGAAGAGTGCCGTCAGATTGAAGCGTCCTGTGAGTATCATTCTGGCACTGATCAGTCTGGTGCTGATCATCACCATCGTCATCGGAACAGTTGTGCCACAGGTGGCTTCCACGGCTTCGGAAGTCGGGAAGAAGATTCCGGGATTTCTGGATCAGGTGGTGGCGGAGCTGGAGCAGCTTACCCTGAAATATCCTCAGTTCAAGGAGCAGGTGGATAATCTGGAGCAGCTGGAGATGAACTGGGATACGATTTTGAACAACATCTTTGATTTTTTAAAGAACGGGGCCGGAGATGTATTGAATTCTACATTCAATGTGGCCAGCGGCATTATATCCGGGATCGTGAATGCCGTCATTTCCTTTATTTTTGCGCTTTATATCCTGTCCCAGAAAGAGATACTTTCGGATCAGGGCTGCAGGATTCTCACTGCCTATCTTCCAGAGGCTGTGGGAAGCAGGATCCTGGAGATCTGCCGCCTGTTGTATCGGAATTTTAGCAGTTTTATCACAGGGCAATGTCTGGAAGCCGTTATATTGGGGACCATGTTTGTAGTCGCAATGACTATTTTCAGGATGCCTTATGCGTTGATGGTAGGAGTGCTGATAGCGTTTACTGCCCTGATTCCCATTGTAGGGGCATTTATCGGCTGTGCGGTAGGGACGTTTCTGATTCTTATTGACAATCCGCTGCAGGCGTTGTGGTTCATTATCCTGTTCCTTATATTGCAGCAGATAGAGGGAAATCTGATCTATCCGAAGGTGGTGGGCAATTCCGTAGGTTTGCCGGCAATCTGGGTATTGATGGCAGTCAGCGTGGGCGGCAGCCTGTTCGGCGTGGCGGGAATGTTGTTTTTCATACCCCTGATGTCTTCCGGCTATGCGCTTCTGCGGGAGAGTGTAAACAACCGGAATAAAGGAAAGAATATACCGGTACGGAAACCGGAAATGGTGAAGATTTCAGAGTCGCCAAAGCCTTCGGAAACAAAAAAAGTCCTTAAAAAAACGTCCGAAAGAGGCAGAACAGGCGGCCGGAAATAGGACAAAACCCGGAAAAATATAAGAGGAGAGAAGAAGGTGCAGCGGTTAAAAGAGGATGTAAGTTATTTTCTACATCAGAAGATATTTGTGATTTTGCTGGCGTTGACAGCCATGGGATGTTATGGCTTTGCCATTACGCATGAGAGCATCGGGATAGACGATACTCTGGTTGACGTATATTTGAATGACGGAATAGAAGTCCTGATGGGGCGCTGGACAATCTATCTGATCAATAAATTCTTTTACCTGGGGGAATTTATGCCGAATATAACGGAGCTTGGAGGAGTATTGCTTTTGTTATCGGCAGTGGTATTGTACTGTGTACTGCTCAGGCGTATCTTTGGGGAGCGGATCGGAATCGGAGGCTATACTGCATTTGCATGTGTTTTTATATCTCAGCCGTTTTTAGGCGGTCTGTATCTTTATTATTACCACAGTGGTATGGATGTGGGATATCTGGCGCTGGCAGCTGCATTGCTCTGTCTTTTGGAAAGTTTTGAACAGAAGGGGAAGAAATTCGGCAGATGTCTGATTGGCAGTATGCTGTGGCTCTGGATTGCGGTGGGCTGTTATGAATCCTTTGTCATTTTCTATATTGTGGGACTTATCGTGATCTTATTTTTCCGGGGGATGACGGACCAGGACAAGCTTACGTTGCAGCTGATGTTCCGAAAGCTTGCCTGGTGCGCCTGCCTGATTGTGGGATGTATGATTTTACGTGCGGCGATACAGAAAATATTGATTGCCGTTTTTTCCATACATTCAGAATATATTGCGTATTCCAGAGAACTCACCGACAGCGTTCTCTATTTTACAGAGGCAGGCGGACTTCAGAATGCCTTCATGCTGATTAAAAAATACTGGCTGCAGTATTTTGTCAATGCAGTGGTTTATTTCCCCGTTTTGGTGTATGTGCTGTCAGTGGCTGTGTTTGCCGTCGCTGCCGTATTCTTGAGCATAAAAAAGAAGACGGGATCTTACTTGCTGCTGTTTCTGGGGATGGTAGTGGTGCCGTCTCTTCTGTCGCTGGTACAGCTGATGCCACCATTGTACAGAACGAGTCAGTTTCTTCCCTTTTTCATTGCATGCGCGGTATTGTTGTTTTATCTGTTCTGCCGCGGTATACCCTGGAAAAACTATGGCAGCATTGCATTCTGCTTTGTCACAGCTGTATTGGTCTGGAATCATGCATATGAAATGAATCGTATCTTTTATATGGATTATAACAGATATCAATATGAGAAAGAGGTTCTGACAGATATTGCCAAGGAAGTGATTCGGGAATACGGGCAGGGGGCGAGGGTGATTTTTACCGGAAATTATCAGTCGCCCTATGAGCTGGCAGATTATTATTATGTGGGATATTCCTCGAAAGAATTCAGACGGATTGCCATGCTGACAGACTGGCTGGATCCGCATTTGAAGGAGAAATCCTATACGCCCTATGGCTATACTTTCGGATTCGATATGTATCATTCCATGATCGAGTGGGGGATGTATGCTTTTGTCGCTCCCGGCAGGGAACTGGTGAATTTTCTGAATATGCACGGATATAGCCTGCAGACGGTAACCGATGAAGCGTTGCTGAAAAAAGCCAACGACTTTGCACAGGCATTGCCCAAATGGCCGGCGGAAGGCTCTATAGCGGAAATGGACGGATACGTGATTGTTCATTTTTGACAGGTTGTTTTTCCTGCAGCGGTGTATACCGGAGAAGTTCCGGTGGAGGCAGGGATAAGTTCATATAGCCCAAAAGGAAAGAGAATGCCCGTTATCAGGAATCAAAACCGATAACGGGCATTTTACCTTTCATGTGCTGTAAGTATTTTTTTCATGAGGTATATGGTAAAATGACCTTATTCAAGGCGGAAGCGGCCGGATGTAGAAAAGAGAAAAGAAGATCAGGAGGTAATCATATGGAAGCCGTTCTTACGATCGATTCCCTGAAAAAATATTACGGGAAATCCGCAAATCAGACAAAAGCCCTGGACGGAATCACCTTCCAGGTCATGCCGGGAGAGTTCCTGGGCATTATGGGAAGCAGCGGATCCGGAAAATCCACGCTGTTAAACTGCATCGCAACAGTAAGCCGTCCGGACGAGGGGGATATCTTTCTGAAGGGGGTCCGGGTACAATCCCTGAAGGGCCGCCGGCTGGCAGAATACAGGGGAAGGCAGATCGGATATCTGTTTCAGAATTTTGAACTGCTGGACAATCTCACAGGCCAGGAAAATATCCTGCTGCCCTTATCCATCCATAATATTCCGGAGGAGACAGGCAGAAAATATCTGCAGCAGCTTGCGGATTATCTGGAGATTCGGGATGTGCTGAACAAATTCCCCGCCCAGATGTCCGGGGGGCAGAAACAGCGGGTGGCCGCGGCCAGGGCGTTGATCCTGGAACCCCGGATTGTGCTGGCGGATGAGCCCACAGGCGCACTGGATTCCCGAAATGCCAGGGCCTTGATGGAGAAGCTGGCCGGGCTGAACCGGGATCGGGGAACCACCATACTGATGGTGACCCATAATTCCAATGCGGCCAGTTATTGCGGACGGATATTATTTATCAGGGACGGGAAGATTCTTCATGAGCTGCGCAGAGAGGTGCCGGAAGAGTCCCGGCAGGATTTCTACAGGCGGATTCTCAAGGTGACCGCTCAGCTGGAAGGAGGCAGTGCAAATGTTTTATAAATTAATTCTGCGCAACAGCGCTAGAAGCCGGAAGGAAAACGGCCTGTTTTTTTCCTCGCTTTTGATTTCCATTATCGCGTTTTATATTATACTGTCCCTGCCCAGGCAGGATGTGATGCTGTTTTTGAAAAGGATGGAAAGCCATGCCGTGGACCGGCTGATGACAATGATTCCTGTGTTTTTCTGTGTGACCCTGTTTTTGCTCTTTTTCCTGATATATTATGCCGGAAAATATCAGATGGACAGACGCAGGCATGAGTTCGGCGTGTACCTGATGATGGGAATGCGCAGAAGGAAGCTTTTTGCCATGCTTCTGGCAGAGGATCTGGGAGGAAGCCTTCTGGCACTGGTATTGGGGATCCCGGCGGCGGTATTGCTGGCGGAGCTGATCAGCCTGGTCACGGCCAGATTCGTGGGACTGGGCATCATCGGCCACCGCTTCACCTTTTCTCCGGAGGCGGTTCTGGGGACGGCGGTGGGATTTCTGCTGATCAAGCTGGGGGCATTTCTGGTTCTCAGCGGCAGGATCGCTGCCCAGGAGACCGGAAGCCTTCTGACGGATAAGCCCTCCGGGGCGAAGCGGCATCTGTCTGTGTGGGTTTACCGAGCGGCGATTGTTGGCGGCATAGTCATGCTTGGAATGGCTTACCGGATGGCGATAATCGGTATTTCGTGGAAGAACGCAGGGACAATGGGGCAGACTGTTTTTCTGGGACTGGCAGGTACGGAGCTGTTCTTTTTCGGGATTCGGGCGCCTCTGGGATTTCTTGCAAAATACGTCGGAAAAGGGAAGAGACTTGGAGTCTTTCGGTTCCGTCAGATCCAGGAGCAGGTGATTTGCTGTTCCCACACATTGGCGGTGAGCTCTCTGCTGATATTGGCAGCCATGTGCTGTTTTGGAGCAGGTGCTGGCATGGCGGGCTTTTACGGCAGCGATGAGCGGCATGTTCTGGATTATACCTTCGGTGGGGACAGCCTGGCCGGGGAGTATGAGGAGCTGCTGGCAAAAAAGGGGTTGGACGGTTATTTTTCAGAGCTGTTTGAGATACGCGTAGGGCATATCCGCACATCGAAGGCCGGCGATCCGTTTCGGATGGAATCGGTCATGACCGCTTTGTCACAATTGGAGGATTCCCAGGAAAAGGAGCGTTTGCTGAATAACTTAAGCTACGCCACCAATCCTTATCTGATCGCCGTGAGCGGATACAATGAGCTCCTGGCTGCGGCAGGATATCCGGCTCTGGCGCTGGGGGAGGGGGAGGCAGGGATCTATATGGACAGAGAATCTACATCTTTTACGTACAGAGATTTACTGAATGGAATCCTGGAACAGAGACCGGAGGTCATGCTGGATGATAAGGGCCTGTATCTGACCGGGGAGGTACAGTCGGTGAATCTGGTCACGGATCGTTCCATCTCGCTCTCTTTTGCGCTGATTGTGCCGGATAAGGTTTTTGACAAATATACCGGAGGGGATTACAGTATTTATCTCAACGGGATTTTGGACAGGAAGCTTTTTGAAGACAGCAGTCTAATGGGTGCTATAACGCAGATGAACGAAAAGCTGGATCAGGCCGGGCTGGACTATGAGAGCTATTTGCAGAATATGGGACGTCAGTTGTTCTTTCTGGTGGCGGGCAGTTACATCACCATTTATCTGGCCATCATCTTCCTGCTCATTGCCAATACGGTTATCGGCGTCCAGTTCCTTATGGGACAGAGAAAATCGCGGGGGAGGTATCAGACGCTGATCCGCCTGGGCGCTACGCACCGGATGCTGTGCCGGTGTGCGGGAAGACAGATCGTCTGGTATTTCGGTATTCCGGTTTTGGCCGCCGTATGCAGCAGCATTTTCGGGGTCAGATCACTGTTCACCGGTCTGCTGCCTACGATTGTGCAGGGGAGCATTCCGGAGCTGATGGGGATCTCCGCCGCTATGATTTTGGTTTTATTTGTGATAGAATTGATTTATATGGCGGCAGTGGGACGGTCAAGCAGCCGGTACCTGCTGACGTTGATGGTGCCGGAACGTACGGAATGAAGATTTTCTAACTCCGCAAGGTACGCGGACTAAGAAAATCTAAGTCATTTCGGAATGAAGATGGAGTGCCTTGGATTTAAGAATAGATGTGGGTGCAAACGGGAGAAGCCGGGAGGTCACGACATGAAACGGATTGCCATTGTGGAGGATGAGAGACTGATGCGGGAGGAGCTTTCCGAGATGCTTGGGAAGGCCGGGTATCAGGTGTGGGAGATACGGGAATTTGCGGATGTAGAAGCGCAGCTGCTGAGACTTTCACCGGATCTGGTGCTTCTGGATTTGAACCTGCCGGGGGAAAGCGGTTTCGCGATCTGCAGGCATCTCAAGCAAAATGCAGGCTTGCCGGTGCTGGTTCTGACCTCCCGGGATCAGCTGCGGGACGAGCTTCAGGCCCTGGAGCTGGGAGCGGATGAATATCTGACCAAACCATGCAGGAAAGAACGGCTGCTGGCGCGGATTGCAAATGTGCTGAAGCGCTACGAGGGCAGAGGGAATCTGCTGGAGGGGCCGGGGTTTCTGCTGGATCGTCACACCTATACAATGTATATCAATAATCGTTCCGTTATTCTGCCCCAGAATCAGGGAAAACTTCTGGAAACATTTCTGATCCGGGGAGACGGGACTGTTACACGGGAGGAACTGTGCATGGCGCTCTGGGGCACCACGGAATTCATCGACGAGAATGCCCTCCAGGTGAATCTCACCAGACTGAAAAAGACTATGGCAGGACTGGGAATGCGTCAGCGACTTCTTCCTGTGCGTGGGATCGGGTATCGGCTGGTGACAAAGGAAGGGGAGGGTGAAGGGTGAGATGAAATTGAGAGGCAGGGGAGCTGATTTGGACTGCGCGGATTCCGCGGGTAAGTTACAGGACTTTCGCAGCAGAATGGTAGAGCCCGGGAAGCGGCCTTGGCGCCGGTTATTGCAATATGTGCCGTGGCTGCTTCTGCTCCTTGGAGTAGACGTTTTCGCGTGCCTTTTATTATGGATTGCCGATGCGGCGGCGTTTGGGGCCATGTCGGCGGCCATTTTTCTTTCTACTGTTTTCCTCTTTGCAGCGGTGGGCTGGACGCTTCTTTTTCGGGAACAGGAACGAGAGAGGACATTTTATGCATTTCTGGAGATCCCGGACGAATATCATGAAGAATTGCTCCGGAAAGCGGTGGGGGAGGCCGGAGGAGATGCCGTTTCGTTTCTGGGAAACGTACTGCGGGAGAAGGAGGGCAGGTGCGCCGGGTTGCAGACACAGCTGACGGAGTATGAGGAATACGTGGAAAGCTGGGCGCATGAGACGAAGATGCCGCTGTCGCTTCTGGCGCTGCTCTTAGATAACCGGAGAGAGGAACTGCCGGAGGGAGTATGCTTCAAGCTGGATTATATCGAAAACAGGATGGGGGAATTTATTGATCAGATGCTTTTTTATGCCAGAGTCAAAGGGAAGCGGAAGGATTATCTCTTCGAACGGATCGGGGTGAGCGACTGTATCGAAGAGGTTCTGGAGGAGTACCGTCCGTTGCTGGAGGAGAAGGGCTTCACAACCGTTCTTCCTCGGGGAGGAGCGGTGTATACGGACAGAAGGGGATTTCGCTTTCTGTTGCAGCAGTTGGTCAGCAACGCTGTGAAGTACAGCGGACAGGAGCCGAGACTGTGCTTTTCTTTCACGGAGGGGGAGAAGAGCTCCATACTATGCGTCCGGGATAACGGGACGGGCGTGCGCAGTTGCGATCTGCCGTATATTTTTGAAAAAGGCTTTACCGGACACTCGGGGGAGGGCAGGAAGGAGGCCACCGGAATGGGACTCTACCTGGCCGGAGAGATTGCCGGGGATCTGGGGCTGATAATGGAAGCGGATTCCCGGTTGGGAGAAGGCTTTGAGATGCGTATTGTGTTCCCGGCGGTGGAGATGGGATGAGATTGCTTTCATACAAAAGAGCGGAAAAATGGTTTACAGCGTATTGTTCTTATGTTAAACTGAGAAAGGAGAAACCGATAACATAAGAGAAGGTTGAAGGAGGTAGGAGAATGGGAAACGATGCAGGTGCTTCCGGCGGGAAAGGCAGGGTGCGAAACCAGAAGCCTGTGAATCTGGAGTGGGGAAGATATTATTCTCCCATGCGGACAGCGGACGGGGAGTACGAGAAGAGAGTCGGGTGTATGAGCTGGGAGGCTGACGACGGTCACCAGGGCCGGTTTGAGATCGAACTTTATCGGGTCAATACGAGCGATATAGAAGCCGGCGGGGACGGTGAGCCGGAGGAGAAGGGCGAACTGGTGATTGCAATGAGTTGTGGCGGCAAACTGCAGTTTACCCGTTTTAGTTTGACACTGATCTCTATTCATATGAAAGAGAAAATACTGGAGACAGGCTGGTATTATTTCACCGTCACAGCTTTGGGGGACGGAGTAAATTATGAGGACAGTGAGACGGCCCGTTCCTTAAACTGGCTGTATATCCGGCCCAAGGAAAGGCTGCCTGAGGTATTCGGCGCAGTCTGGCAGTGGCCTTCCGTGCGGATTACAAATCAGGTCTGCAGTCCCTATCTGCGTTCCTATGCCGTGAAAGTTTATTATGCGTCTTTGCATTCGGATACGCCGCAGCTGGTTTTTGCTGATGAAAATCTGACGGCAGATCGGACAGGCGTCATTGTATGCCGGACTCTGGAGGAAATGTCCAAAAGAAAGGGCCCCGGCAAGTACTATTTTAAGGTCTGTGCCATAAGCAGTGATATCAGCCGTTGCGAGAACGGAAAGTGGACGGAATTGAGCGGAGCCTATGTGAAGCCGGAATAAAAACGAGCCCCAAATAGAAAGAACACGATAAAAGCGGCAGTTTCCGGAGTACAAAAGTATTGGAGAAAGACTTGGGATGAGTATCAGAAGAAGGATAATCGATTATTCAAGAGGCGACAATCTGCATCATTTCTGGAAGCTGTACAGAATGCAAAAAAAGGCGAAGCACGGATGGTTCAGGGATATTTTAACCTTTCTGATGAGCAGAAGCGCCCATCGACACGGAGGATACATAGGGCCTGACACTGTGTTTGGCGGGATTCCGGAGCTCCCCCACGGCCTGCACGGGATATTTATCTCCCGGTTTGCGCAGGTAGGGGAGGGCTGCCGGATTTATCAGAATGTGACCATCGGCGAGGTGAACCGGAAAGCGCCGGTTGTAGGAAACCATTGTCTCATTGGAGCAGGGGCCATTCTCCTGGGGGATATCAAAATCGGCGATCATGTGAAAATCGGAGCCGGTGCGGTGGTGAACGGGGATGTTCCTGACTATGCCACTGTGGTCTCTCAGCCTTCGCGCATCCTTGAAAAGGATAAAGCGGAAGCGAATTAATTTATACTTTTTTAATTGCCATTTACGGTAAAAGCAGCTATAATAAAAAAAGGTTCAGGAAAGGAATCAAGTCGTCAATGTCTGTAAAATCTACGCTAGCCCCGCTTTCAATAGAAGAAATCCTGCGTACGGCCAGGGAAGCCGGCGCCAGCGACGTGCATCTGGCGGCAGGGATTGTGCCGAAGATGCGTGTAAACGGCGGGCTGGTTTCCATGAATTATTCCCGGCTGAATCCGTCGGATACGTTGGATCTCCTGATTCATATCATGCCCGAGACACAGCGGGCCGCATTTGAGGAGAAGGGGGAATACGATTTTTCGTTCACGGTTCCCGGGTGCGGAAGATGCCGTGCAAACGCTTATAAGCAGAAAGGCAGTGTGGCATTTGCGCTGCACTTGGTGGATGCGAAGCTGCCTTCGCCAAAGGGTCTGGGGATGCCGGAATCCGTCATCGGACTGACAGAGAGGGAGAGCGGCCTGGTTCTGGTGACAGGACCTTCCGGAAGCGGCAGATCGGCTACATTGGCCGCTATGATAGACCAGATAAACGAGAACAGGGAAGCCCTCATCATCACCCTGGAAGATCCCGTCGAATATATCCATCCCTATAAGAAGTCCATGGTCAATCAGCGGGAGATCGGTCTGGACAGCAGGAGCTATGCGGCTGCCCTGAGAGCGGTTTTAAGAGAAGATCCGGATGTGATTCTGGTGGGGGAGATGCGGGATTGGGAGACGGTCAGCGCGGCGATTACGGCGGCGGAGACCGGGCACCTGGTGTTTTCTTCCCTGCATGCTTCCAATGTGGTGAATGCCATAGAGGGTATGATCGATTTATTCCCGCCCGGCAGGCAGGAGAGGATTCGGGGACGGCTTGCCGATGTGTTGGAGGCTGCGGTGTCCCAGAGATTGCTGCCAACGGACAATGGCGGGGGGCGGATAGCGGCATTTGAAGTCTTGTTATCCTCGCCGGAGGTGAGGCATATTCTTCGGGACGGCGATATGTGCAGGCTTCCCGAGGCGATGGACAGGGATCCGGGGATGGTCACCATGGAAGAGGCTGTGGGCAGGCTGTACGCCCAGGGAAAAATTGGTTCGGATACGGCTGCACGGTACATACAGGGCAGCGTGGAAGCAGCTTTCGGCAATGTAGAGAAAGCAGAGCCGGCGTGTCAGGAAAGCGCCTCATAATATTTTACACAGTTTGGCAGAAGTCAACAGACGTCCCGGTCGGATCTGGAAGAGGTCCCCGGGACGGTATCAGAAATTCTTTTTTTCGGCAATTTTCATTGATTTCCGTAAAAATCCGTTTAAGCATTTACAATGAAATCCGATTTTTTAAGTTTGATTGGAGGAATTTATGTATAGTAGGATTATTACCGGGGCTCTCCATGGTGTCTCGGCTTATCTTGTCTTGGTGGAAGTAGATGTGGCAAATGGTCTTCCGGCTTTTTTCATGGTGGGATCTCTGAGTACGGAGGTGAGAGAATCCAGAGAGCGTGTGACGGTGGCCCTGAAAAATGTAGGGTTCCATCTGCCGCCCAAGCGCATTACAGTCAACCTCTCTCCGGCTGACCGTAAAAAGGACGGGACGGCATTTGACCTGCCCATTGCGGTAGGGATGCTGGAGGCACTTGAAATGGTGCCTTCGGGCGCTGCGGAGGACATTTTGTTTCTGGGGGAGTTGGGCCTGGACGGTGAGGTGAAAAAGGTGAAGGGCGTATTGCCCATCGTACAGGCTGCCCGGGAAGGCGGGGTCAGCCAATGTGTCGTGCCGGCTGCCAATGCCCGGGAAGCTGCGGTGGTCCCGGGCATGACAGTGTGGGAGGCCGGGAATATTTTGGACATTCTGCATTTCCTAATGGCGGGAGAAGAAGAGCGTCCCGGGATTCTCACGGTGGTTTCGGTGGATACAGGAGAGATGTTTGCGCAGACTGCCAGAGGTAGAGAAGAGGGGAGAGAGCCTTGGGATTTTATGGATGTGACAGGCCAGGAACAGGCCAGAAGAGCGGCGGAGATTGCTGCGGCAGGCTTTCATAATCTGCTGATGACCGGGCCTCCGGGCGCCGGAAAATCCATGATTGCGAAGCGGATTCCCGGGATCCTGCCGCCCCTTACCCTGGAAGAAAGCCTGGAGGTCACATCGGTGGTCAGCGTGGCCGGATTGCTGAAAGAGGGGGAAGCCCTGGTGACCCGACGGCCTTTCAGAAGCCCTCATCATACCATTTCCCAGGCGGCGCTGATCGGAGGGAGCGCCATCCCCAGGCCGGGTATGATCTCTTTGGCCCACAGAGGTGTCTTAGTTTCCGGCAGATACGGACACGGAAAGTCGAGAAAGCCCGTAAATACGGCGTTTGTGGCACTACATAGCTTTGAAAGTTACATTATTTTTGTGTGCTTTTGGGGGCATTTTTACATTAGTGAGGGCGCGAACAGTTGTTCTGGGGTTCTTTTGCCTGATAGTTTATACTCGTAGGCAAAACTCGGATATTATCACGGAAACTCGGATACTCGCACGGAAACCTCTGTACTATCAGGCAAAAGTCAATACTATCAGGCAAAACCCTTATACGAACACGGAAACTGCCTGTATTATCACGGAAACCTGCTGGGAGTTTTCGTGATAATATAAGGGTTTCCGTGATAGTGTATGAGTAAAACGATAAAAGTTAAATGGAATAGTGAAAATGGCTGCTTGCGTAGTCCTTTAGTGTTTTCTATTCCTGAAAAATGGTCAGGGAAATGGAATAATACTTACCAATTCGATAGGTAATACCTTAAAAGTAACTGCTTGCCATTTTGGTGACGATTCCGTATACTGTCAGCGGAGGTGATAAGCATGATTTGTTTTTACATAGTCAGGCATGGGCAGACCCTTTTAAACAGCTTAGACCGTGCGCAGGGGTGGGCGGATTCACCGCTTACCGATGCAGGGAAGCAGACGGCTGTTGAATTAGGCCATAAGCTGAAAAGCATTGACTTCGATGCGGTTTATACCAGCGATATGCTCCGCGCCATACAGACGGCGGAGCTAATCATGGAAGCAGGCGAAAAGAAGGGCATGCCAATAGAAAAGGATGCAAGGCTCCGGGAATGGTGTTTAGGGAACATGGAGGCAGAAAACAACGCTGTTTTTATAAAAAAAGTGGCGGACTGGCTGGGAGGGGCGTCTTTTGCAGAGCTGAATAAGCGTCTTCCCGATGTTGCGGATGCCATCTATGAACATGACACAACAGGAATGGCAGAGACGTTCCAGACAATAGAAGAACGCCTGAAAGCCGCATTCATGGATATGGCCCAAAGGCATGGAGTAAGGGAAAACAGCAATATACTGGTAGTGACCCATGCCTTTGCCATAAAGACAATATTCCATTTATTTGCGCCGGAACAGTTAAGCAAAGCGGGGAAAGTGGAGAATGCAGCAGTTTCCCGGCTTATATCTGACGGCGGAGTTTTCTCATTGGAGCCGGATTTAAAATTATGAAAAGAACAGCAGGAAAGCCTATCATGGTTCTCCTGCTGATTTTTTTGTAAAGAAAAGTGACTTGATATATTGTCAA
>CAJUCE010000011.1 GCA_910584865.1 uncultured Acetatifactor sp.
AAAATAGGACTAAATTAGGCTTAACCCCTTGATTTTACTGGGTTTCTTCTAACTTAGCCCTATTATAACACGGGCATCGATATAATCCGTACGCAGATTATCCAGGGAAGTATGAATATCCTTCCAAAAGCCTTCCGCATCCACGGCTCCTGTCTTCGTGGCAATGATCACTTTCTCCCTCATACCGTCAAAGGCTTCTCCCACCTTTTCCTCGCTGTCCGTGTAAAAGCGCGCCGTGTCATAGAAGGTCACTCCATGTTCGTAAGCCTTCCGCAAAAGCTTCACTGCCTCTTCTCTGGAAATCCGCTGTATGGGCAGCGCCCCGAACGCATTTTTCTCCGTTGTAATTTCAGTCCTGCCTAATCTTACTTTTGCCATCTTCTGCCTCCTCATCTGCACAATTTCTCTTGCAAATTAAATTCATTATAATCTTTCCCATATGTTCCGTCAAGACTCGCGGCACAGTTTCCCGGAAGTTGCGGAAATATAAGACCGAAGCAACTGTTTCGGTCGCCTGGGTTTTCCTGCAAAATACGCACAAAAACACCACGCGGCGGCACCAAATGAACAGTAACAATATAAACTGCTTGTGCGCTGCAGAGCACTTTATCAGACTGCAAGAAAGTACTGCTATAAATGCAAAAAAACTAAAAATAAACCCAAATTATGGTATAAATATTGACACAGAAACTTTTTTCTGATAGGCTGTAGTTGGGTCTACTATAAATAGACCTCATGTAATTGCACCGCTGCAACAAAGACCGGCCTCTCTGCTTTTGCCGTTGCCTGCGGATGCAAAATCCCTATACTGCGAGGTTATATATGGCAAAAAGATATTCTGAGAAAATCCGAAACAAAATATGGGCCGCTGCCGCTATTTGTGCCGGAATCCTGTTCCTGTCAGCCTGCGGAAAACGAGAGCAGGAAGAAGACGGCAATGCCTGTCTCTATGTCCCCCACTCCGTTTTGAATGCTTCTGTGTCCAATGGCTTTGCGCTTGACCATACCAATTTCCAGGTGTCGGAGGATGCGCTGTATTTCCTGGAAGACGCCCTATATCGGATCCCTCTGGACGAGGAACTGGATTTCGGAAAAAAAGAGGAGATCGCCTCTTTCTCGGAACTGGCAGCGGAAGAAGATATTTTATGTTTTGCAGTGGACGGAGAGGAAAATCTGTATTATTGCTCCAGCCCGTATTTTGAAAGTCCCCGCCTTACCCTGCACAAGCGCTCTGCCGACGGAGAGGTCATCTACCGTATCCGGATGGAGGAAGAAAATCCTGAAACGAGTATCACCTCCGGCCAATTACTGGCTGTGGATCCTGACGGAAATGCCTATCTTTTGGCAAATGATGCCATTTGGCGCTATGACGAAAACGGTGAACTTACCGGAACACTTACCCTGGATGCAGAGCTCGGCGGCAGCTTTCTGATCCGGAAATCTCTGCTGAAGCTGCCCGGAGGAGAGATTCTTTTTGTCGTAAATAACGGCGTCAGCGGATCCAGAGAGGTCTATACGATTCAAAAAGGCAATACGCCGAAGCTAACCGAAGTGGAAGCTCTTTCGGAAGATTTAAGCATGTCTGTTTTATATGAAGGTCTGAACGGTCTCCTCATCGGGGAAACTGACGGCTGGCTCTATCAATATCATATGGAAGATGGATCCCGAGAAGCTCTGCTGCGTTGGGAGGACAGCGATATCTATAAAAGTTCTGTACAGGCCCTGATGCAGCTTACCGAGGAGCAGTTCTTAGTTGTGACTATTGAAAACAGCCCGGATACGGAAAGAAGCTGGCAGATGCTGACTCTCCTGGTGAAGACGCCTGCGGAGGAAGTCCCGCAAAAGGAACAGATCACGCTGGCATCCCTCTCTCCCACAGGGGACTTGCAGGAAGCTGTCGTAAAATTCAACCGGTCCAGTGACCTGTATCATGTCACAATAGAATCCTATGGCGCCACAATGGAAAATAGAGACGGCGCCTTTACTCGGCTGGACAGCAGTCTTACCTCAAAGGAGCAGGCGCCGGACCTTCTGGATTTATCTTTTCTGGACATCACAAAATATGCGGATGCAGGTGCGCTGGAAGATTTAAATGCCTATATGAAGGCAGATGTAACGATAAAAAAGGAAGACTTTCTGGGCAATCTGCTGGAAGGCTATACGCTGAACGGAAAGCTTGTATGCATACCTAAGGCATTCACCTTTATGGGCGCCTTTGTTACGGATGAAAGAGCGCTGGAAGCCGAAGAATGGACCGTAGAAAGTCTGATGGCGACGGCAGAGACCTATGATGTATCGCTGTTCTCAGGTGACTGGGATGAGCCCGATATCATACTGCAGCTCTTTTTCTCAGACTATATTATGGAAAACTTCATCGACTGGGAACGTGGAACATGTGATCTGGAAAGCCAGGAATTCTGCTCATTGTTAGAATGGATTAAAGAACAGACGCTCCCCCAAAATACTTCCCGGGAAAGTCTGCTCAACCCCAGATTTATCAACAGTTTTGAGAATTATCATCACATTGTGGCAGATTCCGAAGAAGTTTCGATCCTCCGGGGCCTTCCGACCCTGAATGGCCACATGGACTTTATCGTGTCCGTAGATAACGCCCTTGGCATTGTTTCAAATTCCGGACATAAAGAAGGAGCCTGGGCATTTTTACAGTATTTTCTGCAGACGGAAAATGCATACAAGTACTCATCCTACACCTATCGATTTCCCACCAGGCTGACACTGCTGGAGCAGATCGCGGAGGATATTACCACACCGAATTACCTGATAGTCGACGAAAAAATCATAAAGGACAGTGAGGGAAATCCTATCATAAATCCGGAATCTGCCTATTATCGGGACGGCATTTTACATGAGTACTATGCCATGGAGCAGCAGGATGCAGATGCTCTGATGGATTTATTAAAACAAATCGACTTTACGCCGGACAGTGCGATGAAACAGTCCATTATCTCCATTCTTTCCGAAGAGTCCGAGGCATTTTTCAATGGAGGAAAAACGGCGCAGGATGCGGCGGCCATCATTCAGAACCGGGTCCAGCTGCTGATTTCCGATTAGCAATAAAAAATAGGAGCAACACAGGAGGCAGCCGTCTATAGGTTGCCGCTGCTGCTCCTTACTCTTTACTTCTCCTCGAACTTCTCCCGCAGTTTCCCTAAAGCTTTCTTCTCGATCCGGCTCACATACTCTCCTGTCAAGTTAGGGCTAAAAAATTTTTGAAAAATCTTTAAATTTCCACTCAATCCGCAGGGAACCATCCTGGCAGATGTAGACCTGCTCCACAAAAGTCTCCACCATCTCTCTGGTCAGAGAGTCAAAAGGGGCAAACTGTCCCAGCCGCAGAACGGCATCTGGTTCTTCAACATCTGTATGTTTTACATCATACACCTTCTGCCTGCATTTTTCAATCTCTGACAAAAGCGTGTTTATCTGCTCGTCCAATGCCATCTTTTCCTTTATAAAATCTTCCCGTGACAACAGTTCATCCTTGTATGCCTCATATTTTTCCAACCTCTGACTTGTCAACCTATTGACTTCCGTTTCATATTTAATAAGAAGTCTCTCTGTTTCTGCAGTCTTGCTGGCCGAAGAGCATCTTGACATTTCCACAATTTCCCTGTCAGCAACTACTGCAGCCATCTTTTGAAGCATAGCCAATATGACATTTTCTATCTCGCTTTCTTCTAAGGTCTGAGGGCAACATCCAAATTCCTTTGTCATATTCTGAATACCACAACGGTATGTTGCTCCTTTTGTCCCCTTAGACCGGACTCTTTTTACCCTTGATATAATGCGGTTACAACCGGCACAGCGAACCTTATCCCTAAGTGGTGCCATTTCCTCCCGATGGTAGGTACCGCGCTTCTGTATTCCCATATTTACTCTCTCGAATACTTCACGGGAAATAATAGCCTCATGAGTATCTGGGACGATAATCCATTGTTCTCTGGGCACATTACGGTCTTTCCCGCTTCCTACAGCTGTCGGCTTCACCTTTCCATACACAGTATCACCGACATATCGCTGATCTTTCAAGATTGAGAAAATAGATGCTGTTCTCCAGACACTCTTCTCACTCACCGTTTTACATGGAAAGTGTTCTCCCCTCTGCCGCCGCAACATCAATGGTGCAGGAACCCCCTCCCTGTTCAAGGCATTGGCAATGTGGGCTTTCGGTATCCCCTCCAGTGCCATATGAAAAATCCTGCGAACCACTGGGGCTGCCTCCGCATCCGGAATCAGACTCTGCTCCGAAGATTTCAAGTAGCCATAGGGAGCATATGGGGTAATAAATTTTCCCTGCCTGGCCTTCATTTGCCTTACACTGATAATTTTCTCTGAAAGATCTTTGCTGTATAAATCATGCACCAGATTTTTGAATGCAACATCAAAAAACTCTCCGGAAAAATCAGCAACTCCGCTGTCAAATTCATCATTTACCGAAATAAAACGAATACCGAGAAAAGGAAACACCTGCTCCAGATAATTGCCAACCTCTATATAATTTCTCCCAAACCGTGAAAAATCTTTTACCATTATGACAGAAATCACTCCCGCCTTTACCTGCTCAAGCATTTTCTGTACCCCGGGCCTTGCAAAATTTGTCCCACTATACCCGTCATCACAAAACTCAACCGCTCTATAGTCTGCAAATTCCTTGTGATTTCTCACATAATTCGTTAATATTTCGCGTTGGGATGTGATGCTATTGCTCTCCTGAAATTCACGGTCATCCTCGTCCGACAATCTTAAATACAGTCCGATAACATGCTTTTTCATGTTTCTTCACCACTTTTCTTTGCAAAACCATTCAAAAATGCAAGAGCCTTTTCATATTCATCTGTGAATGTAAAGTGAATACTCACGGAATTTTCGTTCAATACTACCTTTTTAACCATGACAGAACACATTTCCTTTGTCAATTTCTTCGTGTCCTTAAAACAAATTAAATTATTAATCCAATTTGTCGTCACAATTGGTATCTGACTGTTCTCTTGCAGTTTTGTATTTGCAATCTGCAATTGTTTCCTTAATTGTTCACTATCAGTCATGTATTTGTCCCGTGTAACGGCATATTCCTTTTCCGTGAGAAGGCCATCCTTAAAATCAGCATAAAGGTCGTTTCTCTTTCTCCTCAATTTCTGTTGCTTCTCCTCCAGAATACGAATTTCCTCCTTCAGCCTGCTGATATATGGACTGTTTTTTGCGGTTTCAAGCATGTCATCCATCAGTTCCTTCATATCAACCAAAAGTTCCAGCTGTTTCTTACAGGCCTGAAAAATATAATTATGCAGCTCTGCTTCATCAACGGCCCTGGAAGAACAGCCCTTTGTCTTGATGTACTTATTGGAACAGTAATAGTTGTAATGAACCAGCGACCCGTCTTTCCGAAAATAACCGCTGTCACGATGGACACCACTACCGCATATCCCACATTGAACTATTCCGCTTAAAATGTTTTCCGTTCTCTGTCTGTAGGATTTTTCGGCTACCTGTTGTTCCCGTTTTCGTCTGCTTTCCGAAATCAGCCTTTGGACTTTTTCAAAAGTCTCTCTGTCTATGATTGGTTCATGGGTATTTTCAATCAAATTCCATTCTGATTCCGGAATCACTTTATTCTCCCGTCCTTTACAAAGAAGGTTGCTGCCTTTTCTCTCTACGATACAGCCTATATAGCAGGGATTCTTCAAGATGTCCACAACAGCAGACCCACGCCACAAAGCATTTTCTTTCCCATCATTATGTCCTTCCATGTAACGAAGTTGAAGCTGTGTGGGAATTGCCATATCATTCAGTCGGTGAGCAATGGAAACTGAACCCAATCCTTCTGCCCGCCATTTAAAAATCATACGGATAATCTCTGCTCTTTCGGCATGCACACACAGTTTATAACGATACTGCTCATCCCGTACATATCCATAGGGCGGAATCTTACCCATAAATTTACCTGATTTCTTTTTTATGTCTATAGCCGAACTTACTTTTCGGGAAATATCTTTTGCGTAAGTATCATGCAGAATAGATTTAAGCGGAACCAACAGAGTATCGCTTTTTCCACCATGCAGACTATCAAAATGGTCATTAACCGAAATAAAACGGATACCCAGATAAGGAAATATTTTTTCCAGATAATTGCCGGTTTCCAGATAATTTCGTCCAAAACGCGATAAGTCCTTTACTACAATACAATTTATCGACCCATTTTTTACTGCTTCCATCATGTCTGAAAATGCAGGTCTCTCAAAATTTGTACCTGTTTCTCCGTTATCGACAAAGGTATGAACCACTTCCAAATCCTGGCATCCGCTGATATATTTCTCTATCATTTCTATCTGGTTCTCTATAGAATCTCCCTGTATTCCATTATCTTCAATTGAAAGACGTGCGTAAATCGCCGTATGATAAAGAATCTCTGGCTGAGGCTGCCTGTTTTCAGTCCGCAGCGTTTTTCTGCTTTTTCTTGCCATACGCTCACCCCTCTCTCGCTGTCAGCAAAAAATGCTCCATTTGCTCACTCTCTGCATTGGATATATTTTCTCTGATCTTGCTTTCAGCCATGGCCGCTTCCAACACTTGCAGCACGATTTCAAACTCATCCCTGTATTTGAAGTGAACCTTAATATGTTCCGAATCCATCACAATGATTTCTTCCACTGTCATTGCTAAAAGACCTCGATCAAGTTCAGAAATATTCCCCTTGTCTTTCAAACGTTCAATCCATGGGCTATGAAGTCCTTTTTCCTTTACCAGTGAAGATACCTCGCTTTCCAGAGTTTCAATTGCCTCCTCCAGCTGCCTGCAGGACACCTCATAATCTTCTTTCATTTCAAGGTATTCCTTTTTTGTTAAAAGGGCTTCCTTATAATCTTCATACACGGATATTTTCAATTTCTGATATCTGATCAGTTCCTTTTGCCGTTCCTCCAACTGTCTGCATTTCTTTTGCACTTCCAGTTCCTGTAAGGGTAATTTTGCTATGATTCCATTCAACTCATCCATTGTACTGATAAGAGAAAGGTGTGTTCTAATCATTTCCAACACTACTTTACTCAAAACATCTTCCCTTATTCTGTGACTGCTGCATACAGACTTATCATTTTTATTATTGGAGCAAATATAATAGCAATATTCACCTCCGGCAGACCGAATCTTTTTCCGAACCATATTCCCCCCACAATCACCACAACGCAATAGTCCTGAAAAAAGATACAGCTGTGTTCCGTCAGGTGCTGTGCGTGTATCACGGAGCATCAGTTTTTGAACGATATTGAAATCCTCTTTTGAAATAATTGCTTCATGGGTATCTTCCACCCGAATCCAATCTTTTTTATCGACCTTTATCCGCTTTTTCACTTTATAGTTCAGGGTTTTCTCCTTTCCCTGAACCATAACACCCGTATATATCTCATTTTTTAAAACACGCTCCACTGCCATTGGAGACCATTTTGCCTGTGGTTTCAATTTAAACGAAGTCGTATAACGCCAGTGCAGCAACATCTTGTATTCCATGGGGGACGGTATACCGTGTTCGTTCAAATAATCCGCAATTCTCCGGTTATTATATCCCTTGATGCGCATATCAAAAATATCTCTGACTACTTCTGCTGCCGCAGAATCTATCACCAGTTTCCCTTTTTGTTCCTGGTCTCTAAAATAGCCATATACAGGAAAACTACCAATGTAATCTCCACGTTTTTGCCGCACTTCTATCTGGCTTCTTACTTTGATAGAAATATCCCGGCTATAGGAATCATTCATAAGATTTTTGAAGGGCAGAATAATATTGTCTGTCTGACTATCTATATCCTCACTATCATAGTGATCATTGATAGCAATAAAGCGTACTCCCAGAAAGGGAAAAATTTGCTGTATATATCTTCCTGTTTCGATATAATTACGTCCAAAACGAGATAAATCTTTTACGATAATACAGTTGATTTTCCCCTGCTTTACATCCTCCAGCATGGAAATCAGTGCCGGCCGGTCAAAGCCTACTCCGCTATACCCGTCATCCACTTTTTCATCACAGACCTGAATATCTTTTTTGTCTTTTAAAAACGAATAAATCAAATCCCTCTGATTGGAAACGCTATTACTCTCTGCCTTGTCTCCATCCTCTTTTGACAAGCGGATGTACAAAGCTGCCTGATATATTTTTTTGATACCTGTATTGTCCGACAAAACAAAAGACCTCCTAACATGTTTTTGTAGTCAGAAAAACACATTAGGATGGTCTTGTATGTATGCTGTCTCTATTTCTTTATCCCTGACTAAAGTCTATCACAATAATTGCTGTGCGTCCAGGCATTTTTTAAGTAATTGCTTTCTGATTACACCATCTTCCAATGACTGTTTTCATTGGTATCATGTCATTCGGAAATACTGTATCAGCCTGTCTACAAGAGTAATATCCGTTTCTTCAAAAACAGACTGCACCACCATATTTCCGCATTTGCATAAATAAGGATTCTTTATTTTTTGAATATAATCTGCAATTCTTTCTTTTTTTGGCAGATGACTTTCCACCATAATATCCTGAATATCTACAAGTTCGCTTCTATTGACTTCGTCAGGATTGACTGACCGTAACTGTTCTAAATCCAACATGGTATTTATTGTCAATCCCTCCCACCTAATATGTTGTATATCATATGAAAAAACCGGATTGTCCTATTCATGTTACTTTATCCGCTTCTGATTCTTCCATATTATCCCTAACCCGGCCCACCTGTATAATCGCTACATCTATCCCCAAAAAGAGGATAAACAGGCCTGCCAGAGCAAGCCCGCCTATCTCGCACAATAACCTCATTTTTTCCGCCTTTCTCCCTGCCCTGGCCGACATCCGCTCAAAATCTCTGCCAACTTATTCCTGATTCCCAAAATAGTTCTCCGGCTTATTGCTCCTGATAAAGACACCCACATCTTCTATCCTCTCCGTTACCGGCATATCCGGCAGGGCCGCCAGAATATCATTCTTATACCGCCCGCTGGCTCTGCAGTCCAGGATAGAAAACACACAGGTATCTGTCTCCCTGCGTATGCCTCGTCCAATCCACTGGCGCAGCTTCATCAGCATCTCCGGCACAATGACTTCTGCCAGATACTCATGGAAATCCTCATGGAAAGACTTCTCATACTCCAATACCGGATCCGGCACAGGAAAAGGCAGCTTCACCACTATAAGAGACGAAAGGATATCCCCGGCCAGGTCGATTCCCTCCCCGGCACTGTCGCTGGCAAGCAGCACTCCGTTCCCGCTCCTGCGGAACTTCCGGATAGCCTCCAGCCTCCCCTTTCCCATAGAAAACAGCGGAAAATCTTTTATCCTCTCTGCAAGCTCCTGATACACCATCTCCATCATCCGGTAGGATGTGAACAGTGCCAGCGTATGCCCGTGGCTCTGCCGGATCAGTTCCTCCAGCCTGTCCCCCACCGCCTTCCGGTAAGCTGTTTTCCTAACATTGGGAAACGGCATATCTTCTGGCAGGTATAGTAAGGCATGGTTCCAGTAGTCAAAGGGCGATGCCTTGCTCACGGTCAGAATCTGTTTCCGGTTCAGCAGGTCAATCCCTGTCTGGTGCATGTAGCGGCTGAAATCACCGCCTACGGACAGGGTGGCCGAAGTCAGGAGATACGGTCTCCCGCTGCTCCATAAGTCCTCATGGAGCAGGAAGTCAAGGTGCTTCGGCAGAATGCAGAGCCTGCAGGCCGTCACCCCTGTATATTCCAGCCAGCAGATAAAATCCTCATAGTCACAAAGTACCGCCAGTTTCTCCTGCTTCTGTTCCAGTCTGCCGGAAATATGCTTATATGCCGTATTCTTTCGGTCTGCGGTATAGAAAAGCACTGACAGGCTCTTTACCACAGCTGACAGTGCTTTCAGGGATAACAGGACTGACGGTGTGAATATGACTTCCCTGCTGTTGTTGTCATACCGCGCCCCTGCATATTTTTTCAGGTTTTCAAACAGGGCTGTGTTCAGTTCCAGCATTTCCCCACACAGAGAAAGCGCCCCTCTCTTTTCCGGTCTGCCTGCCACCGCCCTGATGATGCTGGCCGCCACACGCTCCAGCTCCACATTTTCAAAGCTGGCCCCGTACATCTGTCTGGCAGCCTCCGGAAGTTTATGGGCTTCGTCAAAGATTAAGATGCCATGTTCCGGGAGCAGACGGTTTCTTCCGCCTTTCCTGCTCAGGATATCTGCCAGTACAAGGTTGTGGTTGGCAATCTGGAAATCCGCCTTCCCCTGGCTGGACTTTCTGAGGAAAGTGCGGTAACGGCATACACTGGAAAATTCGCAGGTGTTTTTGCAGTTCTCCACACAGATCCGCTCTTTTACATAGTCTGTAAGGGGCTGGCCGTCCAGGTCAAGGGATGCGGCTCCCACGAAGAGAGCCTTTAAAATCTCAATCAGCTTTTTATCCTCCGGCCGGTTATTATGGCTGACTGAGGATAAATAAGTCTTTACCCTGCTGTCACAGGCATAGTGGTTCTTTCCCTTGCGTACCGCAAAGGTCAAAGGTTCCTCAATGATGCGGTGTTCCAGAAGAATCCCGGAAATCTGGGGGATGTACTCTTCCGTCAATGCTTTCTGCAGGGCAATGGTGGAGGTTGAGATAACCACCGGCTGCCCTTCTCCATGAAACAGGCGGTAGATGACCGCCGCCATGAGATATGCATGGGTCTTCCCTGTTCCTACCTCAGCCTCACATAATGCCACCTTTTCTTTCTCCATGGCTTCCAGCATGGCAAGGGAAAGAGAAAGCTGGTTCTCTCTCAATACCAGTCCGTACTCCGGCAGGATGTCGTAGAAAATATGGGCGAGCAATTCGCCCGCTCCCGGATTGCCATCCTGCATAAATGCTGTCCCGTCCTCTGACTGCGCCGCCATTTTCTCTATGGCTCTCCGATATCCTGCCTCATTCAGTGGCGTGGGCCTTGAAAACAGCCTCTTTGCCTTTAAAGTATGTAAATCCACCATGCGGTAGCTGTATGCCTTTCCTGTAAAGTGTTCCAGTAATACACAGCTTTTTGTGGTCAACACAATTCTTTCATCCGTCCGGAAGATCCCTGCCTCATGTATCCTGTTCCGTATGTCCGCTGTGCAGACAGTCCATTCCTCACTCAATTTTTAAGCCTCCTCTGAATCCTAAAGGAGCGATACATGCATACGGCGGAAAACGGCAAAGGTTGGTTATCTGTTGACAAAGGGGCCGGTTCCGCCGCATGGTATCTATCGCTCCGATAGAAGTGTGCAGGGAATGAAGATTTTCTAAAGCCGGAAAAATCCCGGCTCAAGAAAATCTAAATCATTCCCTCAGCATTCGGGAACGCTATGTGCAGCGTTCTCCAGTATGCTTGTTATGGTTGTAGGTGTGGCTGACGTTCCGCTGGTATAGGAATGTATCTAACATCCTACGGACACCATAAAAGCCGCCCCCTGTTCTTTCTCAAACAGGGGTGATGCGTTCTCCCATTTTTCAGGGCTGCCGTTTTTCGGCAGAAGTACCATGATAAGTGACAGGGGTCATCGCAATCCGCCCCACCACGGGGCGTCACCGCCACGGACTGGATCGCTCGGAGTATGCTTAAGATAAAATCCCTGGCATATCGTCTTGGCGCGTCCCGGCTTGTCGCTTCCGGTCTCCCGGCCTGTCAACGTGTATCCACCACACCCGTATGAAGTTTTCAATGTGCGGGTGAAAGGATGCTCAAAAAATTCCTTTCACCCAACGTGAAAAAACAGGGGGGATGACGAGTCACTGCCCATAAATTTTTTTCAGTTTTTTCTCTGCCCACATCAGGCTGTCCCAGACTGCCCGCTGATGGACGCCTTCCAGTTTTGCAATCTGCCTTGTGGAAAGCCCTTTAAAAAAGTGGAGCATGAACCGCCTCTTCTGCACGGCAGTCAGCTTTCCGCTCTCCAGCAGGCGCCTGGCCGCCGCAAGCGCTTTCCGCCCTTCGTCCTCCTGGTCCGGTTCCTCATCGACTGCAGGAGCAGAATCGGCAACGGTGTCCTCCATTCCGTTCATGCTCACGTCCAGATGGCTGACCCGGTATTCCTGTCTGTCCTGCCTGTAATAAATGTCATCTGACAGGGCTTTCAGCTCCATAAAGTCGGCCTCCGTCTTATCCGGATTGTCCCGCAGGTAGTCCTCCAGCGTCACCTCCACGATGCCGTCCGCAAATTTATAGACAATGCCCTGGCTGAACTTGTTCAGGGCATAATCGCTGTCCTTGTAATTCCTCATTGTCCTTTCCTCCGGTTTTGAATTTTCAGGTTCAAGACCGGAGGGCGGGCTGCGGCACCGCATTTTCCGACAATTATCGACAAAAGGCGGCCGCATGAATCCCGCGGCCGCCTTTTTGAGTGATAGGCAGGTGATTATCCTGTTGTCAGGTGGAAGATTTAATTGTATAAAAAGAAAACAGGCCGCAGCCCATTGCTTATAAAAGGCTGTGACCTGTTTATCGCTTTTTTCTGTCTTGTTGCTGGCCAAATGGATGGCAGGGTATCTGATTGTCGGAACTTTAATGGGACTATCCCCCTCCCCCTGGGGATTTCCCCCTTTTCCTGGGGAATCTATCTGTCAATCCAATTTAAAGCCGTTACACCCCACTTTTTACAAAATCAAATATATTACACCACTGTGCAGCTCTTTGCACTATACTACAACACAATTATCCATGAATACCGGGTACCGCGCTTTTGATGCGCGTTCATCCTATAATTGATTTTTCTTGTCGATCTGATAAAAATTTTTGCATATACCCTGTGTTCTTCCCAATGATGGGACATCATAAGAATCGCCTTATATCATCGCTTTTTCTTTATTTTTGATATTCCACCATTTCTCCTGTCTCCATATCCGGCACGAATATGGACCCATAGGACGAAAACGGATAAACAACCGCAGATTTTTTCGTTCCTATTTCCTTTGGACTGCCTCCTCCAGACTCTAACTCATAAATTACGGATTCCCTCTTGGGGACAAAAAAGAGGTTATCCCCGTCTGAATAAAAAACTAGCGGTTCCTCCCGGATTAAAATTTCTTTATCCTGCGTACTGAAGCAAAACGCCGTGAGCGCTGCACCATGCTCCCTGTCTGTATATAAAACTCCATCTCCTTCCAGCAGGAATTTTCCCGCCACAATATCGCAGACGGTCTCCTCCCGTTCTTCTTCCAAAGAAAACTTTCGCAACCTTGACATATCATCCAGAAAGAAAAAGTTATATCCATCATAGGCCACATTTCCGCTGTTATAGGAAAAAAGCGTTTTTCTGCCTCCGCTTAAAGCATTGACCTCGCTGACCTCGTCTGACGATATAAAATAAATCATGTCCTCCTTTACCACAAATGCCACAATGTCGCTGTAAAACGGGGCATCCTGCCCAATCCGAGACAGCCCCAATGCGGAAGTTCGCTCCTGGTTGGCATTGTCCTGAAAAATAGTATGGCTTTCAAAGGTGTCCAAATCCACACATATAATAGAAATGGTATCATACAGCTTTGAAAAATATCTGTTCTTATTGTCAAAGCTGCGCTCCATGTAATAAATATCGTTTCCCTCTCCATAAAAGCAGGAAGAAACTTCTTTATTTCCACGGAACACATCCCTGACCAGAGGGAAAATATTACCGCTCTCTTTCTCCCTGACAGCTATATAGGAACCTCCCCCTGCAACATAGTCCACATAAACAAGATAGTCGCTGCTCTCGTAATAATACCTGTTATCCAGGTTATAAAGAACCTCTGGCGCTTCCTGCGAAGCCACCCTGCCAGAACATCCGCCAAGACATACCATGCAGAATACCACGCCAATGAGTCCCCCTGCCTTATATCCTCCCGTCTTTTTTCTCCAGTGGTTTGTATATGCCCTTAAGATAAAATCCGCCATCAGCATCCCCAGAAGAAAATTGACAACAACAAGAATCGCTTTTATATGCGCCGGCACTTGAATAAACTGATATACTTCCTGCCGGGTAATCTCATTATACTCAGATACCGTTCCCTGATAATATCCCGTTCCAATGAAAAAGCCCAATGGCCCCGGCAGATAATATTTCATATATTGCTTAGGGAGTCCATAATAGGGGAGCAGTACCAGGGCGAGCGTCGCCAACATGGAAACCGCATATTTCCGAAACACCACAATCGCCGCACTGACAGTCAGTCCCCACAGCGCACACCCTGCCATACGAAACAGAAAAATACGGAGTGTTGTTTCCATCAGGCTCATACTGCCTGCATATCCGGAATAAAACTCCAAACTCTGGACAGGGTAATCCCCATTGGTGAACCCATACCCACACTGAAAAAACACCACTCGGATACAGAAGTCCAGCATACAAGACCCTAAACTTAATATGGTGACAAGCAGTATCTTTTCCTTTGCTGTCTTCCTTTCCCCATTTGCCGACATCCTGATAACGATATCCATCTCAGCGCTGCTCTCCCTACCAAAACACAGCAACGCAAAAATCATAATTGCCAAAAGCAGCCCTATGTCAAGAGACTCCTCTGAAATCAGCGCATCCCAGGCATTTGTATCAAGCAGATATCTGTTTTCCGGATTTTCGCGGGCATAAAGATACTGTTTATACAAGACATCATACCCCTTTTGGCCTGCCATGAGTTGCTCCAACTCCCCAAGCTGGGAGCGGTATTCTTCTTCCGTCAGTTCTCCCAAAGAATATCTTTGGCAGATTGTCTGCAACAGGCTTTCCGCCCGGCTGAATTCCTCGTTTCTTTCAGAAAAAAAATCTGTCGTCTCCTCGTCCACTTTTCCCACCACATAGGATAAGTACTGCTCATAAAAAGTCCTGTGCCGCTTGTTTTCAGCCAACCCTGAACCATGGGAAATGATAAGCCGAAAAATTTCCAACAGGACGAATGCCACAACGATCAGCAACCCCCCGGAATGGCACATCAGCTTTTTCCATTCATACCATCTGACACCCATCCGCTTACCTCCTTTTCCATAACATCCACCCGGCATACACAAGCCCCAAGATTAAACATACTGCCACACCCCCTGCTATCATATACTTTGGAACTGGATATCCTGCCAGATTGCTGAATTCAGAGCGCAGAATCAGATTCCTGCCGCTGATGAATGAAACTGGGTTCCAAAAATGACTACTATTATAGATGTGGTCATAGGCTGATATGCACACCATTATGGAGACGAAGTTCAGCAGAAATGCTGCCATGATTCTCCTTGAAGCCAGCGAAAAGAACAGGAATATCATGCAGAACATACACATCCCTGTTATCCTGAACACCGAAAGCAGCAGATATCCCTGCCCCATGGATAAGGTCAGTATCGTATCCTGAAAGCCTCTGATTGCATAAAGGGGGCTTGCTGCACTTTCTGTTCCACCGAAAAATAAGGAAAACAGGAAGTAGTCCCAGATGGAAAACAGAACACCTGCCACCATAAGGAACAAAAAGGCCGAAAAAACCTTTGCCAGATAAGTCCTGCCCCGCCCGCTTTGGGAAGTCCTGATGATATATTTCATTTCCGTTTCTTCTTCCTTTACAAACACGGATGCACAGCCATAGACCATAAGCATCAGCATGAGAATGGAGGAAAAATCATAGTAAAGCAGGCTCTGATACATTTCCGTATTATAGAAATCCTTTATTTCCCTGCCATAAAAAGCTCTTGCAACGCATAAGTTCTTCCTATATTCATACACATTGCCCCTTTCCTTATAAAAATCCATATTTTTCCTTGCTTCCGAAACAATCTCCGCCGCATACGACCTATAGGTATAGTCATACTCCATTTCCTCCAGAAAACATTTTCGGAAAAAAAGCTCGTCGCTATACACATTATAGGTATAGCTGTTTTCATCCTCTTTCGTGCTAGCCGTCTGACTTTGTACTGTTTCATAGATGGGTCTGTATATCTCCAACAGGCTGTTTATTTTTTCCACCGTGATTTCGCCGCCATACACTGGATAAAGCTCCTCATATGCCTCCTTAAATTCTGCAAGATTGCTGCTGGAAAACAAGGATGATTCCTGGTATACACTGTATATCTTCAATGTATCCACCATAAGCAGAGCCAGAAATATCGAGACCATTATCGGCGTCAGAAAATGCTTTCGGAATTCGTAATAAACTAATCTTCGCATAAGTCTTCCCCTTTACAGCAGTATAGGAATACTTCATCCAGATTTGCCCCTGCGGGAACTGCGCTTTGATCCGGCTTTTCCTCAGCAATCATCCGGATATTCACTTTATCCCCCTCCCGCCTGATATTACTAATCAAAACCCCCTCTGCCTCCAGGAATCTCTTTTCTTCCCGTGTAGTAACCTGCCACACCTTTCCCGCAAGCGTCCGTTCCAACTCCTCCACCCTGCCCTTGTGGATGATTTCGCCATGATCCATGATGATGACCTGACTGGCAATGTATTCTACATCCGGAACAATATGGGTGACAAGGAGCACAATCCGATCTTCCGCAAACTCGGATATCAGATTCCGGAAACGGATGCGCTCCTGCGGATCCAGGCCCGCAGTAGGTTCATCCAGGATCAGCACTTCCGGACGGTTTACCATAGCCTGCGCAATGCCCAGTCTCTGGCGCATACCGCCTGACAGGGCGCCGACTTTTTTCTTCCTGCTGCCCGACAGGTTTACTTTTTCAAGCAGCTCCCTGACACGCTCCTTCCCCTCTTTCGCAGGAACACCTTTTAGCGCGCACATATACTCCATAAATTCCTGCACGGAGAATTCTTTATAAAAACGGGGATATTGGGGCAGATATCCTATATTCCCATAAAACCGGCTGCCCATGCCCGCTGCGTTTTTCCCGTCCACAATAACCTTTCCTGAATCTGCTTTCAAAAGCCCCAGAAAAATATTGATTAGGGTAGTCTTTCCCGCACCGTTTTTCCCAAGGAGTCCATACACGCCGTTTTCCATGGTGATGGAGATGCCTTTCAATACTTCCTGCTTCCCATATTTTTTATGGATGTCCATCAGTTCTATCTTCATGAATCCTCTCCAAATGCCAGTCTTCTTTCATTTCTTTCTTTAAATTTTCACAATAGATTCCCATACTTTCTTGCATGGCAAAGCGGCTTGATGCATAAAGTTTTACTGAAATGATACAATGCCCACTTTATACTGTTCATTTTCCCCATACGGGCGCTGAAACAATACTGCTGTCCGCTGGTCTTCCAGATAACAGATATGAGGTTCCCGGTAATCATCCGTGTTTGGAACCTCATATACTTTTGTGGATACCAGCTTTAATGTTTTGACATCATACAATCGCAGCGTCCAGCCTACGTTGTCATTCCTTACCGCTGTGATGAAGCAGTTTCCTTTATCGGAACCCCATACATGGCTGCTCTCTATCTTTTCAGACAACTGTACCATCTGGGATGTATCCTGGATAGGATAGTAAATCCAAACCTGCCCGCTTGTCCTGTCATCCGGCAGTTCCTCGCTGAATATGGTATGCTCGGCAAAAACATTCATAATGTCAAATGTATTCTCCCTATGTACGGCCAAGCTGCTTCCATCTGTTTTTACGCTTCCGTAGCATACATACCCTTTATCATTTTCAATACAGTTTCCCAGAAAGACGATCCTGCTGTCATTCTCTGTAAAAGCAACCTGATTCACCGAGCTCAGCCCGTCTATCCCGGCATATTCTTTTCCGTCCACCTGTAATACATCCACTTTCTCCAGGGTATTCACATCATACAGAGAGATTCCCTTGCCCTGCTCGCACACAGCAATCTGCCTGCCGTCCATGGAGGGCGCCGTTTGGTATATAAAATTCACATCTGCCCCTAATGCTGTCACATCTATGGTTTTCTGAAAGTTAAGGTCTGTATCATAATAGGCATATATGATGTGGTAACTGCCCGTAATCGCAGCCTCTCCTCCCCCATATTCCCCGGATATCACACTTTCGGTTGTGTCTGTCTGTGCCTCCTCACCTTCGGCAAAAGTTTCATAGGCCAGGCAATATCCGCTGTCCATAATCCAGGTCTTAAAGTTTCCGTCCCCTCCATTTCCGTCCGGATATTCTGTCTCTGCAATCGCTTTCTGCCCGGTCAGTTCATACAGGTAGATTCTGTCTGCAAACAGCAGCATCCTGTCCCCTCCGGCATACTGTATTTCATCCAATCCCTGGAACTGGTTTAACCCACTTTGCATCGAAAGACTGGATTTTATGTCGTCCTCCTGGGTCGGAATCGATTCGCTGCCGCTTTCCTGCGCCATATCTATATCCACTCCTTCTATCCCTGCAACCTTGTCAGCATCCTCGTTTGCGGAACAGCCTGTACAGAGCAGCAGACAGCAGGCCAAAATCATCATGTAACCTTTCTTTTTCATTATCATTTTTCCTCTCTGTAAAACAACACGGAATTTGACTTATACATCATCAATACATCGTCCGGATAGTCAGCGCTGTTGCATGGAACAGATATTGCATAAAACGTAGTATTTTCCAATTCTTCCGTATCTAAATCAAATTCTATTACCCCCACCTGTCCACTTTTCAACACTGTTTCAAAAGAGTTCCCGTCCTTATATGCCAGCGGCTCATGGTTCAGATAGAATACCGTCTTATACTCTGCTCCCGGATGTCCCAGGATAATATATTTTATATGGATGGTTTCTTTCCCTGCGATGTCCACTCTTTCCGACAGCAGCATGGACTCCCCGGAGATGTAAAGCCTTGTTTCCACATCTTTTTCCAAATTTATGTCTATGTTAATTTCTTCTTCCAGCTCCCTGATAAAATCCTGGGTTGTGTCCATTTCCTTTATTTCAAGATTTCTTAAGTACTGTCTGCTGTTTTCATTTACTGTCTCTGAAAGCGCCCTGTCCCGCCCGGTGTCTGCTTCAAATAAAACCGGATAGACTGCTGCCAGGGCATTATGGGAATGTCCGTAAGAAAAACTGTCTTTCATGTCTGGTATAAACTCCGGGTTTATAATGCTTGTAATACACACGCTTAACTGCTCTCCTTCTTTTCCGGTAACAGGCGTAAACTGGAGGGTATAAGACTCATCCTTGCTTTCCTCCAGTTCAAACAGATGCATATACTGATAGTCTGTATCCAGCTCCTTCACCTTATAGGGCTGAGGGATGCCGTCCAGGAACAGAAGAAAGCCGCAGTTCCTCGCTATCCCAGAGCCCTGCATAAAGTAGGGAATTTCCATTTCTCCGCCTTTATAAGTTAAACAGTATGTATTGTTGTCCCCCCACAAAACGCCATGGGAAATAGCGCCCATGGTCATAGTTTCCAGGCTTTCGTCTTCCTGTTCAAACGGATTTTCCATTGAGTCTTCTTCCAATGGGTCTTCTTCCACAAATGTAAAATCATCATTTTGCAGTCCACACCCAACCAATATACACAAACAGGTAATCATACTTACTGCAATTAAAGGTATTTTTTTCATAGCTGGTCTCCCTGTCAATAAATTATATCTGTAATGAATTCCGTCTTTTAATGTATAGTAGCACACGAGCCCTTCGGCCCGTGTGCTGTATTTACTGATCAGTCCATAGCAGTATAGGTATATACCGCCTTGGCAGGCTGGCTAGTGCCTCCCTGCACACCCTGTGTGCCAAAGACAGAATAGCAAGCGCTCTCGACATTCGTCCAATTAAAGGTATATCTCAATATCCCCGTGGAACTTTTCCGCACACCTGTTGTTTTCAAAGTATCACCCTGCCTGTTCTTCGCATCCAACTTGGCTGTCAGATATGCATTATCGGGATTGTAAGTTACGGAGGTGACACTTGTAACCTTTGCCCTGGTTCCATACAACTCACCCTTTAATACCCCATACGCTCCCGCATCCGGTTCAATATCGGTGTTTGCAAATGCCGTGATAGACATCATTGCCATACAACACACGCCTGTCAAAAATCCTGCTACGCCTTTTTTAAATCTTCTCATACTCATACTTTTCCTCCCATTTTTTGGTATTTGATAAGATTCTCGTCATGTTGCTGCTTTGCTTATTTTGTTGTAGCATTATCCAGCTTTCCAATATCAGTATATCAGCACTGAGGAAGCCTCATTTATTTCTACGACACTTAAGCATTCTTTCGTTTATGTTTTCTCCATTGGACTCACCTCCTCAGTTAGTCAAGTCGTTTTAATTTTATTGCTGATTGCCAACTCAATTGCTCCTGTCAACAAAGATATGGCCACCATAGAAAATGTCATACATACACTTCTTATAGTTATTTCCCATTTAAACAACAAAGCAAAGATAAAAATTACGCTTTCCGTTCCTAAGACAATTCTGGTTCTTCTGCGATACACTTTACATTCTACTGCGTCAAGTTGTTTCGATGGATTATCTACAGGAGCCAAAACCCATATAACGCATCCGGCTATCATGGCACATATTCCGTAAAATATCAACGTGCGTTCAAAGACGGCAAAAATCATAAATGCCGCAATCAGTATTACTGCTGATACAAACAAACACCTTGTTTTGGTCGCCGCATGATACCCGCCTGCATTTTTTCTCAAAGGAAACAGCAGCAGCCACAGGAGCAGAGCCTCTCCGACTTGCTTAAAACAAATTCCCACGGCCAACGTCAAGCCAACCCCCAGCAGATTTCCTTCCAAACTCTCCAATCCAAAACGGATCATTTCTTTCTCTTCATCCGTAATGATTCCTCCTTTGTAAAAGGATTCTGCCATACGATCTGCCAACATCAGAACTTACGCAGCTTTTTTACAGCCTGCGGTTCCTTTGGTTGAAAACCGATGCAAGGACATGTAGTGTTTGCTTCCATACTGGCAGATTTCTTTGCCAAATATGCAACGGTCTTTTTCACAATAGTAGTAATTTTCTGCATTGCTTTCTCCCTCCTTTCGAAAATTACTCTACCACAAAAAAACGGATTGTGCCGTTTCCTGGCAAAATTGGGCTATAAATATGGAAAAATTGGGCACAAAAAAACATGGCCGCTCATTATGGCCATGTTTTTTTGCCTATACTGCATTTTCAATCCTTGACATATATAGAATCAGTTTAACACTGAAAATATCTCCTTCCGTCTGTATATTCATATTTCCATTATAGGTTTCTACAATCTTTTTCACATTTTTTAACCCAATACCATGCTGCTCTTTCCGCTTTTTCGTTGTCAGAAAAATTCTGCTGCCCTTCCCCCTTTCTTTTTCTGTAATATTTCCCGTCCAGAAACTATTATCTATCTGAATTTTCAATACACCTCTGTTTAAAGCAATATAGACATTTAGATATTTTTTGTCCGTCTGCATCGCTGCTTCTATTGCATTTTCCAACAAATTTCCAATCAGTACATTCAAATCAAAGGAATGTTTGATATCTTCCGGCAACATTACCTTGACAGTAACCGTTTCTAATTTTTCTTTTGCTTTCTGTAGCATATAATTCAAAACACTATCTATTTCCACATTGCCAGAAGAAATAATTTCTTTGGAATTGTGCATAAAGTCTTCCATACGCCCTATATAATCTTGAATTTCCACTGCTCCATATCTGTCCGCCAGTAACATCAATTCATTCATGTGATGTTTCATATCATGCCGCAGGGATTTCACCTTTTCCTCGCTCTGGAAAATCACATCAAGCTGGTTCGCATAAATCCGCACTTGATTTTTAAGCATTTCCGTCTCGTATTTTTGTGAGATAGACTGAAGCAGTTGATTATACAGATACAGCATAAAGATATTTATGACAAGCAACCCCAAACCCACAACAGCTATCCCTGCTTCTTCACAGGTATTCGAATAAATCAAAATACTGATAACTACTATACTGCATAGCGGTATCAATATCAGTGAGACACTCTGTGTCCGCTCCACATTTTTATGTATTGTAATGATTTTCCCAGCCAAAATTAAGCATATTAAAATCATAAATACAGATACAATTTCATATATCTGATTAAATTGCTGGCCATCTTCATACCTGATAAAGAGCAAAGTTCCTGCCACATCACAGCCCATATTTATCAAGTAAATTGTGCCGGACACAAATATATTCGTTTTAACTGACCTTGTATATAGTCTTATGATTCCGCTAATCCCTGCCAAATTACACACAATATTAATCCATGCTGTGTGATACATCCAAAACAGCGCTGTATTAACAACATAAAAACTGGCGCATACTAAAATCACCTTACTTCTTTCATGTACTGTTCTTCCAAAAAAGATTTTTGAAAATCTATAAATTAAGTAAATGCGAAAAAAATTTGTTGTTGCGCTAATCATAAAATGAATCATGGCTATTCATCCTTCAATATTCTTTCCCTGACCAGCTTACGATTTACTTTGCTGATTGTTAACATTGTTCCATTGACTAATTCGAGCATTTCATACGTATACCGCAATACATATTCTTTATTAATCACATAAGACTGATGAATCATGATAAAATCATCTGTCAGCTCCTTTATAATATCTTTCAACCTGCCATACATTTCATATGTATCTTGCAGAGTTACGATTTTTATCTTTTTAGCCTTACTTTCAAAGTACACAATGTCTCCCATGGAGATATAATAATAGTCTTTCCCATGTCGGAATTCAAACTTTTCATTTCTCTTTTTTATGATTTTGACTGCCATATCCATAGCATGATCAATATGCTTCTGCAAGATAGGTTTCACTAAAAAATCCATAGGCTGGGTTTTAAAAAGCTGCAGGGCATAAGATGCTTTCCCTGAAATATAAATTATCTGCAACCCCATATTATCCAACACATTCCTGATATAACTTCCAACCTCTATCCCAGTCATTTTGAATAGTTCTATATCAAGAAACAAAATATCCAAATGATTACCCTGAGCCAGATAGTCTCTTAATCCCTCTCCTGTGTTCCAAATTTGCACCTCAATCTGAACTGTCTTTTCTTTTGCGTACCGTAATAGCATATTTTCAATAGACGTGCAGATATTTTCCCCATCATCACAAATCCCTATATTGTACATAACACACCTCATAATATCATTTTTGTTCAATAATACATCTTCCATATTTGTATTTCAACCCTCCGCTTTTCGTCATATTTCCGCTTATTCTTTTCAAAATCAGCAAATAGATATTTTAAGTATGCTACTTTTTACTCTTTTTGTAAATATAGATATTTTAAATAGTTTATAAATATTTAAAATAGTATAAACTTAATTCAGGGAGACATGGTATGTACGATAAGTTTATTCAGGAACGTATAAATGAATTACGTATGAAAAAGAATATATCCGAGTATCAACTCAGCTTAGAATTAGGACGTAGCCAGGGCTATATTCAGTCGATTACGTCTGGCCGCAATCTGCCTTCTATGGATGCGTTCCTGGACATTTGTGCCTATTTTAACATAACACCCTCTGAATTTTTTGATCCCACAATCAATAACCCAAGCCTTATAAGAAGCATAATGAAGGATATCGAAAGGTTATCAGATAATGATTTATTGCTTTTTTCCACAGTACTTAAGCGCTTTCTGGAACTATATCCCAAATCTTAACTTATTAGAGTATCTGTATTTTAAATATTACTTTTTTCCGCTCTTTGGCCTTTAGTTAAATCTGAAAGTTCAAGGGGGTATCAAACTGAACCCCTCCCCCGTCCACGAATATAAAAGAAATGTCCTTTGCCATCCAAAGAATATTATCTGTATCATTTTTCTCTGTCTTGAACTATCAGCGGAAAATCGTTTTATCATCTGGATGGGAGTGCAAAATCCATACACCTTGGTCTCCTGATAATCTTCTGCCTGGATAATACCCTCTATTTTCTCTTGCACCTCTTCCATTAGAGTCTCTGGAATCTCTTCTTGTTTTTTCAATGTATCAAAGCTGATATGCTCCACCTGACATACTTCCTGCTCTGCTTTATCCTCTCTTTCCTGTAAAACTTCTCCAGATGGTTCCGTTCCTGCATAATTATCACAATCACCCTTATGACTGACCTCCAATACCGGCTGCCCCTCAAACAAAACAAGTGTATACAAGTTGCTGGTCTGTCCTTTATTCTTCTCCCGAAATCGGGCATCCTTTTTGATATATCCAGAATCCAGCAATTCATGTAAGGCACGCTTTACAGTAGATACAGAAATATGCAGCTGTTCCGCCATGGTGGGAATGGCCGGAAAACAGGTCAGCTCCTTATTGGAGCGGTCAATCAGATAAATCAATACCGATAATGCACGGCTTTTCAGCGTGCTTGCATATGCCTGTTTTTTCAGTTCCGCCTGTTTTGTCATCATTCCAAATTCCTCCTCGAAAATCTCTTCTTCCACAGCAGAGACCTCGCCTAGCCAGAGTTTCTGCCCTCATAAATAGCATAGAGCCATGCCGATACCTTTTGTATCCTGCATGGCTCTCCTTTTTTGAATTTTCCTTTTATTTTTCTATATAGTCCAGCCAAAACAAATCTTTTCCACCTGTGCTTGTAATCCACTTCCAAATGAGCAAAACGCGGCTGCGAATGCAGACGCAGGAGCGCGCAAGCGCGAGTTTTCCGAATGTGGGAGTGGGTTGGATGCTCGAATGAGCATCCAACCGCACAAGTGGAATCTTTTTGGCCCTCATCAACCTATGATATATCTTGCAATCAGGTTCTTATACTGCTTCGCATTACAGTCACTGTCTGTCAATTCCGGCTGGTACTCTGAAAACATCACTTTATGGTAATCGTTCTGCAGAGCCTCTGCCAGATCGTCTTTCATTCCCTCTGCCACAAAAGGACAGAGCAGATGTGCATGGGCTCCCATAAAGGATGCCTGCAGGCGAACGGTGAAGCCCAACTCATACGGCTTCGTGCCGCATACCAGCAGCCGGATATCCGCCCTTTCCAGCAGCCCCTTTCTCTCTGTAAGGCCGCTCCCCAGGTCATACACCACAAAGTTCACATCTTCCTTTGGCTCCGTGTCCCGGTAATGTACCCCTTCAAACTGCCAGCCGTCCTCTTCTGCCTCCATCTCATACCCACGGGCCAAAGCCGCCAGATGCCCGTCTGCATGAGCCTCCACATAGCACACGGACGCACCCACACGGGCCAGCCATGTACACAGTCCCACGGCTGCGGTAGTGGTCCCAATCCTTGGCTGGGAACCAACCACAGCCACCGCCACATTCTTACAGTCAAACCGGAAATACTCCTGCCCGCCCGCTCTGGCCGGCCTTTCCTTTGCCGCATACCTCGTCATGCCCTGGTCACTCAGGCACTCCCTGATCTCCTGCTGGATTTCCCTGATTTCCGTATCACACACAATATTCCCCACACCGCTGTCCAGCAGCGCCTGAAACAGCGGGGCAGTCTGTGTAAGCCCTTCGCAGATCACCGTCACCCTTGCGGAATACATGGTGAGGAATTCCTCGATGGCCTGCGCAAATTCCTCATCCGTGTCCCCGAAAGCGGGACGGTCAAGCACCACATCCGTAAAGTGGGCAAAACTGCGCATATCATAGACCACGAACTGCTTCAGCACGAAATTCCCCACCATCTTTTTGATGGGCATCCCGCTGTCCGGCTCATAAAAGCCGGTAAAGTCCAGCAGATTGGTATGCTGGGTGGATGATAAATATAAAATCATATCCTTCTGCCTCCTGTCATCTTCCGATTGCCCAGTAAGGGCCGCCGGAACCTGCCGCCTTGTTGGATTCGTCCATGATGACGGATAAATCCCATTCCTGCTCACTCCTGCCGTAGCTGGCCGGGTCTGCCACCAGGATCTTCCCCTCACTGGTCACACCCCACAGGACAATGAAATGCCCTCCCCTGGTAAAGTGTCCCCTGCTCATGAGCACCACCACCAGCTTTCCGGAAGAAAGGGCATCCACTATCCCCTGGGCATCCAGGTTCTTCTCACAGGACAGTCCGTAGGCGGCTGCCGCTGCCGGAATCAGACTGTGGTAGGAACCGTTGCCCTCACAGCGGTGTCCGTTTGCCACAGACCACCGGGCCAGCTCCACCGGGTCATGAACCTCCCCGGTCAGGGTGGATATTACAATCGCCATGGATGTGGGGCCGCATCCACCCTGCCCGATGGTGCTGGATGTGCCGTACATCACATCCGCCCAGCGCTCATCCATCTGATTGTAGTACATGACCTCCATGCCGCCATCCGTGAACACCACGCCCTCATAGGACTGGCCGCTGCCAGTGATATAGTCCGTATCATAGATGCCGATGTTCTGGTTATAGCCGTATTCCTGCTGAAAGGATTCGATAGCCGCAACCTCGCTGTCTCCCAATGCCCACTCCACAAACATGGAAATGGGGCTGGTCAGCAGGTGGATGACAAAGGCTATCAGAAGCAGCAGAAACAGTACGGGCGACAATATGGCGATAAGCAGACGTTTCCGCGCCTGCTTATCCGCTGCCGCCTGAACTGCCAGCTGTGCCAGTATCTTTGCCGTTACCGGGTCAACTGCCATACAAACTCCTTTCTTCCCTGCCCATGTCCGAACCTTCCTCTCCCACTTTTGCCGCCATGCAGAAACACCAAAATTTAGTGCCGAATATCTTTATCAACCTTACCGCCCTCCTGCCCTGCCCATATAGAGCATCTTGTATTCCGGGATCTCGAAGCTGATATGCAGCCGTTTGGCTCCCACCATAAACAGGGCATGTCCCCGCTTCCTTGCCAGCAGCAGTTCCTGCTCCGCCTCCGTCAGATCGTAGAGGTCTGCGGTCTCTTTCAGGTTCTTGCCGTCCGTCCCCATCAGCACCTTATAGCAGGGGATGTCAAGGAGCGCCTGCCCGTACTGCTTGATGCTCTCGCTCAAAAAATCCACTATGCTGTGGGAGATGATTGCCAACGCGCCCTCGTATTTCCTCGCCCTCTTCATCACATTCCTGAGATACACAAGGGACTGGGGCACCTTCTGGTCAATCATCAGGTACGCCTCGTCACAGATCAGGAGCACACGTTCCTCCCTGTTCCGGCTCATCTGTTCCCAGCACCAGGTCAGGATATTGAAATACTGCGTCCGTTTGATATGGTCGCTGGTCTCCTGCAGGGCATTGGTATCCAGCACAATGATGGAACCGCTGTCGTTATCCGCCTCTGTGCCGTCCTTAATGCTGCTCTTGCCGTTCCAGATAAAACTGTCGGAGCCCTCTGCGATATCGTATAAAAGCAAGGCCAGATCTGCATACACCTGACGGTCGGCCTCTTCCTCCGCCTTTTTCTGCACCAGCTGATAAAGGTCGGAAAAAACAGGAAAATCCTCCGCTTTCAAAAGGGAAATATCCGTCTCCCAGACAATGCCGAAATTCCGGTACAGTTCAATCAGACATTTCTTCAGCACTGCCCGCTGCATATCCGTGATGGACGGGATATAGAGGTTGAAAAAAATCTCCAGGTTCTTCATATGCATGGCCAGCTCACTGAGCTGGCCATTGCCAGGCTCATTCATCCCATACCCCTCATCCCGATACAGGCGGTCGGCCTCCTTCTCCTGCTCGTCATCACGGGGCGATGGCCGGACCTGCAGGGGGTTGATCATGCCTGCGGAACCGCCCACAGCGTTGATCCAGTCCCCATTCAGATTGAAGCACAGGTCTCTGTACTCGGATTCCGGGTCTACTACAAGGATTTTCGTGCCTTTCATAAACTCGGACAGGATGATATGCTTGATGGCCGTGGACTTGCCCACGCCGGAATTCCCCATGATGACAAAGTTGCTGTTAGTGCGGTCTCCGCCCCGGCGCCAGGTATCCACAATCACCAGGCCGCCGTTTCTATCCTGGGCAAAGTAGTATCCCTCCCCGTCATTGAACCCGCTGCTGGCAAAGGGAAAGCCGCCTACAAAAGTGGAGATTGGCACGATTCTTTGCAGGATGCTCTCAATCTTGGCATTCGTGGGAAAGGACGGGGAGATGTGCCGGAAGCTCTCTTTCTGCAGATTGGGAATCACCCGCATCTTGCACTTCATGACGCTCACCATGCTCTCCGCACGGCGGCACACTTTCTTGAAAGTCTTTTCGTCCTTTGCTATGGGCATGACCGATACGCTCATCAGCCCTACGGTCTCGCCCTCCCGGTCAATCTGCATGATGATCTTCTCCCCGTCATCGGCAGCCTTTTCCGCCCGCTGTCTGGACAAAGGGTCTCTGGCTCCCTCCGCCAGCCCCCTCTGCTGCACCACACTCCGGGAGATGGCATTGATCAGGGTGGCATTATCCACCGGCCTCCATCCAATGGAAACGATGGTGGACGGGATATTCGTGATACGGGAGAGCCATTCCGCCTCTACTTTCTGGGGATAGCGGATAATCCCGTACACCTTTCCCATATTCTCCCCCAGGTCAAGGCCGTTCTTGGAAAAGCCCAGCCCTACCGGGGTGATGACGTTCAGCAGGGCATTGTTCCTTGTCTCCTGCACGTTTTCTCGTTTCAGCATAAAGTTCCTCCTGCTCTTTCCTCATGAATACATTCACTTGACGTTTTCTGTCCTGCCTTTAATGCTCCAAAGTCGGGATGGCTGCGGAAAACTCCGTATCTTCCAGATGGGTATAGGACGGATTGTGGACCAGGTTCAAAAGACGCACGATCTCTTTCTCTCCCAGTACATCACAGGGAATGCCGCACCCGGAAAACTTCTCCGAGAACAGCATGGCCCGCTTTGACAGTTCCTTCTCTGCCCCTTCCTCTGCCCTCTCCCAAAGAGACACATAGAACTGCCGTTCCACAATCTCCCCGGACAGGGCAAAGCCGGACATCTGCAGAATCTCCTGCCGGAGAAGTTCCTTCCGCCTGTCATCCGCTTCTTTCAGCATGGACTGCATATCCGTGATGACCGGGGAGATATCCACCGGCCGGCTCACTGCCAGGAACTTGAAGGGATACTGGATATCCGACAATTCTGCCGTCAGCTGACGGATCAGGCTGTTCTTCTCAGTCTTGCTGTACAGGTCAATGCTGATGGAGTGGATACGCACAAAAGTAAGAATCAGCCCGTCCGTGGTGTAAAGGTATCTGTCCTGAATATCCCTAACATTGATGAACTCCTGGGCCGTCTGTATGGCAAGGCTCTCCCCGCCGTCTTTGTGTTTCGGTCTGCCGTGTTTCAGTACAATCAGCAAAAGGCCGCCTCCCAAAAGGGTGACGGCCAGCATGATGATCGGAAAAATAAGTCCTTCCATGATTCGCTCTCCTATCTGCTTTCCCAGACATTTATAATAGTCTGGAAGAATGCCCGCACTTGGCATTCTTCTGTGTGCAGCTTAGATTTTCTTAGTCAGCGTACTTTGCTGGCTTAGAAAATCTTTGCACACTGTTATCGTTCCATTTCCTCCTGCCCGCTCTCCGGTTCCTCCTGTTCCAACATCTCCCGGTATCTGTGGCGCTGTTCCTCTGCCTGCGGGGAATCCAGATATTCGGAAAGCCGCATACTGGCACGGGCATCCTCCAGCTTCTCCGTAAGGCCGGTGCTGTTATGGTAGACAGCCAGAAGTTCATTAAAATCTGTGATACCGTTCTTTTCTCCATACTCCAGCAGTCGCCTAACATTCTCCAGCCCTTTGTCAATGTCTATGGAATAGCTGCCCATAGCGTGATACCAGGGACAGTTGGGATTGTACTCCAAAATGCACTGGTTTTCCTCCACATCAAGGGTAATCCACATTTCCAGCTGCTTTCCTTTGGCATAGGTATCCTCATAAGCACCCACTTCTCCCGGCTCAATCCTCGCAAAAAACATATCCCCGTCCGGCAGACGTCCCTCCTGATAGCCGCCGTCATAGTCCAGATGCCCAAAGATATGTGCAAGCGCCGGATTCCCCGGTAATTGTTTTTGAATCTCCATGGCCTGCCACAGCCGCAAAAGGGGCGACAGGGAATTTGCCCCGTAATGGGCATAAAAGTGAGTTTCCTTTCCAGCCTCTTTCAGACAATAAACTGCCCGGTTTCCCATACATACCTCCGCTATTTAATTGGGCAGATATGCCAGTCATCATACAAGGAACCTCTGACCGTCAGCGCATCCGTCAAGTTAATCTGCAGCATCCCCGCCGGGGTCCAGGCATCCAGCACCTCCACATAGGTGGCATACCGCCCGTTGGGATACCATACCGGAGAAAAATGCACCGGTCGGCCATAGGTGCTGTAGGGGTTCACCTGAAATTCAAAGCTGCTGGAATAGCCGGAATCTTTCCGTTTCAGGAGCCGCCAGTATTCCCCGTAATCAAATTCCGGAAAGTAGGCCACCACGTTCTGCGCCCCGGTGATATGCCCGCTGGGTGCCGAGGAACTGACACGGGCGTAAGCCTCGGCGTTCAGCCCGTACCCGCTCTTCATGGTCTTACCCGATGCGGTAGGGTTTTTGGCATCCGGCTTTGTGGCAAAGACGGCGCTTAAGGATGCAGAATAGGACTTCCAGGCATATTCCCACCACCCATGGTCGCACCAATATCCATTGTCTGCCCCATCCTCGTCAATATCGCTGTGCCATACCCAGTGTGCATGCCACCAGCAGTCCCACTCGCCCCAGGTGAGATAGGTCACATTCTGCTTGCCCGGCGCTGACGGAATGGAAAACCCGTCATTCCGGTCGTCCGCCTGGGGGTCCGGGGGCGGGTTGTCGTCCATATCCACAATCAGCGCCCTTATCTGCCCGGTGCTGGTGCCGCAGTTGCTGGAAATGGCAATGGTCACTTCCCCTGGTTCGGAAGGCGTATGCCATTTCACCCAGGCAAGCTGGGAGCCGTTCTCCGGGATATAAATGTTGTTGTGGGAATACGTCCGTCCACCCACCGTAAATCTGGCCCAGGCAGGGTCATCCGGCGTCTTCTTCCCTCCTGCAGACAGCCTGACCGCTATGATCACGTCCGTATCCACCCGGTATACCTGGTCATAATTTACCACCGTCTCCGGCGCTTTCTTGTAGCTGATGATGCCAATCCCCAGAATGGAGACCATCTCCTGGGCTGTCCGTGCGCTCCCCCTTGGGCCTGTCCATGCAGCAAACCCCAGGTCGTCCCGTTCCAGGAACAGGGCAAGGGCATGGTTCTGCATGACCACTGTGGGGAAATGATAGCTCAAGTCCCCGCCCGTCATCTGGCAGTAGAGCCCTGCCTCCGTGGTGGTCATGGCAAAGTATAAGTGCTGGTACACCAGATAGATGATGGGTTCGATGACCAGCTTGTACTTCCCCTGCTCGATATCCCCAAAGGGAATGCCAGTGTCATTTGCCACCATCACCGCTGCCGCCTCGGAGCAGAAATACTGCCGGATGGCCGGGATGCTGGCCTTCCTGCTGTTGCCGGAAATGATCTGGGGGATGGGAGCCGCCGGTTTCCGACAAACATAACCGCCCACCTGCGGAGACAGCCCCGCACCGTTCCTGTAATCCATCTTGCACACTTTCCCGAAATGGCAGATGGTGGAGGACAAGCCGCCCACGTCCACGTTGGTATAATCCACCGGCACGCTCACCCTCTGCCCGCTCTGGGCATCCACCACAGTGACCCGCACCCCGTCATAGCCCACATCCGGCCAGTAATAGCCATCCTTGCCATGGCTCAGGCTGCCTCCGCCGCCATCCACGTTGCCGCTGCCCGCTGCGTTGGCCGGGACTGCTGAAATCAGGCACATCATAAAAAGCAGCATAAGCGCTGCCATTCTTTTTAACTGTTTCATCCATCCTCTCATTCTGCCGCTGTAAGCGGCGTTTCCGTCTGCAAAGAGCCTCTTCCTGCACATACAAAAAGGGCATGGACCCTTTTTCGATCCATGCCTTTCCGTATTCTTTGTGTATTCTGACAATCAATCTGAGGTGCTGCAGGTTTTTCTACTGCATCGTCCCGATCTGCTTGTCCCAGTCTCCATCCGTGTGGGAAGTCCCCTGCTCATTGGGACCGGAACTTTCTATGTAGCCGAACCCCGGCACATAGACCGCTCCTGCCGGATTGGTGTCCCCGCCCTGTGGCTGGTTCTCCTGGGGCTGTGTATGCTCCGGCTGGCAGTTGCCGTCCCCGTCCGGGTTCTCCACCGCTGCGGCGCTGTCTGCTTCTGCTGGCGGTGCTGCAGGTGGCACGGCATCTTTCGGAGACTGGGGATTTCCGTCTGTGCGAACCGGCTGGGCTTCTGCCGAAACCGTGACGGTTTCTTCCCCGCTGGTTTCCTCTGTGGACGGTTCCTCTGTCTCCGGCAGTGTTTCGGTCTGTCCCGTTTCTGCTGCCGGCTCTCTTCCCTGCTCTGACTCAGATTCTGTTTCCCTCTCCGGCTCCATGATTCCGGTGGTGTCAATCTCCGGGACTGTCACCGTTGTTTCCGTTTCCGGCACCTCCGGCTCCACCATAGGCAGTTCTGCCATTCCCATTGTCCCCATATGCCAGACAAGACCGGCGGCCAGGCACACCGCCAGAACCGACAGGATGATGATGGCAACGCGCTTTTTATTCTTATAATTCTTGTTCATAAATGGACCTCACTTTCATTTTCTTTTTGGAATGAATGGTTCGGCCCTATTTACCCAAATCCTCTACCCGATTCCATTATAAGCGGACTCTCTCTGCGCGTCCAGGCTTTTTTCGGAATCCTCGGGATTTCCTTGGGATTGCCTTGGAATCCCCTTAGAATTTGGGCATATAGGCCGCCTTTGTCCGCAGTTCCATGGTCAGGGACGGAACCACTCCCCACCCAAAAGACATAGGTATCTCAATAGTGATCCGTGCGTCCGCCTCAAAGTTCCTGGATGCATTCCCCGGCGCCAGCCCTGTATTGCTGATTTCCACCCGCAGGCCTGAGAGCCTGTACTCGTAACCGCCATCCTGCTCCTTTACATGGTAGCTGCCGTCCCTCTCTGTCCCCAGCAGGCTGTCCAGACGGTGATACACATCGTCATAGTCCAGATCCTCCACCCACTGCTCCCCGGAAAGCCGGTAGCCGCCGGAATATCCTTCCCGCAGCCCCCGGTAAGTCTCGTCATAGTTGGTGGTCGCTACACTGATGACCGCCTGCTGGAGTCCGTCCCGCACTCCCTGGGCAATGATCACCAGACGGAAAAGCTCCGACATGGCGCAGACCAGGAACAGGAGCCCCAGGATAAGGGCAATAATGGTCGGAGTGGAATTTCCGCTTTTATCCCTCGCAAGCGCTTTTCCACGGGAAGACATGGCCTTGCCCCTGAATCCCTTTCTTCCTCCATCTTTTCCCTTTTTTCTCCCATGCAGAAATTTCTCTGATTGGTTCTTCTTCAAGTTCCATCACCCCCGTCACTTATAATAGACTTCCGATTTGCCGGATGCCTTTGCCCGTATCTGAATGGGGAAGGAGCCGAAGAAAAAGAACCCGATGTCCACGGTATCTGTCAGGGTCACGGAAATGTCACCGTTCAGCTGCACCCGGCTTCCGCTGAAATAGTCACAGTCCCACTCAATCTGCGGATCCAGGCCGGTCTGCTGGCGCATGGCGCTGATGCGGGATGATACATTGGTCCCTCCTACAATCTCCGCCTCCCGGACAATCTCCGCCGCAAAGAGGTCAAGCTGCTGCTTCGTGGTAAAGACAGGGAGAAAGCTGACAGCCAACGCCACCACCAGCATCAGGCACAGGATGCCGATGGCGACATCTATATACCCCTCTCCCCGCCTTGATCTCAAAATCCGCCTGAGCACGTTCTCGCCTCCCCTGTCTGCCCTTTTCGGCCATCCTGCCGGCCAGAGAAGGGTATCCTGTTTTAAATTTGTTTTTGACATGTTACACTCCTTTAGAAAATCCCCGACATGGTGCCAAGAATCTGATACCCCATCACCCCCATGTACAGCAGGAGCATGCAGCCCAACAGCAGGAAAGAGTACCTCCGTATCTTCGGCGGCCGCTCCATTGCCAGCTTTTTCAGCCGCTGCAGTTCCAGCTGCTTCATGTCATGGCTGAGCATCCGGAAAAACGCCACGCCGTCATCGCCGCGCAGGACACCAATGAGACCTCTCACTACATCGCTAAGCTGCGCACTGGATACTCTCGCTTCAAACCTGGTCAACGCTCCCTCAAAATTCCCGGTACGCATATCCGCCACCGTGATGGCAAGCTCGTTTTTCAAAGCCGCCCCCGCGTTCTTCTGATAGGTCTCCAGCATGGAGAGCACATCCCGGCTGGCCTGCAGTTCCTGAGTCAGCGTTGCCACAAACCGGGGCAGCTCGTACTCAATCTCCTCCCTCCTGGCCGTAATCTTCTTTTCCGCCTTATTGCTCTCGGAAAAGTAAATCCCGATACCAGCGATAACAAAGGCAGGGGAGAGAATGGGCGCAATTAACAGGCAGGGTATGACACCTAAAAACACCAGCCCGGCCTTCACCATGGCAAGGGAAACATACTGCTCCGCTGTCAAAGGAATCTCTGCTGATTTCAAAGTAGCGGTCAGCTTCCTCCGTCTGTAATCATCCATAGGCAGCACCTTTGCCAGCTTGGATGCCAGTTCCATCAACACGGCATCAGAATTTTTCGCCTGCTTTTTGTTCTTCTTCACGGTATTTATGACCGCCTTTGTCGCCCGATAGGTGGGCACATGGAATACTGCCGCCAGAACCAGGTACAGCCCCATGGCAAAAAACAGGGCAAAGAAAAGTAAGATCAGATTGTGCATATTCTCCTCCCAGGTGAAACACTTTTCACCTTTCTACCGTTTGTACTCAATGGGCCTTGTATGCCTTGCCACCGCCGCCACGGAAACAAAGATCGCTCCGCCGCAGACTGCCAGCAGGATCTTCCCGAACTCTGTAAACATCAGTGTGTGATACCATTCCTGATTGAGAAAATACATCAGCGGGATGCTGCCCAGAAGCAGGACCACCATGGTGATGTACTCCTTTACCGGCTCCATCAACAACAAATTCAGTTCCGCAGACACCACCCGCATATCGGACAGCTTCGCCACAATGGGCGGCAGGGTGGATTTTAAGTTATAATCGTCCTGGCAGGCAATCACGGCATCCACCCATTCATGGAACACCCCATTGTCAATCCCCGGCTTCATCTGCTCCAGCGCCTCTTTCAAGTTGGAGTTGATGAGTTTGGCCTGCAAAAGAAAGTTCCGGAACACCTCCGCCACAGGCGGGTTCAAGTAGGGCTGGTTCTCCTCTATGGCGCGGATAATGGTATTCTTTCCCCGCAGATAGCTGGTGGTGATGATGGAAAGGGCTGTTTCCAGTTCCGTGCCTACCTGCTTTTTATGCCGCCCTGCCGTGAACTTCACATAGTAAAAGGGGAGCAGGGCAAGGCCGGCCGCCAGCACCGGGACCATGTAAGTATTCTTCATGGTGAGCGCCATAAGGACACCCACAACAAACAGGAGCATGGACAGGACGCAGAGCATGGAGAACATGCCGCTTTTTCCTGTCACCCGCAGGACTTCCTTTGTTTCCAGGAATAAGTGTTTCAGTCCTCTGGGCTTCCTGCTCTTCCGGCTCTGCTCAATCCGGCTTTTCAGAGTCTGCTTTTCCGGCTTTATAAATGCCGACAGCCCTTCCAGAAAAGAAAAAGGCGACAGCCGGAGCATGAGAAAGCACCCCGTCACCGCCAGTAAAAACGCTATCGTTACCAGTGTTGTCAATCGTTGATTCCCTCCTTTTCGCTTTCATAATCCTTGTATCATTTTTTCCGTTTTATATTCTGTCAGAAGTTCTCTGGTTATCTTTTCAGACACCGCTTCATGATGGCATACCCTTGTTTCCGGCATCAAGCCTGCCTAAACGGCAATGCCGCTTTCCGGCTTCTTCCTGCTATCTTGCCATCGCTTCCATTTCCTCCACAAAATCCTCGTATCCCTTATAAATGGTTTTTGTGTCAGATATCTCCTGCAGTTCCTCCACCATATCCCGGTGGCTCTCCGGCAGGGTTTCCCCGGCAATCTCTTTCAGCACATCCTCCAGACAGCCCAGAAACCCCCAGCAGCTGTCCGTCTCTTCGCCGTTTTCGTACAGGCGGTATCCGTAGCACTGGCCGGACAGGTAATAATCATAATCCTGCACCTCCGATAACAGTCTCCGTCTGGCCTTTTCCACGTTCTCCGCCGACACGCTGCCATATTCCGCCCGGATCTCCGAAGCCGTGGCATAGATCCATCCCACCTGTCCGGACCCGCACTCTGCATACCTATCCCTGCCCACAGGGGAACCCGCTGACATCCGTAGGCTGGAACCGTCATATAAGTTCAAAGGCAGTATCACATTCTCCGCACTCGCGATTTTCAGCAAATCACCGTCCGGCATGGCTTCCACCAGTCTGTCCGCCGTATCCCTGGCATTGTCCTCCAGACGGCCTTCCACAAAATCCTCCTGATACCATTTCTTGAAATAGCTGTCATAGCTTTCTATGGACCAGCCATGGGCCGACTTATCATAGGAAAGGCGGATAGTATCCGATTTCCCGAAATGGGCGTACCGGATAATGGCATGCTCCGATGCCGTCCTCTTCACCAGGTCTTTCAGGAAATCATTCGGATATTCAAAGCGGTTCCCATCCCCCAGGTTATACCGCCTGTGCCAGCACATCATATGGCCGAAATTGTCATAGTCCTCACGGGGGTTCAGTGGCTCATCATCATACATGACCTGTAATAGATAGGGCTGTCTCAGGGCAACAAGGCTCATTCCCATCACCTCCTGCCTAAATGCCGAAAAGCTGCTGTTGTGTCCTGAAGGACATGCCGTTCTCCCGCAGCCGTTTCAGAAGCCCCTCGGACGGCGGCTCCACTTTTTCGTAGTGGCCGATGATCTTCGCCTTTCCCTCCACAGCCAGCGTGTCCGTGATATTGAACCGGTACAGGGTACGCATGCGCTGCCTGCTCTCTCCGGGGCGGGTGCTGTCCGGCAGATATTCGCACTCGGAAATCTCCATGAGCCTGCGGCTGTTGTCCTCCAGTTTCTTCGCAAAAGCCACGATGGGGAAGGCTTTGGTGGCGAGCCCCATCAGGGTGGAATCGTCCATGTCATAGGACTGCTTGCACAGCGTCACCATCCGGTAATAGGTATCCGCGCAGGAATTGGCATGGATGGTGGTGATGACGGAATGGCCGGTGTTGGCCGCATTGATGGCCTGCATGCTCTCGGCGCCCTTCATCTCCGCCACTGCCACACAGTCCGGGTTGATGGTCAGGGTAGTCTCCAGCAGCTTCACAAGGGTGATGTTCTGCTTGGGATCATCGGAGAACCGGGTCACAAGATGGACCACGTTGTTCAGCACGTTCCCCTCTCCATCCTCTGCCGTCAGATCGAACTCCCGGCAGCCCTGCTCCAACGTGACGATGCGTTTATTGTAGGGGACCTGCCCCAGAATCCAGCTCATGAGGGTGGTCTTTCCGCTGGAAGTGGCGCCGGTGATGCACATGGATACCCCGTGGCAGTAGCAGGCAGCCAGCAGGTCCAGCATCTCCGCCGTTGCCGTCCCATAGTCCACAAACTGCTGTTTTGTCAGCTTACGGGGATTGACGATACGGATGGATGCGGCCAGTCCCTTGTCCCGGTCGATCACCCCGTCCCCCATGACAGTGATACGGATCTTATTGGAGAGATGCCCCACTACGATGGTCTGGGCGCTGTCAAAGATCATGCCGGATTTGTGGAGCATCCGCCTTATCACGTCAATGGCGTGCTGGGGCGAATTGAAATGCTCTTTACAGGGCAGGATCTCCCCATTGGAGTAGGTGACTTTTACATCCTTCCACTGGTTGATGTTGATCTCTTCCACATCGTCCCGGTAGAGGTATTTCGTCAGGAAAGAAAAACCTGTCATCTCCCCGTAAATCAGCTCGCATAATTCCTCCTGCTCCGTATCCTCCACTCCCAGATGGCTGTTCTCCAGATATTTCTGGATGTATGACTTTACAAGCAGCTGGTTCTTGTCGCTTTGGCCGCGGCTCTCATCCGGATCGTCTTTCAGGGTGGATGCATAGTTTTTTGTGATATGCTCCTGCACTTCCTTTAAGACTTCCGGAAACGGGCGCAGGCGGATCTCTCCACCCAGCATCCCCGCATAGCCGTGAATGTCAACTGTTTCCTGCAATCAGGTTCCCCCTTTCCTTTCCGTTTGATTTTTTATCCATCAGAACTCCCCACGGTTCCTTGCAAACGGCACCTTGAAGCCGCCTTTTCTGCTTTTCTCCCTATGTCTTTCCCTCCCCGGCATGGGTGCTGCCTCCTGCCTGTCCGGTACGGCTCTCTTCACATCCGCCATTGTCTTTCCCGTCAGGCGGGCCGGCGCCACCTGGAAGCCGAACACATCCAGCAGGATGCGGTTGATCTCTGCCTGATATACGGTGCTTTCCTGGGAGAACATCGGCTCGAACAGCGCCATCTCATTATCCTGCTGTTCCAGCTCCGCTATGTATGGCAACGTGTAGTCCACTCCCCCATACTGGCCGGATACGGATTCCCAGTCCTGCCCCACTTTCAGGTTCCCCATTGCCGTCACCAGCCGCTCCTTCCGGTAGCGGCTGTCTGCCAGCATCGGGGAATGGGTCTGGAACCAGGAGATGCCTTTCAGGTTGGCCGTCCCCATCTTCAGCACCCTGTCCGCCGTCTCAATGGCCACAAAGGTTGCCGGGTCTGCTTCAAAGATGGTGGTCCCATCTATAATGACATAATCCGCCAGATACCGCAGGGACACGAACAGCTCCAGCGCCTTGTCCCGTGTCACTTTGGGATAGTTCATCAGGCTTTCCCCTGCCTTATACCCCAGCAGGCTGATGTATCCGCTTCCCGGCGCCGGGACGCAGGCATTCAGGATGCCCGCCTGTGTCAGCCCTGGCGCTGTCAGAAGGAATCCCAGGGAAGTATCATGCACCGTCCCCGCCGGGAGCAGCGCAGGGATCACAGGCGTGAACGGGTCGCAGAGGACCAGGATCACGTTCTTTCTCCTGGCGGCAAGGGTGCGTGCCAGCTTCACGGCAGTGGTGGTCTTTCCACTCCCCGGACTCCCCATGATGGTAAGCATTTTGTCCTGTTCCATATGTCCCTGCCCCCTTATTCCTGACTGCCAGCATCATCCGTCCTGTCACTGGCGCTTTCTTCTGACTGCCCTGCTTTTTCCGTTCCTGTCTCAGCTGGTTCCTTTTCTCCATTTTCGGAGCCGCTTTCCCCGAAATCTTCTTCCCCGCTGTTTTCATTATCCGCAGGGTCTTCTCCCTCCGCGCTTTCCTCCGTCTCTTCCGTATACAGTTCTTCCAATACCCTGGCCTGCTCTTCCAGGAACTTCCCTGCGTCCTCACGGTTTCCACGGTACACAAGGGCCACATGGATGCTACCCTCCTGTTCCAGCTCCGCAAGGAGCCTTGCCTGTTCCGGGGTCACAAGGACAGTGATGGTGGATGCCAGCCCCGCATCATCCCCTTCCTCCTGCATGTCGCTGTCCGTGCCGTCACTTAAGGTCGTGGCGATGATCTCCACATATTGCAGTTCCGCCGGGATAAGCGTCTCCCGCAGGTCTCCCACGTCACTGGCAATCAGGGAAACAATGTCCCCACGTTCCAGCTTGCCGGACAGCCCGGCCGCAAAACTCTTGATTGTAATAGACATAGCGCGGTTTGTCCCGTCCAGACCGGTGAGATATTCATTTTTCAGCTGGGGCGTGTCTGACAGCTTGCTGGCAAGGATATAGTCTCCTTTGTAAAGGTCGGTGTTGGCATACCTGCCCACCACATCCTCCACCCGGTACACCACGTTGGAGGGCAGGTTATAACCGCCCACCTCCACGCTCGTCACCATCTTTGCCGTGATCTGGTCGCCCTCCTTAATCTCCGCATTTACCCGGACAATCTCCACCGTGGAAGTCAGTGCATCATTGAACATGGGCGTCAGCCCGAAACAGATGGCAAGGGCCACAATAATGCAGACCAGCCCCACCACGATCCGGTTCTTCAAAAGATTCTTCATTCCGTTATTATCCTCCAATCACATTTTGTACGCCCCTGAGACTGCCAGCTTATATCGGCAGAACCAGGGGCGTTTTTGGTTCTCTATTCTACTCCGGTTTTTCTTACACCAGAAGCTCCATCCGGAGTTCTTCTATGAGACAGGCAGCAATACCACAAAACAGCCAAATGCCAGAAACGGCGCCAGAGGAAGGCTGCCCTTTCCCAAGGAAGTGTTCTGTCTTCCTTTGCGCATGGATGCATTCCACAAAAGCGCCATCAAAAGCCCCCAGAACATCATCCGGAAACCGCCGGACACCCCCAGGGCAAAACCGCTGGCCGCCATCAGCTTCACATCCCCGCCTCCGATCTTCCCGGTCTTCAGCGCCGCAATCAGGAACGGCAGGGGAACCAGCAGAACCCCCAACAGCGCAGGAACCGGCTGGAATCCGATCAGTCCCGCCATGGCAATCAGCAGATGGAAGGCATCCGGTATCTCACGGGTGGCAATATCCGCCGCCCCCGCCAGCATCAGGACATGGCACAGCAGGACACAGCGTAATGCAGCCGGAGTAAATCCGTGGATTCCTATGAACACAGCTGTCACCGCCATGCCGGTACCCGCCGTCATATGCAGCTCTTCCGTTTCTTTCAGGTACCGGCGCATTGCCATATCACACAGCAGACCGGCAAAGAGGGAAAACATCGTACAGGCAAGAAACATGTTCCATGTATCAGCGTTCCAGTCCATCTTCCTCCTTTCCGTCTCCATACCCTGCCATATCCTCCCGTCCCCTGGTCTCCATCTTCCTCTCTTCCTTCTCTGCCTCTTCCTCAATCTCTTTCGCCCTGGCAAAAAACTCCCGCGCCTTTTGAATCTCTTCTGCAGGTGCCGGCTCCCCCTGTATCCAGACTTCATAAATGTGCCTTCTGGTATCTGTCAGGAATCCGTCCAGTGCCTCCACCACTCCCTTCAGCAGCAACAGGTCCTGCTCCTGCAGGCTGTCATAGAATGCCTCCAGCGGCCGGTCATAAAACAGCATGGCCTCCACGTCTGTAGGGCTTCCGGTCAGGAATCCTTCCAGGTTCCGGTATATCATGTCCATGGCCGCAATCCGCCTTGCTTCTTTCAGCAGGTTTCCATCAGAGAAATCAGCGTTCCTCAGCAGCTTCCAGTATTCCTCCTCCGCCCGTTTCATCAGCAGTCCCATCCGTTCCTGAAAATCCATCCTGCACCTCCTTCCCCTTCAGCCGTTCGATGGCATCCCGGATATCCATGCCGTCAATCTCATTGCCCACGCAGACCCAGCCGGGATGTACCTCCCTGGCAAACAGCTCCGCACGGGGGACATCCCCCATCAGCAGTTCGATCCGTCTGCGTACCTCATCCGGCTTTTTGCTGTGCCGCTCCACCGGCGTATCCACGATGCAGTGTACCGCCTTTGACATCCGTTTTGGGTTCCCCCTGGCGGCGATCAGGCACAGCTCCGGGTTCGCCCTCGTCCAGAACCCCAGCCCCCAGAACCATTTATCTGTCTGCTTCCGGCACCGCTTCACCCAGCAGAACCCCAGTGTCTTATAAGTAAATCCCCAGTGCCGGAGGGCCTCCAGCCCCTGCAGCAGACAGGGGAATGTCACCCACAGAAACAGGGCGCAGTCCCTGGCCGCAATCCCGCTGATATCCAGCGCATAGATGTCCTCTATCTGCATGGTGCGGTAATGGTTCTCCGCACTCCGCCCCTGTCCTTTTTTGGAATAGACCTGGTAAGCCCACGGCGGGTCGATATAAAGCACGTCAAACTTCATCCGCCACCCCGCTTTCCGCCAGCTTCAGACCAATCTCATATACCACGTTTACGGTGACGGCATTCCCGGCCTGCTTGTAGAGCTGGGCATCGCTGATGCCCGCCGCCTTAGCCCGGTCAAACAGGAAGTCGTCAAATGCCTGCAGCCGCCAGCACTCCCTTGGGGTCAGCCTGCGGATGCGGCAGCACAGCAATACACCCATGCTCCCGCCGGTCAGCAGGGTCTGGGCGCACTGCTTCCCCACCCGTCCCCGGCTGACCGTGCTGTTGGGATAGGAGAGGTTGATGCCGTCCCCATGCACTGCTTTGGTATATCCGCCCTTCTTCGCCTCCCGGATGGCAAGCCCTTCTTCCATGCAGCATAAAAGGATGCCGTGCCGGTCCTGGCAGGTCAGGGTGAAGCTGGGTTCCCCCGGCTCCTTGAACCGCCGCCCGTTCTGCCGCTTCTCCATACGGTCGGGAGCAATGACCGCCCGCACACATTCCGGATGTCCCTTACAGATAAAGATGCCGGAAGTCTCCCCCTTGTGGTTGGCAATCCCGGCATGCTGCTTTGCCATGACGCTCCGGGAAAGCCCCGTAAGCTTTGGTTCCCGGCTCAGATCGATGAAAGATGCACAGGGCGGCATCTTCACAGGGCCGGCCGTCTGCTCCTGGCCGGGATCTTGCGCTTTGCCATCTCCAGCCGTAAATATCCCGCCGTGTTCCCCGGCATCATTGTCTGTCGATGCAGGCTGCCCCGGTTCCCCGGTAATTCCCTCATCTGGATTTACCGGCACGGCATACAGCCCCGTCCGCCCGGCAAATCCTCCGCCGTTTGCAGTCAGGGTGATGGATGTCCCTGTGGTATCGTAGACCCGCTTTCCCTGTTTCCCGTCCAGGAGTCTTTTAACAGGCGCCGGGTTTGCTCCGCTGAGAGGAAATATTTTTCGTCCACCTCTTCCTCCAGGATATCCAACAAGGTACACTCTTTCCCTGTGCTGGGGGACGCCGTGGTCTTTGGAATTGACAACGCACCATTCACAGTCATACCCTGCCTCCCATAACTCAAAGAGAACGGTGGTAAAATCCCCGCCTCCCTCGTTAGACACAAGATGCTTAACATTCTCAACGATAAGGTATCCGGGCTTATCTTCGGGAGCCGTGCCTTTGAGGAGACCAGTGACCGCAAAAAAGAGTCCACTTCGCGCCCCATGGAGCCCTGCCATTCGGCCGCTGATACTAATGTCGGTACAAGGAAATCCGAAAGTCCAGATTTCAGCTCTTGGAACCTCTCCTGCTGTGAGCTGCTTAATGTCCTTTGCGTACCATTCGCCCTTACACTTCTCTCCGCATCCTGTCCCATCACAGTCCTCCCTCACCTCCAGCCTGCACATCCTGCAGCTGTTCGCGTCCGGGCTGTCTGTCCCATAAGGGCAGTATTCCAGCCCGTACATTGCCATGTAGCTTTTATTTGCGTATTTATCGATTTCGACATGCCCCACACAGGCATGCCCGCTTCTTTCGAGACCTCTGCGGAATCCTCCGATCCCGGCGAAAAGGTCAAGAAACGTCAAAGATATGCCCTCCTGTTCTCTGTTTTTAATTGCCCAGATAATTCTTCCGAGAAAAATCCCGTTGTACCTGGACGGTATACTTTACTGCCTTACCACAGCTTCATTCTCCCCATTCGTCCAGCATCCGGTAGGGATAGATCTGCTGGCTCCGGCCAAACCGCACCATGTTCCCGATCTGGTCAACCACGCTCTGGTTGTTCTGGTCTTTGGTACACATCATCACGCTGCCGAAGATCCCGCTCAGGGCCGCCACAACGGTCAGTGCCACGCTCCCGGACACCAGCCACAAAAAGGCTGCCACCGCCCCGCCCAGCAGGGAGCCCACGGCACTCTGCAGAAGTTCCCGTCTCCCAAAGCCGTTGAAAAGCTCATTCTGCGCCTTTACCCCCGTGGGGATGTACAGGCTGATCTCATGCTCCATGCTCCGCTTTCCTCCTATGCCCCGTAGTAGAAAAATACAATCTCCTTGATCTGCCAGACGGATTCCGCAAGCACATAGAACAGCACCGTATTCTTTGCCCGCCTCCGGTACTGCATCTGCTCTTCCTCCGCGCCCTCCAGCCGTACCATGCAGTAGATGAACCGGAATACCGCACCCAGCCGGATGAGGGAGATGGCAGCCATGGAGATATCGTCTATCGTCACCATACCGCCACCGCCTTACTTTATGAGGTTCTTTGCCATGCCCACCAGGCGCACGGAATGGTAGACATTGTTCACCACGCCGCTGCCCCCGCCGGCCGGCACCATGAAGTCGCTTAAGAACCGGGGCGTCCTGACGGCAAGCACGATGCAGGCTATCCCCCAGAACACGCTCATGTTCATCATCATTCCCACCCCCAGCTTGCAGAGGGCAATCTGCACCACCACGGAAAAGGCGGACTGGAAGAACTTCATCATGTAGCTTTTGAACACTCCCTTGTCATTATCCAGAAGCCCCACACAGGCCACCGGCACGCCGATCCGCAGGATCATGATTTCCAGCCCCCGCATCAGGAACTGGAAGTACAGCATGAAATAGCTGATGACAAACACAAGCCCGAAGATGGCCGTCACGATCCCTGCCGAGGACAGCCCGTCCACCCATGCCATCCAGTCATAGTCCGTAGCGGCACCGATTGCTGCCAGTAATTCATCAGTCAAGCTGGTGGTAATGTCCGCCATCCACCCATACAGCACCGGAAAGCATACTGCCACTGCGACCGCCTGGATGAACCGGGTCACAAGGTACACCGGCTCGCTGTCCGGGTCTCCGTCCGTCCACATCACATAGCACTCGAACCCTTTTTTCAGGAATTTCAGGATGATCAGCGACACTCCGAAGCCCAGCAGGATTTCAAACAGCACGTCCACCATGCTGCCTCCCCCTGCCCCGATCATGTACTGGTCTGCATGGAGCGTCATGGGGACCAGGTCGGATAGCATCTCGTCAATGAATGCCACCGCTCCGTTTAAGATTGCCACAATCAGCAGCACAAGGATTACTTCCAATCCATCACCTCCCACACCCTACAGGACAGCTCCCGCCGGGCATCTTATTCCTGTGCCTGCTCACTGGTCGCTCTGTTCGGGCTGCGCTGTGTCCTCCGACTGAACGGTTTCCTCCGACAGCCTGTTTCCCTCCGGATTACCTGCCTGTCTGCCGTCATCCGGCATAATCCTCTTTTCCGCTGTCACCGCAACATCCGCCCACGCCGTTTCTTCTGCCTGCTCCACTTTTTCTTCCGTCTTAAAACTGTCCCCATAGGCCGGGTCGTCATCCTCCGGACTTGCATATGCCCCCAGCACACTGTCCTTAATCTGTTTGTACAGTTCCGAAGTGATGGGGAAACAGATATCCCGGTATTCCCCTGCGTGAATCTCCCGACTGGGCATAAACACGGCCAGCCCTTTCTGGCAGTCTGCCACGCGCACCCCTGTCACCAGGAATTTCCCATCCAGGCAGACCGTAGCAACGGCTTTCAGCCTGCCCTTGTCCTCATACCGGGCAACAATCTTGCTCTTAACTTTCATCAAAGCCTCCTTTATTAAATAAAAAACCAACCCTACCACTATAGTAAGGTTGGTTAATCAGCGCCGATTACCAATAAAGTAAGCAGCTTATAAACATTCATCTTTTCTTTCGATAAATCCTCCAGTTATATGATACCAGTATTTCACCTGATAATTTCTTTTTCCCATCACAATCACTCTCCTGTCAAAAAAACAAAACACGATTGTTTTTAGAAACCAACCGTGTTTTGATATTAATCACAAATCTTTTAAGTGCTTTTTATCTATCATTGTAATATAATCTTCTGGTGCCACTCCCTCTTCCTCAAATAACTTTATCGTGCTTTCTCTCCAAACAGTGTCGCCCTCTCCAACAAAGGTACGATAAGCCTGCTTCAAAAGGTCAATTACTTTTTCAGCCCAATTATATAGCTTTTCTCTACTCAGATAACAAATGTCTTCTCCAAAAAGAGCTGTATTATCTTGTATTTTTTCAGCTGTCGTAACAAAAACCGTGTATATTTTTGCTTCTTTGTACAATCCTAAACTATCATACTTTTTTTGCACCCATAATTTGTGTCCAGCTGCCTCTTTTACATCATTGGGTGGAATTCTTTTTCCTTCATTATAAATCTTATCTTCAGAAACTATACAAATTTCCCGATTGATAATCCAAATAGGATCAGGTTCTGCTGTTCCTGATGGGTTAGTAGAGATATATCCTGCAACACACCCCAATAGTTCATGCCCCTTTTCAAAGTCGCTACCATCAGATTTCAAAAGCCGAAGAATATTATCTAAATAGCTATGAAAATTTTTTAAACCTTTTCCTCCCTCTTTTACTAATATCTTTTCTATTCTCTCAATATTATATCTCATCAATCCGATATTGTCTTCTTGCAAATTATCTTAAGTTATATTGAACCAATTAACAGCGATTGTACAGTCACTGGCCCTTCTAAAGTAATCTTTGTATTTAGCTACATATAAAGGATTGCCTTCTCTATAAATTTCATATGCGCAACAACCCGCTACATAATTCCAATACCCTCTATATCCTTTTAACTCTGGCTCCTGAACAGACTTTAAAATGTTTTCTATCTCTGAAAGTGCAGATACATAGTCCTTTTTCCATAAAAAATACTGCATCTTTACTTCATGTTTTGCGGCTTTAAATAATTGTGTAAAAACCAAATTATTGGTTTCATCATTTTTATCAATAATATCATCCCTAATTGATAATATGCTTTCCTCCGCCTTTTCCCACTCTTCACCGTGATTCAGAAACATCTTTAATAACTCTAAGTATTCATCTATATCCTTTTGATCCATAGAATTGTCTTGGCCAAAAATTATTTCTGCTTGCAATTCCGGATTGAATTCTTCAAGATTTTTAGGTGCCAATAAAGAGTTCATCAAACCGTCGCCCATTATACATACCGCTGCATAATCTGTCTGGCTTCTTGTACATCTCCCTAATGCTTGAATAAGCCTCGCTTTTATACGTTCTTCAAACAAAGCTCGTGCTGCCAAACGAGTTATCATAAATTTTTCTTGAATATTTGTTGCTGCTGGTAAATCAAACAAAATCAACACCCGGCACTCATCATCAGGAAAGTCTATCCCATCAAACCTATTTGCCATTACAGCAAAAGCATGTTCACTGTGTGTAAAAGATTCTTTGGATTTTTCTATATCGTGGCCATTGAAAGTATCTGCAATATGCTTCTCTCTAAAAATATTTTGTATTCCTTTTTGGCTCTCTAAATCATTAACTATAATCAATCCTCTATTAACCCTAGAAGCAATTTTGCAAAGAATTCTAAGACTTTCCTCTTCTTTGAATGAGGCTAACGGAAACATAAAAAATCTTCTTCCAATATTTTTGTTGTTCCAGTCTTTCACCATGGGCAGACGCTCTATATGCTCTACTCCATATGCTCTTTCCAATTCCCCACTTTCTCCCAAAGTTGCCGACATATATATCCTGGTTTTTGCACTTCTAAATACATTATTAGCAAAAGTTGGAGATATATAAGGTCTTATTATTATTGATTTCCATGATAAGTAAACATTACATGCAAACAGATTATCTCTAATATTAGACCATGAAAATTTTTGCCGACTTTCCTTTAGTACCTCATCAAGAAGATTTTTAATGCCTAAATACTTATCATGGAGTTTTACACTATGTACCATATCACACCATACTAAATCATCTTGACTTGGTGATTCTTTTGTCAATACGTTATATTGTTCCTCCGTAAGTATAGACTTTATTTCTTCTATCATCTTATAATATACATCGCCAGATTCCCTTTGTAATTCGACTGTCCAATTTGCTGATATATAGCCCTCCCCCGAATGTGCATCATCAAAAATCAGAACATCTGCACCCTCAAAAAAAGAATTGGTATTAAATATACTACTGTAATTTGTTATTGCAATCGCTTGGCCAGATGTATACCTCATTTTGTCTTCCGCACTATACTCTGCTCTAGCACCTGTAAATGCTATCGCTTTAATTCCATATTTTTCCACAGAATAATTTGCAGTTTGATAAACCAACTGATTTGTGGGACAAACATATACCACTCTTTCTCTACGCTTTCTTCTCCGATATTCAGCTATCAGTAAACCTATTAAAGTTTTTCCTGTACCTGTTGGTAACTCTAAAGCAACATCTGATTTGTCAATTCCTTTTTCCATATAGGAGTCCAACATTTTTGACTGATAATCTTGAATCCCCTTTATCTTTCTGCTTTTGTAATCATCATACATTTCCTGTGGTGATGCAAAATTAGTCGTATCCCGTTTCCTAGTCACAAACTGCATAATGTATTTCTCCTTTAGCATTTTAAGTTTATTTATCTCTGCTACCTATTTTCTGTAATATCTCTTCCACCAACCTATGTACCCTACAAGCCGGCCACATCTCCGATGGTTTCCGTTTTCCATCTTCCACACATCTTTTATAGCATCTCTCCGCCATCTGAACTGCCCTCTTCTCATCTCCATACTGCACCAGTTTCCGATAAATGTCTCTGTCATTCTTAGAATACTTCTGCCCCGTTGCCTTCTCAAACTTCTCAGCAAACCGGTCACAGCAGGTATAAGACTCCCTAATCACAGGCATCTCTCCAAAATACGCATACATCCATATCTCAAAGCAGGGATTAGACCATCCCGCGCCCACACCGCTTTTCTCTGCCGTCTGGATGATCTCGTCAAAGTCCTTCACCTGATCTCTGTCAAAGACGATCCACGGAATCCGATACTGTGATTCCTGCCCTGTCATTTCCAGAGCCTTCCTTACAAGTTCCACCGTCCTGGCCTTCTCTACCTTTATCACGAGCCTGTCTTTCAGTTCCGCCGGAATACTGTCCCGCAGCCCCTCAAAATAATTCTTTTCCGTTTCTTCTGTATCCGTCACGATCAGATAATATCCCAGTTCAGGAACCCTGGCTCCCACTCGTTTATTTCTGTCCCGCCTTTTTCCGGCCCTGCTGTCGCTGGGTTTTCCGGCGGCAGTAGCTTTCTTTCCTGCCGCTTTCTCCCTATTTGCCATCCGCTGTCCTCCCCTTCAACATCTTCATAGGCTTTAACGCCGGGATTGCCCCATAATTACCTGTAAGATAATTCTTTGCAAGGGCCTCGTCCCGCCGTACCTTATTCCCCTCTTCGTCCTTAAACTCAACCAGAGAATACAGTTCCGAAACCCCGTCACGGTTCTTATTGACCATCCAGATTTCATCCCGCCGCAGCAATTCATTGGAAAACTGCCAGATGTCATGGGTTGTAAACACAAGCTGTGCATTCCGGGTGTTGATCTCCGGGGAAAGAAATGTTAATATGATATTTCTCACCAAAAGCGGATGCAACCTGGCATTCAGTTCATCAATGAACAGAGTGGAACCCTGATCCAGTACCTCCTTTAAAGAGGGATATAAGGCAAACATCTTCAATGTCCCGCTGGATTCCTGTTTCAGCGGGATAGAAGCCATTTTCTCACTGTCCCCCATCCTATGCAGGGCATCAATCTTATAGCTTTTGCTATTGTCCTTCTCGTCCTCCTGGGGAAGTTCTTCTATACTAAAATCCTGTATCGCCTCGTCAAAAGATGCAAAATATTCCACCACATTATCCTGCACCTCTTTCCGTTCTACAAACCCCTCCGGCAGAACCCTGGAAAGGAAGAAATTCTCCGCAGGATCACCGAAATTTACAATCTCGTTGCTTAAAAACCAGTCCCTTACCTTTTTCAGCTTGGCAATACGCAGCTTTGACCCCAAAGAGACAATAAGGGACTCCTTGTTCAAAGATGCTTTGATATTCTCCACATGGTTTTTGCTAAAGCCATTCATTTCCAGCTCTTCACCTTTTTTGCGATAAAAGATTGTCCTGTACTTATTCCTTGCCGTTTTTGCCTTGGAATACAGCCATTCCTCCACCACCTCGTCCTTTTTCAATGAAAATCCATACTGGTATGTCTTTCCCGTATCCTCTGAATTGTCAACATAAAACACCTCAAAGGTAGTCTCTTCCTCACGGCTGTATTCATCGAAAAGAAAAGGGGGCACCTTTAAGTAGGAATCCCCGGTTTTCCTGCGCCGTTCCTCTTCATCACCAAATTTGAAGGACTCGTCTACATAGTAAGTCATATATTCAAAAGCATCATATACATTGGATTTCCCGCTTGCATTGGCGCCATAAATAGCCGCTACTTTCAAAAGTTTATCATTCGCCGCTTCTGCCACATGGTCTTCATGTTCCGTTATTTTCGTTGCCGTCAGATCTAAAGATACCTCTTCACGAAAGGATTTAAAGTTTTTAAAATTAAATTGAATCAGCATAATGGTCTCCTCATTCTAGGTTTCGTGTCTATCATCAACTCTTCATTCTCATGTACATTATAATTCATTTTCAATAAAAATCAACATATAATTTCATATTTTCCTGTTTTATATATTCATTTTTATAGAAAATTTATATTTTTATACATTTTTATTTTATGCCTCCATAAATAAACTGCTTTTAGCTGTTTATTACCCACTTCTCTATCTGAAATATGCCGCCCCCGCCCCAAAGGGCAGGAACGGCAGCCATTGTCAGCCTTATCCCTGATAGTTGAACAGGCTGGTGATCTTCTGGGTCAGGGTGGGCAGGATGGTGTCCTTGAACAGCGTGTACAGCCCCGCCAGCAGCAGCGCACCCACTACCACAGAAATCAGGATCTTCAGCGCCGTATCCACAAAGCCCTCCCCGGATTTCCGGGAGAGAACCTCCGCCAGCTTCGCCTTGGCCTGCATCCCCTTCACATAACCTTTTACCGCCAGATTGTTCATTTTGTCAGTCAGTCTCTTCATAGATTCATTCTCCTTTTCTTGATTGAAATTGATTGTTGTATTGGCAGATTCACAGGAAATCCCTGCAGTTTTACCCGTCTTGGTACGGCTTACTGATAGTAGCCGATGATGATGTTCAGCGTGGCGCTTCCCAGCACTGCGCCGATGCAGGAAACGATGGCAACCACAATGCGGTTGTTCCATTTCTTCTGATCCATCTCGTCCGCCGCTGAGCGCCGGATGCAGAAATAGATAATCAGAAGCCCCGCCACCACGGGAGCCAGCACCATCAGCCAGCTGGTGGCATCGCCAATCAGCTGTTCCGTACCGGTGGCAAGCTTGCTCTGGCTGACACCGGACGCATATGCCGTGGTGCTGTCTGCCAGCATAAAGAAAGCGGCCATGCCCATGGCACCCGCCGCCCGAAGCCTTACCGCTGCGTTTTTAATCTTCCTCTTCATTCTTGTCTGAACCTCCTACTGTTCTTCTATAACCTTTCACAGACGAAAACATGGAGCCGGCCTGCGCCCCGAATGTCTGTGATTTCTGCTGTGCCTCTTTCAGCTGCAGGTCTTTGGTGTAATACACCCAGATATTCCACAAGGGTATCTCCTCTGTCCTGGCCGAAAGTACCGGGCGGGCTTTTTCCCTGGCCTCCCGCACCTTCCGGTTATGCTCCGGGTCTCCCAGTCCGCACATCCGGTTGAAATACCACTGAGACAGATCAGGGGCATTCATCATGGCCGGGTGCGCCCTGCTGATGACGATCTGGCTGGGGCGGGAAATCCGGCGTATCTCGTCCGTGGTCAGCAGCTCTCTTGCCACAAGGCTGATGCTGTGGGAGCTGCTGGGATTGACATACCGCCCGTGCTGGCTGGATAACTGATAGGCCGAAGTAGTGTATTTCCCCAGCTTGTCGCACACATCCTGCAAAGTCTCCTTATCATCCGCCTGCAGGTAAATCCAGGTCTGGCAGTTGGACTTGACGATGGCTGCCGTTTCCTTGTCATATTTCTGGGTCAGCTGCTCAAAGCTCTGCAAAAATAAATTGAACCGTACACCCCGGCCTCCGGCCACGGTCAGCTTGTTGGTGAAATCATTCAGTTTCGTAAAATTTCCAAACTCGTCCAGAACGAAGTCCACACGGTTCTCCAGCCGCCCGCCCCGCAGATCGGACTGGCGCACCAGCAGTTCATACAGCTGGGACACCATCAGGCTGGCGATAGGGTAATATGTAGTCTTTTCATCCGGCAGAATCAGGAACAATGCCTGCTTCTTCCTGCCGATATCCGCTATGTTGTAATCGCTCTTATGGGTGATGGCATAGACGGAGCGGCTGGTGAACAGACGCAGGGTAGTCAGGGCGGATGTGTCAAAGCTGCCCTTGGTACGGCTGGGCGCCACCTCCGCAATGGACATCAGCGCCCGTGCCGGATGGTTGGCCGGCAGCTTCTTCATGTACTCGCCCATGGGCGTCTTACCTCCCACGGACCTGCTCATCTCTGCGATGAACCAGTACACGTTGGTCAGGTTCTGGTACTCCGGCCGTTTCCGGTTATCCGCCACCACACAGAGGATAGCCGCCGCTATGGTGGACTTTTCCCCGTTCTCCCATATCTTCTCGTTGGACGTGTTGTCCCCCACCAGGATGTTGGTGATATCCCAGGCGTACATCTCCGCCCGCTCCACATCATCCTCATTGATGGCGTCTATCACCGGCTGAAGCAGGTTGTAACGGGTGCTCTTCTCCGGATTCTTGAAGTCCAGACAGATAACCTCGTAGCCCAGCTTTTTCAGATAATCCGCCGTATAATGGTACAACTCGGCCTTGGGGTCGCTGATGACCAGGCTCTCCCCGGACAGTGCTATGGAGCAGATGGACTGGATGACCAGACACCGGGTCTTGCCGGAACGGGTGGCGCCGATGGTCAGGGTGTGGGTATCATCCCCGATCAGGTACAGCTTCTCCCGGTTCCCCATTTTCTCCATCCCTACCACAATGCCGCCTTTGGAGAAGAGTTTATATGGGTCGGTTCCTTTGTCTCCATCTTCTTCCCTTACTGCCTCTTCCTTTTCTGCCGTCTCCCTCACAGACGGCGGTTTTGCTGCCTCCTTTCCGGCCTCCTGTCTGCCTGTACCGGCAGGGGATACCACATATTCTACTGTTTCAAAATCTTCATCCTCCTTTGCTCTTGATGGATTTATAGGAACGGACGGGGAGATGGCGGGGGCTGCTGTCCTGTCCTCCGGCCCGCTCCCTGCTTCCTCCCGTCCGGTATCCTCCGTATCATCTTTTATGCCGTTTTCCTTTTCCAGAAACGGCAGGTTATCATACCCTGTATCCAGAAGCATCCGAATCACTTCGTTATGCGGGTCGATAATCTGTGTCTCAAATACCCCGTCCCTCTCTTCCTTTTTCAGCCACCGTGACGAGCCATGCTGGTACTGGCCTGACGGGGCAGGGGTATAGATATCTCCGGCAACCTTCACAAGCTCGCTCTGATAGCTCCGGCTGTTCTGCACCCAGAAGAGGATACAGCACAGTGCCAGAAAGCCTTCAAAGGAGAGGAAGAGCAGCAACTGCTGGCGCTCGGTAAACAGTCCCGACAGGCACTGAAGGAACGGAACCAGCATCAACGTATCATACTGCCTGGACATCAGCCCGTGAAGAGCTGCCGTGAAGAACAGGTTCAGGATGGTTCCCACTGCCAGCAGGATAACGCTTAAGATCAGCTTTTCTTTTTTCTTCATCGGCACAGTTCCTCTTCTTCCTCCTGCCTGTATTCGGCAATCCCGTTTACAAACTCCGGGTAGGCGTTTTTCAGCATCTCCACGGTTTCCTCCCTGGGGATGCCCAGCAATTCCGTTCTCGACACTGCCATATGGTCTTTGTCAATGGGATGGTACAGATGGACGGTATCGCTGAAGCTTCCCCCTTTTCCCTCACAGCCAGGGCCATGGGTAGCAATCCACAGCTGGTTGCGGGCATTGCGGTATTCCGGTTTCAGGCTTTCAAGCCGCAGCACCACCAGCCTGTCCATGAAGTCCTCTTCCTGGCTTCCCTCCCTGCAGTCCTGTCCGCCTAAAAGCGAGACTTCATCAGTACTTATGGGATAATACTCTTTCAGTGTGGGATAGGGGACAAAATAAGTCCTGATGCCATGTTCTCTTGCAAAATCCACCTCCCCCTGCATCCCCTGGCTGATCTTCCTGCCCATCACCCACATCTCGTCACACTTTTCCAGTAGGGAAAGCCCTAATTTCAGTCCCTGCTCCCTCTGCTCCGGGATGGTGTCGTTGCACCACTGGCTGAAGATGATGTGGGGTGCCAGGGGCAGCAATCCGCACTCGCTGACAAGCCTGCTGTATTCCACGGCTTTTTTGATGTTCCCCTCATAGTCCCCTCTTAAGGGGGATGCAATATATACCATTTTCAAATTTATCTCACCTCGATAAATGAATTTAGCCGAGAGACTTTCAATGACTGAAAACCTCTCGGCTATGTAAAAATAATACTAAATAAGTTTACTGTGATTCATAGAATTTAATTTTATCAGAAAACCTTACAGGTAGTTCCAACACATCATCAAACTCTAAATCTGATAATTCTACACCTATGTCTTTTCCAAAAGATAATGGTATTAATGTAAATCGCAATTTCTGGTCGTTATCTAATTGCAACTCATAATGGTCTGGCTTGTTGGGACATATGACAGAAAGTCTAACTTCTTTCTGTAACTCATAACCATCAGCTATTTTGTGATAAACGGATTCAAAATTATCACTTATTGCTGATTTAAAATAGTCAATATCAGATAACTTTTCATTTAAGTCATAATGAACTTTCCCATAAGCATGAGACAATCCATATTTTTCGGCGGCTTCGTGAAATTTAGCTATAAAGATAGAAGTATTCATTATAACCATCATTTCGGTGCCGTTTCCTTGCCATAATGGTTCAATGTACTTCCATGGTATCTTATAAAAATATTTATTGTTTTCGGCATCATAATATTTTTCATCATACTTTAAACCATACATACAATAAATATATGCATTATTATTTTTGTACATCAATTTAGTCTCGCCAAGTAACTTCCAAGTTTTCTTATCATCAATTGAATATAAAATCTTACTTGGGACATTTGTTAAAGCACCTTCCATTACATCTATCTGTCCTGCTGTCATGTTACCTTTCTTAAAAGCGACTTGTGGATTCATATACAATTTATAGTCTTTATATAGTGTTTCGTTGTACTCAGGTTTTGAGATTCTAATCAAAAGCAATAATTGTTCTCTCATATTTTCGCCTCATATCAAAACTTTAATGTTATTTCAGTTGCGCTATTTTAATAAAAAATACATCCTCATATTTACTAATTTATGCTTAAGCAGCCTATCCCACGAAATCAATTGACTTATCTTTAGTAAATATCAGAATGTATGTTCTTTAACATTCAGAATAAACCAATCTTTAAAATTTGTCAACAATATTTTGTACTTTTACTTTTAAAAATTCAATATATAGTATTTTTGTTTATTTGAACTATGTAAAAGACGGCATCATCTCCATGCCAACGCCGCCTTTTCCTCGGCCAGTCCGTCATAATATCCCGGCTTTCTTCAGATACCTACGGTGTCATAGCAGCCATGGAGAAACACCGCCTACATCTCCATCTGTGAATTAATTCTTCAGTTCCACCACTTCAATGAGCGCTGCACATTCTTCCTCGATCAGCTCGTTTTCCATCTCGCTGCCGAACACGCCTAAAACCCTGGAATATTTCTCATAGATTCCCTCAATTTGGGCTTATAAGGTTTTGTATTCCTTGTCCGCCTGTGACAGCTTGGCGGTATAGAACCTAGATATTCACCAATGAAAAAGGCAGACTTTATATCTGATAATTCAGAGATAGAACCTGCCTTTCCCAATATTTTTATAGAAAAAACGTTCCCATTGTGCAAAGCATAATGCATAGTGTGCTACTCAGTTTACATCCATTTAGTTATTCCACAAACTGGAATGTATGGTATTCTTTACGGTTCTTCAAGAAAGAAAGCATTAAATACATCCAGCTTTCTTTTTACGCTTCAGTGTCTAAATCAGCAAAGTGAAGTAGCTTCAATATAATTAAAGCAAAATTATAAGATAACCATCCTATATCCAAACAGTTGCCTGCAAAATATGTGTTCTTTTTATACTCCGGGTATCTAAAATATTCGACATTTCCCCCCTCAATATACTCGCAAAACCTTTCACAAAATACATCCACACCGTCCATGTAGCTATCATTAATATTGCATTCTGTTAAGAACATATTAGATAGCTCCCCTAAATCATGTGTCATTTTTGTTTTCCCAGTTATGAGCAGTAAATATTTAAACCCAATCTCAATCGCTTGCCTACCAACATAAATTGTAACTATCGAACTTGGTAGCGAATCTATAAGTTTATCAAATGCATTTATATACTCTATCCAATAATTCTTCCATAATGATATTTGATCGTCCTTTTTTAAATCTTTTTCTGTCCCATCAAATGAATTTATACACCCAATAACATCATCTATTTTCTCCTCAGATGATAAACTATTCTTCCTTGAACCTTTTGCCAGATTCCTACCATCAATTTCACCAAATATCGGTGATTTATCATAATTTACATGAGCTACCGAAAAAGACGCATCAAGCTGTAAAATATCTTTATAACTCAGATCATTTCCCAATGCTTTAAAGAGATTCATATTAGTTACCTCCTAAGTCCTTATTTATATACGTCATTATAAAATATTATTCGGTTACATGCAATGAATCTTTACAGACTGATTCCTTAATGGATACACACTTCCGAAAAGGAAAGATTTATTTTATTCCCTTTTCGTCATAATGACTTTAATTACTTTTATTTTCATGGAGTGCCCTTTCTACACTGAGCTCCTATCTGACATTATAGTCAATCTGCTCACCGAACTCTTCCGCCAATTCCTCTAGCCTTTCTTCCTCCATGGGCCGGCTCTCCCGTTCCTCCCTGTCCCGGGCTGCCTCCAGCTGCACCGCAAGGAAAAGCTCCGCAGGGGCATCCGCCTCCGGTATCTGTTCCTCTTTTGGTACACAAGCATTGTACAGCTGTTTATATGCAGCGAAATTCTGATCCAGGGTGGCATACAGGCTGTCCTCGGAAATGACCAACGCCGACACCTCGTCAAACACATTTTTCAGTTCATTCAGCATGACGGCACTGGATGCGGTGTCGTAAAACAGGTAGTCTCCTTTCCTGATCCCGCATTCCGCCGCCATGGGCGACATAAAGTTGTCCGCCACCGCCTCATGGACGGCAAATTTCAGGCTCTCCCCATCCTGGGTCATGTAGATGCCGTTCCGAACATGGAGCATATCATCCACCTGTCCGACAGGCGTTTCCACCGGCGGCGTGCATTCCCCGAAATAATCCGTCAGGGACAGCTTTCCGTCCCTCCGGATCTCCTCCATCTGCTTCATCACGACAGCTTCCATCCGCCTGCACAGAGCCATGCGCCGCTGCAGCACCTCATACACGGGAATGTCCTTTTTGTCCTCGCCAAAGCAGAGCCAGTCCCCATCCTCCCGCCCCATAGCGGCAGCCTTTTCTGAAAGGGTATCCTTCACGGCATTTTTCCGTACCATGACCCCTTCCCTCTCAATGCCCTGTCCGTCCACGGCCACGATCATGTAGACGTTCAGTGCAATCTCCACGCAGGTGTTGATGGTTCCCCAGATGGATTCTCCCTGTGGTGGCTGGTGCATAACATCACTCTCCTTTTCTTTTAGTTTAATCTGCTATCACTTAACTGTCAAATGACTGTATATTAATTATAAAGAATACCATAAAATATATCTGATGACAAGTAAGTGGAGGATATATCTTATGGCTACGAACAAACGGGTATTTACCCTGAGACTGGAAGATGAGGTTTTTGACAAAATCGGGGCGCTTTCCACCGCACAGCACCGCTCCATGACAAACTATATCGAATATGTCCTGTTAAAACATATCAGGGAAGTGGAGCAGGCAGAAGGCGAAATCCGGCCGCCTGTCCCCAAAGACCATGACTGACAGCCTTTCCGCTCCGGCGGCGGGGCTGTTTCCCCGTCCCGTTCTTTCATAATACAACAATATATCTGTATTTTCAACCATTTTATTTGTATTATCTTTTGTTTGTCTATCACCCATAATATAAATCAGTAGGCGAGACCTACTGATTCAACGACAGACCGCAGGTCTGGAGTCTGGTTTCAGCAGGTTTCCGATACTGCAAATCTCTACAGACAAGAAAGGGTGACAGCCATGATTGATATTCCAAACCGTTTCCGAAAGCTGCGGACTGACAAAGGGTTCAGCGTATACCGTCTTTCCAAAGAATCCGATGTGTCCGAAAACTATATCCACAAGATTGAGCGGGGCGAAAACCAGCCCTCCGTCTACATCCTGGAGAAACTGCTCTCCTGCCTCGGCACCGCGCTCCCTGAATTTCTGAATGAGGATACCGGAGTGATGTATCCCTCCGATTTTGAACGGGAGCTTCTGGAAAGCATCCGTGTCCTGCCGAAAGAAAAGGCACAGGCGCTGCTCCAGATGGCAAAACTTTTAAAAAGCTGACTTCTGCCGTGGCAGACTGCCCTTATCCCGGCAGGACAGCCGCCATACACATCCCCTCCAAAGTGCCGCCCCACGGCACTTTCCTACCGTTCCCTCACATTTTCAAGAGGTGCAAACAGCTTCATGAAATCAAATGCCCTCTCCTTTTTCCCCAGCCCCGGCACAATGTCCTCAATCCGTTCCACCAGCGCCGCCACAGATTCCATGCCGTCCTGATCCAGTTCCTGATCCTCCGTCCGCAGCTTCACAAGGCCCGCATGGAGAATCTTAAGTTCCGTCTCGGTAAACAGTTTTTTCCCGTCCACCAGGCCGCTCCGCATGGCAAAATCCTCGAAAGCCGCCTCCTTGTTATAAAAATACTGCCTTTGGACAGGGGCTCCTCCATGCTCCATATCCTTCCGGTAAGTGGACAATACATAATCAAAAATGGGGTGCTGCCTGCAGACCAGAACCACGCCGTTATGCTCGTTGATCTTCACCAGCCCGCTTTTATCCTGTGTGACCGCAGCTTCATCATATGGCCGGTCAGAGCAGATCCCGCAGCCGATGGCCGTGGACTTTGCCAGCGCCTGCAGCCGCTCCATCAGCTTTTCCTCCACCTCCGCAAAAGGGTTCCTGATGATGGCGTCCTGCCTGCCATAAAAGGCGATCTGCCGGTTCTTGTGGTAAATGTCCGCCACATAATCCGGTGATGAGGGCGGCCGGATGGAGAATCCTTTTTTCTCCAGCGTCTCGAAAAACGCCTGGTAAAATTCCGTCTTGCTTTTCATATACATCTCCTTCCTGCTGAATATATTTAGAGTGTCACTTGGAAAAGCCAGAATATTTATGGCATTTGCTACGTCACGTCATCCGACATCCGTTCATACCCCAGCCTAATGCTCATATCCCTTATCCTGATATTTCAGATACAGCTCCTTCCTGGCCTCCTTAGACAGCTCCCCCTGCCATGCTTTCTCAAAATCATCATATTGGCGGCAGCTGGTATCCACCAGGGAAGAGAGCATGTCAAGCATCTCCAATACCATCTGCTCCACATAATATCTCCTCCGCCCCTCCCGGTACTCCGCCTCCCTGCCCTCGTCATCCAGGCGGATCAAAGTCTTTACCATCCCCAGGATCCGGTTGGCAATGATCTTGTCCGCCTCTGCCCCAAACTTCTTCCTCTGGGATGACAGGTATTCCTCGCTGCCCCCATACAGATGCACCATCTTCATCCTGCTCTCCACATAGTCCGCACGCAGCTTCTTCAGTTCCGGCACCCGTGAGAGCAGATATGCCGTAAGTGCATCCACCTGTCTTTTCAGTTCCTCTGACAACAGCTGGTAGGCGATCCTGCCCTTTGAGGGCAGCGCGGATTTCAGGCGGAACACCCTGTCGGCAGTCTCGTTCAGCATGTTATCGGAAAAATCAAAATCTTCCGCCAGCTCCGCATCCAGGTCATATTCTTCACGGAGCTTCTGGTATCTCTTATTTCCCAGCAGGCGGATATGGCGCTCGAAGTCATCCACCAGGCTGTCACTGATCCTCCGCAGGCCAGCCGCCGCTTTGGTCTTTTCCGCCCCGTATGCCTGTATCCGGTCGGCAAAGGTGTCCTTGATCATCTGCCTGCGGATGTTGTTGGGGACGGATGGATGGGTAAAGGGGTTCTTGATCCTGGCCCTTTCATCGGAATCATCCCAGAATACCGCATGGAGATGGGGATGGCCTTTCTCCCTGTGCAGGGCCGCCGCCCACTGGAAATGCTCCCGCCGGATGCCGTTCTTCTCCGCAATGGTGCGGATATGGTTCTCAATGTACCTCTCCCATGCCTTTTTGTCTGTGAGCAGCAGCTCCTTTGCCGTCTCTTCCCCAAATGAGACCACGCTGCGGTACATGGTGACATGCCGCCTGGAGTTCTGACAGACCAGCCGCGCCACATCCTTCCAGTCCGAAAATTCCGTCAGGGGCGTCCCCGGCTTCAGGCAGCCGAACAGCCCATGGTCCATGCCCTCATTCTTCGCCACCCTGGGCCGGGTGGCGATATAGCGCACATGGGCATAATTCCTGCTGGCCGTGCTCTTATAGTTGGGATTCTGGAACCGCTGCTTATATACCAACAGGGAAATAGGCCGTCACCTCCCATCCAAAAAATGTCCCGCCAGAATCACCGCTCCCATTCCTCCTCGTATTCCCAGCTGTCATCCGTCCTTTCGGGTTCCGCTTCTTCCATCTCCATCAGCCAGGCATGCCTGTAGTTCTCCATAGTGGTACGGTAGCGCCCTGCTTCTTCTTCCAGATATTTAAGTCCCACAGCCGTGCTTGGCGGTGCCAGTTCATACTTTCTGTATAAGAGATAATGGTCACAGGCCGGGTCGTCCTTCGGGGACAGCATATCCAGGAATTCATCATAGCCAAAAGGACATGCCCTGTCGATTTCCTGGCATACCCTGTTCAGGTCCAGGAACAAATCCGCACATCCCATCCGGGACAGCACCATCTCCCCCACAGGTTCATCGGCTGTCAGGCTTACATGGATATTCCCTGTGCCGGAAACCGGCAGGGACGAAGCCTGCCATGTGATGCCGATACTGGATAGATCTTCCTGCAGCCCACACAGCCTGCAGGGCAGCTCCACCGCCAGGGTATCCCCCCGGTGCTCCAATACTGCTGTTATCACGGGCGCCTCCTTTGCCGTTCCATTCCCACACCGCACAGCAAGGGGTCTGGGTTCTCCCTCTCTGTCCGTGCGGCCAGCTCCTTATAGCGTTCTGCCTGGTTCATAGTCCCCTCCTATCTCCCCATCTCCTCTTCTATGTCTTCCGCCTCACCTCCCCCATATCCGTCCGGATCCATTTCCCTGTTTCCGGCATGCTCCTTGCTTTTCTCCGGGGATGTAGCCAGGGACAGCTTCTGTTCCTTTCCGTCATAGAGATATACCTGGTCCGACAGGACCTCCTCTGGCGGGATCTCATACCGGTTGCTCCCTATGACCATGCTCTGGAGCTCCCATACATCTGTTGCATCGCTCTTTTTTGCAAGCATCACCTCATGGATGCTGCAGGGCATGACGTAGAAGCTGGACTGGGCAGCATCGGCAATCGACTGCAGGAGCCCCGGGTACAGGATGGCGGCCGCCCCATGCCATTTCTGCGGGTTCGACAGGACATACAGATCCTGTTCCTCAGAAAAGACCTTTTCCGGTGTCAGAGGCTCCTCCCCATCGGAATATATGGATATCAGGCTGCTGATCTGCGCAGGGGCCTGGGCGACGGTATTGTCCAGGGCCGTCCCATACAGGGACTCCATATCCAGGCCCCATCTTTCCATCATCCTGTCCGTCACCAGCATGCTGGCCCGTGCCTCCCCCTCTTTATAGAGCAGGACATGGAACACTGCCACCAGATCCGTGCCCTCCACCTCCCTTTTCGGGCATCCCCGCAGGCTTTCCTGATTCATGTCCCTGTTCACCACCTGCAACCGGATGTTCCCCTTGACAGAGCCATAATCCTTAATAGCTTCCGCCATCTCTGCCTTCCATTCCATTTCTGACTCCTCTGTCAGGTAATCCGCTGCAATCGTCCGTAGGATAACCCCGTCCGATGCCCAGTCCGGGAACCTGTTGTAATACTCTTCCAGATATACCCTGGCAGGTGCTGTCTGACCGTTTCTGGTTATGGTCACTGCCACCTGTTCCTGGTCATTGTTCCTCCGTACATGGACGATATCCACCGCCGCGCCCCGGTATTCCTTTGGCAGATAGGCAAGGATCCCATCCTTTACTTTCTGCTGAAATCTTTCAAAGCCTGTCATATCTTCTTTCTCCTGTTCCTTCCCATATGTTTCCTTTTCCATGGAATCCCTCCACTCTATAGCCGCAATCTGTTACTTAATTCTGCAAATGATGTCCCTGCCCAGGGATTCCCCCCAGGGCATGTGTCTCTTTGATTCTCCCATCCGCCAGGCTGGCGCTGCCGCTCCAGAAGAGACAACACTGGTACAGCCCCATCTTTCTCCCTGCTCCGGTCATAACTTATCCGCAATCCGGCGCAGATTGCCGCTGTCCGCCAGAAAGCTGTTGATCTGGAAGTCTTTCTTCTGCATGTAGTCCACCCCCAGAGCCACCGCATCCGACAGCATCTGGTCGAACTGTTCCTCCGTCCCCTCATGTGCCACGTTCATCAACACCTTCACCAGCAGGAAGAATGCAGCCGCATCCACCTTGCCGGATTTCATGTGCATCTTTGCGATGCGGCTGGCCTGCTGTTCCACCACCGCCTTGATGTCCTCGATATGGTAGACCGCCTGCACCTCCTGCCGGATGATGCCGGCGATCAGGTCGATGTCCTGGCTGTACCCCTCCACCGCCAGCCCTTTCTCAATGTAGCGCCGGATCTGTTCATTCCGGGAGATGTGCTCCCTGTCCGCCATCTTGTCAATCTGGCCGCACATCTCCTTTGTCAGATAGACCGAAGTGATGATGCGGTCGTCCCTTTTTGCCATAGGCTCTTCCCTCCTGTAAAATTCCCCTTTTTGTCATCTTTTGTTGTATTCTGTCATGCCATCTGATAAAATAGAACCATCATCCCGAAAGGAGCTTCCCATGAAACATACTGCCACTCTGGAAGATGCCAGCCATTCCTATGAGGAGATGCTTTCCGCCCTCCATGGCCATTTCTCCCATATAGATCCATCAGAACCTGAACACATCAAGTTGGCCAATGAATACTATAAATGGACGCACCTCAAGACAGACCTGATTTCAAATGAAAAGTCTTTCCGGATACCGGTCTCCGCCCTTCCAAATACCATAAAGCCCTCTTCTTTCCGGTGGCTCCATGCAGACAAGCAGGAAACTGTAGGAAAATACTACAGATATGACAGGGAGACAGACCAGTATATCATTTCTGTCAAAAAGGATACCGTACCCGATGATGATGTCATGCTCATTGCCCGCTCCCTTGTCCTGATACGCAAGGCCGTTGTCTGGGTGGATTTTGGCTATAATATCGGAACGGAATTCGGCGGGCGGCATCCGGCAATCATATTAAAGAACCTGAAAGATTCCCTGGTCGTCATCCCGCTTTCCTCCCAGGTTCCGAAGAACATGGAGTATAGCGTCAGGGTGGACAAGGTGTACGGCTTTCCCGAAATGCCGCGCTACGCAAACGTCACAAGGATCACCCAGGTCAGCCTGTCCAGGGTGCATTTCGAAAAATTTGGCGATGTCAGGCCAGCTGTACTGAAAGAGATCAGCGACAGGCTCAAATCCTGTGGCATAACCTGAACCCTTTGTGCATATCCTAAAATGGCTTACAAAATCGTTTGACAACCCTGCCTATTTGTGCTAGTATGATGTTGTAAACGCAGGAGCAATCCTGGTAATTTTGTAACCGTGGAGCCGTCATTTATGGCGGCTCTTTTTCGTTGTCTCCAGTTGCCGGATCCCTGTGCTGTCTGCCACAACCTTTCTGTTCCCCATTAACAGCTTTTTAACAGGCTCCATTCCCGTTTAACAAGGGTACAGGCTTTGCCTGTACGGTGTTCCCCCGGTTTGTTTCACAAACCTATTCCTGCCTTAACTCCAAAATCTCCGATTTTGAGCGTATATCCCCACCGCAGGCGGCAGGGCAGAGGTCGCTCCGCTCCCAAAAGCGAAAAACAAAGCATTGTCAATAGCAATCCAGAAATGCGCTTATCTCCCTGCACACCCGTTCCCCGTAGGCAAGGGCAAGCACCACGGCCACTGCAATCCCCGCCACTGCCAGCAATCCAATCAAAACCACTTTCATACACACCCCCATCTTACTGTTCCCACTCATCCTCCTGCAGCTCCATCCTGCCCTCCGGCCGTCCGCAGGGATAGACAAATGGCGGTACATCATCAACTTTTCTCGCCTCTTTTAAAATACTGAAGATTACAGCGGCATCCGCCAGACGGAACTCTTCATCCGCCTTTCCTGAATCGTATTCCTTGGCATAGAACACCATAAGGTAGTCCAGATCCACAAGCTTGGAATCCATGCCGTTCTGTACGGCTACCTCAAAACTCATGCCGTAATACCGCTCCACTTCGGACTTATCACCGCCACAGCCGTGGAGGATCAGCCCCTCCAGCAGTTTCCTGACCTCCATCTGCTTCCGCTCTTCCAGCTGGCACACATAAACTGGCCTCATAAGCCTCCTTTCCGGCATCAGGGATATGCCGTTTCCAGTTCCTCCGTTTCTGTCCTTTCAGGGCCGTCCCTGCTCCTGGCCGACATTTCCCGGAAAGCAAGTAAATCCTCATTAAAATCCTTTGTCTGCGGGGTCTGGATGAATACTTTATATCCCGCCTTTGCAAAAGTCTCCGCTGACTGGTTCGCCTGCACCTGCCCATGGTTGCATGGCCGCCCGTTTGCGTCCTTCCCGTCCACGTCATTGTCATAGCAGAACACAACCTCCCGGATCTCCGGGTGGCTTTTCAAATAGCGGGAAAGGGCCTTATCCGACAGGCACCCCTCTGCCACCCGGTGGTCCTCCCGCCAGTCGATGCCGTACAGCTTGCACAGGGTCGCATGGCTCATGGCGTCAATGGGCGCCTCAAACTCATACACCCGGTCAGAACGCCCCTCCATGCAGAAGCCGTAGGTCTTGTCAGAATTCTCCATGTCCTGCCGGAATTTCCGGCCACTGCTGGGAGAGCGGAGCGCACAGTACCGGGGGTTCCCCTCCCCGTCATAGCCTACAAAAGCGCAGTTCCGAAAGGTATATCCATTTTTCTGTGTGACTGCCTGATAGATCTTGTTCTGGTTGATCATGGCATACACGATCTCGCTGTCTATGCCACGGGTGCAGGTCAGATAAGCGATGGTACGGTTAAAATCCTTATCTTTCGGCGGCAGCACCAGCTCCCCTCTGGGCTTCTTCTCCACCGGCTGCACATAATGCCCTGTCTGCTCGTAGGCGCGGCAGCCCAGGATCATCTCCACCGCGCTTTTAAAGTCAGTGGCTCCCAGATATTCCTGGGCAAACTGGATGATGTTCCCGCTCTTCTCCCCGGCAAACTGGTAATATCCCCGCCCATGCCGGAACAGATACAGGCCGCCGCTGTGCTTCACATGGACCGTGTTCCGGTCGCCTTTCTCCACCTCAAATCCGTGGCTGACGGCGAAATCAATGATATTGGTGTCAAAAACCTGCTTCATCTGCTCTTCCGTAAAGGGCATGGACCGCCGTCCTGTGGCTGTCTGTCTGTCCGTAACCGTCACCTCCCTGCAATCAGAAAAGGCACCGGCAAAATGGTTCTTCTTCCATTCTGCCGGCGCCCTGCACTGTATTATTGCTTTGCTGTTATTCTGTTATTGTTTCTGTCTCACCTGTCATCATTTCAGCTTCATTCCGTCCTGAAAAGCGTTCCCTGCCTTTTCGCCCAGCTTCAGTTATGCGTTGTTCACCGGGTCAAACACAATAGGTTCCAACTCTGCCGGGTCAATCTGTGCGGAGACATTGACGATTTCGCCCACAAGCCTGCAGATCTCCTTATCATAGCTTACCAGCCTGCACTCCACCGCCATGGGCAGCTCCAAGATGACGGGAGCGTCCACATGCTCCGCCTTTTTCACTGCTCCATTTCTTCCGCTTCTGTTTCCTTTCCCGCCTCTTTCCCTGCCTGCGGCTCCGGCAGACGGTGAAACCGGTCAGCCCCCGGCACAAGGGCCAGAGACCTGCCGTTCTCCCAGATCATATGCAGCTGTCCCGCATCGTCCACAGACTTCACAATCCCTTTCAGTCCGGGCGTCATCCCCTGCTCGTTCATGTAATCCAGTTCTATCCGGGAGCCTGCGGGATACCGCTTCCGTATCGCTGCAACCTCCGCCTGTGTTTTCCATCCTGTCATATCATCACCCGTCCTTTCTCCGTTCTTCCCGGGCGCCGTTTTCGGATACTCTGTCCGATAGAGTTTTTCCTTCCCTCTTTCCAATGCGGATTTCGGGATTATCCCCCTATCAGCCATCTGCCTTTCTGCCTCTGCCCTCGGTATGAGGGAGAAAGGGGCATCAGCATCCAGAAAACCCGTTTCCATCAACACCTGAATCTGCCTGGCATTGACGCCGTTCTCCAGGCACACGGCCGCCTGTATCATCTCCCCCGGATACAGACAGCAGCTTTCACGGCTCAGGCCTATGAGCGCATCCATCACCTCCTGGCTGAAGCTTTCCTTGACGGCACAGAAACCAGCATGAAGGGCCTCCAGCCATCTCCCTGCCTCTGAATGTGCATCGCCTGTCGCCTCAAAGCCCACGAACTGCTCATGCTCCACGCATTCGTCCACAAAATCCTTCCAGCACCGGATGGCCGCTTCATCCTGGACAGGGGACAGTCTCCTGACAGCTGCGGAAAAAACTTCATAGTCCATTCCCTCACCTCTCCTCCATATCCCCATCCGCCATGTAGTCCAGCAGGTTTTCCGACACTTCCTCCCGGCTGCATGGCACAAACACATGGTTCCCGAAATCCGCCAGAATCTCCTTCAGCGTATCCGACAGGCGTTCCTTATCCACATGGATATCATCCGTAAGAGTTGCTGTGTATCCGTAATCATAAGTTCCATAGGTCTCTTTCAAAAACTGGCGCACTGCATCCGGCATCTCCTCTTCACGGGGATTGATACAGCCGTACTTTGTCAGATAGTCCGTCCCCCAGTGTTCCCCGGATGAGGATAAATCCAGTTCCAGAAGGGCGATACAGACATTGCCGCTCTCCCTGGACTGCAGCACTCCCGGCAGAAGGACAAAGCCCTCTTCCAGCGTGTCACGGCCAAAAGTTTCCGTGCCGTACACTTCCATCACGCCCTGGTGAAGGGCGTTCAGCACGCTCTTGGCATATGCCTTTTCCTCTGTCTGGTAATCTTCCTGGAGACGTGCGTAATTGATCCGGTTCAGCACGTTCCGGTTGATATAGTCCACATAGAAATTCATTTTATAATCGTTCATCATTCCCTCTTTTCTGTCCTGGCAGTCTGGAGCTGGATTTTCTTCCTGTACCGGATTTCATTGTCAAACGTCAGGATATTACGAAACTGCCTTCCCGCTGTCCTACCGGATGACATCTCCCGGCAATGCCTCCTGCTCTTCGGCCGGCACCTCCCTCTGCCCTTCCCCCGGAAGGAAACACTCCGCCTTATGGATAATGCCGTCCAGTAGCCTGTTCCCCTCCGGCTCGTTCTCCATGCCGGCCTGCAGCGCAAGGGAATAAATCTTCCGCATTTCCTCCTGGTTAAAGAGCGGGACTGCATCCTGCTTGAAATACCGAAGGATCTCCTTTTCCGCCGCCTCCATGCCAAACAGCTTCTCATGGGAAAGCGCCTGCTGGTAAGCCTCCCTGTCACGGACCGGCTCCCTGGAACCGTCCGGATTCAGGATATAGCACTCCAGCCCCTGCATGACCGCCCGCTCCGCATCCATGGGGCCGGTCAGCGACATGTCCCCTGCGGTATAGCCATAGTCATGGAGCCTGTCATGCTCCAGGCGCCTTACATAATCGTCCGGTCCCATCACATCCACCGCATCCCAGAACATCCTGCGGGCTCCCGCCATGTCCTGTGACAGCTGGTATTCATCCTCCACCAGATACCGCCTCCGCTCCGCCGTCCCGTACCGGTCTGCGATGGCCTGCCAGTTCTGCTCATACTCCTGCCAGCTGAAAGTACGGCAGCTGTTGGGATTCTTGAACACAATCTCCACTTCCACAGGGTCATGGGAATGGGTGCAGAGATAGTCCAGATGCTTCTGATAATCGATCTCCAAAATATCCCCCATCACCCGGTCATCCTCCATGCCCTGCACCTCCACCCAGAATGCCTTCACATGCTCGTCCCGGCACCCGCCGTAAAAGAACCAGGTATTGTGCTGGCTGGTCTGCCGGATATGCACGCTCCGCTCCGGGAAACACCAGGTGCCGCCCTTCCTGCTCATCCAGAGGAAATGCCGGGCTGCGTTCCTGTCGCCCGCAGCCTCCAAAAGCATCTCCCGGTCATACTTGAAATCCGTCTGGTAAAAGCTGGTATTCTGTTCCATGATCTTCTGCAGGGTCTCCAGCACATCCACGTTCCGGAAACAGGCATTGGGCCGGAAGTGGTATCCCTGTCCCTGCAGGCTTTCCCGAAGCTCCGCCAGCATCTCTTCCCTTGTCCCCTCCATGGCCGCCCCGTTATACTGGTTCCTTTGCAAAAAACCGGAACCCATGTCTTTTGTCCGGACACACAGCCCGCCACGGCTGTCCGGCAGGACAAAATTCATGCACCCGTTCTTTGTGCCCTCCGCAGGCGGAATCCCCTCAAACACGCCCCGCAGGTCATCGTACCCTGTCCCCTCCAGCTGCCGGATCTCCTGGATCTCCTCACGGGGCAGGTACAGCTTCCGCAGATGATACTTATTCGCATCCAGTTTTGCAAGGGCATAAATCTCACTGCGCTCCATCTTCATCCCCCTCTCCCTGTTTTGTTTTTTTTAGTGTCCTCCAGACGGTAGGGAACCCCGATAAAGTCCAGGACCCTGCCGCAGCCCAGACGGTTGATGCAGTAATCATACTGCTTTGGGTGGGTCAGCTGCATCCGCTGGAACCGGTTGGGCTCCTGCTCCAGATGGACCCCGAACATACAGTACATGCAGCCCGATCTGGATACTCCGCTGGTCTTTAATACCCGGCTGCCGTCCTTCTTTTTTGTTTCTTCGATTTCTCCATAAACAGAACTATAGGGAATCCCGGTCCTTTTCAGATATTCCAGGATATCCTGTTCCAGCCAGAACGCCATGGGCTGGCTTAAGGGCCGTTTCCTCTCAAAGCCGTTGCACCCGTACTGGAGCCACTTCTGTGTCCGCAGGCGGCTCTCCTGGGCCATCAGCCCCACAATCCCATGTCTGCCGGTCTCATGCTCGAACCGGTAGATGGGTGCCTTCTTCATGTGGTAGCAGCACCTGGCTGATATCTTGAAAGGTGCCTCCAGCAGGTAACGGTAGTTCTCACAGTTATATACGGACTTGCTGCCGTCCGGCGCCAGCAGTGTCCCGTTCAGCCTCTCGATCCTTGTAGCCTGCCCCTTCCTCGCCCCGTCCACGCAGTCCGCTATCTCCTTGGAGATCACGGGATACCCGTACTTCTCTATGATCTGTGGGAACGGGTATCTAGGCCGCAGCCAGTTCACGTTCTCCTTTGTCTTCACAAACTCCCGAAGTTCCGGGTATTCCAGCCCCGTATCCACGAACACCGCCGGGATATCGGGATATACCCTGCGGGCGATGTCCAGGAGCACAGTCGAATCCTTGCCCCCGGAAAAACTGACGAAGACCTGTCCCCCGAATCTCAGATACCATTCCAGGATCCGGGTCTGCGTCACCTGTATCTTCCGTTCCAGGCTCCACCCCTGCATGGCCTTTAAGTCCTCTCTGGTATGTCTCAACCGCCAAATACCTGCCTTTCACAAGAAACCTTTGTCTGCGCCTGCTTTCGCTTCCTGTGAAATCCTGTTTACCTTTTTGGCTCCTGCAGTATTTGGCCTGTTTTCCCTCTCCTGAAGCTCCTTTCTATCGTTCCATGCTGTTTTCTTCTTCCTGTTCGTACCTTTTGATCTTTACCGGCTCAAATCCCTGATTTTTGACATTGGTGAACCACTGCACCATGAACCCTTTTAAATCCCTTACCATTGCTGGGGCTGCATCCGCCGTCTCATAATACACTCCGATGCCGTCCTGGAGAAAAGAGGCGGGGTGGATGGATCTGTTTTCCCGGTCGATGGTAAAGGTAATCTCCGGGTCACGCATGGAATCCCCGTTCTGGTCATAATAATGGGCGATGCTGTATTCCTCCCCTCCGATGGCCTCCACCACCAGATCCTCATACCCCTTTGCCTGCAGCTTCATATAATAGGCTTCCCCGTCCAGGACCGGAGCCGCAAACAGATGGAGTTTCCGGTAGATCCTCTGCTCCAGCGTGGGCGGTTCCTTTCCCTCCCCCTGAGCGCTTCTTTCTCCGGCATCCTCCGCTTCCATCACGTCCTCCCCGTCCTCCTTGAATTCCAGCGCAAGGTCAAGCTGCACCTTTTTCTTCTGCAGTTCCAGCAGCCTTTCCTCGTCCGGGAACGGTTTCCCACACTGTTCTTTTGCCGCTGCAAGCTGCTGCCGCAGGTTGGCAAGGTCTTCCCTGTCATATTCGCCATCTGACACGATACGCTCCGCAAGATGCTCGATGCGGGTGATGTTCCCCAGTCCGGAATCCCCGTACTCTGTGCTGTAGCTTCCCTTTCCGCACAGCCGTATGCTCACACTGTACTTGTCTGTCTGTACCAGACGGATGGGAAAGCCTGCATAGCTTCCCACCTCAATGCTGTCCCCTATTTGCCTGTCCTTTACCCTGCGGCCGCATACCATCAGGTGTTCCGCCGCCTTTGTGCGCTCGTCATGGATACGTCCGTCAACCACCATGCGGAAATCTTCCGTCTTATTGGCCTGATACGTCCGGATATCCTCTTCCCTGGCCGCTATCTCATTCTCCTTCCGGGCAATCCGGGCCGGATAGTGGCGGCTGGCCTGCTCCTGCAGCTGGGCCTGCTGGCTCTGCCAGGAAGATTTCAGCACCGTCAGCCGGTTGATCTCATTATCCGTCTCCATCTTCTCCTTCACCCTTGGGTCAGAGGTTGCCAGCGCCTTGAACTCCGCATACTGCAGCACGGTCTCATCCAGATCCTCGCAGGTGCGCAGCGGGGAACGGCCGGTCATGATCTGGCTGATGTACCGCTGCTTCTGCTCCAGGATCTGCCAGAGGTAGCTGTCAAAGGTATTCTCCGTGATGTAATTAAAGATGGAGACCGCCTTGTTTTCATTGCCCTGCCTTAAAATCCGCCCGTTCCTTTGGGTCAGGTCAGCCGGGCGCCACGGCACATCCAGGTGGTGCAGGGCGATGAGCTTCTCCTGCACGTTCATGCCGGTCCCCATCTTCTCTGTGCTGCCCATCAGAATGCGTATCTCGCCTTTCCTTACCTTTTCAAAAAGCTGTTCCCGCTGTACGTCCGTCTTTGCGTCATGGATAAAGCTGATTTCCTCTGGTTTCACCCCCTGCGCAAGCAGCGCTGTCCTTGCTGCCTCATAAAAATTGAAGCTGCCGTCATATTTCGGCGTCCCCTGGTCGCAGAAAATCAGCTGGGTCAGCCGGGCCTCTGCTGTCTCCTGATAGATCTCCGCCACCTTTCCGGCACACAGGTTCAGCTTGGTGCCGGGGTCGTCCGGTATCTCCGGGTCTATGGCCCTGGGGTCTATGGAGAGCAGCCGGGCCTCATGGGTCAGCTTCAGGAAATTGTCCTGGGTGCTATCCACCTCCCCGTTCCGGATGGCCTCCGCCCGCTCTGCCAGCTCCATGACGATCCGCTTCTGGTCGGGGGTGCAGACGGATTTGATGACCTGTGGGCTGCCGGTCTCCAGTTCCGGCGTGGGCAGTTCCAGCATATCCGCCGTCCGTATATCCGCAATCATGGAAAACATGCCCATCAGCTCCGGCAGGTTGTGGAACTGGGAGAACCGGTTCTTCATCTGGTAGCCGTTGCCTTCCGGCCTGATCTCCAGGGAAGACGTGACCCTCCCGAAAGTCCCCGCCCAGGCGTCAAACATCAGGAGCCCCCGCCTCTCCAGTTCCCTGGGCTGCAGGGTCTTCTGCATCACATATAATTCCGACATGGAATTGCTCACGGGAGTCCCGGTCAGGTAAATGACGCCCTTTCCTCCGCTGATCTCATTGATATACTGGCATTTCTGGTGCATGTCCATGGCACGCTGGCTGCTCTGGCCGCTGATGCCCGCCACGTTGCGCATCTTGGTATAGGAGAAATTGTTTTTGTAGGCATGGGCCTCGTCCACGATCAGGGCATCCACGCCCAGTTCCTCGAAATTGATCACATCATCCTTCTTCTCCGCCTTGAACAGCTGGTCATACCGGAACTGCAGGTTCTTCCGGAAGATCTGCATCTGCTTTAGGGACCAGTCCTTCCCGTCCCTGGCCTTCTGCTCGTCAATGGCCCTTGTCACCTCATCCAGCTCGGTCTCCATGGCCGCCAGCTGTCTCTCCCTGGACAGCCCGATCAGTTCAAAGCTGGAGTGGGCCATGATGATGCAGTCATACTCCCCGGTGGCAATCCTGCTCACAAAACGGCGGCGGTTCTGTTTCTGGAAATCCTTCTTTTCCGCCACTAAGATATTGGCATTGGGGTACAGCTCCATATAAGCGTCAGACCATTGGCCTACCAGATGGTTCGGTACGGCAATCAGCGGTTTCGTCACCTTCCCCAGCCGCTTCAATTCATGGGCCAGCACAATGGCGGCATAGGTCTTTCCCGCCCCTACTTCATGTGCCATCAGGAGATTCCCGTCCCCGTACAGGCCGTGGGCTATCACGTCAAGCTGGTGGGGACGGAGCCGGATATCCTCCGACAGATCCGGCAGGACCAGGTCAGAGCCGTCATAGGTACGGGGACGGATGTTGTTGAACCGGTCGTTGTACAGCTTTGTCAGCCTTGCAGCCCGCTCCGGATCCGCAAAGAGCCACCGCTCAAACTCTGCCTTGACCTGCGCCTGCTTCTCCCTGGCAAGGATGGTCTCCTTTCTGTTCAGCACATATTTCACCTTCTCCTCGCCGGTGTCAGGGTCTGTATATTCCACCCGGTCTTTCACTTCCGCGAACCGCAGGTTCAGGGATGCCTCCAGTATCTCATAGGCGCTCATCCGTTCCGTGCCGTAAACCTGACAGGCGGTGACGGAGCCGCTCTCGTTCCCTTTGTTGGCAATGAAGTAAACGCCGCTGTATCTGGAAAATTCCAGTTCCGTGGCATGTCTCCCGGTTCTGTTCCCCTCCTGGGTCTTGAATGTTTCATACATGAAATCCTGATAAGTCTCCAGCGGTATCCACGGCGTGCCTAAAGAGAAGCTGATCTCCTGGGGTGTCAGCGGCGCGGGCTGCACTGTCCGCAGGGCCTCCACGTTCCGGGAGAAGCGCTCCGGATCCTCCTCCGCTTTGATGGCCGCCTCCGCCAGCTTGTCCTTTACATAGCCGCTTAAGTATTCCCCGGCGGTCTGCCATCCGGCATATGGGTTCCCCGCATACAGTACCGGGTCCTGGTAGATCTGTTCCCCAAGTTCTTCTATGATTTCATCCTTTGTTGCCCTGCCGCCGTCCGGCTTCCGGTACAGCTGCGCCATATAGTCCAGGTCAAGCCTGCCCTTTACGTTCAGGGAGACCTTCAATGCCTCTTCTGCGGATTCCACCACCGTGGGCATGGCCTTAGGCCGGATGGTGGCCTTATAGAATATGGCGGTCTTTTCATAAAGGACATTGTCTTGTCCGTTCTCCCTTGTTTCGTCTTTCTTCTCCTTCTCGATGGAGCGCAGGAGCGGCGCGTTGGCATCCCTGGAAAACGCCGTCACGTTGGCATAGGCATTGATACAGCCGTACTCCTTTACAAAACGGTCATAGACCCGGTTCAGCTTTCCTATATGCTCCTGCAGGGCTGCCTCATATTCTGCCGCAGGCCGGCTCTCCTGCTCCTGGTTCTGGAAATCTATGAGCCTGCGTACCGCCTGTGCGATCTCCACAAGCCCCTTGATGCGCTCTGCTTTCTTTCCGGTTATACCCTGCTCATACATCCGGGAGTGCTCCCGGTAATACAGCTTCCCTTCCGCCAGCGCATAGGAGAAGTTCCGCACTGCCGGGTCTGCGGGGATGGACCTTGCTTCGGGAGCGCCCTCTGCCTGCGGCACGTCCCCCTCCTGTTCCGGTTCCTCGTAGGTTCCCTCCAGATAACTGACGGCACGTTCCAGCCGCTCGTCCAGGTCGTCCCCCGGCAGGGGATGGCAGGCCGTGCTTTTCTCGTTGCCGTACACGCTCTCATCAAACACCATCTTTCCCAGCACCATCTCCGGGTGGTCGATGAACCAGGTATTCATGGGGATGCCGTCTGCATTCTGCTCCACCGACAGCCAGGGGCTGTTGGCTTCATCTGGCACGATCTCCCGTTCCCGCTTTTTTAAGAACAGGATGTCCGTGGTGGCCTCCGTCCCTGCCACCTGCTTAAAGGCAGTGTTCGGCAGGCGGATGGCACCCATTAGCTCCGCCCTCTGCGCCAGGTATCTCCTGTTACTGGAGTTTGCCTTGTCCATGGTATATTTGGATGTGATGACCGCCACGATCCCCCCCGGACGTGTCTTGTCCAGGGATTTTGCCAGAAAATAATCATGGATGCGGAAGTTGTAGCGGTTGTATCTGGGGTCATCCACTTTGATGGAATTGAAGGGGATGTTGCCGATCACCACATCAAAGAACTGATCCGGGTGGCTGGTATGTTCGAAACCTGTAACCTGGATATCTGCATCAGGATAAAGGTGCTTTGCGATATGCCCGGAAAGGGGTTCAATCTCCACGCCATACAGCCGGGAATCTGCCATGCTTTCCGGCAGGACGGAGAAAAAGTTTCCGGTAGCCATGGCAGGGTCTAAGATATTTCCTCCATGGAACCCGAACTTCTCTAATGCGTCATAAATGTGCCGTATCACTCCCTGCTCCGTGTAGTATGCGGTGAGGGTGCTTTCCTGTGCGGCCTGGAATTCCTCTTCTGTGAGAAGCTGCCGGATTTCCTCATACTGTGGCTCCCATCCGCTCTTTCCCGGTGTCAGGGCATTTGCCAGGCCGCCCCAGCCCACATATTTCGCAAGAATGATCCGTTCCTCTGCGGTCGCTTTCCGCCCCTGCTTTTCCAGTTCCTTCAGCAGCCGGATAGCCGCCACGTTGTTCTGGAACTTCGTTTTTGGGCCGCCGTCATACAGGTGATGCTCTTCTAAATAGTGGTAGTTAAGGCCATGAAGCCCCCGCCGGTCGAGATTCTCCGGGATGGCACGGTCATGGGCTTCATTGGCCTGCATGGTCTGTAGCGCTGCCTGCAGCGTCTCCTGCTGTCCCGCTGTGGCTTCACCGCTCTGCACCGCCGTTTCCACCATGGACGCAGCCTCTCCATCAGTGTAATTGTCCTTTACCGCCTGACAGCCCTCAATCTCTGTGACCGGAATCCGTTCCCGGATCTTAAATCCGTTCAGGTTCTTTAACTGGCTGATATCCCCAATCTCTACCGTCCTGTTATCATAGAGATACTGCAGGATTTCATAGACTCTGCCATGGTAGGAAATCCTTTCACCCTCATGAAACGGGCGGGGCCGCTCCGGCGCTTTATCTGCATCCAGCAGGGCATCCTGGCCGGAACCAGTATTGTCCTCATAACCGGATTCCATTCCCATGTCAAAGAGGGAAAGCTGCCTGTCCGATGCTTCTTCCGGCATCCCCGCCTCCTCCGGGGCATGATGCATCTCTTCCTCATGTTCCAGCTCCGCTTCCTCTTCTTCGCTCAGGTAGGCATCCCGGCGGATCAGCTCCATTATGCGTCTCTCCACTTTCTCCCAGGTCATCTTCTCCCTGATTTCCACGCCGTCATGGGAGTATTCAATCTTATATCCTGTACTGTTATAATCCACGCTGTAATGGCCGCCGTTCGCCAGCTTTGAGCCCCGGCCTCCCGTCCCATACACCCTCTTCAGTGCCGCAGTGCGCTCCCTGGCGGAAAGGGAAGAGGTCATTACCCGGTAAATCTGCAGCTTGTCGTTATAGTAGCCTACGCCGCCCTTCGCCAGGAAATAGTCTATGATTTCCTGTCTGTCCGGCGGTTTTGGCGTATTGAGATTTACATAGGTGCCGCTGGCAATCAGGGGCTCGATATGGGCCGCTACCTGCTCCCAGGACAGGTCAAGCTCTGTGGTTCCTGTCGGCTCATATGCCCGGATATGCATCCCGTCCCACAAGGTCTCCGCCCTGACCTGTATCCCGTCCGCTTCCAGTTCCATTCTGCCGATAAAATAGGCCTCCTTTACAAATGCTTCCCTCTGTCCTTTATCCGGATGGCCGGCGAAGTATTCCTGGATGGTCTTCTGCAGGTACAGGGAGCAGGACTGGTCACGCAGGGCTGCATGGATATAGCGGAGCTCTGTCTCGGTAGGTTCATGATTCTCTGTCTCCACCGGTTCGTGCCCATCGGCAATTTCCTGCTCCATTTCCGGCTGTTCCTGCCCTTGGCGGTTTCTCTCCTGTCCCTCCACTGCATCATCCGCACGAGAGGCGGCTTCACTGTTCCTGCGGCTTTCCTCCAGTTCCTCTTTCTCATCCGGAATGGCGAAACCATCCAGTTCTTCTTCCTCTATGCTGAACGGGTAGGTGCCTCCCAGGATGAGGGCATCAATCCGCTTTGACAGTTCCAGGTAGGAATAGAAATAATCGCCTCCGTCTGCCTGGAACACGATTCCCCCGTCCTGTCCCAGCAGATGCACCTGATAGCCTCCGTCCCGGATGGTGTAGTCTTCATCCATCTCCCTGTAGATAAGCTTCAGGGCATCTGCTTTTTTCTCCTGGCTGTTGCTCCTCTGGAAAAAGCCGCAGATTTCGGAATGCCATACCCTTGCGTCCGGGACCAGGTCATCCGCGCATAGGACCATGTCCAGAAGACCGGAGATTTCTCCCTCTTCCAGCAGGCCGGAGGAATAGGACGGTGTCTCCGCTTTCGTTTCCACGGATGTTGGCATTTTTTCCTGCTCTGATTTTAAAGCCGGATTTGATTCCGATGATTTCTCCGTACCCTCTGCCGTAACTGCTTCTGACTGTGGTCTTTGTTCCGGTTTCTGCTCTGGAATGATTCTATTTTCCGGCACTTGTGTTTCTCCTGGTTCCTTTTCAGATTCTGCCTCTGTCCCTGCTGTTTCCCCCTGTGGCTGTGTGGAACCTGCCCCCCGCTCCGGCTGCCTGATTGTTTCCTCTCTTTGTTCCTGAATCTCCCCCGTGTCTGTCCGGTATGGCTGCATAGTTTCCTGTGACTTTGGCGGCACAACGAAAAAATCGCCCACAGACGGCTTGGGACCATCTGCGGACGATTTTATAGTTTGAGGGGAAAATAAGGATGTGGGTGTTATCTGACTTTCAGCACTACCTCTTCCATCACCATCTCTTCCGCCTCTTTCGTTATCATGTTCATGTGACCGGCTCTCTCCATGGTGTCCTCCGTTTCCGGCATGGGGCGGACGGCCAGCAGTTCCTGGATCAGCGTCTCTTTCCTCTGCTCTGCCTCCTGGTCTATCTGAAAGATCACCTCGTTGATCTTGCCCTGTGCCACCAGTTCCGACAGCCTGTGGGGATGCTTCTCCATCATGTACGATTTCCACCGGCTCCCGAACCGTCCCACCGGCATCCGGTCGGTCTGCGGGTTCTCCGATACCCTGATCTCGGGATACAGCATCCCGTCCTCTCCCTGTCTGTATGTGAAGTCCATCAATGGCTCTGTTCTCATAGATTTTGCTCCTTTCGATTTTGATGTCCTGGATTTCCCGGTAGATTTCATTCAGGATGGGCCTTGCGATGGAGACCGTGCAGCTCCCCAGTGCCATGAAAAGCTGGAGCGTGTTGTAATTGCTGATATTCTCAAAGCTACTGTCCTCAAACATTTCCGTGGAAATCCCGCATTTGGAAAATACGGTATAAGCCACACTTTCTTCCACCAGCTCCATAAACTCCGCTTTCACCGCATTCTCCGGCATCCCGTGGAGAGGGCTTTCCTCGTCCCTTACCTGGAAACTTTCCATGTAAGGCGAAAGCCAGTCCCTCGCCCGCCTGCCCACCAGATGGTACAGGCAGGCATCCATGCTGTGTGTGGGCGTGTCATATTTTTCATGGAACCGCATGATGACACTGGGGCGGTACTGTTCCTCCAGCTCCCACAGGTACTTCTGCAGGTTCCGGTAGGACTGGACGCTGCCGTTGGTATCCATGAAATCAAAGAGGTATTTGATGCTGGCATTGGGGTTTACCATGTCGATGACCGCAATGCTCCTGGCGCCCCGGTTGATGCTGCGCCCCACCCGTTTGTCATGCCACTCGTCAAAGGTTCCCAGCTGGGTGGCGTCCGGCTTCTGCGCGTAGATCAGCACCGCATTGTCAAAGGAACGCTTGTAGAACCGTGCGGCACAGGACAGCAGGCCTTTCCACTCTGCCGGTGTTTTTGTGTACTCCTGTACGGACGCTCTGTAAAGGTCTGCTAAACTGGTCGCTCTGCTCAAGCTGTTCCCCTCCTTTTTCATTTCAGTTACGCATATTCCCTTTTTCATGCCAGTTTTGTGAACTGTATCCAGACTGCTTATTCGTCCGGATACTGCTCTTCGTGCCCTTCGGGAACATGCTGATTTTCAAAGTACAATGCCAATGCCCGCTCTATGGTGTCCTCAATCTCTCTGGCACTCTGGCCTGCGGTGAAATATTTGGTGATGACTGCTGACTTCACCTTAAAGGGCTGTGGCTTATTGGTTTTTGGTTTCCGTGTCTTCTCACCGGAAAGTATCTGCACAGCGGTTGTGTCATTCAGTTTTCCAGTTTCATAGCAGCTGCGGAGAAGTTCCGCCTTTTTCATGTCTACCTTGTAGTTATCGCTCTCCATCAGCTCCGCTATCTGGCGCTGCCGGTCTCCATCCTCAATAAAGGACAGGTCATATGCGGCAAGGAATGGGATTTCACCGGTATCTACCTTTCCAATCAACGGCTCGATTAGCTTTGAAATGCGGATATATTTTGCTACCTTGTCTCTGGAAAGCCCGTATTCCTGACCGATTTTTGTGTCTGACCGCAACTTCGTCTGAACCTCAGACGAAGTTGGATTTTCCCTGGATTCATGCGGGTTTAAGAGCATTTCTATCTCATCTAAAAGATCATTTCTCCTGCCCTGTGACTTCAATGCCTCGTAGTGCTGGGCAAGGCAGTATGCCCTCTCAGAGTGGCTCATATCGCCAAAGGAGCGCTGCCGGAGATTGGTTTCTGTCACGATCAGCACAGCTTCATCATAGGTCAGGTTCTCCTTTATGATGACGGGACCCTTGGTAAGCCCCGCAAGCAGGGCCGCATTATGGCGGTTGTGGCCGCTCAAAATGATATACTTTCCGTCCTCATTATGCCAGAGGATAATGGGAAGCAGGACACCGAACTGACGGATGCTCTCCACCATGTCAGCAAGCTGCTGTCCCTCGTACAGCCTGAACTTGTGGTTGGGGAACGGCTCCATCCGGGTAAAGTCCATTTCCAGGATGCCTGCCGGTTCCTGAGCCTCCCCCTGTGCGGATACCACAGCCGAAGTATCCGTGACCGCTTTTTCCTGTTCTGTGTCAAAATGCAGCATGTCGCTGAAATCTTCCAGGTTGACTCTTGGCTTACCCAACTGCCTGCACCTCCCTCTGCTCATTTTCCAGAAGCTCGTCCGCAAACCTCTCATAGGCCAGCGCCGCCGGGTTGTTCGGCATGAACTCACAGATGGTCTTGTGGTACAGCACCGCCTCCGCCACCTTTATGGAGCGGGGGATGTGGGTCCTGAAGATTGGCACCGCACCGGCAAAGCCCTGTTCTATCAGCTGCCTGACCTGAACCGACACTATGGTATTGGGGGAATCCATGGTGATAAGGATGCCCTCAATCCGCAGTCTGTGGTTGCTGTTCTTTCGGATAATCTGGTAGTGCCTAAGCAGCTCCGCCAGTCCCTGCGTGGATAACAGTTCCGCCTGTGTAGGGACAATGATGCTGTCCGCACACATCATCACGTTGATCATAGGAGTCCCCATCTGGGGCATACAATCCAGGATTATGTACTGGTATCTGTCCCGGATGGTATTTACATACTGGGTCAGTATCCGCTCCCGGAAATCCACGTTGCACAGATTCCTCTCCAGCGTGAAAAGCTGGGAGTTGGACGGAATGACCTCCACGCCGCTCTCATGCTTTATCACATAGCTGTCCGGCTCCGGCAAAGGCTCGTCCTCCATAATCTTCCGCAATAACGTATTGATTGTTATTTCCAGTTTGTTGATGTTCTTTACTCCATAGATAATGCTGGAATGCCCCTGGCCGTCAAAATCTATCAGGGCTGTCCGCTTTCCTCTCTTTGCCAGCAGGTAGGCCAGTGTGGTGGCCGTGGCTGATTTTCCCACACCGCCTTTCTCGTTCATTACTGCTATAACTTTTGCCATTTGTGTTCTCCTTTCGTTTTCCTGTCCGTTTTTCAGATGTAACGGTATACCAGAACGGTAGTTTGTGGTAAGATGTGTTTGGGTAGTTTGGGTTGGGTAAATAGGGTATAAAAATAGGGATAAAGCAGTAGACCATCTAATGGTTTTCCTGACTTTATCCCTATAATAACAGATGGGTAACTCCTGGAAATCCCCAAAGCCTCCCCGATCTCGTTCTGGGTCACCTCGCGGTTTCCATAGAGTCCGTAACGCATGATGATGATCTGCCTCTCCCTGTCCGTAAGATCTGTATCCATCAAAACCAGCAGACGCTTGATATTGCCGCTCAGCTCCATACTCTCAACGATATCCGGCTGATTTTGCTCGATCACATCCACCAGATGAATCTCGTTCCCTTCCTTGTCCTGTCCGATGGGTTCAAAAAGAGAAACTTCCCGGGAGGATTTCTTTTTTCCCCGCAGGAACATCAGCAATTCATTCTCAATACATCTGCAGGCGTAAGTTGCCAGACGCCCCTTTTTCTCATCGAATGTTTTGATGGCCTTGATCAATCCGATACAGCCAATGGAAATAAAATCTTCTATATCCTCGTCCGCACTCTGATATTTCTTGACGATATGAACCACCAGACGCAGATTTCTTTCCACCAATATTTTTTGTGCCCTTTCGGCCTCCTCAGGGGAGCCATGGCGCAGCAAGCGGATATATTCTGCTTCCTCCTCCTGAGTCAACGGCTTTTGAAACGTCTCCAACAAAAAACCCCCATGGAATACTCTTAACATATTTTATGTGTCTGGCTCATCCATGGTGCCTGTCAGAAGGCTCTATTCCAAAATATTATGCCATGAGCACAGCATCGCTCATAGCGGCATGGCCATTCAGCCACCCCCTGCCGGGAATAAGGGCATGCTCCCCTGGGCATGCTGCCCTGGGCATTATGCCCTGGTCACTCTATCCATAATACGGCTGTAAATATAATATGCCGCAGCCTTTAGTCCCACCGCCAAAAGCAATACAGGCTTACAGGCAGACATCTCTTTCCATATACTAATTCAGGAATTGTGCCATAACATAATTACTCAAATCCAGTCCCCTGTCGGTCAGTGCAAGTCTCATATTATCCGCAGACATCCTTATGCCAGCATGCGGTGATTCCCTGTCCCCGGGCACACCTGTTCCAGCACGCGGCGCCTCCCTGTCCCCAGGCATACTTATGCCAGCAGACGGCGCCTCCCTGTCCCCGGACATACTTGTTCCAGACCGCGGCGCCTCCCCGTCCCCGGGCAGGTACCGCAGCAGCCCGTCCTCCGCATTCTTCCGTATCACTTCCCCATACACCTCTTCCATGCCGCACCCGAAAAGCCTTCTGAACTCCCCGCAGTCCACACCTGACCTCATCCTCAGCCCCAGGAACATGAATTCTTCCATCTGCTCCTGCCGTCCAAGCACCTGCTCATCCTCCCTGCATCCCAGGGGAGCCGCCAGATAAGCCAGCAAATCCGCACCGTTTCGAAAGCGCACATTCTCCACCAGAGAAGCCGCCCCGATTCCAAAACCCGCATAATCCTTCCGCTGCCAGTAACCGCAGTTGTGACGGCACTCATATCCTTTTTTCGCATAATTGGATATTTCATACCGCTCATATCCCGCCCGTGCCAGAATCCGCTTCGTCTCCCGGTACATTTCCCGGTCCGTATCCTCGTCCGGCAATTCCAGCTCCCCTTTTTCATATCTGTCATACAGGGGCGTCCCTTCCTCCAGAATCAGGCTGTAGGCAGAGATATGCTCCGGCTCCTCCTCCAGAGCAAGCACTTTTTCCAGCGTACGCCGGTACCCGGAAAGTGTCTGCCCCGGCAAGGCGCTCATGATGTCCGCATTGATATTAGAAAAGCCCGCCTGCCTGGCCGCTCGGAATGCTTCCAAAAACTGCTGCCAGGTATGGATCCTGCCGATGGCCGCCAGTTCCCTGTCATCCGCGGACTGCAGGCCGATGCTAAGGCGGTTAATGCCCGCCTTCCGGAACGTTCGTAGCGCCTCCCCGGATACCGTCCCCGGATTGACTTCTATAGTCAATTCCGCATCCTCCGCCAGATCATAATGCGCCCGTACAGCATCCATCAGCTCCGCAATATAGGACGCCCGCACCACGGAAGGAGTGCCTCCGCCTATGAACACACTGGTAACCCGATAATCCGCATACCGAAGAGCGCTCCCCACCGTCTCGGTAAGAAGCGCCTCCATGTATCTTTCCTTAGTATCCACATCCCCGGGAGCGGAAAGAAAATCGCAGTAGAGGCATTTCCTGACGCAGAATGGAATATGAAAGTACAATTCCAGTTGTTTTTTATAGCCATTACTTTTTCCTGTTTCTTTTATCACAGTACTCCTTCCGCCCAAACCCGGCTTCCGCCAACGCCTGCCTCCTCAATCATCATCCAGCTTCAGCACGCTCAGGAAAGCCTTCTGCGGAATCTCCACATTCCCGATCTGCCGCATCCGCTTCTTTCCTTCCTTCTGCTTCTCCAGCAGCTTCTTCTTTCTCGTGATATCGCCGCCGTAACATTTCGCCAACACATCCTTGCGCATGGCCTTCACGGTTTCCCGGGCAATGACCTTGCCGCCAACAGCTGCCTGAATGGGAATCTCGAACAGGTGTCTGGGAATCTCCTCCTTCAACTTCTCGCACATTCTGCGTCCTCTCTCATAAGCGGAATCCGCATGAACGATAAACGACAATGCGTCCACCTCCTCACGATTGATCAGAATGTCCAGCTTCACCAGCTTGGATTCCTCATATCCCTTCATATCATAGTCAAAGGAAGCATAGCCTCTGGAACGGGATTTCAATGCATCAAAAAAGTCATATATAATCTCGTTCAGAGGAAGCTCGTATTTCAGCAATGCACGGCTGGCCTCCATATATTCCATCCCCAGATACCTTCCCCTCCGCTCCTGACAGAGCTCCATAATCGAACCGATGAATTCACTGGTGACCATAATTTCCGCGCTGACCACCGGCTCCTCCATATGCTCGATAGTGGAGGGATCCGGCAGGTTTGAGGGATTGGTCAGCTCGATGACCTCCCCGTTTGTTTTGTATACCTTGTATACAACGCCGGGAGCCGTGGCCACCAAATCCAGATTATACTCCCGCTCCAGCCTCTCCTGGATCACCTCCAGGTGCAAAAGCCCCAGGAACCCGCAGCGGAATCCGAAACCCAGCGCCACCGAGGTCTCCGGCTCGTACTGCAGCGCGGCATCATTGAGCTGAAGCTTCTCCAGCGCATCCCTCAAATCCGGATATTTCGCACCGTCCGCGGGATAGAAACCGCAGTAAACCATGGACTGGACTTTTTTATATCCCGGCAAAGGGCTGTCACAGGGATTGTTATCATCCGTCACCGTATCGCCCACTGCAGTGTCTTTTACATTCTTGATGGATGCCGTAATATAGCCCACCATTCCGGCGGACAGTTCTTCACAAGGAATAAACTGCCCCGCGCCGAAGCAGCCTACCTCCACCACTTCCTCCTTTGCACCGGTAGCCATCATCCGGATTGCCGTTCCCTTTTTGACGGTTCCTTCCATAATCCGGCAAAATATGATGACACCCTTGTAAGGATCATACAGGGAATCAAAGATCAAAGCCTTCAGGGGCGCTCTCGGATCTCCCTTGGGCGCGGGAATCTTCTTCACGATCTGCTCCAGCACATCCTCTATACCGATGCCGTTCTTTGCGGAAATCAACGGTGCGTCATGGGCCTCCAGCCCGATCACATCCTCGATCTCCTCTATGACACGGTCCGGTTCCGCGCTGGGCAGGTCAATCTTGTTAATCACGGGTATCACATCCAGGTCATGGTCCAGGGCCAGATACACATTGGCCAGCGTCTGGGCCTCGATACCCTGGGCGGCATCCACCACCAGAATCGCCCCGTCGCATGCGGCCAGAGAGCGGCTGACTTCATAATTAAAATCCACATGCCCCGGCGTATCGATGAGATTCAGGATATACTCCTCCCCATCTTTCGCCTTATATACAGTACGGACTGCCTGGGCCTTGATGGTAATGCCCCGCTCCCGCTCCAGATCCATATTGTCCAGCACCTGGGCCTGCATCTCCCTGCTGGTCAGCAGGCCGGTATGCTCGATGATCCGGTCCGCCAATGTGGATTTTCCATGGTCTATATGCGCTACAATACAGAAATTCCGGATTCTGGACTGTTCGCTATTCCTGATTTCTTCCATCTTATTTTTCCTTCCTGAAATAATCATTCATCCCCGTGTCAAAAGCCCTCTGGAAACTGCCGCACATGATTCTGGCTTCTCCCTGAAATGCTTTTCCTGACAGCCGGTATCTTCCTGATAATTAAGTATGATCATATCATTTTTGCCAGGACTTGTCTATAAAATCTTCGCTTTTAACCGACAAAATCCCTGCCCTCCCTCCCCTACAATAAATTCCATCAACGGTGCAAGATACTCCATTTCTTTTTGTACCCGGAAAAGTACAATGTAGCATAAGCCCAAAACAAAATACCCTGACACGGATGTTCTGGACGGGACATCCGGGGAATAAAACGGGCCGGGGAGGTATACATATTATGACACCTTTAAAATGGTTCCACAGTTTCCTGAAGCGATACCGGGGGCTGATGCTCCTTGGCATCCTCCTGACCACGGTCATCGCCGCGCTGTCCATCGTCAATCCCTACCTGTCGGGGATCATAGTGGACGATGTGATCCAGGCAGGCAATTATGACCTGCTGCCCAGACTGATTGTGTGCCTGCTGGCGGTAACCCTTGTGACCAGCATACTGCGCTTTCTGTATCAGCTGGTCTTCGAGATCTCTTCCCAGGGACTTCTCTACGACATGAGAAGTACGGTATACCGTAAGCTTCTGGCGGAGGATTTCTCATTCTACAACAACAAAAGAACCGGAGACCTGATGAGCCGCCAGACAGGAGATATGGACGCCATCCGCCATTTTGTGGCTTATGTGATTTATGCGGTCTACCAGAATATCCTGCTCTTCGTCTTCGCCCTGCTGATGATTTTTACCATCCATACCGGGCTGGCGCTGTGCATGCTGGTGGTACTGCCCTTTACTGCGGTTTCCACCTTTATGCAGTCTAAGGAAGTGAAGCCGGCCTTTCAGAGAAACCGCAACTGTTTCTCGTCGCTGAACACCTTTGTCCAGGAAAATATCAGCGGCAACCGGGTGGTGAAAGCCTTCGCAAAGGAAGACTACGAAAAGGAAAAGTTTCAGGCTGAAAATGACAAATTCCGTGATGCCCAGATCAAAGGGTCCCGGGTATGGATGAAATATGTTCCTATCTTCGAGATCCTCTCCTATGCCCTGACCATTATCCTCATGCTCTACGGCGGATATATGGTCATCCAGGGGGAGATTACCCTGGGTGATCTGGTGCGGGTCAACGGGTATATGTGGATGCTGAACACTCCTTTGAGGATGGCCGGATGGTGGGTAAACGATATCCAGAATTTCGTCACCTCCGTGGAAAAGATCTACGATACCTACCAGGAGGAGCCGAAAGTAAAACCGCCCGCATCCGAACAGGGCCGCGAGCGCTCCCCCCGCAACTTTGCAGGCCATCCCCATGCGAAAATCCATGGTGATATCGAATTCCGCGGAGTCTCCTACAGTGCTGACGACGCAGACATCGTCAAAAATATCAATTTCAAGGTGAAGGCTGGCCAGACCATAGGTATCATCGGCTCAACGGGCTCAGGGAAATCCACACTGATGAACCTGCTCTGCCGTTTTTATGACACCACCTCCGGCCAGGTACTGGTGGACGGCACCGATGTACGGGAGCTGGATCTGTACGATCTGCGGGACAACATCGGCATGGCCATGCAGGATGTATTCCTTTTCTCCGATACCATCGAAGGGAATATCGCCTACGGCAGACCGGACTGCAGCTTCGATCAGGTAAAACATGCAGCCATTATGGCTGATGCGAATCATTTTATCTCTGCTCTGCCGGAAGGCTATGACACCATTGTGGGTGAGCGGGGTGTGGGCCTCTCCGGAGGCCAAAAACAGAGAATCTCCCTGGCCAGGGCTCTTTTGAAGGATCCCTCCGTATTGATTTTGGACGATACCACCTCCGCCGTCGATATGGAGACGGAGAGCTATATCCAGCAGCAGCTCAAATCCATCAAACAGGAGTGCACCGTGTTCATTATCGCTTACCGCATCTCCTCCATCAGGGATGCCGATCAGATTCTGGTCATGGACAACGGCCGGATCATCGAACACGGAACCCACGACGAGCTGGTGGCGGCAGGCGGCTACTATGCCAATGCCTTCCGCAACCAATACGGCGAGATTCCTTACGATCTCCTGAATGAGCGCAAAAATAAGTTAGTACGTTAACCGGCAGCCAGACAGGCTGCTAAACTGGAATCAGCAGTCGCACGCACAGCACCCCATAGGATTTCTGCACGCTCTCTTGCGGGCGGAAATTCTATGACCATTCCCGGCGGCGGGGCGGGCGACTGCGGAACTGGAATCAGCAGTCGCACGTACCGCACCCCATAGGATTTCTGCACGCTCTCTTGCGGGCGGAAATTCTATGACCATTCCCGGCGGCGGGGCGGGCGACTGCGGAACTGGAATAGGAGAATTACTATGGCACGCAATCGATATGATATGGACGAAGTCCTGGAAGACAGTTTTGATATACGGCAGTTAAAACGCCTGGCCTCCTACGTCTCCCCTTACAAGGGAAAAATGGCCGGCGTCATCCTTCTGATGCTTGGCACCTCCGCGCTGACCATGCTGGTGCCCATCTTCTTTCAGCGCATTATGGATTACTATATTCCGCAGAAGGATATGGGAAAAATCATACTCGTCAGTCTCCTGACGTTTGTAGTAGCCTGTTGCTCTGCCGTGGCCCTGCGGTTCAAGATCAAGAATATGAGCGTGATCGGCCAGAATATCATTCACGCCATCCGCTCCGATATTTTCAACCACCTGCAGGAGCTGCCCTTTTCTTATTATGACGACAGACCACACGGCAAAATCCAGGTGCGGGTGGTCAATTATGTAAACAGCCTAAGCGACCTGCTGAGCAACGGCATCGTAAATACGGTCACAGATCTATGCAATCTGTTTTTCATCATCCTCTTTATGATGATCTGTGACACGAGACTGACTTTAGTCTGTCTCTGCGGCCTGCCCCTGCTGGCTTTGGTGATCATCGTCATCAAGAAAAAGCAACGCAGGGCATGGCAGATTCAGTCCAACAAACAGAGCAATTTAAATGCCTACATTGCCGAAAGCATTAACGGCATCCGGGTTACCCAGTCCTTCGTCCGGGAAGACGAGAATAATGAGATATTCAACAATTTAAGCGGCAACTACCGAAGCGCCTGGATGAAGGCCATCAAATTCAATTTTACCATGGGCCCCAGCGTGGACATGATTTCCGTCATCACCACATCCTTTATCTATGTATTGGGAATCCGCTGGATCCTGGCGCCGCAGGCCACGCTGACGGTGGGTGTACTGATCGCGTTCACTGCCTACATAGGACGCTTCTGGGCTCCCATCAATACCCTGGCTGGTTTTTACAACTCGCTGCTCACCGCCATCTCCTACCTGGAGCGTATCTTCGAGACCATCGACGAACCGGTTCTGGTAAAAGATGCGGAAGATGCCTCTGTCATGCCTCCCGTCAAAGGCGAGGTGGAATTTAAGGATGTATGCTTCAGCTATGAAAAGGGCCATCGGATTCTGGATGGGATCAATTTTACGGCAAAGGCCGGGGAGACATTCGCCTTCGTCGGCCCTACCGGTGCGGGAAAGTCTACAATTGTCAACCTGATCTGCCGCTTTTACAATGTGGATTCCGGTCAGGTTCTCATAGACGGCACCGACATAGCCTCCGTAACCATACGCTCCCTGCGGACGCAGATGGGCATTATGATGCAGGACAGCTTCATTTTCTCCGGCACCATCATGGACAATATCCGCTACGGCAACCGGGAGGCCACGGACGAGGAAGTCATCGCCGCAGCCAAAACCGTATGCGCCCATGAATTTATCAGCCAGATGGAGAATGGCTATTATACAGAGGTAAATGAACGCGGCAGCCGGCTCTCCGCAGGCCAGCGCCAGCTGATCTCCTTCGCCAGAGCCCTGTTAGCCGACCCGAAGATATTGATTTTAGACGAGGCCACCTCCAGCATTGACACGGAAACCGAGATTTTATTACAGAAAGGCTTAAACGAGCTGCTGAAGGGACGTACCTCCTTCATCATCGCCCACCGACTTTCTACTATTAAAAGTGCAGACTGCATTATGTATGTTGACAAAGGGGGCATTCTGGAACGCGGCACCCATGAAGAACTGCTGCGGCAGAAAGGCGCTTACTACGAGCTGTATATGTCTCAGTATGATTTCCTCACACAGGATCCTGCCAAAGAGAACACGGAACTGCGCCTGAAAACCGTATAAAAACTTGGGGAATTGCCGGAAACTAACTGATGCATCTTGTTTGGTAAAAAGTCCTTCTTTGCCCGCGGTGCATCCCGCATGCCATGTCAGCGGCAAACTTCCCATCGCAGGCTCATACAGAAAAGACCGGTGCCGGAAATCTTAATCCGGGCACTGGTCTTTTTCAAATCCGTTCCGATTGCAATATTATCATACTTATACACCGATGGGGCAGATCACGCTTCTCTGCCGCATACGGATAGTCAGACACCCTCTCAGTTCACATTCTTCCCCAGAAAATCCATCAGCTCCATTCCTGTCAAAATTCCGCAAAATCTCTTGTCAAACGCCGTCTCCCATGATAAGCTGAAAAGGAAATTACACTTATTTTGTTCAGGAGGTTCCCGCCATGCGGTCAGACAGAATTGCTTATGTCGATTTGTTCAGGTTCGTCATGATTCTGCTCATCATGTCCCACCATCTGTATCTGTTCGGCTTTTCAGACGACTATCTTTTTCGCAGCTGTTGGGCATGGACTGACTATTTCTTTCTGCTCACAGGCTATTTCACCATGAGACACTTCGCCGATCGTGAAGTCAGGGGAGAGTATGCTCCTGAAGCCCTCAGGTATACCCTTCGGAAGCTTTCCGGATGCTTCCCCCTGGTCCTGATCGCCGTAACCGCCCAATATCTGCTGGAGGCGGTGCCTTCCCTTGTGCAGGGGAACCCGAAGCAGTTCCTTTCTACCTTCTGCGACTGGCCCTATGAAGTTCTGCTGCTGTCCTCCTCAGGCATTGTCTGGACGAAGGTCATGCCGCTGTGGTTTCTCTCCGCCATGCTGCTGACCCTGCCGCTGATGATTTACCTGATGTTGCGTTTCCGCGATTTCTGGCATATTCTGTCCTGGCTGTTCCCCCTGTTCTATTATGGGCAGATTGGCATCAATACGGTCAGAGACTGGCCCAATGACCTGCTGCGTGCCTTCTCCTGCATGGCCCTGGGAACCTGTGTCTATATGGTTTCCGGAAAATTAACAGAAAATGATCTCATCCGCGGGAAAAGAATATGGCTCACCATAGCAGAACTGGGAATCCTTTCTCTCTGTCTGTACATTACCGTACTGAACAAGAATTTCATGAATCTCCTCCCCCTCCTGTTCTTTCTCCACTGTACGCTCATGCTCTCCGGCTGCAGCCATACCGCCTCTATCCGGGGGAATCTCTGTTCCTTCCTGGGAGAAATCAGCCTACCCATGTTTATCTTTCACTGGGTTGCGGCATCTCTTGTCAAGGATCTTGCACTCCCCATAGCGTTTCGCCTGCTCCTCTACTATTCGGGAACTTTGCTCCTCTCCTGTGCAGCTGTTTGTTTCAAACACAGGAAAGTCCGCCCTACGGCAGACCCTCTCTATAAGAAATGATAACATCCGCCGAAGCCCCCCGCACGGCTCCCCTGATCAGGAGGGACTCAGCCGTGCCGACTGAAAGGACTCTACAATCCCTTTATCCTCTCCGTCAGCGCCTCCCTGTCCCTGCACTGCGTCTTTTCCAGAATGTGCGTCATATGTTTCTTCACGGTTGCGGTACTGATATACAGCTCCCGTCCGATCTCCTCATTATGCATGCCCGTCGCCGCCAGCCTGGCCACCTCCGTCTCCCGGTCCGTAAGCCCCAGCGCCCGGAGGCTGAAGTAAAGCCGCTGCCCCTGAGCCTCTTCCCGCTCTTTCTCCCCATCCTCCGGCTCTTCCATATACGTGACCAGCTTTCGCTCCAGCCTGACCTTTACCGGAAGCAGGATCAGCAGGAACAGCACCATATAGAACACCCCTGTACATGTAACCGCAAGAGCCGGCCCAAAGGTTATCACGTTATCCATATGGTAAAGGCAGTCAATCAGCCCGAACAGGCTAATCGCGATTTCGGATAACAGAACCGCTTTTTCCGCATAACCTACCGCATTTGCCGCACTCTGCAGTTCCATCCTGGATACTCCCTGCTTTCTGGAAAAGGCCAGTCTCCATGCCCTGAAAAAATCCTTCTCCATCCTGCCCAGATAGAGGAGCAGTGCCACCATGAACAGAATAAGCAAGAACCCGGTCAAGTCCCAATACATAATCCTCATCTGCTTTAAGTCTGTACCCACCGTTAATACCATCAACATGTACAGAAATAATAATATTCCCACCACTCCTGTCAGTATCCTTGTCTGAAAGAAACCACCCATTCCGCTCCCTTTTTTCTTCATATCCTTACCTGCCTTTCTGCGCCGCTTTTCCATCCTCTTCCCCGTGCGGTGCCGCCGGGATTTGCTCTTTTCCATTTCCACCTGCGGAGATTTCCACCTGTAGGAATTGCCGTCTGTGGGAATTGCCACTCATGGAAACTGCCTCCTCCACTTGTGTCAGATCCCTTGACGCATTCCGCCGCTGCCTCCTGCCATAATCTCATTTTACATCAATTACTCAAAAAGAAACAAGGCGTTTTCCCGTACTACCCGTCAAAAAAGAGGTAGTATTTTACTACTACCCCCTGAAAATCCTGATTTTATCTGCCTTTTCCCATACTGTCCATCCCGTACAAATTCCCAGCGAATCGTTTCCTTGGGAAACCGCCGTCAAACACCATGCCTCGGCCAGACCGAAACACCATGGACATTTCAGCCGGCTGTAAGCCCTACTGTCCCGGCCATCAGCAGCCAGGCTTTTGACTGCTTCCCTGCCATCGGCAACCGAAAGCCATCTGCCTCATATCCCCAGCAGCATCGCCGCAAACCGGAAATACACCAGCAGCGACAGCGCGTCCACAATCGTCGTAATAAACGGGCTGGCCATCACCGCCGGGTCAAAGCCGATCTTCTTGGCCCCGATGGGAAGCAGGCATCCCACCAGCATGGCCATCAGCACCGCCGCCACCAGGGTCAGGCACACCGTAAGCGCCACCATCATCCCAACCCTGTCAAACAGCATCAGCTTGGCAAAATTCGCTGCCGCCAGGGTGCCGCCGCACAGCAGGGCCACCCTTATTTCCTTCCAGATGACCCGGGGTACATCCCGGTAGGTAATCTCCCCCAGAGACAGTCCGCGGATCACGGTGACGCTTACCTGCCCGCCCGCATTCCCCCCTGTGTCCATCAGCATGGGGATAAAGGCCACCAGCACCGCGCACACGCTCAGCGCGTCTTCAAAGGAGGCAATAATTGCCCCCGTAAAGGTGGCGGACACCATCAGCAAGAGCAACCAGGGAATCCTCTTTTTAAAAGTCTCCCCCACTGTCGTCCGCATATACGGTTTATCGCTTGGCACGATAGCCGCCATCTTCTCCATATCCTCCGTGGTCTCCTCTTCCATGATATCCACGATATCGTCCACGGTTATGATGCCCACCATGCGGTTCTCGTTATCCACCACCGGCATGGCCATAAAGTCGTATTTCTTAAACTGGGCGGCAACCTGCTCCTGGTCCATCAGCGTGTTCACGGCAATCACGTTTTCATGCATGATATCCGCAATCACCTCATTTCCCTGGCTGAGCAGCAGATAGCGCAAGGCCACCGTCCCCACCAGTTCCCGCCTTGTGTCCAGTACATAACAGATATTGCTGGTCTCGCTGTCCAGCCCTATGGCCCTGATGCGCTCAATGGCCTGGTCCACCGTGAGGTTCTCCTTCAGGGAGACGTACTCCACGGTCATGATGCTCCCCGCCGAATCCTCAGGATAGCGCAGCAGCTGGTTCACGGCCCGGCGGGTGTCTGGGTTAGCATTGGCTAACAGTCTCTCCACCACGTTGGCCGGCATCTCCTCCAGGAAATCCGCCGCATCGTCCGCCATCAGGTTATCGATGACGCTGCCGGCCTCCCTGTCGGAAAGGGAATTAATGATAAACTCCTGGGAATCCGTCTCCAGATAGGAAAACACATCCGCCGCCAGATCCTTTGGCAAAATACGAAACACCTTCAGCATGGCCTCCGCCTCCAGCTCCTCCATGAGGACGGCGATGTCCGCCTCATTTAATTCGGCCAGGAATTGACGGAGATTCGTATACTGCTTAGCGTCAAGAAGCCTGATCAGTTCTTCCAGTTCGATTCTTGTTTCCATAGCATTTCTCCTTATGTGGTTTTGTCTCCGGGCTGCAACTTCGACCGGGAAGAGGGTTGTCGTTATTCATTTTCTGACTCTTCATATTAAAACCACCACCTTTCGAAATGCTATTTTTCTACTACACCTATCATTTTATCCTTGGACATCCTCTTTGTCAACAAAATAAATCGGCTGTCCCCGCTCCAGACCGGCCTGTCCGTTGGTTGCTTCCGCCAGCTCCCGCTCCAGGGCGTCGGCCTTCCCGGCCGGGACCTCCAGCTTCAGTTGAATCCGCTCCCCGTAATCTGTAGAAACAGGCGTTAATTTTAAATTTCCCAACAGATACAATACCTTGCCGATCCAGAGATAATCCGTGGTTATCCCCATCTCATATCCATAGCACATTGTTCCGATCCTGCAATTCTCAAGCCCTTCCTTCACAGCCTGGGTATAAGCCCGCACCAGTCCTCCTGTCCCCAGCAGAACCCCGCCGAAATACCGGGTCACCACCACTGCCGCATTCCGCAGTCCTGCCCCGGAGAGCACCTCCAGCATGGGACGCCCTGCAGTTCCGGAAGGCTCCCCGTCGTCGCTGCAGCGAGTCAGCTCTCCTTTGGCGCCGATAATAAAGGCATGGCAATTATGCCTGGCATCCCAGTACTTCTTCTTCATTTCCTCCACAAAAGCCGCCGCTTCCCCCTCGGTCCTGCAGCTGCGGAGTGTGGCGATAAAACGGGATTTTTTCTCCACATACTCTCCCTGACCGCCCTGAAGCAGCACGCGGTAGGAAACTTCCCTCCGTTCCTCCATATGACCTCCTCCGGCATTTTCCGCGCTCTGCGCCTGCCCCCGTTCTCTTCCGTACACCTGACGGAATGTACGTTTATTGTAACATAATATTGCAAAAATGTGAAACAATTATAAAGAAGGCAAAAAAAACTTTATTTACATAGTATTTTTTGGTATAATGAATCCTATGATTACCATCCGCAGGCGGCAGACGCATAGAAACGGTTACCGCAAATAGCTTTTACAGAAAGGTGGGCATATGAATTACGGAAAAAGAGGTGTCCGTGCAAAACAGAGGGCACTTAATTCTAAGTCAAAAAAATGGGGCCGCAAATTCGGGGTTTCCCTGGTTAAGCTGACCCTGGCTGGAATGATCGGACTGGTCATCTGCGGCATATCCGCCGGTATCGGCGCTTTCAGAGGCATCCTGGCCTCCACCCCCCAGATCAGGCTGGGCGATGTGGTACCCTCCGGAGAGGCAACCATCGTCTTTGATTGTGAGGGAAATGAGATAGACAAGTACGTCAGCCTCAATTCCAACCGTATCCAGATCAACGACTGGGACAGGATTCCCAAACACCTCGGACAAGCCTTTATCGCCATTGAAGACGAACGCTTCTACCAGCACAACGGGATCGATTTTCAGAGCATCGTGCGCTCCGGCTGGCGCTTCGTCGTCTCGATGGGAAAGGAAAAGCAGGGCGGCAGTACCATCACGCAGCAGCTTTTAAAAAATACCGTCTTTACCACATGGACCGAGGAACACGGCAATATGATCAAGATGATCAAGCGTAAGCTTCAGGAACAGAACCTTGCCCTGGAAATCTCCAAGCACTATTCCAAGGACGATATCCTGCATTGCTACATGAATGCCATCAATCTCGGCCAGAATACTCTGGGGGTGGAATCCGCTTCCAAGAGATATTTCGGCAAGTCCTGCAGCGAACTGACACTCTCCGAATGTGCCGTCATCGCTTCCATCACCCAGAATCCCACCGGCTACAATCCCATACGCCATCCGGAACAAAATGCCCGAAGGCGCAAGGACTGTCTTGATAAGATGCTGGAGCTGGAATTTATCTCGGATGCCGAATATAAGACGGCCATGGCCGATACCGATGCGGTATATGAGCGCATCAGACTCTATGATGCCGATTACCGTGTGAACAGCAATACTACCTCCAGTTCTTACTTTTCGGACGCTTTGTTCGAGCAGGTGCGGGATGATCTGATCAATATCGCCGGTTATTCCGAAAAGATGGCGGAGACCTTGCTCTACGCCGGGGGACTGCGGATAGAATCCACCATGGATCCCGCCATCCAGGCCATCGCGGATGAAGAATTCGCCAATCCGGACAATTATCCCGAGAATGTGAAGTGGTACCTGAATTACGCTCTGACCGTCTTCACCGCCGACGGGGAAAACCATAATTTCAGCAAGGAAAATATGATGTCCTGGTTCAAAACCAATCAGGATAAAAGCTTTAACCTGATTTTCAGTTCCCAGGATGCCGCCAATGAGGCGGTGGTCACTTACCGCACCGCCATGCTGGCCGATCTGGGAGTTGCCGATGACGAAGATAACTACACGGAAACCATCTCCATGACACCGCAGCCTCAGGCCGCCATGGTCATCGAAGACCAGTCCACAGGCTATGTGGTTGCCCTGGTGGGCGGCCGCGGTGCAAAAGAGGGACGCCGTACCCTGAACCGTGCCACCAATGCAAAGCGTTCCCCCGGATCTACCTTCAAGGTGGTAGCCGCCTTCGCACCCGCTCTGGACAGTGCCGGTCAGACTCTGGCTACTGTGTATAATGACGCGCCCTTTAACTATGCGGACGGCACGCCGGTAAACAACTGGTATAAGGGCTACCGCGGAATCCAGTCCATCCGCGACGGCATCCGCGACTCCTTAAATATCGTCGCCGTTAAGACGGAAACCGTAATCACCCCCCAGCTGGGTTATGATTATCTGCTGAACTTTGGCTTTACCACGCTCACGGACGGCGTGACGATCAACGGGAAGTTTTTCACGGATATCAACCAGACCCTGGCGCTGGGCGGTCTGACCAACGGCGCTACGCCTTATGAGCTGAACGCCGCTTATGCCGCTATCGCCAATATGGGCAATTATGTGACGCCCAAGCTCTACAGCAGGGTCACAAACACAGACGGCGATATCATTCTGGACAATACCAAACCTACGTCTAAGCAGGTCATTAAAGAAACCACTGCTTATCTTTTGACGGACGCTATGGAAGACGTAGTTACCTCCGGAACCGGTTCCGCCGCCAATTTCAACAGACAGATGGACATCGCCGGCAAGACCGGAACCTCCACAGACTATTGGGATGTATGGTTTGCCGGCTACACGCCGTATTACACCTGTACCGTCTGGGCCGGCTATGATAATAACGTGAGCATGAGCCGTTCCAATAATAACAGGGAGGACCATGTGGCCAGAGACTTATGGCGTGCCATCATGTCACGGATCCATGAGAATCTGCCCAATGAGCAGTTCGACCCTCCTCAGGGTCTGGTACATGCCTCCGTATGTACCCAGTCCGGCAAGCTGCCCATACCCGGGCTCTGTGACACCCGTTCGGAAATCTTCGCGGCAGGCACCGTCCCTACGGAGACCTGTACCGTACATTATGTGGGTACACTCTGCGATTATGACCACATTCCTGCATCTCCGGGATGTCCCTTCCCCGTGGAAGGTACCTGTGTCCTGCCTTTACAGGAGGATCCGTCCCTGCTTTCCGGTTCCACCGGACTGGTCTCAAATCCGGACGGCACGGTGACTGCGGCCGATCCCAATGCAACACCCCATTGTCAGCATGACGATGCCTTCTATGCCAACCCTGACTATCAGTCAATTATTGATGCACAGGCATGGGAAATCCAGATGGAAAAAATCGCCAACGGCATCTATGATAACCCGGACGAAGGCGGCGAGGGCGAAGAATAATGTGTTTCTGCGCACACAGGGCTGTGATGCTTCCATGAAAGCGTCACGGCTCTGTTTTATGCACACGGGAAAATAAATTTTCGTTCCGGACGCCTTGCGTATCTGCCGGTTACTATGCTATAATATTGACTCAGAAGAGTCCTGTTCTTGGCAGGAGGCGGTTTGGCAGCCATCCGATGCCATCTTTATCAAAAACGGGCTTCCCGCCCCATACCCAGGAGGAAAAATATGGAACAGCCGTTATTTACTTCCACGAAAGTAAACAATGAAATTGAGCTTTGCGAAATCACTGATCCGGAATGCAAAGAACTGATCGAAAAAGCACTTTTGCGTGAACGCATTTCCTATTATATTCGCTGGATAAAGCCTTCTATTTTTCAGAGGAACAAATACATCTGTATTATTTGCGTCAATGATAATTTCAGGGACACGGCGGAAGCGATCGTCCGTTCTGTGTGCGATGAAAAAGGATGTCATGTACGGTTTATTATGAAGAAATTCCAGAACCAGTATCTGTAAGGATTGAGGGGAGAATTCCATGCCTGTCAAAAAAATACAAATAAAGTATATCTTAATCGGAGTGCAGATATTGATATTGCTTCTTGCCGCGGGTTCATGGCTGATCAATCGCAGCCGCGCCTACAGCCGGGTCTTCACGATAGAAGACTACAACCTGTCAAAAGAAGCCGTCATAGAGGACGACATCTCTGTAAAAGGCACCGGAAGCGAAGGCGGTGTCTTTCTCTCCACCCCTCCTCTCCGTTTGGATCGTGGCATTTATCATATTCAGATTGATTACAGCACTGACTATGCAGGCAGCAGCGCTTCCGTCGTCTCCGGTTTGAGCTCTCTGGAAATGCACTGCTCCCCCATAGAATTGAGCCCTGCTTCTCTCAGTGCGCTTCTGCCACTGGAAATCACCCGGGATACGGATGATTTGATTATCGAAATTTCTTTTTCCGGGCAGGGTCATCTTAGTATCGCCAAAATCGGCATTTTTGAAACCAGCGATCTTTATAAAAAGAATCTATTCCGCGCTTTTTTGTTATGCATACTGATCAATTTCGGCTGGTTTTTCAAATGCAGTGAAATCCGGCAGCGAAAAATCATCCTGGCTCTGTCAGGAATTTTCCTGGTTTCATGCTATCCTCTCTATAATGATTATCTCACAGCAGGCCATGACCTGCCTTTCCATCTGCTTCGCATCGAGGCCATCAGTCAGGGGCTTTCCTTCGGTTCCTTTCCGGTGAAGCTTCACCCGCTGTGGGCCAATGGACATGGATACGCTGTCGGGATCTTCTATGGAGATGCCTTTCTCTACTTTCCGGCATTCTTACGGCTGCTGGGCTTTTCCATCCAGTCCGCCTACAAGATGTTCGTTGCTCTCATCAACCTGGGAACCATTTTATGCAGCTACTACGCATTCCGCAAAATGTTCTCCAGCAAGAAATCCGGTCTCATCGGCTGTATCGCCTATACGCTGGCGCCTTATCGTTTGATGGACCTGTATACCAGGGCTTCTGTGGGCGAATATACCGCCATGATGGTTCTGCCACTGATTCTCTGCGGGTTTTACATGATTTTCCATTATTCCAAAGAGAAATTCTGGTGGAAGGCATCTCTCCTGACCGCTTTCGGTCTGACCGGACTGATACAGTCCCATGTCCTGAGCGGTCTCATGGTCGGTTTTGTGATCATACTATCCTGTATTCTGCTCTTCCAGCAGGTTTTCAGGCGTCATACCTTCCGCGCGCTTCTTTCCGCCGCCGGATTGACGATCCTGCTGAATTTGAATTTTACCGTGCCCTTTCTTGATTTTTATCAGGAAGATATCATGGTCAATTCCCCTGACTGGACAGGCCGCGCGGCAGGCTCCTTTCAGGCGGGAGGCATGTTTCCGGTACAGCTCTTTACGCTGTTTCAGAAAAGCAATGGCGGCGCCTGGTCTGTCCTGGCCGGCGTTTCCAATGAGGCTACTTACGGAATCGGTATCCTGCTCACAATCGGTATCCTGCTTTTCGTATACCTGCTGTGTATCCGCCGGCAGGACTGCCGCGGCGTTCAAAACTACCGCGCAGCATTCGTCAGCATGCTGCTCAGCGTATTGCTCCTGTACATGTGTACCTGCTATTTCCCCTGGGACAGGCTCGCTTCCATGGGAAAAGGCATGGATAACATTATTTCCAGCCTGCAGTTCCCCTGGCGCTTTCTTGCCCCTGCCACAGTATTGCTGACCTTTGTATTGTGTTACGGATTCGATATGGCTGACAGACTCTTCTCCGAAAAGGCCGTACTGCTTTTGACCGGCTGTATGGTTCTCTTTGCGGTGAATGTGGGATGGTATTTTTATGATTTCGCATTTTCCGGAGATCCTTATCGTGTGTACGATACCCATGAACTGTATACAATGCAAATGTATTCCTATGATTATCTGCCTGAGGGAACTGATCCGGATGAAATTCGGGAGAATGCAGTCCAATGTGTCAATACGGCGCCTCTGGAAGCTTACCGGAAACAGGGAACCACTATCGACTGTATTGTGTCCGCTGACCAAAAGGGCGGCTACGTGGAATTTCCTCTGATTTACTATAAATACTACCGGTGCACGGATATGGATACCGGTGAAGCGCTTGCCGTATCGGCAGGCTGGAACAATACAGTCCGCGTCACATTGCCCGCCGGCTATTCCGGCCATATTGAGATCCGTTTTGCGGAACCCTGGTTCTGGCGGCTGGCCGAGGCAGTATCCTTCCTCACCTTTGTCGGAGCGGTGATCGCGCTGTTCCTGCACTCCTCTGCCCGGGAGAGGTTGACTGTGCGGTTCCTGCATTCTCCTTCCCGAGAACGGTGATTGTGTGGTTCCTTCACCCTCCATCCAGAGAGCAGTGATTGCACCGCTTCATCACTCTCCTTTCAGAGAGCGATGATTGCACTGTTCCTTCGTGCTCCTGCCCGGGTGCACCAATATACCCCTCAGATAATACATTGTGCTGCTATCCACAGAAACAAGGCAAAGCAAAAGGCTATGGAACAGAGCTTGCCAAACAACATCCCGGCATTGATACCAGCATAAATGCCGACTCTATTGGGGCCTTTCATGAATTGCCGTTTTCAAAATCCAATCCACCGCCGCCTCTGCTTGTACGGGCAGAGGCCCGGGAATAACAGTCTGGCTGCCCTGCCGCTCCTCCGATCCTGCATAGAAGGTGTCCAGGGCATATCTGGCCAGTAAGCCCGAGACGCGGCCTCTCTCCGCGGAATCCTCCGTCCCCAGCACAACAACTACCAAATCGTGGTCTATCGCTCCGTCATCCGCAGCCAGAGAAGTAACCAGGCAGGCTCCGGCTTTGTTGGTGGTTCCTGTCTTCAGGCCGGTGACCTGAGGCAGATTGCGCAGGAGCGGATTGGTGTTGCGCACTTCCAGCTCCAGGGACTCCAGCGCTGCAATCTGCTGTGAAGTGATTTCCTTCACCTGTGGATAGACATTCAGCAGATAAGATACCAGCCGGAACATATCTTCCGCACTCATGCGGTTCTGCCGCTTTGCGGGAATGGGATCCTGTGTATAAACAGGCAAACCGTTGCTGTTAAAAAAGACTGCCTGAGAAAGTCCGATCTCCGCCGCTTTCTGATTCATCAGCTCCACGAAAACCTCCTCTGAGCCTGCCACAGCTTCCGCCAGACACAGAGCGCATTCGTTGCTGGAAGGCAGCAGGGCTCCTGTGAGAAGATCCTGCACGGTAATCTGCTGTCCTGCTTCCATGGGAATCACCCCGTCCGATGATTCAGAGAGCAGCGCAGCCGCCTGGGAAACGGTGATCAAATCTTCCCTTTTCAGTTGTCCTGCCGAGATGGCATCCATGGCCAGAAGACAGGTCATCAGCTTGGAAGTACTGGCGATCGGATATGACATATCAGCCTGATACTGATAATAAATCTCCCCTGTGGTAGCATCTCCCGCCAGTACACTGTTGACTCCGTAAAAGTACCCGGCCCGCTCCAACTCCTCAGGGGAGACGGAAAGCGGCTCCTGGGTGCGAATCTGCAAAGACCCCTCAGCCAAAGTGGCAATATTCACATCCAGAATCATAGCCAGATCCGCCGCTGTAATAAAACAATCGTAATCACCGGAAGGCAGATTTGTAATCATCGTATAGTAAGATACCGCTTCCCCATTTATCTTAAATTCGTTTCTCCGAAGAGAGGCCTCCGGAAGCGCTTCCTCCTCCGAAAAGATATTTTCCCATGGAATCGCTTCCGTTCCCACCGGTACATACTCTCCGCCCGGTGTCAGCGCTACTGCACTTTTCGTAATCTCCAGGGAGAATGCTTTCTCCGTACCCTTCAGGAGCACGGCGATGTCCCTCAGGGAAAAGTAGGTATTATTGGCGTAATCGCAATCCAGAGTTTTTACGGCTGCGGCTGCGCCGTCGTCCGCCTGTATCTGACAGGTTCCGGGAATCCGGAAAGCTGCTGCCGTTTCGACGGACGATAGCGGCCATATCAACACAAGGCACAGCAGAAAAAAGCTGATTTTTTTTCGTATTGTTCTCATTAGATCTCCCTTCCTTACTGCGATCCATATTGCTTAGTTTTCATTTTTTGCCGTTTTCCGGAGCAGTGGCAGTTATTCATTTTCCGTCCGTTCCAGGAAATACGCTGCCGGGTACTGCCCCGCGGACTCTCCAAAAACCTCGTCCCCCGCCTCCCCTGTCAAGATCAGACAGTCCTCCTCCCGGATATATCGCTCCGCTTTTGTAACCACAGTTCCTCCGACATCAAACTGTCTGAGGAGGACACCTTCCGAGACCTCATATGTTCCGCTGCCGTCATACCCGGCCTGCAGTTCCTCCAAAGAAGGCAGAAGTGCCGGACCGCTGGTCATAAGATATGAGACGGTGGACATCCCGAAAGTCTCGGTTATCAAAGCTTCCACCGCTTCCCCATCTGTGCCGCCCCCGTAGCCTGCCATGCGCAGCCTCTCGGCCACAAGCCCACGGAAGTCTTCCGCAAATACCTCATAAGCCGCCTGTTTACAGGTCTCGTAGCTTTCCGGAGACACACTGCATCGGAAATTCCCCCTGGAACGCTCTGTCTCCTCTATGGTCAGACTGACCTGAATGGTCAAATCCCGCATTCGTTCTTCCATTTCTTCCAGCGTGATGGATACTGCATCTATATCCTGCAGCCACCCATAAGCTCTGGCAGCTGCCTGCCCTGTCATATCCAGCTGCCCGGTCCACTCTCCGGTAAGATCCCTGCTGCCCGGCGCAAAAAAATGGAGATATGCCAAAAGCGCTGTGGATAGAGCTAAACTTAGAACCAACAGGGCACATATCACATTTTTAACGTTTTTTCTCATAAAACCCCCTTTATGTAATGGAATTCAAATATACTATTCCTGTTTTATGCCATCTCCATACATCATCGACTGCTCCGCCACCATAGACAAATTCTGCGGCATGCCATATGTATATGCCTCAGACTTCTCCGATATTTTAGTCCCTTTCTTCCTCAGCTCCCGATACACAGCCTCTGCCAATGCACTCATAATCGCATTATATTTAGCCGTATCCTCAAACAAACTCTGATACGATTCCTGTGCTTCCATATATCCGTCCTGTGCAGCCGTACCGAAAGCTGACAATCTCCCCATTCTCATCCCGCTGTGTTCTTTCCACCACAATTTTGTTATATCCAAACTCTACCGTCTCAAATATTTTACTCTCACAATAGATTCCGCTCTTATCTCCGTACACAGCGCAGTTTTCAAAAGAACCATACGCATTCACAATCAATTCCCGGCACTTATCAGTAATATCATTTCTTTTCGTTCCAATGCTCTTTCTTCTTGCCTCATAACAGTGAGAAGCATCTATAAGCTGTACTTTTCCCTCCCTATATGCCGGTTTATTCTTCGAACAAATCCAAATGTACGTACTGATACCCGTATTCATGAACATATCCGTAGAAAGCTGGACAATACAGTCCAGCCAGTCATTTTCCAAAATATATCTTCGAATCTCTGAAGGACCGCTTCCGGCATCTCCAGAAAACAGCGGAGAACCGTTTTGTATAATTGCCATCTTTCCATATGGCACAAGTTTGGAAAGCCCGTTTAACACAAATAACTGCTGCCCGTCACTGATTTTGGGAAGCCCGGGCGCAAATCTGTCCTGTTCTCCTCTTGCCGCTTCTTCCTCCACTTTTTTCTGTTCCCGTTTCCAGTCAATTCCAAAAGGGGGATTGAAAGTACAATAATCAAATGTAAAACCTTCAAACTGATCATCTGACAAGGTATCCCCAAACCGCATATTATCCGGATCTCCGCCGCGAATCATCATATCTGCTTTCGCTATCGCATAGGTAGACGGATTAAACTCCTGACCAAAGCATGTAACCTCTATATCGCTGTTCAAATCATGGATTCTCTCCTCCATACAGGAAAGCATCTGAGATGTTCCCATCGTCATATCATAAACCGTCATTCCCCCTATGTCTAAGTTGGCATCCGCAAGCAGTAAATCTGTCATAAGATAGATAATATCCCTGCTGGTAAAGTGTGCACCTGCTTCCTCTCCAAAGGACTCTGAAAAGCAGCGCACTAAGTCCTCAAAAATATAACCGCAATCCACAGCCAAAAAAGTCCCCCCTCATTCATCCTCCGTCCCTCCCCCAAGCCAGGATTCCAACGACTCCTTCATCTTATTATAAATATCCTGATAATCATACCCCTCGCCCACCAGGTCTACGGTCTCTTCTATAAAGAGCTTCATCTCCTCCCTGCTGAATTTCTTCAGGATCTCATCCTCCAGCTTCCGTGCCTCCTGGCCGTATCTGGTCCTGATTTCCGACATGGTATCCGCGAATATGTTTTCCTCACATCCCAGGGAGCGGCTCAATTCTCGCAGATAGGTATCATTGTCCACATTCATGGGCGGTGTCAGCTCCCCGTTCTGGGTTTTCCTGATGGAATCCTGGATATCTTCCACCTTCTGATTGTGCCGCGAGGTCTCCAGATCAAGCTCCGCCTGCTTTTGGGATCCTATATCGGCCTGCATATCCGCAACTTCCCGATCCCGTTTATCCTGGATCTCGTCATGCTTGTCAAAAAAGCTCCCCTCGTCTTCCATTTCAAAGCGATAAGAGTCGCCATTCAGGTTCACATCCCCGAAGATTTCGTCCGCCTCCTTCAGATCCCCGTAAAAACCATAGAAATCCAGCCCCAGCCCCAGAGCATCCATAAACAGATCTCCTGCGCTTACATCCCCGGTTCCTGCCAGATAATCCGCAAGATCTTTCCCTGTGGCGGCACTGTCCCCCAGGGTGGAAACCACATCCGAAACCAGATTCCCGCCATAGAACAGCTTCACGGCCGTTCCGCTGCTCCCTGCAGCCGGATTCAAGAATCCTGCCACAAAATTTGCCAGCTCCGTGGCCGTACACAAAAAGGTCTTGCTCTCTCCTTCCTCCGGACCGAAGAAATACTGCCTGGATGTCTTCCTGACATAATCCCCCGCTTTCGTATCCGTACAGCCGATAGCGAAAACCCCTGCCCCGGCCAGGCAGCTTCCCGCCAGCACCCATCCCGCCGGACCTCCCAGAGCCAGGCCGATGGTCATCAAGGTCAACCCTAATATGGTGCTGAAGCCTGCATTCTGCAGAAAGCCTCCCAGATTCCGGCCCGATTCGGACCATCCGCCGTCATCGGCCAATACGATCCCGTACCGGGAGCTGAACCACGCGACAGCCATACCCGCAGCTGCAAGCAGAAAAAGCGTCCTGGCCTTTTTCATTTTCTCCGGATCCGACATTATCCGTGGCCAGAAAATCTGCAACAGCGCAAAAATGACCATCAGCATAGTCACAATCAGGCGGATCCAGAAATGATACCCCGCCGCATACCAGAGTGTCAGACTCACCAATGCATAAATCAGAAAGCCCAGCCCCATATTGTGGAAAATAATCCTGTATTTTTCAATCCTAGGCTCCTGCCTGGTACCGGCCTCCACCTGCTTCCGATTCCCCGCGCACCGCCAGAGCATACAAAACCGTACCAGTCCGTTCTCCTTTTGGGCAAAAATTAGCAGACAATACAAGGACGCCAAAAACAGTGTAACCGGATTCATTAAGAAAAATCCCGCCGCCCACACCGCCGCATAGACAATCCACCTCTGCCGCCCACTCCCGTATCCCATGCTCCGGCACTCGTCCGCATCCCCCGGAATCCCCAGCAGATCCATTAGGAACCCGATCTTCCTGGATTTTATCTGTCCAACCAGATGCCGTCCGATCAAAGTAATCAGCATCAACAGCGGCCAGACCAAAAATGCGGTATCGATAGAACCCCAGTCCGCGTTCAGCCCCTTTAAAGGACTGGGCGTCCTCATGGTGCCCGCCATCAGGTAAGGGGTCAGATTCCCCCATACGGCTCTCCTGTCCAGCATAAAGGTATCGTTCAAATAGCAGGTGGCGTACATATTATAGAAAAAAAGCACGGCACCCCAGGCCAGCCAGAGAAAGGCCGACAGAAATTTTTTCTTTGCCGCCCCTTTGATCATCCCCGGAAAACCGCTGACGATTTTGTGCAGGCACCAGAACCAGAATCCAGGTCCTGTCCGTGGAAACCCTTCCGACTCCACGATTCTGCGGTATTCCGACTTATGTCCAGGGGCTTCCTCCTTTTTGGGAGCAGCCCCGTCCGCCGCATCTCCCTCGTTTTTCAGCCTGTTAAACTCCCGCAAAATCACCCCGAACCAGCTTGCAGCACTTTGGGTATCCCGTTCCAATTCGTCATATTTTTCGGAGTCCTCTCCTCCCAGCAGATAAAGCCGGCGCTTATCCGATACCATGGCCAGCGTCAGACGATGTCTCCTTATTCGGTTACCGGAATGAATGACGGCAGCCTCTCTCACAGGATTTTCTATCTTTTCTCCGTATAGTTTTTCCCACTTTTCCGGCTGAAAGGAGGCGCTCATTCCCTTTGCCTCCAATATGCTCTCGAAAGCCATATAGAGCGCTTCCCTATCCTCCGTACACACCAGAAGGGAATTCTTTTTGTCCTGCAAAAGTCCCGCAAACTTCCCCTCCGCATAATAGAAGGTAAGGAGCTGATCCTTTTTCCGAAGCGCCTCGTTCCGAAAGCTCATGCAATGGGCGGAATTAAGCACCACCTCCAGGGCCTTCCTCAGCCCCTCCCCCATCAGCACAGCTCCGTCCTGTTCCTCCAGGAATTTTCTTCTGGCCAGGGACTTTATTAGCTTATTATGATTTTGATAGGTCTCGGGCTCCAGAAATTCTTTCTTCACTCCGTTGATATTTTTCCTGCCGGTCTGTTCCATCCGGATCCGCAGCAGCAGGTACAGCTCCGCCAGCCCCATTTTATATGCCGGTACCTTGATCTTTTCCTTCTGTTCCCTCATCTTATTTCCCCGCTTCCTCCAACAGACGTGTTACCGCATGCTTTTCGATTCTGGTCAGACCGTATCTGCCTGCCAGAAAAAAATACGCATCCGACTCCACGATCTTTTTGATCTCATTATCGGACAGCCCCTCTTCCCAGGTGAGGCATATCCCCTTAAGCGGATGCTCCAGAACGGCATCCCCGCACAAAATCAATCCGTCGCTCTCTGTGGTAATCCAAAGATGCCCTGCGCTGTCCTCATAGAGCCACCGCACCTTCTCCCCGGGTATCCCGTCCTCCACCCCAAAGGAATCCGCCACAGTATATCCCTCCAAAGACTCCTCCAACACATTCAGCCCCCCGGCTGTCAGCTGTCCGCTGGCAACCAACACCTTATCCTCCAGCGGCAATATGGCATTGATATACGGATGGGCAAGTCCCTCCCCGATGGTCAGATGCTGCCAGCTTTCCCCGCCGTCATCCTCCCGCAGGATGCTGATTCCCCCCGGCTGATTTGCCAGATAGGAACCGAACCACAACGCATCCCCATGTGCCGCCATCACATTCACCGGATCCGCCAGGAGTCCGCTCTCTTTGCTGTACTGCCTCGAAACCTGCCAGTGGCCGTCCTCCAGAACAAAGCGGTTCGCTCCTTCCATGGTTCCCACCAGCACATCCCGGTCCAGGCATAAAATGGTATTCACCCTTCCTCCGGTGAGAAGGGGCGCCCGATAATCCTCCCTGGTTCCCTCCGGATACAATACGCTGACCCCCTGATTATGGCCGATCCACACCGAGCCGTCAAAAGAACGGCAGATTTCCGCGGCATAGATTAACTCCAAATCCTCAGCCACATACCCGGTCACCTCTCCGGTCTCCGGATCCAGACATTTTACCCCGTCTCTTCCGCCCACCCACAAGCTGCCGTCCTGCGCCAGGTAGAGCGCCGATATCTCCTCCCCCTGACAGAACACCTCAAATCCTTCCATAGGCCCGGCCTGATCCTCCCCGCCGCTTCTCACCTGCCGTATCATCAGTACCGTAACGACGCAGGCAAATACCAGAAATATCCCGTTTATAACCAATCTCTTCCTCATAATACCACTGTTCTGGAGCACAGATACTCCGCCTCTCCAAAATCATGCGTGACATAGAGCACCGTGCTTTTTCCAATGTATTCCCGCTTCAGAAAACCCATAACCTTCTCCCTCGTTTTTCCGTCCACATTGCTGAGAGGCTCATCCAGCAGCAGGATCTCTTTTCCGGAGACCAATGCTCTTGCCAGGGATACTCTCTTGGCCTGTCCTCCGGAAATCTGGCCTGGATACCGCTTCATCAGATCTCCAATCCCCAGTTCCGCGCAGATATACTCCACTCCGGAACTCGCCTTCTTCCGCCTTCCTCTATCCAGGGGAAACAATATATTTTCCGCCACGGTCATATGGTTCCACAGTGCCGGCTCCTGAAATACCATGGCCAGCTCCCTCTCCCGGGGCGCCTTCCCGTCCGCAGGGGCTCCCTTTAGAAGGACATGTCCCTCATATGCCCTGTCCAGACCTGCCAGAATCCGCAGAAGCGTGGTTTTGCCGCAGCCGCTTTTCCCTACAACGGCAACCGCCTCTCCCTTCTCCATCTTCAGAGAAAATTTTTCTAAAACCTTGTTTTCCCCATAGCTTTTGGTCACATTTTCCATTTCTATCATATATCCTTTTTCCCCTGCGTTCAAGACTTCTCTTCAAAAACTTCCCGTATTCGGCCCTGCCTGATAACCAACGTAAACATCCCCGCCGTAAACAGCACTGTGATCAGGCAGAATCCGCTGACCAGCTCACTTGCTCCGTAATGCAGATAATTATACACCTTCACGGCCAGCGTCTCATAGCCCGGCGGCATAAGGATCAAAGGAATCCCCTCCTCCCCCAGGGTCAGCAGAAAAACCACCCCCGCTGCGCCGACTATGGCCGGACGATATACCGGAATCAATATTTTGCAGAAATACTGCCATCCCGAGGGCATATAAACCTGTCCCGCTTCCAGCTCTTCTCTGTGGATCCTCCTGTGTCTTGCCGTAAAAAGCAAAAGGGCAAAAGGCATATACTTTATGGCACAACCCAGCGCAGGGAAATACAGCGTCTGGCTTATCCCATGAAGCACACTTCCGTTGACGGTTTTCAGCAGCCCCATCCCAATCAGGGAAGACGGCATGGCAATGGGAAACAGCGCCGGAAGAAACCAGTACCATTTCTTCCCTTCCAGCCACACCGCTGCCGGTCCTGCCAGCAGCACGGCCGTCCCCGCGGAAAGCGCCGCTATCCCTACGGAAATCAGCAGTTCCTCCCGGCACAGCCGAAAAGATTCCCACAATTCTGCAGGCGCACCTGTCTGCAAGGCAAAAAGTACCGCCGGCACCCCGATCTGCAGGATGCACACCGACACTGCAAAACGCCCTGCCATACGCAGAGAGCCCGACAATTCCAGCCCGCTCCCTTCCGGCGGTGATTTTTGAACGGGAATGGTTCCCAGTCCCCGGCCCGCCAACACCAAAAGCCCCAGCACCGGAAAAATCACCGGAAGCGCCAGAATTCCTGTCTGCCCCAGGTCTCCTGTCCTGCTGTACTCCGAAAAAATCTCCAGAGTATGGGTCTGATACTGAAAAAGGGACGGCACGGAAAAATCTGTAGCCGACAATACAAAGACCAGCGCTCCTGCAGCCAGAACCGCCGGGAAGACAGCCGGAAGAACGATATCGAAAAAGACCCTGTTTCCCCCTGCATAGATGCTGCCCATCTCCTCCGCCCTCCGGTCATGGTACTCCATGGCAATCAGAATCACCCCTGTGGCAAGAGGCAGAAAAGACAGAATATTCACAAAAATACAGGGAGCCAGACCGCTTGCCAGACTCCTCATCAGGCTTCGGTCAATCCTGCCGAGCAGACGCACCAGATACATCCATGTCAACGCATAGACATAATAAGGCACCGGCGCCAGGAGCAGGAAAAACCATCTGATCCTCCTGCACCTGAGCGGACCGTTATGGATCCAGGCGGCAGCGGCCAGCCCAACAGCCATGCATCCCAGAGCAGCCATGGAAGCCAGCAAAAAGGTATTCCCTGCCAGTTTCAGCCGCCTGACACTCCCAAGAGCCCCTCCCCAGTCTCCTTCCCTCTGGACAAATCCCCCCAGGGGCAGCAAAAGTAACACAAAATAGAGCAGAACCGCAGCCTTCTGAAGCACTGTCAGTCCTTCCGGCTTTCTAACGGGCATCTAAGAATATCTCCTCCATATCTTTTGACGAAATCTCCAGCATCAGATAGATATCTCTCAGGTTCAGCTCCATCCCCTTCACCTGAAAATCTCCCTGATTTCCCCGCACCGACACGTCAAAGAATCCCTTCTCTATCAGGAATTGCTCCGTGCGCACATCCGCCAGAAAATCCAGCAGCTTTCTGGCATTTTCACCGTTTGGCGCCCCCTTTATCAGTGCTGCTGTGGATGGGGTGATCAATGTCCCCATCTCTCCCTCGCCCTGATCCGGAAATACCATAACTACAGGTGCACCGTCTTTTATGGCATCCTTCGCGTCATCCGTATCCGTGTAACCAACCTTTACCTGACCTGCCACCGCCATGTCCTTGGTGACGGAATTGCCGTCCACGATCTGGACTCCCCGATCCGCAATCTGCCGAAAAAATTCTCTGGCTTCTTCCTCCCCCAACTGCGCATACATGGCGGCAGCCTGGGTTTTAGTAGTGCCGAACATGGGATAGGCCATAGCCAGATCCTCGCCGGCAAAGCTTCCGTTCACAAAATCATACACACTGTCCGGATACGCATCCTCCTGCGTCAGTTCCGTATTGACCAGCATCACCCTGGCCCTCCCGCCGAAAGCAGTCCAGTACCCCTGGGCATCCTTATAGGCTTCCGGAATATCCTCTGTCCCCGCAGGTACATAAGGCTCCAGCATCCCCTGCTCCTGCAGTTCGATGGTCTGGATAAATTCATTGTTCCAGAAGACATCGCAGACCGGCCTGTCCGCCTCGGAAAGAATGCGGTTCACCAGGCCCGTCGTCTTGTTGGCCTCCGTATCATAGACGGCCCGGACCGCTATCCCCGTCTCCTCCTCAAACTGTTTGAACAATTCTTCGCAATACACCTGCTCCACCGCCGTATACACGACTACTTCCTCTTTGCTGCCGCATCCCCCCAGGAATGCAGATATGCAAAACAGGGCCATAGCGCCTGGTATCATTTTCCTCATAGATATCATTCTCCCCTTTGTCCGGCACTTCCATAGAAATTGCCGGAAAATAACTGCTGCTATTAATCCGTAAAAAAGTTCTTCCGGCACCTTACTGATTCTATGTCCGTCTGGCGACGGACTTTCCTATAAGGTAAAAACGGAAGTATTCTGCCGCTTTCCGCCCCGAAGCCAAATCAGCAGGAAATATTTCCTCCTCAGATTCCTGTTGCCAGAATGCACAGCATCAGTTCCAACGGCACAAACACTGCCAGAAAGCCCTTCCGGCATTTCCTCCTGTCTTCTCTGCTCCAGTCCGTCTCCCCAAGTGAAAATTCATACTTTTCAAAATCCGGATTCAAAAACCTGACAGGAAATTCTCTCACGTAAAACATACCGCTCCCAGTCCGGTTCCCGCAAAGCGCCTCATATTCCTCTTTCGTCACCGAAAGCATATATCTACCGCCTCGGAAAACGATGTCCGCACGGTAAATATACGGCGTCCTTCTCCTGCGGCGATATCTCCTCACCTTGATCCGCTCCGCCCGAAATTCCGCCTTCTGCCATCCCAGATTCCTGGATTGCCCATAGAGAAGCCTTACGATGCATAAAAGGAACAGATTGAAAAACAGATTTACCCCAGTCCCCGTCAGAAATAGTTTCATTGCAGCTCCCTTCGCCGCTTCCGCCGTTTACCCACGATGATAGCAATGTACACCGCCAGAAATCCCAGAATGATTGCCGCCAAAACGGCAGACTCCCCCGGGCCGCCCATCTTCGCCTCCGCCCACAGGCTGTCTATCAGTTTGGAGGTATCCTCGGGCAGATTGACGAAGACCTGGGTGTTGGCCAGAATCTCCGCATCCGGATAATGGATGGGGCTTTCCACCATTTCTTGATCCATATAGGCTTTGGCCGCGGTCTCCGGGGTGGAATAGCCTATGTAATTCATATTGGCCCCGGCAATCTCCGGATCGCACAGAAAGTTGATATAGGCTTCCGCCTCCGCCTTGTGAATGGAGGTTGCGGGAATGCACATGGCATCTACGAAGTAATTGGTTCCCTCCTTTGGCACTACGAAACGGATATTATCGTTGTTATCCACCAATATCGCGGCATCCCCCGCATAATAGGGCGCGATCCAGGCTTCCTCGCTCTCCATCTTGTCAAAAATCTTGTCCATCACATATGCCTGCACCATAGGCTTCTGCTGTTTTAAGAGGGCGGCAGCTTCCTGCCAGTCCTCCTCCCTCGTGGTGTTCACCGACTGCCCGAGCATAAACTGGGCAATGGCGAAGGCGTCTCTTGGATTATCGAACATCAGTATCTTCCCTGCATAGCGGTCATCCCACAGGGCAGACCAGCTGGTGATCTCTTCCTTAATATAGTCCGTATTGTAAAACAGTCCCACCACACCCCAGGTATAGGGCACCGAATACCTGTTTTCCGGATCATACTCACTGTCCCTGAAGCTCTCATCTATATATTGGTAATTGGGTATATTGGAAAAATCCAGTTCGGCCAGCATATTCTCATGAATCAGTCTCGACACCATATAATCGGAGGGAATGATCACGTCGTAATCCGCCCCGCCTCCCACCAGCTTGGAATAGAGGGCTTCATTGCTGTCAAAGGTGGTATAATTGACCCTGATCCCGGTGCGCCTGGTAAATTCCTCGTTCACATCCATGGAGCCGTCGGTGCCGTTGGCAATGTACTCCCCCCAGTTGTAGACATTGATAGTCACATTCCGGTCCGGAACTTGCGTCTGTCCGGCCTGAACCTTCAGACAGGGCAGGAAGGCAAGGGAAAGCGCCAGGGCCAGACAGCTCTTTCCCAGACATTCGGCAGCAAAATCCTGCACCTTCCGGCTTAATCTTCGCTCCGGCTTTTTCCGGTTCAGAAATCGTACACAGGCAACCTGTGATCTGCAATCACCCGGGCCCTGAATCCGTGCAATACGCCGGGCGGAACCCTCGCAAATTATTGTACGGCACAGCCTTAATAAGCCTGCCTCTGCCACAGCTCCCCTCATACGCCTCACACCTCCTTTGGGGACGTTTTCCCCCGATCTTTTCCGTTGCGGACATTTACAATGACAAGCAGAACCATCACCGCCCCAAACATCACCGTGGACAATGCATTGATCTCCGGGCTGATGCGTTTGCGGGTCATGGAATAAATATAAATAGGAAGAGTCTGGGTGGTGCCGCTGGTGAAATAGCTTATCACAAAGTCATCGATGGACAGGGTAAAGGCCATAATCATTCCCGTTACAATCCCAGGCATGATCTCCGGCAGCACCACCTTGAAGAAGGCCTTTACCGGCGGACACCCCAGATCCTGGGCCGCCTCGTAAAGATTGGGATCCATCTGGCGCAGCTTCGGCAGCACGGAGAGGATCACATAGGGCAGGCAGAAGGTGATATGGGCCGCAAACAGGGACCCCATCCCAAGGCTGCGTCCCCCGAAAACACGTACCGCAGACACGAACAGCAACATCAGCGACACGCCCGTGACGATCTCCGGATTCACCATGGGAAAATTCGTAATATTCATCATGATCCGTTTGGGCAGGCGCTTCATGCCGTTGATTCCGATGGCTGCCACCGTCCCCAGAACTGTGGACACCACCGCCGCCGCCACCGCGATCAGCAGGGTATTGCGCAGGGCTTCCAGGATCAACCTGTCCTCAAACAGTTTCCGGTACCACCTCAGGGAAAACCCGCCCCACACCGAGCGGCTTCCCGTGTCCGTATCATTGAAGGAAAACACGATCAGAACCAGAATCGGCGCATATAAAAAGAGAAAAATGAGAAAGGTATAAATACGTCCTCCCGCCTTTTTCACAGCAGCATCCCCCCTTTTTCATTTACTTCCCCGTCGTCAAACTGGTTCATGATACCCATGCAGATCAGGATGATCACCATCAATACCAGGGACACGGCGGAACCCAGGTTGGGATTGTAGGCGCTGCCCAGGAACTGCATGTCGATCAGATCCCCGATGAGCAGATTGCCGCCCCCGCCCAGCATTTTCGATATGATAAAGGTGCTTACCGCCGGTACGAACACCATGGTCACACCGGAGATGACACCGGGCATGCTTAAGGGCACCACCACCTTCAGGAACACCTGCCTGCCGTTTGCGCCCAAATCCTGGGCCGCCTGGATGACGCTCTCATCGATCTTGGTCAGAACGGAGTACAGCGGCAGGATCATATAAGGAATGTAATTGTAAACCATCCCCAGAACCACCGCTCCCGCCGTGTTGATCATATGCACCCGTGGCAGGCCCACAGCCGCCAGAGCCGAATTGATCAGTCCGTTGTCTTCCAAAAGGGTCATCCATGCATAAGTGCGCAGCAGAAAGTTCATCCACATGGGCAGCATCACCAGCATCACCATGACGTTCTGGCGCTTTGCATTCATTTTTGCGATAATGTAGGCCAGGGGATACCCCAGAACCAGGGAAACCACGGTGGCCACCGCCCCCAGCCAGATAGAACGCAGAAATACATTGGAGTACTGTCCCACGCTCATCATGTTTTCCAGAGTAAAGGCGCCCGATTTATCGGAAAAAGCAAAATACCCCACCAGCAGCATGGGCAGCACGATAAAGACTGTCATCCAGACCGTATAAGGCGCGGAGAGAAGTTTGGAGTTAGATTTCATTGCCGTCCTCCTCTTCCGTCCCTGCCGCATCCGGAGCCTCAAACCTGTCATCGGTTCCCGGCTCACAGGAAATCCCAGGTTCGCCTTGCGTCCCAGGCCCGCCTTGCGTCCCAGGCCTGCCTTGCGTCCCAGGCCCGCCTTGCGTCCCAGGCCTGCCCTGCGTTCCAGGCCCATGGAATGCCCCTGCCTCATAAACCAGTTCCTCGTCCGTCATATTCATGTCCTCGTCCATCTCGTCGCTGAAAGTGCTGTAATCCCCGAACACGCCTGAGTATTCCGACTTCTCCATGACATGAATATCATTGGGTGTCAGCGCCAGGCCGATATGGTCCCCCACCAGACGGCCTTCCGTAGACTGTATCATCCACTTGAAGCCCGCCACATCCACAATGATCTCATAATGGACCCCCTTGAAGGTGACAGCCGTCACATCCCCCACGATCCGTGTGGCGTCCGGCTCTACTACTTTAATATCTTCAGGACGTATCACCACGTCCACCGGCGTATTTTTACCGAAACCGCTGTCCAGGCAGCGGAAGCTGTGTCCGGCAAACTTCACCGAATAATCCTCCAGCATAATACCGTCCAGAATGTTGGACTCTCCGATAAAATCCGCCACGAAAGCATTTTTCGGCTCATTATAGATGTCCGTGGGCGATCCGATCTGCTGGATCACACCCCCGTCCATCACCACCACCGTGTCGGACATGGACAGGGCCTCCTCCTGGTCATGGGTGACGAAGACAAAGGTGATGCCCGTACATTGCTGTATTTTCTTCAGTTCCGCCTGCATATCCTTGCGCAGCTTCAGATCCAGGGCGCCCAGGGGCTCGTCCAACAGCAGAACCTTGGGCTCGTTGGCCAGGGCCCGGGCGATGGCCACCCTCTGCTGCTGCCCTCCGGAAAGCTGGCCGATTCCCCGGTGGGCATAGCCGGTAAGGTTCACCATGGCCAGCATCTCCTGGACGGTCCGGCGGATCTCCTTCTCCCCCCGCCTCTTCAGGCGCATGCCGAAGGCAATGTTTTCATACACATTCAGATGGGGAAAAAGGGCATATTTCTGAAAGATCGTATTGACCTCCCTTTTGTGGGGAGGCAGCGCGGTAATATTTTTGTCATAAAAGAACACATCGCCCGCATCCGGCCTGATAAATCCGGCAATGGTGCGCAGTACGGTGGTCTTGCCGCAGCCGGAGGGGCCAAGGAGGGTAACGAATTCCCCGTCATGGATGTCCAGGTCAAAGCCCCCCAGAACCTGCTCCCCGTCATAGGAAACCGTAATGTTCTTTAAGGAAATAATCGTATTTTTCAAGTGAGGCATCTCCTTTATGAAGCCGCCCTGGGGCAGCCTAAATCAGCTGCGTGCCCTGCCCGTCCCGCAGGATCCGACATTTTTCGGGATCTCACGCAATGAATTAACTATACGGGATATTGGAGGGTTTGTCAATCAAAAAAGAGAGGCCGCATCCCCGCCTCTCTCGAAACATCCCTCTATTATGTCATATTTTACACAACTGCTCAATAGTTCTGCGCATGCACCTCAAAATAGCTCTGTGGATGATTGCAGGTAGGGCAGATTTCCGGAGCCTTTGTCCCCACTACGATGTGACCGCAGTTGCGGCATTCCCATACCTTCACCTCGCTCTTCCCGAATACCGCAGCCGTCTCCACATTTTTAAGCAGCGCACGGTATCTCTCCTCATGGTGCTTCTCAATTTCCCCCACAAGGCGGAACTTTGCCGCAAGCTCCGGGAAGCCTTCCTCCTCTGCGGTCTTGGCAAAATTCTCATACATGTCTGTCCACTCGAAGTTTTCGCCGTCCGCGGCTGCTGCCAGGTTCTCCTTCGTATCGCCGATGCCCGCCAGCTCCTTAAACCACATCTTGGCATGCTCTTTTTCATTTTCCGCCGTCTTCAGAAACAGGCCCGCAATCTGCTCGTAGCCTTCCTTCTTCGCTACAGAAGCAAAATAGGTGTACTTATTCCTCGCCTGGGATTCCCCTGCAAATGCTGCCTCCAGATTCTTTTCTGTCTGCGTTCCCGCATACTTTGTTTCTTTCATGTTCCTCTCCTCTCTTCAATGACAGAACTCTATGACTTTTCCGTAATGACAATATAGCACAAATTCCGACTTTCGGCAAGGATTTACCACATATCAAATCTCCCCGGCCTGCTCAATCCGCATAACGATTCCCACGATAATACAATCCCTACCGCGACTCCTGCAAAAGCAGGCTGACCCTGTTCTGAATCTTATCTACCGTCCTGTCCAGATCCACCTGCCCGGAAAAGTACGCCTGCGCCTCCTCGTTGATGATATTCTGGATCACCGGATGCATTTCATACCGGTTCTGCACGCTCTCCACCAGTTCCCTGACTGCATTCACCTCTTCCCGGGTGGCGGCATATACCGCGATACTTCCGTCCGGACCCCCGTAGTATTCCTTTGGCAGTTTTTCCTGCCCTGTGCCGCCCTCTGAATCGGTGTAATCCTCCTGCATAGCTGCTTCCATTACCTCGTCGAAACGTTCCTGCACCATGGGAAAGCCCTGTCCGTCATATCCCTGCAGCAGGTAAAATTTCACGAACTCCCATGCTCCTGCCTGGTTCGCACTCCTTGCGTTCACAGCCACGGCACTGCCCCTGAAATCCACTGCAGTCCCGCTGCCCTTCACCGTGGGAAAGCCGATGACGCCAAGGCTTCCGCCGTACTTCTCCTTCTCCATCTGATAGTCCGCCACACTGGAGAAAATGCCCACAGTGAGCACCTGCTTCCTCTCCCGGATCCCCTGCAGGTGGCCCACATCTCCGAAGTCGGGATCATAATTTCCCGCGAAGGAAAGCACCTCTTTAAAATAATCCCCGTCAAATTCACACCTTCCCGTATCCCAGTCCACAAACTCATCCATGGCCGCGCAGCAGAGTGTGGTAAGCACCGGCTCGTCCGCCGAAAAGCCGCCCACGGCATTCAAATCCTTCCCGCTGCCTTCCAGGAGCCGGAGCAGTTCCGAAAAGGTGACGCCGCTCTTTCCCCCTGTCACATCGGCATAGCCCCACATGGAATAGAGCTGGAAGGAAGGGGCTATGCTGTATAAGCTCCCCTGCTCCTCACAGGCCTTTAACACCGACTGTACCAGCATACTCTCCGAAACCGCCCCGTCTTCTTCCATGAATCCATACAGATCCGCCAATACGCCCTTCCCGGAAAAAACCCGGTAATCGATCCCCGATACGCCGATAATGTCCGGCGCTTTTCCGGTAACCACATCCAGCTTCAGCTTCTCTGCGGCATCCTCATAGTTTCCTTCCCTGCTGTAATAATCCACAATCTGCACCATGTATCCGGCACTGTCCCGGTTAAACTGTACCACGGCCTTCTCCAGATCCTGTGCCGTCATAGTCACCCCCAGGGTCACGATCGTTTTGTCCGTGCTGCCCGGCGTTAAGACAGCCAGTTCCAGAGCGCCCGATTCTCCATCCCGGTCAATGATTTCAATCCTGTCTTCCCCTTTTCCCAAAAATACAATATCTGCTGACAGAAGTCCATAAGATGCCAAATCAAACACCTCTGTCCTTTTCTGCGTATCATACCGGAATTCGTACATACGATTGTCCCGGCAGTACAGCCATCCCCTGCCGGTGAATGTAAAATGCTCCGGAATATTTCCGTCCTCCATGCCGAAGCAGTCATAGGCCGTTCCCAGCTTCACCGGCTCCATCAGCTTCTTCTCTGCCACGTCGAGCTCCTGCAGCTGGATTTCACTGTCGTTCCTCACGAGAAAACCAGGCCTGCCCTCCCCGTCTACCTGGAAATACAGCACATCCACTCCGGAAACATTAGGAATATCCTGATAAAAAACGGTTTTCCCATCCCTGTCCTTCACATAGACCCGATCCGTCTCATACCATACTTCCCTTTCTACACCCTCGATATCTCTCATCTGGGGTATCACCAATTCGCACCAGATATAACAATACCCTTCCGAATCCGTCTCGATACCCCTCAAAACCAGACAATTTCTGTCGGAATAATCTTCCAGTTCTACTTTTTCATACGTCCCGGAACCGTTTTTCGTATCGATCTTCCACAGGCCTGTCTCCTCTCCTGCTGCCGGAAGATAGAGATTCCCGTCCTTATCCGCCGCTATTCCGGACTGCAGGGCAACGTCCTGCAAAGAAACCTCTCCCTCCACGGTAAGGCTGTCCTTCCCGATGCTGTCCAGCCATGTTCCGCCGCCGCTGTCAAATAATCCATAAAATGTCTGACCGGCAGACAGAATCTGCGCATAGGCCTTCTCCAACGGGAAATAAGCCGGCTCCCAGATGACCGGTCCCTCGTCCCAGACAGAATTGCCCGTCCCGGCCTGCCCGGTATTGCCGTTCCCGTATGCGCCGCTGCTCCCGGCCCAACCACCGCTTTCCATGCCCGCGCCGCCGGCCTCCCCGTTCTGACTACCCTCAGCGCTGCCTTTTATATCCACACCCGCAAGAATATCCGTTGCTTCCTGCTCCCTGTCGGCTCCCTTCCCGCAGCCTGTTATGACAAGTGCCATGATGCCGGCAGCAGCAATAAATCTGCGCTTTTTCTTCCCCATAGTCCCATACCCCTCTCTTTATTTCCTTATGGTCTGGGGCTATTTTATCTGTCTTTTGTATCCTGATTGTATCGGCTCATTCTGCCGCCGCTTCATCCGTCCCTGATAGAGATAGATTTAAGCATTCTGCATCTGCTGCCTGTTATACTGCAGGGTATAGAGGTCATAATACCGGCCCTTGCGGTGCAGCAGCTCCTGATGGCTCCCCTGCTCCACAATCTTCCCGTGGGACAGCAGGATGATATTGTCCGCATGCTGGATGGTGGAAAGCCTGTGGGCCACGATGAGCATGGTTCCGATATTCTTCATTTTCTCCAGGCTGTCCTGGATCAGCAGCTCCGTCTCCGTATCGATATTGGCGGTGGCCTCGTCCAGGATCATCACAGAGGGCCTGTGGATAATCGTCCGGGCAAAGGAAAGAAGCTGCCTCTGGCCCGCAGAGAAATTGTTGCCCCGCTCCCGCACCACTTCGTCAAGGCCGTTCTCAAGCCTCCTGATAAAGCCGTCCGCATTGACGTAACGGCAGGCCTCCCACACCTCGCTGTCCGTCACACCCTCCTTGCGCAGCAGGATATTGCTGCGGATATCGCCGGAGAACAGAAACACATCCTGAAGCATCTGCCCGAAATGTCGCCGCAGGGAGGATATCTTAATCTTCCGTATATCGATGCCGTCGATGAGGATCTGTCCCTTCTGGATATCGTAATTGCGGCAGATCAAACTAAGGATTGTAGTCTTTCCCGAACCGGTGGACCCCACAAAGGCCACCGTCTGCCTGGGCTCCACATGGAAGGATACTCCCTTGAGCACCCACTCATCCGGTTTATAGCAAAACCACACATCCCGGAACTCGATCTCCCCACGAATCTGCGGCAGTTCCATGGCATCCGGCGAATCTACCACCTCCGGCTCCATATCCAGGATGGTAAATATCTTCTCCGCCGCCGCAAAGGAGCGCTGCAGCATGTCGAACTGCTCCGCCAGAGCCTGGATGGGATTGAAGAAACGGGAGATATACATATAAAATGACACCATTATGCTGCTGTCGATCACCTGTCCGAAATAGTGGATATCCTTAATATATCCCTTCGCCCCGAAATAAAACAGGCACAGGTTCGAGGAGATGAACAGCATATACACCATGGGCTGGAAAATGCCGAAAACAAACATCCTGTTGTACTTAGCCTTCTTCAGCTTCCGGCTGCGGTCCAGGAAATCATCCAGTTTCCGCTCCTCCCTGTTGAAAATCTGGGTAATCTTCATGCCTGACAGATTTTCGGACAGATAGGTATTGATGTCCGTGGTGGCGTCGTTCACCTGCAGGTGCACCCGCCGGGAGAATTTCCGGAAAATCACGGTAAACAGCACCACAAAGGGAACGAAGCACAGAACCATCAGTGTCAGCGCATAGTTCAGCATCAGCATGGCGCCCAGAACCCCCACGATCACCATGGTATTCTTGGCCAGTGTCACCAGGATGTTCGTAAACATAAAGGAAATGGCATTGGGATCGTTGGAAACCCTAGTCACCAGTTTGCCCACGGGAATGTTGTTCAGCTGTTCATGGCTTAAGCTCTCAATATGGGTAAACACATCCATCCGGATGCGTGACAGAATCTTCTGGCCCGTCTTCTGCAGAATCATGGCCTGGAGATAAGTGCAGACCATGGACACCACCAAAATCCCCGCATACACTCCCACCATGGCATACAGGCTGTTCAGCTCAAAATCATCCCGGATCAGGCCCTGAATCCGTCCGATGATCAGCGGGGACAGCAGATCGTACACAATGGAAAACAGCATCACAAAAAACACCAGAATGAAACTCTTCCAATAGGGCCTGGCATAGCCTAGGAGCCTGCGGACAATCTCCCTGTCCGGAATGCTCCGCTCCTTCTCATGTGTGTCCTTCACCTTCCGAAGCGCCGCGTAAGCTGCCAGAAACACAATGGAAAAAGAACCTATAATACTTCCTACAATTAAAATAGGCAGATATTCATTCATTGCCAGCCGCTCCTTCCTCCTCCAGTTTCTGAAGGTCCACCATCTTCCGGTATTCCGGACAGTTCTCGTACAGCTCTGCGTGAGGCCCGGAGGCCACAAGCTCCCCGTCTTCAATAAACAGGATTTTGTCCATCTTCTCTATGGTGGTGACCCTGTGGGCAATGAGGATGGTAGTCCTGCCCTGCCTGGCCTCCCGCAGATTCTCCAGGATGGCCGCCTCTGTCTTGGTATCCACCGCAGACACGGAATCGTCCAGAATCAATATGGGCGCGTCCTTCATCAGCGCCCGGGCGATGGAAATCCTCTGCTTCTGGCCGCCGGACACCGTGACGCCCCGCTCCCCCAGAATCGTATTGTAGCCCTGCTGAAACTCCTTGATATTGCTGTGCACATCCGCAAGCCTTGCCGCCTGGGCCACAGCCCTTGGATTGTAGGCATCCACCCCGAAGGCGATATTTTTCTCTATGGTGTCGGAGAACAGGAAATTGTCCTGGGGTACATAGGCGCAGGCCGCCCGCAGGTCACGGATTTTTACATCGTTCACGTCATGGCCGTCGATGAACAGCGTGCCGTCCGGGACATTGTAGGTGCGCAGGATCAGATCCACAAGCGTCGTCTTGCCGGAACCGGTCTTTCCCACCAGTCCCACATTTTCCCCCGCCCTGATAGTAAAGGATACGTTTTTCAGCACATCCAGTTCCCCGTCGGGATAGTTGAATGTCAGGTTCCGGAACTCAATGTCCCCCCGCACATCCTGCAGGCTCCCGGCGCCCTCCCTGTCCGTCACGTCAATCTTCGCGTCCAGCAGCTCCCCCAGACGGTCCAGGGACGCCTTCCCCCTGGAAGTCATGTCTATGAGCTCGGACACCGCCATGATAGGCCAGATGACGGCATTGAAATAACCGATGAACTCCACCAGCTGGCCGGCATTGAACTGGTTTTTATACACAAGATATCCCCCGTAGCCAAGAATCACGCAGACCACGCTTTCCACGAACATGGTCACCATGATCCGCAGCAGCACGGAAGACTTAGTGTGGTCAATATTGGCCTCCTCATTCTCCTCGTTCAGCTTCTGAAAGGCCATCAGCTCCCTGGCCTCCTTGACGAAGGCCTTTATCACCGCAATGCCGGAAAAGCTCTCCTGGGAGAAATCGGAAAGCCTGGAAAAAGCCTCCTGGCGGATGTCCCACTTTTTCATCATCTGCTTCCCGATCACCGTGGCCGCCCCCAGCAGAAACGCCATGGGAATCAGGGACAATAATGTCAATCCCGGATCCATCTTCCACATGTTCATCACCGCAAGCACGCCAAGCAGCAGGGCGTCAAAGAACATCAATACGCCCCATCCGAAGCAGTCCTGTACGGTGTCCAGGTCATTGGTGAACAGGCTCATGAGATTCCCCACCTTGTTGACCTGGTAATATTCCCGGCTTAAATCCTTGGCATGGTCAAACATCCGGTTGCGCAGATCCGCCTCCAGGCGCACCGCTGCCCCAAAGAAACATATCCTCCACAGAAACCGCCCGAACACCATAGCCAGGACAATCTTCACCATGGGCATAGCGATGCCGTCCAGAAGGAAATCCATGTCAAAGGCCCTCTGCATGCCGTCCACGCTGACGGTCCCGCTGTTCATGCCGTTGATCACCATCCTGTAGATCTTGGGGATCTCCAGCTGCAGAAAGTCCACCATCACAAGGGAAATCAGGCCGAAAATAAGCCATCCGGCATACTTGAAATAGTATCTGTTGATATGTTTTCCGAAAATCATATGTACTCCCTTCCTTCCGGCATTTTCTCATTGATTTTCATTTTCCGATTATTGCCGCATCTATAGATCATACTACCTTGATGCGCTCTAAGTCAAGCACAAAACCTCCGTTTTAACAATGACATATAAACAAACTCCCCAACCTGCGCAAATGGTATTCCGGAATCCCCAGTATGGTAGAGATACTCCTTCTCCGGGATTAGAGGCTTGAGAAAGAAAATAGGCTGCAATGTTTATTTGATTTTGGCATAAAATGGCCATAAGCGCCGTGGCAGCCTGCAACCCATGGCACTTATGGCCTTCAGAATCCCTATAAGCGTCGCTACCTTACTTCTCCCTTGCCTTCACCGGCAGCATCAGGTCAATCTGTCCTGGAAGGCCGTCCTCCTTCCAACCGTTATGGGCGGCATACACCCAGTTCAGATGCTCTTCCAGGCAGCCTCCCATGATTTCTTCCCCAAGCTCACTGTAAACCGCCTCGAAATCCGGGCTTTCATCGACCCATCTGGTCAGATTCTCCCACAGCTGAAACTCCGGGAAGGGAATGGTCAGCACCGCGTACAGCCCCCCTGCAAAAGCCTTCTTCTCCATGGGAGCCGTCACTTCCATATCCTCCGGAATGGTGACCCAGTCCTCATAGCCGTGGATCCCATTCTCCAGGACGCCCGGGTTGGGGTGGTTGAAGCCAAACATCCGGGCATCCGGCTTCTTCTCATACAGTCCGCTCTCCTGCACGAACCTGGTCACCACCTCTCCCACCGCTTCCTCCGGATTCTCCCCGATATAATGGTAAGACGCCACGGTGAAAGGCGGCACGCGCAGAATCCTCACCGGCAGGGATTTGTCCAGGTTTTCTCCTGCTTTGTTCAGTTCTTCCATACTTGCACTCTCCTTTATGGTTGTTTTGGGAAAGGAAAGGCCACGGGCAATCTCCGCCAGCTCCTTATCTTCCAGCAGTTCAAAATGCATCTGCCGTTTCCGGCTCTCACATAGCCGTCCTGCCAGCTGCTTTAAGAGCCTGCGGATCAGCGCCAGGGAAGCGATCTCATCGTCAAGCTCCGCCAGCTTACCCTGTAACAGCCGCAGGGATTCGCTTTGCTCCGCATCCCTCAGGAGGATGGCTATGTCTTTCAGGGGAAGCCGCAGTTTTCTGAGTATGATGATCTGCTGTACACGCCGGAGCGCCTCCTCATCGTATATCCGGTAGGCGTAATCCTCCCGATGTATGGCTTTGATCAGGCCCAGCTTTTCGTAATGCCGAAGCATCCGTGGGGTGACGCCATACATCCGGGAAACCTGGCTGATGGTAAGGAAGTGATTATTAGGTTGTTCCATGGCTGTTCTCCTTTCCTGACTTTGAGCATAAAGGATAACACCGTGTCAGAGTCAAGAAGAAATTTCAGCTGTCGGGTTATCAACTTATCCCTAAAGCAGTATCTCATATAAATAATCTTCCATAATAATATCAGTACCCCGCTTTTTGAACGTTTTCTCATCCACTATTTTCCCGCCGCATTTTACCGCCACACGATTGGAAGGGATATTTCCCTTACTGACGTACACGGTAACCTTCTCCGCCCCCTGGCCACGCGCAAATTCGATCATCCCCCGGGCCATTTCCGTGGCATATCCCTGACGCCAGAAATCCCTGTGCACACAGTAGGCGATGTCATACACCTTTTTGTCTTCGCTGGCTATAAAGCTGCATGTTCCCACACGCTGTCCGGAATCTTTCAGCACCGGAATCAGATAGCAGCACTCCTCGTCTTCTCCAAGTTCCTCCAGTGTTTTGATGTATGCGGGGTCAATCTCCTCTTTTGCTTCATCGGCCAGATATTTTCCCATTTCAGGGTCATTCCATATGCTGTAAGCCCAGGATGCATCTTCTTTTGTAAAGCCCCGCAAGATAAGCCTTGATGTTTCTATGGGTTCTATTCTCATTTTCGTTTTCCTTTTTATCGTTTTGGATACAACTTCAGCCTCGTTTTCCGCAATTCCTCCGGTTCAAGCTTGATGGCCTGCCCATTTTCAACCCTTGCTGTCAGATATGCCGTAGCAAAATCAAGGCCATTTTTAAGCGCCAGCAGGCACATCAGCACCGTGCCATGGGTCAGCACCAGAATGTCCTTTCCCGCATCTATCTCATCTCCGGCTTCCTCCATGATCCTGTCAAGAGCTGAAAAGAGCCTTTCCAGCAATTCCTGACAGGACTCGCCCTCCGGAGGCCTGTTATAGCGTTTGTCAGACTCCCACTTTCTGACATCATCATAATACAGGCGTTCTATCTCATCCCAGGTATGGCCCTCAAATACGCCGAAATTCATTTCTTCCAATCCCGGGATTACCTGTACCGGCACATGATATTGGGAGCCCACTGCCTGAGCTGTTTCCAGAGCTCTTTTTTGACGGCTGCTGTAGATGCGGCAGATGTTTCTATGGTCTTTTTCCAGATTCCCGCACAGGAGACGTGCCTGGGCTTTCCCGTTTTCATTAAGAGGGATATCCGTTGTCCCCTGCAGCCTATTCGCGATATTCCAGTCTGTCTCCCCGTGCCTTGCAAATAAAATGCTCATTGCTTCTCCCTCCTATAGTTCCTGATAAATGGCATCTTCTGTCTTGAATAAGGACATTATATCACGGCTGCATGGGGATTTCCAGGCTTATCTTTGCCCCTAGCGAATTCATCTTTTTATCAAAATCCTCATACCCTCTCCTGATATGCTCATAGCCATAAAGGATCGTTTTTCCGTCTGCGGACAGTGCCGCCAATGCCAGGCTGGTGGCCGTCCTGATATCCTCGCCTGTTACGGCTGCGCCCTGGACGCGCTGGGGCCCACAGATATATACATGGTTATATGACCGGAAAATATCGATGCCCATCTTCTTGTATTCGCTTACATATTGAAACCTGTCCACAAATACGGTATCTTTTATCACCGATACCCCTTTGCATAAAACCGCCAGTGCCGACAGCAGAGGCTGTACATCCGACGGCATGCCCGGATACGGCAGCGCATCTGCCTGTATCGGTAAATAGCCTTGGTTAGAGGCGTCTATCTCTATTGATGTGCCGTCCTGCCTTATTTCGATTCCCGTATCTTTTAACAGGGAAATCAATGCGATATTATGCTCCGGGATTATGTTTTTCACTCTCCCCTAAATACAACCTTCCTTTGATGGTAATTTTCCAGAAAACGAAGGGCTCTTTTTTCCACGATATCCTGCCAGTCTGCTTTCGGGATGTCCGTATAACAGGAATGAAGCTTCCTAAGCTCCCTGCCGACTTTCTTTCCCAGTTCATAGTAATTTTTTGAAGTATCTTTCTTTATGATATCCATGATCGGTATCCCGTCAACCCATGATACAATAGAATAAACTATGTCAGCATTTGTACCAAACAGAATGGGTTTGTGAGTATGAATATCCGTATGCATATATCCGGCAAGCTGTTCATACTCTTTTCTTTTTTCTGATGTCTTCGCCTTGTCACTGATCCGCAGCAAAAAGTATTTGCCGTCTTTTCTGAGCTTATATTTTTCGTCCCCGGAACAGCCCTCGGTTATCTTTTCGACTATTTCGTATGATTTCGCTTCCGCAATAGAATGTAAATTTTCCATCTTTCATTATCCCTCTGTTGTCTCGGAGCAATCAGGCAAAACCGTGACGGTGCCCGCATCTCCGTCTACCCGGATACGGTCGCCGGTTTTCAGGTATTCCGTAATATGTTCTATACCCACCACGGCAGGTTTCTTCAATTCCCGGGAGATGATGGCCGTGTGGGACAAAAGGGAACCCTTTTCGGAGACAATGGCCTTTGCCGGCGCAATCAGGAACACCCATCCCGGGTCCGTCATTTTCGTGACCAGGATTTTTCCCTTTGTGTCAAGCAGCGGAGAAGGGGTCTCTATCAACAGCACTTCCCCCTCCGCGATGCCCGGGGAACATGCGGTGCCTCTATAGACGCGCTGCGGCACATTACCAGCACCGCTTTCCGAACCCTGTAATCCAGCCTCCGGAGGATGCCGCCGATTCCGATCATCTGCCGCATAACAATCATCACGACAAATGTCATGACGGATTTTGCAGCAGTTTCGCGGATGCTTATCGATTACTTTTCCGGAAAATACCAGTCTGGAGTAGGCGGGAAGTTCTGCGTAACCGTCATATTCCTTTTTCCGTCCGGCAATGATTCCGGCCAGGTTAAGCACAGCGTCCAACTCCGCCGCCTCGATTTCCTCACAGTAGAGCCAGAAAATATCCGAGGGTTCCACAATCCGCCCCTGCCGATACAGGTTCTGTCCCATCTGTAGCACAAGGGCACGCATCATACCGTAGAGCCGTCCGCGATGAAGGCGGGATTTCTCCCTGTTCCGGATGCCGACAGCGGCTCTCTTCGCATAAAACGCGGACAGGCCGGTGAGCGGAGGCGGAGCGGCTTTTTCTATAGAAGAATGCCCGGCATCTACAGATGCTTCTGAAGTTTCCGCGTCAGTTGCCCCTGAAACTTCACTGTCCGCAAGGAAAAGGCTCTCCGCATACTGCAGAATACAGCGAATCAACAGTACCGGATCCGTGCGGAAGGTTTTACTTTCCAGTTTCAGTTCTTCCACATTCCGGTCGCCAAACTCCCGGACATAAGCCTGCAAAGCCCGGGAAAAGGCATGATTGCTCTGCCCGATATATTGAAAATACGCCTCATTGCTCTGTATTGCCCGCAATTCCGGCAACCTGTTTTCCTCCCCGGCCTGATGAGCCAGTTTCTGCAGCTGTTCGATGGGGCGCATACTTTCCAGTTTCTGAACGCCGGAAATGGCACGGTTCGCAGCCAGTTCATAATCCGGAACATGCCTTGCCTTCAAACGGGATTTCAGAAGCCCTGTAAAAAGAAAGCCGTACATATCGTTGACCAAAGTGATATCCCAGCGCTTCACTGTCATTTCCTTCAGTGTATGGTAGTGTTTCAGCAGAATCCGGTTGTCCTCCGCGTCCGTCTCCAGGGCTTCAAACCGCTGAATGATTTCCTGAAAATACAGATCCAGTTTCTCCATTTCCCTGGGGCAGGTCAGCAAAAAACGGATGAAAGAGTATGCCACCTTCAGCCGGGTTTTTCGGCGGATTCTGCCCTGTTTACCGGAATTTCCGTTAGGATTTCCGGCGGGATTTCCGGCAGAATGTGCCGAAGACACTTTTTTGTCCCTGACACCCATCATTTCCTGCCAGATGGGAATCAGGCGGCTGCTGAAAGGCAGCAGGAGCAGCACATCATACCAGTTGCTGATGCGGTAATATACCCGCCCGTTTGCCATATCCACCATATGCTGCAGATTGCCGTCTATCTGCTCCACGGTTTCAGGCTCCCCTGTCAGGTGGAGCAGCAGGCTTTTAAATACCTGATAGTAAGCATCCCGGATAAAGCTCTGGGTAAGGGGCAGGGTGATGCCGGGATAGCTCTCCACGATGTTGCTGTTGTCCAGGATAATGGCGGGGGCCGTCCTGTCAATGGAGGTAACAGGGCGTGCCTGCAGAAAATATATATGGTGGTTCTGTATGGCAAATTCTATGTCGAAATCCTTGTCAGGTGTCACGTCTGTATTCCTGTCAAAAGACTTATCAGATGCCTTGTCTGTATTCCTACAGAAAGCCTTATCAGATGCCTTGTCTGTATTCCTGTCAAAAGACTTATCAGATGCCTTGTCTGTATTCCTACAGAAAGCCTTATCAGATGCCTTGTCTGTATTCCTGCTGAAAGCCTCATCGGATTCCCCCGTCATCCCACAGGCAAGCAGTACCCGGATTTGCTGCGAGGATTGAATCAGCTCTTCTATCTCCCCCTCTGTCAAAAGGGGTGAGTCCCCGGCCTGCTCATAATAACCGTTTTTGTCGGCAAGATTATAATAATAGGTGGTAACATCCGCCCTGTCCTCCACAACCTGGTCTCCTGCTCCCCTTCCGCATACGATAACGGATTCGTTCAGAATCCCCTGGGGGTTGGCGGTGAACAGGACGCCGGAGACGTCCGGCTCCACCATCTCCTGTATGATGACGTGCATTTTCAGAGCGGCAGGAGCAATGCCATGAGCCTGAAAATATGCAGTCTTTTCAGGATGCTTCCCATGGCCAAGGACTTCCCGGATACGCATGCAGACTTCTTCCCGGGGAACCCTCAGAAAGGTCTTAAACTGTCCAGCGAAAGAACATCCGTCAGAATCCTCCAGAGAAGCACAGGAACGGACGGAGAAAGACCTGGTATCCGGAAAATTTGCTCCAAGGTAATCCAGGACTTCCTCCTCACGGAAAGACTGGCCCACACAGAAAAAGGGCGGCACTTGAAAGCCTGCCCTCTGGAGCAGGAAGAGGTTTCCGGCTTTTGAGCCGATATCTGTTGTCATATGGTTCTTCCGGGTGATTATCATATGCGCCTCCGTTATTTTTACTCAAGGCCCAAACATAATTCTTTTATAAAATTTTTTCATAAAGGTGAAACCAGGGAAGCCCATACTCTTCATATCCCAGACTTACGGTTCCTGTCAACTGATATCCGCATCTTTGATAAAGCCGTTCCGCAGGAATATTCCCTTTGACAACATCAAGCCTGATGCTCACACACCCTTCTTTCCGTGCTGTCTGTTCCGCGAATGCCAGCAGCTCTGTTCCCACACCGCACTTGAGAAAATCGGGATGGACAGCGAGCGTATAAATTACATAAATGTGCCTGTAATCATCCTCCGTCAGCCAGCTGCCATTTTGATACCCTTCCTCCGGCTCATGCCTTAAAATAATCGTTCCTGCAGTTTTCCCCTTCACCCGGGCAACATAAAGCGCATCTTCCATTAACGCTTTTTCCGCATCGGAACGAACCGGATAAATATCCTTTTTCCAACCGGAATAATTCTTGTGCTTTTCCAGGTAATCACAGATATCCTCGTATAGCTTTCCGATACAATCAATATCTGTTTTAACAGCCTTTCTGATATGAATGTCCTGTTTCACAGTCGCCTCCTCCCTGCATCTTCAGCCCTCCCTGCACTCCCGATTTACAGGCTTCCGAAAATCAGATAAACTGGTATAGTCAGCAGCATCAGTGATTCCTGGATGTAGGTATACCGTTCCACTTTATCCACAATGGCAAACCGGGCGGGATTTTTCATAAACTGGACAAATTTCACCGTCATCCATGTCACGTCTGTCAGAAGGGCAAGCACAGTCAGTTTATTCAGATTCCACACCAGGAGAAAATTGGTGACGATATCCACCCAGGTGATGAGCAGGATAAATCGCGTGGCCTTTTTGTAACCGAACAGTTTGGAATAGGTGACATATTCCGTCTCATCCTCCGGCGCGCGTATCTTTCTGGAAATTTCCCAGATCAGCGCAGGGAAATACAGCGTCCATGCCGCCAGGAAATTCACCCAGGTAAAAAGGGGCAGATCGTACTTAAGGCAGGTAAATGAGATGATGTAGATATTCATAATCATCTGCACCGGATTGTGGGTGACAAGGGCCAGGGGCAGGCTTTTCTGAATCTTTTTCCTGCTGAAAAACCAGAGGGACATTAGTGTCCCATAAATATAGAGAAACAGGAAGAACCCGAAATTATTCATGAACAGCAGGTTCAGCAGCACGGTAATCGCAATCAGGACAGAGACAAAAACCGCCAGATCCTTTTTGTGTACTCTTCCGGAGGGAAGGGGCCGGTGGGCAAACAGGCGGCAGTCCAGTTCATAGTCCTTAAAATCGTCCGCAATCCGGAGCCACAGAAGGAAGCTGAACACGGTAAAGCCGCCGATCAGTTCCTGCGGGCCCAGTCTGAAATCCCGGATGCCCGCATTTAACAGGATGATAAAATGAATCTCCCCGAAGATGATCAGCCCCAGGGCAAATCTCGGTAGGATCGGGTACATTTCCTTAAAATAAATTGAGAGACGTCTCCACATGGTGCTACCTGTTCCTTTCCGCGATGTCACCGGCCCCTCTTACCGGGGATAATCCCTTTCAACCCTTTTTATGTTACCTGGTTGGCATCCGGAACCCTGCAAGCGCTTTGTTCAGATAATCGTTAAAGGGTTTCATGATGCGGAAAAGCTCTGCCGCCTTCACCACAAACCCTTCTGCATCTGTCAATTCTTCATCTCTCAGCGGATATTCCAGATACCAGCTCTTAAATTTCAGGTATTCCGCCTGGGGATGCTCCTTCTCATATCCCGCAGGAACATTTTTCAGGGCGGTTCCCTGCACGGAAAAGTGTTTTTCAAACTCCGGCTCATGTATGATTTCTTCCCACGCTTCGCCGTTTTGGACAATATAATCCCTTATCATCGTTGTCGCGTCCTTAAACATATCCGCAAACAGGCCGCCGCCTAAAAAGGACTGGCTGCCGGGCTTTATCATAAGATAATACCCCACAGGAACCGGCAGCTTCCCCTCAGCGGCAATATGGGCGCGGAATGCGGGGGTGTACGGCGATTTGTCATGGCTGAAACGAGTATCCCTCACAAGCTTAAAAGTAAGGTCTTTCGGAACATTATGTAAAATACTGCCGTCAAATTTTCCGATTTCCAGAATCAGCCTCTGTAATAATTTTTCAAACTCCGCGTTTGCCTTTTTATAGTCCTCCTTATTTGCATGATACCATTCACGGTTATTATTCGTGCTCAAAGCTGACAGATAGTCGATTATGAACTGTGTATTCACCATTTTTTCTCCTTTGGAACTCAGTTCCCGTTTCCTGTTTTTCTTTTATTTTACTATTATACACAGTCTTTCCGCAAATTACAATATGCTGAGAAGCTGTCCTGCCATCACAGCTCCCATTTATCAGGCGGCCACGCCATACATGGAAAGCAACGTAATAAAGGGTACGGAAAAAGACTGTACAGACTGTCCCAGTCCATGGTATAAAGTTGACTCATAAGAACATTGAGTCAACTTTTGATTCCATGTGTGCTGACGCACACGAAATCATGATATACTATTCGGACAGAAAAAACAACTACACTAAAGAAAGTAAGCCCTTCAGGCCATGGTTATAGCGACATGAAGAAAATCTTAAATCATCAGGTACTCTTTCCGGTGGATGCGGCGCTTGAAAGCGTGATTATGGATGTACTTGACCATGTGACGCCGGAAAACGCCATGGACACTGCCGGAATGATGTGCGGCATAACCGGTGTACCGATCGAAACAAGATGGCATGCCGTAGAAAGCTTCTGCGGAGCCGGAAACCTGCTGTGCGATATTTTTACAGATAAAGAGATATATGCCCGGCTGAAAAAAGTTCTTTTTTCTCGGTATCTCAAGGATGGAAATGATGGAACACACGGCATTGGATGGAAGATATGGGGCGCGCTTGGCGTAGGCCCTGAAACCGGATATAACATCACCGGACAGTCCTCTGCATTGATTTTACAAAAGGAAACACAGGAAACGCTGAAAAGCCTGTTCGCGAAAATATTTGAAAATGACCGCGCCGTATATGCCGAAATTCAGGCCTGTCTTGAACAAACAGGCACCGTTTCCGGATAATTGCAGACGGCAATGGCGGTCATATTTTCACAGGCTCCGGCGCGAAGCTGGGACAGTCGGTTTCTTTCCATGAGACAGGCATTGAGTTCCGCTTAATAATATACAGCATCTGCCACATATCCAATGGAAACACTGCCCTTTACATTCCCCAAATCCCCCTCTGTCGCCCGAAGGAACAGCTGATAGGTTCCGGGCTTTGCCGGGGATTTAAGGGTAATGCTCGCGATGCATTCCAGATTTTCGCCTGTCTGACGCTGATTCTGTACAGCATAATAGACTGTATTCAAAAGCGTATCGCCGGATTCCGCAAAGCCCACCTGCATTCCGTTTCCTGTTTCCGCCGAAACAGCATACCAGATTCTGTCTCCCTCGGACAGGGTGTATTCTCCCAACCAGACTACATCCCCATCCTTTATCGATCCAAAATCGACAGGAATAACCTGCGGATACCAGGTTCTGCCACCCGCATCTTCCTTCCAGTCGTCCGAATTCTCATCGGCCTCTTCCACATCGGCACCGTCTGCATCGTCACCTGTTATATCTTCCTCACCCGCATCGTCTTCAAACAGCCTGGCCGCTTCCGCATCCGTCATATAGGAAACCCCTGAAATCTTATCATCCGCATCGCGGATAATCCTGATATTGACGCATCCTGCCGGGTTCAGATCCAGTGTGTAAAAGGATTTGTCGGCCCGGACATCCAGAAAAATATTGACCAGCTGTCCCTGGTAGTAATAATTTTTTCCGTCCATGATAACGCCTGCCGCCCCGTATTCCGCAATCTGCGCTTCTTCCCACTCTTTTTCCCACTCTTCTTCCAGTTTGTCACATTCTTCATCCCGGTCCAGTTCATGAAACAGGGCAGACTGGTGATGCGCCTCGCCCATGCCCTGTTTGTACATAAGTATACCTTCTTTTCGGGGATAGTCATAGTTACCGGAAGAGAAACTCCCCTGACCGGCATTACCCGGCGGCATGTGATCAGACTGCGAGGAGGATACCTTTTCCGTGTCCGCCGAATCCGGCACACCCGCGGCGGCAACAGGGTATATCCCCAGAAAAGCCGCGCCGAAAACCACCCCCAGTGTCAGCGCGGCGGCAGCCATCCTCACTGTCCTTGACCTTTTCTGATACACCATAATCGCTCCCAGTCTTTCCTTCAATAATTGCTTATTTTCGCTTAAGGTGACGGCTCCGGGCGTTTCCATGTGTTTCCCCACTGCCGCCATGGCGTCAAGCAGGGTTTTCCCATAGTCCCGGGCGCTGCCGTCCCCCGTTTTTGCGAGAACGGCTTCATCGCAGGAAAACTCGCAGGCTTTTGTAATCTCTCTGCTCATAAGATGTACAAGGGGATTGAACCAGTGCAGGCAGACAGTAACCTGTACAAGCCACTTGTAAAACATATCCCGGCGTTTGTAATGGGTCAGTTCATGCAGGACAATATACCGAAAATCCTCTTCACGATATTCCGAAGCCGGCAATACGATACAGGGGCGAAAAAAACCGATCAGCATCGGCGAGGAAATCAGCGGATTGACACCCAATTCCACGGGGCTTTTCACGCCTTCCCCCTCCGCAATAACGGAAAGCCGGTCCAGCATTTCCATATCGGAAACCGGCGTCAATCCGTCTCTGATATATCGTACAAAACTCTGATAGATTGTCACCTTCCGTACCAACAACACCAACGAAACCACCAGCCAGATCAGCCAGATATAACTCGTCAGCAGTTCCCCCGTCTCCCGAAGCGGGTGGACTGCAGTCAGATTTTCTTCCAGGCGATTTGAGCTTTCTCCGTCCCGTACCAGGTCAGCGCCAGGGACAGAAACTGCTTCCGGAACATCCGGCAGAAACTGCTGCCGTGGGAAAGAAGCCTGATTCATCACCCCTTCCAGGGCTTGGCAGGTTACCCCAAGCAGATTCGTTTCCGGCCCGAAAGGAAGCAGCAGCCGCAATATGACAACAAGCCAAATGTAATACTGCCATTGCCGGCTGATTTTATCCTTTAAAAACCGTTTTCCAAAAAGCAGAACCAGGATAAGCAAAGCGCCTGAAAAGGACATGGACAAAAAAATCTTCAAAATTGTGTTCATGATTTCCCGCTCCCTTTCTCCAACAGCATTTTTAATTCATCGTATTCCTCGTCCGTCAGCAAATCGCCCGAAATCAGAGCGGAAACCAGGCCTTTCACACTCCCCTCATAGATTTTATCCAGAAAGTTTTTCGTCTGAGCTGTCTGGTACTCCGTTTCGGAAATGAGCGTTGTATATTCGTTGCGGCGTCCGATTTTTTTCGCGCTCAGAAATCCTTTGTTCATCAGCCGCGACAGAAGTACAATCAGGGTATTCTTCTGACATGGCCTGCCCCTGACTGCCAGTCCGTCCATGATATAAGGAAACAGTGTCACCTCCCGGGGATTTCCCCATACGATTTTCATAATTTCCAGTTCCGCATCGGATAATTGTTGTACCATAGTTTTTTCCTCCTGATTCTTTCGGCGCACGGCGGCACCGCGGGCAGCATCCAATATAAAATGAGCCGGATAAGCGCCCGCCGTCTGCCAGTTGACCATGATACGCAATGTATAACATGGTGTTGTCATTCAAAATATAACATCATGTTATTCTTTTGTCAAGTCAATATTGGTTCTTCCGTGTCACGATTTACCTGAAAGGCAATATCGCTTTATTATGTTCTTTATGCTGTGCCGCTGATAATTTGAGAAACTCGTGATATGAATACCTTCTCTCAAAGAAAGTTCAGGAAGATCACGCGAAAATTTACGTTGATGTAAGTGTTGGTGTCGTGACTGACCGTACTGGCGGGTTTTACTTTCGCCGCCTGTTACTCTCTACAGCTTCGCTCAAGCCAATTCCGCACATATTCGCAATAGTCCTTCTCATCACAGAAGCACAGAAAATGCACATAACACTGTGCCATATAATATTTTACCGCCTCCACGTTACAATCACCGTACTTTTGATACCCTCTTAAGAAACGCTCCAGTTCTTCATCGGTTTTCAGGAACTTTTGGCCGGGACGGAGGAACAATGCCCAGGCAATATCAAAATCCCGGCTGCCGTATCCGGCAAGCTCAAAATCAAGAATTGCACTTATATGATGATCCTTCCACAGTACATTTGCATAATGAAAGTCGCCATAACAGAAGACAGTCTCGTCATACATCGGTTTATGGCCAAAGAAAGACGCCAGAAACGGTAAATTCAGCTTTTCCAATAATTCTTCATTGGGACGATGATAGAACTTCCGGTCAACCTGCGGTTTTGCAGATATCTTAAGCTTATGCAGACGGCCCAGCGCTTCTCCGTATTCTTCCATATAGGAAAGGGAAATCAAGTCTTTGTTATCTCCTGCGATAACAGATAAACGCAATCCCGGCATATCGGCGGTTACTGAGAACAATCCATGTTCATGGTCATAATCAAGCACTTTTGGGAAAACAGGCCCATTGAGCTGACCCAATATATTAACCTCATTGTCAATGGCCGCTCCCTTTTGCCGGGCAACCTTGATATATGCCGTGATCTCTTCATTGTCTGCCAGCCCGCGGACATAAAATACATCATTCCCTGCATGAGGATAACCTAAGACCTCGTTAAGTTGAAAATAGTTATAATGCAAAGAAAAAGGATCGCAGGTTTCTCTCCACCGCTGCGGATGCACTGCATGTAGTGTATTCATCAGTTATCCTCCTACATCACACATTTAGGGAACTCGGGTGAAAAATGTGTCAGGTACCAGTCTCCATTTCCAACACACGATGGAACTGTCTCAAACAGAATTTCAGCCAATCAAAACCCGCTTCCCCTCAAAAGCAAAGCCCAGGTGGCGGATACGTTCCTCCGGAATCCCCCTGGCAGTCAGCTCACTGTCATAATTCTTATCCTGAATCTGTTTTAATGCCTCCTGCACCGTATCCTCCAGGGTATCCTCATCCTCCGGATCATGCACCTTGAACTCCAGCACAAAAGCCGGGTCCTCCTTTTTGCAGGGTTCCAACATTACATCATATCTTCCGAACCCGCTCTCCCGGTTTGAGGTGATACGGTACCTTCCCGCCAGTTCCACCATCAGCCCCAGGACAAAGCCATGGTAAAAACGCTCCGGCTCGATTTCATCGGACGGCCTTTTACCGGTGTCAAAATAGCTGAAAGTCGCCAGAGCAACTTTGTTCATATACCGGTTCATAGCCTTCACATCCCCCAGAAGCAGTGCCTTGATAAAGTCGTTATAAGGCACATCCTCCCCGCTAAACCAGCCCCGGATCATATCCTCGAACATTATCTCCACTTCCCAGTTGGTAAGCTTCAGGCGGTAGACGAATCTCCTCGTCGTACTTGAAAAGCGCCGATCCACTACCCTCAGATACCCGCTGGCCAAAAGCAGACTCCAGACCGCCCCATATTTCCTCTGGAGCTGGTCAAAAATAATCTCCTCATCGATCTCCGTCTCCAGGATGCCGCCCTTCATCAAATCCTCCATAATCGCCTTGGTCCGGGCATTCCCCTGCCGGATCAACAGATTGACCAAGCGGTTGGAGCTGGAATTTGCCCAGTAGGGCTTCAATTCTTTTTCCTCCAGGAAATTGGTGATGGACCAGGGATTGTACACGTCCCGCTGGCTGCCAAAGGTAAAGCCGTCGTACCATTCCTTAACATCCTCTCTGCGATCTGACATCCCCATCTGATCTAATGCCTGAAACACCTCTTCTTCCGTAAAACCAAACTGGGTGCAATACTTCTCGGATGTGGTCGTCACCACAGTAAGATTGTTTAAATCCGAAAAAATGGACTCCCTGCTGACCCGAGTGATGCCCGTCATAATCGCACGCTCCATGCTCGGATTGGTCTTAAATGTAGAATTAAACATCTGCCTGATAAAACCAACCAGTTCCTTCCAGTACCCATATACATAGGCTTCCTGCAACGGCGTGTCATATTCATCCAGGAAAATCAGAACCTTCTGACCATAATAACGGCACATATAATCCGACAGATAGTTCAGGGCGAGCACGGCTACTCCATCTGTCATCTCCGGAGATACCGAGTCAAAGAAATCTTGTTCTCTTTTTCCAATATTCTCCCCATTCCTCAAATATTCATGGGACTCATATAACTTCGCCAGCGCGTACTTAATCGCCTGTTTCGTTTCCTCGAAGGCCTGCCCCTTAATACCCGCAAAGCTTAAGAAAATCACCGGATAGCTTCCCTGAAGCTTCCGATACTTATAATCCCCATCAGGGGATTTATCCTGCCAGATGGACAGCCCCTCAAACAGCTCCCCCCGTCCCTCATATGTCCTGGAAAAAAAGCAGTTCATCATGTCCAGGTTCAGAGTCTTCCCAAAGCGGCGGGGCCGGGTAATCAATGTAACCGCATCCGCATTCTCCCACCATTCCTTTATAAAACCTGTTTTGTCCACAAAGAAACAATCATTTTTCCGTATAAATTCAAAGCTCTGTGCCCCGATAGAAATTGCCCTGCCCATGTCCTGCCTCCTTCCCCCGGAACATCCGCAACCTGTCATACATAACCGCATCGCAAATCTCCATGTACTGTCTGACACAGTATGGCATAATCATTATGAAGTAAGTCTATCTTATTTCTAATTCTGTTATCATTCTATAATACTCAATCCAAATCTTCAAGCGAAAATACCAAATATCTTTTCAGGAGACAGGTAACACAATTCAATATTTCTTCCCATTCAGCTTTTTTGCACCTTCTTTTTCAATGGGTACACAATTCCGAAAAGGGAAAACTTTAGCGGGACCCCGAAACATCCTGCCCGCGTTCCCTCAAAATATGCCACACATCATTACCGCAAAAACCACATTTGCGATAGAGAGCTTCCGGATGATTCGGATTTTTACATTTTCCTGACACCGTAGCAAATCCCGCCGCTTTCCTCATTCTCCACAGTAGTTCTAATACCAGATAACGCCCCAGTCCATGTCTGCGATAATCTTCTGATACCTGTATCCATTCCAGTATACCCTCGCCAATCTCCAGGTCCAGTTCGGCAATACCGGTTGCCGCAATTTTCCCGTTACAATCGTCTCTGACAGCCAACCACAGTTCCGGACTGTACTGTTCCCTGGCCAGGTAACTCTGCAATTCAGACACCGTAATACCAATGTCCTCATAACAACTGTTGATATGCTCCACAAAATCAGGTACAGTGGCTTCATAAAGAGAATAACCTTCCGGCAATGACACAGGTTTTAATTCCATCATACGATGCTGCAATCGAAAATATGGTTCATCAACGTATCGCCTCAGCAACTCTGTATTGAACTCGCTGTCATGTAAAATCCGAATGTTATCCGGTACGGAAATACAGACCGCTTTCCAATATGGGACAGATGCCGCGCGGCATGGATTTTCCAAGTATTGCTTTCTTGCTTCCATGCTTATCATTCCTTTGGCACCTGCCCTATTCTTTCCAACCCGCTTCCGTCAATATTCATTCGATAAAACGGATGGGGTTCGTCTCCGATATACACCTCCGCCACAATCTGCTCGCCTCCAATCTCATAGTTCAGCGCCAGATATGGAATCCCGTTTTCCCTGATCTCCTGCTCATCTTCCGGATAGCGATATTCAAAAACCGTTTCTTTCCCGGTTCCGTCTATGGCTGTCCTGTTCAGCCTGACGCCCACTGTATCCTCTTCCTCCGCAGTCCTTTCCCCGCCATCCTGCCAGGTTTTGTACCTGACATTTTCCACTATTGCAGCAGTGTAATAGATTCTCCCTTTGTAAATCTCCGGGAAGCCGATTGCCCCTTTTTCCCGGGCCGCCACGGTTAACGTCCTGTCCTCAAAGCGGTACATGGCCAGGTAATACTGGCCGCTGTCCCTGTCCGAAAAGGAATACAGGACACAGTCCTCGTCACAATACTCCAGGTATGCCTCATCCGGGCGCGTTACTTTCTCTTCCGAAATTTCCGCTCCTGCCGCGCATGTGACGGATTCCACTTCCCAGTCTGTCACACGTTCCTTGGCAAGCCACCACCGCTTGCCGGCCTGCTCCAGTGTCACCGGCCCGTCCAATGGCAGCTCATATTCCAGGTCATAGGGCGCACTGTCCCAGTCGTCCCCGCTGTCCAGGATTTTCTCCATATCGCTGAATTCAGAGCTTCTCTCTTTTCTGATGCCTGTGCCGTTCATCCAGTCGTTCCTGCCGTAGGATGTGGTATAGCCGCCGTATCCGTAGGTGGTCTCCGATGCCGTAAGCCGCCACACGCCCTCCTGCCAGGTGTATGTATAGTCCTCTGACCATCTCCATGCGCTGCCGCCATATGCATGTGTGGTGAAAGATGTCCCCTTTGCAGTCAGCGGCATATAGGGATCCCCGAAGACGCCGCCCTCCGCTCTCGTCCGTATCAGATTAATATCCTGAAAATCCAGTCTGTACCCTCCTGTCCCCTCACCGGCTGCGGCAAACAAAATCCTCGGTTTCCCCGAATACCAGGCGTCCCCCGCATCCACCAGAGCCGCTTCCAACACGCCTATATAATCTGTCACGCCGTCCTCATTGAAATCCAGTTCCACGCTGTCCATGAGCTCCCATCCCTCCGGCACGAAACCGGCAATCTCCCCGGCAGTCTCTGGAAGCAGCGGAATCTCTCCTGGGGCGGTGTCGTCTTCTGTTCCGCTTCCGGACTCCTCCTGCCCCGGCTTCGCTTCCGTCCCGCCCTGACGCCCCTCTGGAGATGCGGCAGACATTCCTGTTTCTCCTGTGCCGTTCCCGGCACTGCGCCTTCCCGTATCTGTCCTGCCATCCTTTGCTGCATCGCTTTCCGCCGTGCCGCTCCCAGACACGTCATCCTCAGCCATACTCTTTCCTGCTGCGCCTTCCGCCGCTCCGCTCTCAGCGACACCATTCTCGGCCATGCTCATTTCTGCAGCGCCTTCCGCCATGCCGCTCTCAGCTGCACCTGTTTCCGCGATGCCTGATTCCCTGCCTGCCGCAGCAGCGCCGCTTCCCGCACTTTCCATCTCATACACGTCCACGTTCTCAGAATCAGATCCGGAACTCCTTCCGCAGCTTATCAAAGAAGCGGTTCCTATCCCGATTAATATCCACAAAAATATGTTCTTTCCCTTATCCTGCATCCTGTCCTCCTCGTTCTTTGTCTGCGCACATCCGCCGTCTTTTTGATCGGCACGATCTTTTCCCTGAAATTCTTTTTCCATATGACAATATTTCTTGTCGAGTGCCGGAAAATAACCTGTAATCAGGCAACCGGTGCCAGACCGTCAAAATCGTCTCTCTGCATAATGCATGATCAGCAAAGCCCTGAAAGTGATGTCACAGAATCTTCGTGCGGAAGTTATTTCAAATACCATTCTTTTGATGACTTGTAAGATAGTTTTAATGGCTGAATGATTCGTGTGCTTCTTTCGCTCTTGGTGTTTTCATAAACTATCTTTATTTCTTTGCACTGAATTACTGCTGTTTTTAATATTTCAAATTTTGAGTTATCAAAAGCACATTTTCCCCACCGTGAAAAATCTACTTCAAGCCAATTTCTTGTATTTACGTTGAAAAGTGCTGATAGCTTTGCTAGGATTTCTTTTCCGTCAATATAACCTGTAGCCAATATACTTTGTATGGCTGTCAAAACCTCCTGCTTTTCCTTTTCGGATAATATTGCCCTGTCCAGAATAAAGTCCTGCAATAAGTATATCCCGCCATTTCTTCCTGTTTCGGCATAGATTGGAACTTTAGCTTTTCCATGTACTGTGAATAGAGTTACCCATGATTCCATAGCCTGTTATGCACATTTCCATAATGCTTGTCTTTTGGTCTTT
>CAJUCE010000012.1 GCA_910584865.1 uncultured Acetatifactor sp.
CATATCCTCCTGCGTCAATATAGGTGTTGCTTACAGTTAAGATTATGCACTCCAGAGAGTTCGGCAGGATTGAACTTTATACAGGGAGATGTGGGATGCATCGGCGACAAACTGGTGCTGCTTCCATGTTCTGTCAACTGGTTTTACCATCCAGTTGGCCGGAAAGAGACTGATCACTGGATTTTTTTTTAAAAGAGTGGAAATGCATCCGCAAAAAGGGTATAATCTATATCAGGCTCAAACGATTCATTTAGATAATTTCTGAGACGCTGTTGGCAATATCGGCTGTCGGTGGAGGATCTGAATTACAATCAGCCGTAGGGCGCGCTGCCGTTTCGGCTGCTTTGACAGCGGCGAAGCCGTGGACAGAAACATATGCTCTGCCCCGGCGGGCAGGAGGACGCAGGCGGAAAACAGATGAATACTGAATACGAACAATTCCATATAAAAATAGAGGATGACCTTGATCTTGACAAAATCGCGGACAGCGGCCAGTGCTTCCGGGTACGGCGTTTCCCGGAAGGCATCTGCCGTTTCATCACGGGAGATAAGGTGATTTATCTTTGGAAGACAGCAGACAGGGAATATTCCGTGTACTGCAATACAGGCTCTTGGAATCTGGTTTGGAAGGACTATTTTGATCTGTCCAGAAACTACCGGGAGATCAGGGAGAAAGCCAGAGGCAGAAATGCATTTGTGGACAGGGCCATGGAGTCGGGGGCGGGAATCCGGGTGCTGCGCCAGGATTCCTGGGAAATGCTGATTACTTTCATCATATCACAGAGGAAGAATATCCCTGCCATTTCCGGCGCTGTGGAAAAGCTTGCATCCGGTTTCGGAAGGAAAATAGTGACAAAGTACGAGACTTTATACGGATTTCCGTCTCCAGAGGTACTGTGCAGCGCAGGGACGGAGGAACTGAAGGCCTGCGGACTGGGATATCGCACGGCATATGTCCTTGATGCCGCGCGCAGAGTGGCAGGCGGCGAGATCGACATGAGGGCTGTGGCGGCTTATGAAGATGAAGCCCTTTTCGAGGAGCTTCTCAAAATACATGGTGTGGGAAAAAAGGTGGCAAACTGTGTCTGCCTGTTCGGCTACGGCAGGGTTGCCAGGGTGCCCGTGGATGTATGGATAGCCAGGGCAATTGAGGAGGAATGTCAGGGGGAGGATCCCTTCGGAAGCTTTGGGGAAGCGGCGGGGATCATTCAGCAGTATGTGTTTTATCATGAAAGGCGGCGGATCTGAAGCTAAGGGAGATATTTTCCAGGGAAAAGGAGTAACGGCAGTGATTAGTATACAGAAATATGTCAGGGCGGAGAGCCTGGAAGAGGCATACCGGCTGAATCAGAGCAGGGCAAACCGTGTAATCGGCGGTATGCTGTGGATAAAAACGGGAACGGGTTCCGTCAGTACCGCTATTGACCTCTGCGTATTGGGTCTTGACGGAATAGAGGAGACGGAGGAGGAATTTGTCATCGGCGCAATGACAAGCCTCCGGCAGATAGAGCTTCATCAGGGACTGAATGCCTATACCCAGGGGGCGGCCGAGGCGGCTGTCAGGGACATTGTGGGGGTTCAGTTCCGCAATCTGGCCACCGTGGGAGGCAGTATCTGGGGACGCTTCGGCTTCTCCGATGTGCTGACTTTTTTTCTTTCCATGGAGACTTTTGTGGAATTGTACAAGGGTGGCATCCTTCCCCTGGAGCAGTTTGCAGCCATGGCATACGACAGGGACATACTGGTTCGGCTGATTGTGAAGAAGAAGCCGGGGATGTTCGCATACAGGGCATTTCGGAATCAGCGGACGGATCTGCCCGTGATTACCTGCGCGCTGTCCCGGGTAGCGGGAGAGTACCGTGCCGTGGTGGGAGCCCGGCCGGGAAGGGCTGTTGTAGTCAGGGATGAAGAGGGGCTGTTGTCAGGGAATCTGACGGAGGGGGAGCCTTCCGGGAAAGGAGGCCATTTCGCGGCGGAAGCGTTATCTATGGAAGGAGGCCATTCTGTGGCGGGAGCGTTTTCTGTGGAAGGAGGCCATTCCGCGGCGGGAGCGTTTTCCATAGGAGGAGGGCATTTAAAGGAAGCTTTCCAGGCCTTCTCCGCCTATGCAGCCGAAAAGGTTCCTGTGGGCAGCAATACTCGGGGAAGCGCCGCTTACCGCAGCCATTTGATCAAAGTTCTTACGGAGAGGAATCTCATCCAGTTGGGAGGAAACAGAGATGGAAATTAAGGTAAAACTGAACGGGAAAAACATATCTGCCCGTATTGAGGCTGATATGCTGCTGATTGATTTTCTGCGGGAGCATGGCTGCTACAGCGTGAAAAGGGGCTGTGAAACCTCTAACTGCGGCCTGTGTACCGTGCTGATGGATCAAAAGCCCGTTTTGTCCTGCTCGATACTGGCGGCCCGGGCGGAGGGCGCCGAGGTGTGGACTCTGGAGGGGCTTCAGGCGGAGGCGCAGGAGTTTGTGGGCTTTATCGCGGACCAGGGGGCGGACCAGTGCGGATTCTGCAATCCGGGTTTTGTGATGAATACCATTGCCCTGCTTCGGGAGAATCCCGATCCCACGGATGAGGAAATCCGCGCCTATCTGGCAGGAAACCTGTGCCGCTGCTCCGGGTATGAAGGGCAGCTGCGGGGGATCCGGAATTTCCTGGAGAGCCGCAGGATGAGGGAGGAGCCGGACGCACGGAATAAGAATCTGAATCATTGGGCATAGCGAGGTTGGAGCGGACACCTGCATCTGTCCCGGGCAGGAGGCAGGCCGCATTGTGGTGTTTGCGGGCTTGCAGAGGAGAGTTTTATTGGAGATAAAAAGGGGAAGGAACAGGGGATGAGTTATCGGATAAATATTACGAGGCGGGAATTTCAGGACAGCTACCACAGGCATTATAAGTTGAGGTTGAGCTGAAGAAAAAACGGAATTTATGGCCCCTGTGGTGGAACCGGGTTGATGTATACAGCGATGAGATTGTCAGGAATTCAAGTATGTAAAAGCGGCAAGGCCCAGGGTGCTGTCCCTGTTGGCGAGATGACCGGCAGGTCTGTTGTGCACCGGGCTCGTTGCATTAGGCGCCGCAGGGGGATTCATTTTCCCAAAAGGCAGAAATTCATACATTGGTAGAATCATGGAAAAGATACCACGGAGGTCAGTATGGAACATAGAAAAACGATACCCGGGAACACAGCGATTTGCACAATGAGAGATACATCAGATGAGCCTTCCCGTGATGCCATCCGGGAAACAACAAAGACTCCTCAATACAAATCAATCAACAAATCCGTCCGCAAAAAGGATGCCATGCAGCTGCTGTTGGGGAAGCCGGTGTACATGGACGACATCACGCCCCGGGAGGCCCTGGCGGTAAAGCTGCTGCGCAGCCCCCATGCCAATGCCATTGTCAAGGAGATCAATACGGACATTGCCAGGAAAGTTCCCGGAATTGTGGATATTTATACCTGGCAGGACGTACCTTCCACACGTTTCGCCATCGCGGGGCAGACCTATCCGGAGCCCTCTCCCTACGACAGGCTGATTATTGACCGCCATGTGCGGTTTGTGGGGGACGTGGTGGCCATCATTGCGGCAGAGACGGAAAAAGCGGCGGACAGGGCCATGAAGCTGATCAAGGTCAGCTATGAGGTACTGGAGGCGGTTTTGGATTTCCGGAAGGCAAAGGACAATCCGGTTCTGGTGCACCCGGAGGAGGACTGGTACCCGCCCTGTGAGGTGGGCGGCTCCAACTTAAGGAACCTGGTGGCCAGCGGCAGTGAGTCCCATGGGGATGTGGACGCCGTGATGGAGGCGTGCGAGATTCAGATTGACAGAACCTTTCACACCAAGGCGTTTAACCAGGCCATGATGGAGACTTTCCGGACTTACACGGATTTAGACCGCTACGGGCGGCTCCATGTGGTCACGTCCACCCAGATTGTTTTCCACTGCCGGCGTATCCTGTCCAGGGCCCTGGGGATTCCCAAGAGCCGGATACGGGTGGAGAAGCCCAGGATAGGCGGAGGCTTCGGCGCCAAGCAGACGGCGGTGTGCGAGGTCTATCCCGCCTTTGTGACCTTGAAGACCGGACGGGCGGCAAAGCTGATTTATACCAGGGAGGAGGCCCAGACCGCAGGCTCCCCCCGGCATGAGATGGAGATAAGGGTGCGCCTGGGAGCCGACAGGGAGGGCAGAATCCGGGCTTTGGATCTTTATACACTGTCCAATACCGGGGCGTATGGGGAGCACGGCCCTACCACGGTGGGGCTGTCCGGGCATAAATCCATTCCCCTGTACACCGGGGGACTGGAGGCTCACCGTTTCAGCTATGATGTGGTTTACACCAATACCATGGCGGCAGGGGCTTACCGGGGATATGGGGCCACCCAGGGAATCTTCGCCCTGGAGTGTGCCGTGAACGAACTGGCTGAAAAACTAGGCATGGACCCCACGGCGGTCCGGGACAGGAACATGGTGCGGCAGGGCATGGTGATGCCCGCCTATTATCAGGAAACCGCCAATGCCTGTGCGTTAGACCGCTGCATGGAGCATTGCAGAAAAATGTTTGCCTGGGAGGAGAAGTACCCCGTCCGGGATATGGGAAACGGAAAAGTCCGGGCGGCGGGGATTGCCATGGCCATGCAGGGCTCCTGTATATCAAATGTGGATGTGGGAAGCGCTACGGTGAAGCTGGGGGAGGACGGCAATTATAACCTGCTCATCGGTGCGGCGGACATGGGAACGGGCTGCGATACCATTCTGGCCCAGATGGTGGCGGAATGCATGGACTGCGACGTGGAGGATGTGGCCGTGTTCGGGGCGGATACGGATGCCTCCCCCTATGACTCCGGCTCCTATGCGTCCTCCACCACTTATATCACAGGTAAGGCCGTGGAGAAAGCCTGCGACGATTTAAAGAGGCGGATTTGCCATATTGCGGCGCAGATGATGGGCTGCAGCGCGGAGGAAGTGGTGTTTGAGAGGGACAGGGTCCGACGGATAGAGTCGGGGCAGCAGGTGAGCCTGACGGATATCGCCTATCGCACCCAGACCTTCGGAGGCGAGCCGGCGGAGGCCACCGCCACCCATTCCTCTCCGGTGTCGCCTCCTCCTTATATGGTGGGAATGGCGGAAATCGAATTGGACAAACAAACAGGGCAGGTGACCATACTTGACTATATGACTGTGGTAGACTGCGGCATTCCCATCAATCCTGCCCTTGCCCGGATTCAGGCGGAAGGGGGCATTGTGCAGGGCATCGGCCATACCCTTTTTGAGGACATTCATTATGATAAAAAAGGCTGTCCCGGGGAGTCTTCCTTCCTGCAGTACAGGCTGCCCACCCGCCTGGATATGGGGCATCTGAAAGTGGAGTTCGAGCACAGCTATGAGCCCACCGGGCCTTTCGGCGCAAAGTCCATCGGCGAGATTGTCATCAACACTCCTGCGCCGGCCATTGCCCATGCCATTTACCGGGCCACAGGAGTCTGGCATAGGGAACTGCCCATCACCCCGGAGAAGATAGTGATGGCAGAATGCTGTGCTTCAAAAGCGGAAAACTTACCAAGCAAGAGAGAAGAAACCAATGGAGAATAAAACCGTACAACAGGAAAACAAAATGGGCGTCATGCCCATAGACAGGCTTCTGATATCCATGTCACTGCCCATGATGATATCCATGCTTGTCCAGGCCCTTTACAATATAGTGGACAGCATTTTTGTGTCCAGAATCAACGAATATGCCCTGCGGGCCGTGTCTCTGGCATTTCCCATCCAGAGCCTGATGATTGCCGTGTCCGTGGGAACCGCGGTGGGCATCAATGCGTTCCTGTCCAGAACCCTGGGGGAGAAGGAGTATGAGAAGGCCAATACCATTGCGGCCAACGGCATTTTCGTGGAGATGATGAGCTATCTGGTGTTTGTACTGGTGGGGATTTTCTTAAGCCGCCCGTTTTTTGCCAGTCAGACGGAGATTCAGGCCAGACGGGAAACTGATTGCCAGTATCTATAAGGTGGGCATTCCTTCCATTATTATGCAGGCCATCGGCTCCGTGATGACCTATGGCATGAACCTGATTCTGGAGGCCTTCGGCACAGCCCAGACCGTGTTCGGGATTTACTTTAAGCTTCAGAGCTTTATCTTTATGCCCGTATTCGGCCTGAACAGCGGCATGGTTCCCATCATTGCCTACAACTTCGGCGCAGGCAGCAGGGAACGGGTGCTGCGGACCATGAAGAGCAGCATCAAGTATGCGGTAGGCATCATGCTGGTGGGACTGGCGGTGATGGAGCTGTTTCCTGCCAGGCTCATCGGGCTGTTTGACGCGCAGGCTTCCACGGATCTTCTGGTGATTGGGGTTCCCGCCCTGCGGATTATCTGCCTGAGTTTCTGCTTTGCAGGATACTGCATCGTGGTGGGAAGCGTATTCCAGGCCCTGGGAAATGCGGTATACAGCATGCTGGTGTCCATTGCCAGGCAGCTCTGTGTGCTTCTGCCGGTGGCGTGGCTCTTTTCCCTGAGCGGCAACGTGAACCTCATCTGGTGGGCCTTTCCCATTGCGGAGCTTGTGAGTCTGAGCCTGAGTACGTATTTCCTGATACGCATCAACAGGGATATCATTGTGCATATCGGGGAAGAGAAGTAGAAAACGAATGCGTGAGCGCTTCTGTAATGCAGGGCAGAAAAGCGGCAGTTAAATGCGCTCACAATAAGGAAGTTTTAACAGAATGAGCTTTGAGGGGAGCGTGCCGAGATGGGCAGTCTGATCATCAGTTTTTCAGGGAGAAAGAACGGAAACTGCGATGAAATCGGGCAGTATATAGCATCCACTGCGCCCGGAGAAAATCGGTTTGTGCGATTCGGGGAACTGAATGTGCACCCCTGCAGCGGATGTGAATATGAATGTTTTGGCGGGGCCTGCAGGTACAGGGAAGATGATATTTACAGCCTGTGGGAGGAAACGGGCGGTTATGACAGGGTGATCCTGATTGTCCCCATGTACTGCGGGAATCCGGCGTCGTTGTATTTTGTATTCAATGAGCGCAGCCAGGATTATTTTAGCCACAATGAAAGCGATTATGAGGATGTGGTTAGACGGCTGTATATCATAGGTGTGTACGGAAAAGCGGAAACTTCGCCTGATTTTGTTCCCTGTCTGGAGCAATGGTTTGAGGGCTCCGGTTATACGGGGCGGGTACTGGGGATTGAACGGCATCTGTATGGCCAAAAGCTCGGGGACAGGGTTCTGGATGTGGCGGAAGTGGCGGAGAAAATCGGGGAATTTTTAAAAGAAGGATGAGGTTGTAAAATGTCAGGGGAAATCTGGTTGGCCGCGTTCAAGAGGTTGGAAGCATCCAGAAAATTATGCTCCGAACCAGTAGAATATGATAAAGAAAGAGAGGCAGCTATGAATGCAAAATATGGAAGTGTTGATTGATACGAATGTTCTGCTTAACTATATCACGAACAGAGAAGATAGATATCTGAAAGAATCGATTAGAATTGTAGGGCGGAGTTCTGCATGATAAAAAGGAGAAAGCGATGACAAAGGAGACATTTTCTTTACTGGAAAATTATATGCTGAGCAACATGGAGGACAGCGCCCATGACAAGGAACATATCTACCGCGTCCTGTATACCGCCCTGGACATTGCCGGGACGGAAAAGAGTGTGGATATGGATGTGCTGATCTGCGCCTGCCTGCTGCATGACATCGGCCGCCGGGAACAGTTTGCCACAGGCGCCTGCCACGCGTGTGTGGGAGCGGATAAGGCGTACTGTTTCCTCATAGAACATGACTTTCCGGAGAATTTTGCGGCGCATGTAAGGGAATGTATCCTTACCCACCGTTACCGGAGGGGCAATCAGCCCGGGACAATAGAGGCGAAGATTTTGTTTGATGCGGATAAGGTGGATGTGACCGGCGCGGTGGGCATTGCACGCACGCTGGTTTACAAGGGGCAGGTTGCGGAGCCACTGTATACGGTGCTGCCTGACGGACAGGTTTCGGATGGGACAGGGGATGCGCCGCCCTCCTTTTTTCAGGAATACAAATACAAACTGGAAGGCCTGTATGACAAATTTTATACAAAGCGGGGTGCGGAAATCGCGGGACAGAGACGGCAGGCGGCGGTTGATTTTTACAACGGCATGCTGCGGGAGGTAAGCGGGACCTGCGGGAGGGGGAATGAGCTGCTGCGGGAAGTTTTGGATTAGGCAGGAGAGATGGACAGTCCTGGGAACAGGCATAATGCAGAGGCGATTTTGCAGGCAAGCATCCATGCGAACAAAAGATTATACAACGAAGTCAGGAGGGATTTGGGTATGTGCGAAGCGTTAAGGGAACTTGGGAATCTCCCGGAAGGAGCCGTCTCCAGGCCGCAGGAGCATGACAGGGCCGCCGAAGCCATTGGAGTCCGGTACCCGGAGGGGCCTTTTGTACCATAGTACGAAGCAGCACAGTGGTATGAAACGGCTGACGAATCGGAAAACAGAAAAGTTCAGGCAGCTTTGGGTGCAGTGTTTCTTCAGAGAATAAGTTGCAGAGAAAAGAAAGGGAAAAGCATGAACACAGAAATCGACATAAGCAACATAACGCTTCAAACAGCCAGGCTTACCCTTCGCCCATGGAGGGAGGCGGACCTGGATGATTTCTATGAATACGCCTCCGTGGACGGTGTGGGGCAGATGGCAGGATGGAAGCCCCATAAAGACAAGAACGAATCCAGAGAAATTCTGAAACGGTTTATTGAACATAAGAAAATTTTAGCACTGGAATATCAGGGAAAGGTGATAGGCTCCCTGGGCATTAAGGAATACGACGAGGAGGGTTACCCGGAATTCCGGGAGAAGAAATGCCGGGAGATCGGCTATGTCCTGTCGAAGGATTACTGGGGACGGGGACTGATGCCCGAAGCGGTGCGGGAGGTACTCCGCTATCTTTTCCAGGATGTGGGACTGGATGTGGTTTTCTGCGGACATTTTCTACGAAACGTTCAGTCGGCCCGCGTGCAGGAGAAATGCGGTTTCCGGCATTACGCATATGGCCGGTTTGAGACCAAAATGGGAACTGTGGAGGAGGATGAGGTCAATATTTTGACGAAGAAGGAATGGGAGGCCGCTTTGAAAAACAGGGATGGCTGCCGGCTGCTTTTGTTTGACCTGGACGGAACCTTGCTGCGCAATGACAAAAATATCTCCCCGGCTGTTCTGAAAGCGGTGCGGGACTGCCGGGAAAAGGGTGTCCTGGTGGGAGTGGCTACTTCCAGAGGGGAACAGATCGCCCTGTCTATCCTGGAGGAACTGAAGCCGGATCTGCTGATTGCAAGCGGCGGGGCCGTGGTGAAGTATCACGGCAGGTATCTGTACAGGGCCGAATTTTCAGGGGAAGAAACCAGGCGGATGATTGGGGTTGCCAGGGAGGTATGCGGCCTGGACTGTGAGATTACCATCGACACCATGGATTCCCATTACTGGAATTACCGGGTGGATCCGAAAAAGCAGGATCCTACCTGGGGCGACAGTATTTATACGGATTTTCAGGATTTCCGAGAGCCTTCCCTGAAAATGTGCGTGGAGATATTTGAAGAAGAGCAGGCAAAGAGGCTTGCGGAGCGGTTGGAGGAATGCGATTGTGTCCGGTTTTCCGACGGGTACTGGTATAAATTTACCAAAAAGGCGGCTACAAAGGAGCGGGCGATTCTGGAAATGTGCTCCGCATGCGGGATTCGGACGGAAGAGATTACCGCCTTCGGGGACGACTATGCGGATATGGGGATGTTGGCTCTGTGTGGCAGGGGCATTGCCATGGGGAATGCGGTGGAGGCGGTGAAGGAAAAGGCGGACCTGGTCATCGGCAGTAATGAGGAGGACGGGATTGCGGAGTATTTAAAATGGAATTTTGATATATAATTAGAATCTTTTGCCGACGGCGCCACTGAAGCTGCGGTATGGACGGCAAAGCAAGGGAATGGATTATACCATACGGATGCTCTCTGATAAGGAAGATTATGAAATGAAACAAAAGATGATAGATTTTTTATTGGAAAATGCAAACCCTTCCATACAGTTGAGAGTAAAAAAAGAAATCCTGAAAAACCTCAGCAAACAGGAAGAAGAGCGTCTGCAGGGGCAGATCCTGGAAGAAAAAATCATCCGCTTTCTTGGAGAAAAACATGATGTCGGATTCCAGTATCGCAAACGGCAAATCTGTCCGTATTTGACACTTTGCCGGTATTGTGCGGTAAATATTCTGCCAGATCATTATAGAAAATGATATTATTCCTTATATCTGGGCTCCCTGAAGGCAGGGGAAGTATTATAGAAAATTATGAAGGAAGGCGGGAGAACTATGCGGACAACAGGAGGAACATATATGCTGAAATACGGAGACCGAATCGGAATTGTCTGCTGTTCAAACGGGCACAAGCCTTCCTATGGAGAAAATTTGAAACGTCTGGAAACCATCCTGCTGAAAATGGGGCTCCGCGTGACTTTTAGCGACTGCATTTTTGAAAAACAAAACGGAATCGGCGGGACTGGGCAGGAACGTGCCCGGGAGCTGATGAATTTTTACAGGGATGATGAAATAAAGGGAATTTTAGATATTTCGGGCGGGGATATTGCCAACGGGATTCTGCCCTACCTGGATTATGACGTCATCGCTGACAGCGGAAAGATTTTCTGGGGATACAGCGATTTAACCACTGTGATCAATGCCATCTATGCGAAGACAGGAAAAGCTTCCGTGCTGTATCAGGTTCGAAATCTGCTCTATGGGTATGCGGAAGGGGGAGCGGGGCATTCCATGGGCAAAAGGCTTTCAGGCCATGAGCAGATTGCAGATTCCAATGGAGTGATTCTCTTCCGAAATACCGTAATAAACGGTGGCAGTGACCTGTTCCGGATCAAATACCGCTTTCTTCAGCAGAAGGAAATGCAGGGAACCGTAATCGGGGGAAACATTCGATGCTTTCTCAAACTGGCAGGCACGGAATATATGCCTGATCTGGATGGAAAAATCTTGCTGTTAGAAGCCTTCCATGGGATGCCCCCGCAGATAGAAACCTATCTGCGCCAGTTACAGCAGTTGGGAGCCTTTGAAAGAGCCGCAGGCATCCTGCTTGGAACCTTTACCCAGATGGAAGCCGAAAAATGCACTCCAACGGTAGAAACCCTCATCCGCGAAATCGTGGGAAAAGATCTGCCCATTGCGGTTACGGCGGACATAGGCCACGGAACCGATTCGAAGGCGATTATCATCGGTCAGGAGCTGCATTTGATGGAGGGAGCATGATAAAAGACAGGAACATTTTTATAGAGGGGATACAGGGGATGGGCAAATCCACTCTGCTGCAGGCCATTGCCCGAAAGGCTCCGGAACTTCACATGTGTCGGGAGGGGGACTATTCCCCGGTGGAATTGGCCTGGTGTACCTGGATGGATGCGGATGACTATAGGGCAGTGCTGGCGCGCTATGGAAGCCTTCGCAGGGAAATTGAGGCGCATACCTTTCAGGAAGGGAGCCATTATATCATTCCTTATACCACTATCCTGACGGATATCCCCGGCTTTCACAAGGATCTGGAGCAGTACGAAATCTACAACGGGCGCAAAAGCCCGGAGGAACTGGAAGGGATTATCCGGGCAAGGTATAGGAGTTTTTATGGGAAGGGTTATCTGTTTGAGTGCGCTTTCTTACAAAATATCGTGGAAGATCTGATTCTGTACCATCAGTTGGGGGATGACGAAATTGTGATGTTTTATCACAGGCTGTTCGCGGATGTCCCCCAGGAGGGATTTTTGCTATTGTACTTATATGATGAACATCTGGAGGAAAGCACGCGGATGATCTGTGAGGAACGTGCGGATGATCAAGGAAATCCCCTTTGGTATCCTCTGATGATGAACTACCTGAAATCCTCACCCTACGGGAAAGCTCATGGATATCAGGGATTCGACGATCTTATCCGACATTTTCGCCATAGACAGCAATTGGAACTGCGCATTCTGCGGGAAGTGGCGGGGCATCGGGCTGTCATCCTCCCGGCGAAGCGTTGGGACATAGAGGAAGTGTTGGATATCATAGCGGGGCAGGTCATTTGTTCTGGAGCGGAAGGTTTCGAAATCCATTGACCGTCTGGAGGCAGACGCGGAGAGAGCAATGAAACAGATATACGATTGTATGATTTCTGTGGTGGCCTGTTTGAGTATAACGAATCTCAAATATACAATTCTGGAATTTATATTGCACACTGGTAAAATTTACAGCATGCCCCGACTGCAGACCGCCAGCCAGATGCTTTTCGGGTTGTGTTACTGTAAATTCTGGCGGTCTGCAGTATAATGGATAAGGGAGGAGCGGGATTATGAAAGTTTTGTTTATCGGAAACAGCCATACCTATTTTAACGACATGCCCCGGATGTTCGCGGATATCTGCCGGGAAAATGGTGAGGAGGTGGAAGTGGCCATGCTGGCCCACGGCGGCAGAGGATGGGATTTCCACCTGGAGGAACCGGAGGTGCGCTTCAATATCCGGTATGGGGGCTATGATGCCGTGGTTCTTCAGCATACAGCCCATCCCATGGGAGACCTGGACGTGATGGCCCGGTGCGGCAGGGCGCTGATTGGGTGGGTGAGGGAAGCGGGAGCCAGGCCCATTCTCTATATGACTTGGACAACCAAAGCAGACGGGGAGGCGGCTCAGGAGGGCATGAGCAATGCCTATCTGGCCCTTCAGCGGGAGACCGGATGCGAAGTGGCTCCTGTAGGAGAAAACTGGTGGAAATACCACAGAGAGCACCCGGAGACAGAGCTCTACGCGGAGGACGGGCAGCATGCCTCGGAAGCCGGTTCCCGGTTGGCGGCTGTTACCATTGCGGAGGTGTACCTGGGGAGGAAGCTTCTTTGAAGCGTTTTGGCATCCCGCTTTTTACCTGGAGGAAGGGAAGACTTCTTTACTGTGCCATATGGCAGCGTGTACGAAATAGAATGGATCATGCTTGACGACATAGAGGATTACCTGAAGGTTCCAAAGTGGGCAGGGCATAAACTGGACAAAACGGCATTTGTATGGGGTGACTTTATGGGGACTTATTTGAATCCGGGTAATAAGGGATTCCAGGAAATTCTACAGTCGGGATATGTGGATAAGACCGGTCTGATCGCACTGATCAATCAGACTGTGGGGACGATGCAGAAGCTGACCTGCATCAGCAGGCCAAGGAGATTTGGAAAGTCTTATGCGGCAAAGATGCTGTGTGCGTATTATGACTGTTCCTGTGATTCTCATGTGCTTTTTGATGACAAGGAGATTGCGCGGACCCAGGGGTATCTGACGCATCTTAATCAATATCATGTGATTAACCTGGATATTACCGGTTTTATTTCCGATGCGACAGGAATGGACATACCGCTTTCAAATGTGCCCAATATGATTGCAGACGCAATTCAGACATCAGAAAAGCATCAGAAAAAACGTAGCTGCTCATATTCCGTACTTCGCTCCAGTAAAAATGGAATCTGCCGCAAAAGGGGTTCTGTCTTTCCGGCATCCAGAATCCATTCCGTGACCTGCTCCGCCTGCAGCAACAGGGGCATGCGGTCATGGACGGGCTCCATGGATTCGTTTGCGGCGGTGGTAAGGATCACGAAGTGTTCCCCGTCCCCATAGTTCCTGCAGCATCCCGTCATAAACAGGGCTTGTCCGTCATTTTTCCGAAAAGTATATTTTGCTTTTTCCCGGTTCCACTCATAGAAGGATGCCGCGGGAACGGCGATGCGTCTGTGGAGGATGCCTTCCCGGAAAAGGGGCCTGTCCGTGACAGTCTCACAGCGGGCGTTGATAATCAGGCCTTTGCGCTGCTCCTGCTGTACGGGGAATCCCCACCGGAGCCAGGTACAGGCGATTCCTCCCCCTGCCGCAAGAAGGACGGGGGCTTCATCTGCAGGGTGTATATCCATGCTGCTGATTCGCTTCAGGGCAGCTGCGGATTCCCAGCGCAGCTTTTCAGCTGTCTCTTTTATCAGCTTTTCCATTTCATATGCCGTTTCGTCAGTGACATGATAACGTCCGCACATTTGCGCTTCCTCCTTGTTTTTCGCGAGAGCAAGCACCCACGTTGTTTCCAGTGGGGACTGTTGGCTTCGCATAGAACCCTGTCTGGTTTCATATAGAACCCTGTCTTGTTTAGTATACTGCATTTTCTCAATTGGAAACAGGGGATGGAAAAATATTTGTGAAAAAATTCTTCTTCAAACTGGCGAATATCTGGTATACTGAATGGCATAAACGGAATTTTGAAAATCTGGTTTGACCGGTTCAGGGGCAGACGGGAGTGTTGAGGATTCGTGAGAGACGGGAGCGTTATGAAGATCAGAGAAATTGCTTATGATTTTTCGGTATGTAAAGTGGAAGATTATTCGTTGGTTGATTTGAATGCGGAATATTGTTTTATCGGCAAAACGCGGGAGGAGAATTCGTTGGTGTGCGTTACGGGCAATGTACCGGCGAATGCGGTCCAAACAGAGGATGGGTGGAAAGCATTTCGCGTGGACGGCGTACTGGATTTTTTACTGATCGGTATCTTATCCCGAATTTGCGGAATCTTAGCGGAGCATGAAATCAGTGTGTTTGTGGTTTCTACTTTTGACACGGATTATGTTCTGATAAAAAGGGAAAATTTCAAAAGGGCATTGGACATTCTGGAAAACGCCGGATATGAAATTGTTGGATGAGGCGTTACGAAGGCGCATCTATTTTTAAAAAAGAATATGAGGTAGAAAAAAACGGCTTTGCAGAGTATGATGGGTCAGTGGGGGTATTCCAATGAAATTTGTATATGTGACGAATGAAAATTTTGAAGATATTTTTGAGGTTTCAGCGAAATATGAGCAATGGCAATATGTAAAGCATCATATATTTGACATGGTAGATAATTATGCCGCCGTTGTGAACGAGGCATATCTTCCCATTCCGTTTCTGGTCTACGAGGAAGACAGGATTGTCGGCTTTGTTCAGGTAAATAGGAAGGAAGAACATTCCATGGAAGAAAGACATCCCTATAAAGGCTATAACTCCTCCTGCGAGATACGAAAATTGATTGTGCATGAGACGGAGCAGAACAGGGGATACGGAACGAGAATCCTGCGTGAAGTAACAAAGTGGGCGTGCAATGAATTTGGCATAGACACAATAACAGCCTGCTATAAGGCAGAGAACCTGCCTGCCGATAAGCTGTTCTCAAAAGCCGGATTCCGCAGAAAGATGGAGGAAGATGATATAGTTGTAGTCATAAAACCCGGAATCAACGAAAACGAGTCCGGAGAAGGAGATACACTGGCAGGCATACATAAGGAAAAAAATAAGGAAATAAGCGAGTTTCCCGATATCCCCCACCGGAACATAACCACATTTGCCCGCAGGATAAAGGAACTTAAAAAATATCCCCAAGACCGAATAGGAGAGGAGGATATTCATTTCCGGAAAATAAGTATGGATGACTGCAGACAGCTTACGCAGATGCAGCTTCTGGAAAGCCAGGAAGAATATGTGATGCCCTTTGTGGATTCCCTGGCTCAGTCCTACAGCGATTTGTTCGAAGACGAAATCACGGTTACCTATGCACTGTGTAATGGAAATACTCCTGTGGGCCTGGTGGAAATATATTATGGGAGTGGCAGGGACTTCCCGGGCTTACATGACAGGCCGGTGTACGAATTATTCCGCATATTGGTGGATAAGGACTGCCAGAAGAAGGGATACGGCACAAAGGCGGTACAGCTGTTTTTGGACTACGGGAAGGAGAAACCCCTGGGAGAGGCAGAGGATATGGTGGTTTCCGTGGTGGAAGGAAATGACACGGCATTAAAGCTGTATGAAAAATTCGGATTTAGGGTATTCGGCAGAGACAAATATGGACATACCGCGCTGAGACGTCCCTGCTTTTGACGACAGAGGGCATTAATCTTTTTACATACTCATAGCAACACACGGTATGGGATAACAGGAAAATGCGGAGAAGATAGTATGAGGAACAGGATTAACATACATACGGTTTCAGATAACCTTTATTTTTTGAAAATCCTCTGGAAAATCAACCCCAGGCGGGTCATATTCAGCTTTGCGGCGCAGATATTCGGCTATGCGGAATGGGCTTTTTTCAGTGTGGTTTTCATGAAATATCTTTTCGGGGCCGCAGAATTCGGGAGGAGTTTTGGTGAGACAGCGTGGTTTATTGCGGTTTCAATGGCTGTGATTTTTCTCACCACAGGTTTTCAGATCTGGATGGAAGAACGGTATGTGCCGTGTACGGATCCTGAATTATATGAAAAACTGAACGGAATGCTGTTTGAACAAGCCTCCAATGTAGACATTGCCTGCTATGAGGATGTGGAATTCTATGACACCTATACGAAGGCGGCTTCCCAGGCTTATGAGAGGGCCAGGTCCGTACTGACGGATACGGCCGGTATGATTGCCGCATTCTTCGCGTCAGCCTATGGGATGTGTCCTTCCGATATCCGTCCCGGGAAATGGAAAAAAAGCTTTCCACGGAAGGAAAATACGCGCTGAGGCATGTGAATTACACCTTTGCCGCAGGCAAAAACACGGCATTGGTGGGGTACAACGGTTCCGGGAAGAGTACATTGGTCAAATTGCTGATGCGCCTTTATGACCCGACGGAGGGCGCTGTTTTATTAAACGGTGTGGATATCCGCAGGTTTAACCTGCAGGCATACCGGCGGCTTATCGGTACGACGTTTCAGGATTTCGAACTTTTTTCCATGAGCGTACTGGAAAATGTGATTATGGAAAAACTGGAAACCGAAGCCCAGAGGGCGGCGGCCATGGAGGCGCTTCAAAAAAGCGGCGTACTGGAACAGGTAATGCAGTTGGAGAAAGGGGCAGACACCATTCTGACCAGGGAGTTCGATGACAGGGGAGCCGTGCTTTCCGGAGGACAGGCCCAGAAAATAGCGGTGGCACAGGTTCTGCCCAATTATGTGGAGACAAAGCTAAAACCTGTTTCCAGGGAGAAAATCCACCGGAGGATCTGGGGGGAACTGTATCGCAAGGCGGCCGAAATCGACTTGAAAAACTACGATGATCCTGAATTCTACAACGAATTTGTCTGGGCCATGGGGGAAGCGGCCAATCGGGTGGAAGCGGTAATCGGAAGCTGTACCGCTCTGATTGGGGAGACCGCGGGCATTTTCGTGGTGTCGGGCTATGTGCTGAGCCAGGACAGGTTCGGGCTCCTGCTCACCGGCATCTCAGTGGTGATTTTATTGTTCCTGACAAACCTTTATAACAGGCGCAGGATGAAATTGCGGGAGAAAATCAAGCATCTGGAGAGAAAGCTGGATTACATAAGCAGGGTGTTTTATCTGCCGGAATACGCCAAGGAACTGCGCCTGAACCGGATAAAGCCCAGGCTGTATGAGGAATTCCATGAGGCCTCAGGGCAGATTCGGGAGATTACCGGAAGGGAACCCGCAGACTGCAGATATTGAAAATGGGGATCCGGTATGGCTCTAATACACTGTTGATCGAAGGCGTATACCTTACATACCTGCTGTTTCAGACGATTGTAAAGGGCGCCTTTGGGTACGGCACGGCAGTGACATTATACAATTCCTGCGGAAATCTGAAGACCTGTTCCCGGGGACTGGCCGAGGTGCTGACGGAAATCCCGGAACACGGGCGTTATATTGAAAAAATACGGCATTTTCTGAATTATCCAGTGGAAATCTGTCATAGAGAAGACGCGCAGGCTGTGGCGGATGAACTGAATGAATTGAACCTCGAACATGTCTTGTTCTCTTATCCTGGCGGAACACCTGTCTTAAAGGATGTCAGCCTGACAATCAAAAGGGGAGAGCGGATTGCCCTGGTTGGCTACAACGGGGCAGGGAAAACGACTCTGGTGAAGCTTCTGATGCGGCTTTACGATGTGACGGCAGGAAAAATCACCCGCAACGGAACCGACGTCAGGGATCTGAAGCTTGGGGAATACAGGGGACAGTTTGCCACACTGTTTCAGGATTATCAGCTGTTTGCGGCGACGCTTGGCCAGAACATTGTCATGGACAGGGTGCCCATAGAGGAAGGGAAGGCGGAACCACTGCTTCGGAAAAGCGGATTTGATAAAAAATTTGCCGGACTGCCGAAAGGGTATGATACGCCCCTGACCAGGGAATTTGAGGAGGACGGCATGTCCTTTTCCGGCGGCGAGGCCCAGATGGCGGGCATCTGCAGAAGCCTTTATCAGGATGCGCCCGTCATTGTACTGGATGAACCTTCCAGTGCTCTGGACCCTTTGAGCGAGTACAATCTCAACCATACCATGATGACTCTGGGGCGGGATAAAACGGTGATTTTCATTTCACACAGGCTTTCGACTACCAGATTGGCTGACAGGATTTATATGTTTGAGGAAGGACGGATTGTGGAGGAAGTAACTCATGAGGAATTGATGGGGCTGGATGGAAAATATGCCGCCATGTTCCGACTGCAGATGGAGAAGTACCGGTGATTTTATTATGAATGCTATGCTTTTTGCAGGCTATGTGAAGGCTGAGCGGTATCGCGCCCGTGGGAGAAAATTCTGCGGGCGCTTTTCATTTTATGGTACCAGGACGATATTGTTTATCTTTTGTGTCTGTTGTCCTTTTTTGCTGTCTTAAGTCAGATGATTTCTTGCGTTATTATGCAAGAATTGCGTGAAGCGGGAGTAGGCGGAACGGAATTGCGTTAAGCGGAGGTGCATGATGAAATCATATAAAGCTGAATCTGCGGAAGCCGCATATAAACCATTGACAAAATCCTCTACATCATGTAGACTATATTTATTCTACGTGATGTAGAGGAAAGGAGAAAACCTATGCCTACGATGGGAATGCTGGAATCTCGTTTTGCAGATATCATCTGGAGCCATGAGCCGCTGGCATCCAGAGAGCTTGTTAAAATGGCGGAGAAGGAGCTAAAATGGAAGCCAACTACCTCCTACACCGTTCTGAAGAGACTGTGTGAGCGGGGGATTTTCAGGCTTCAGGACAAAACGGTCACATCGCTTATCTCCCGGGAAGCGTTCTACGGGATGAAGAGCGAGGAGTTTGTGGAGGAGACTTTTCATGGCTCCCTGCCGGCGTTTATCACTGCTTTTGGCACACGGAAGAAATTATCCGATGAGGAAGTAGAGGAACTGAAGAAACTTATCGACGGGTTGAGGAGGTGATTCCATGTTTATCTATACATTTTTGCCCGGACTGCTGAATATGAGCCTTACTGCGGGTGTGGTCATCCTGTTTGTATTGCTGTTGCGGCTTCTGCTGAAAAAGGCACCCAAAGTGATTTCCTATGCGCTGTGGGGTATTGTGCTTTTCCGGCTGTTATGCCCGGTTTCCATTCAGTCTGACCTGTCGCTGTTTCGCCTGCTGGATACCCCGGTAACCGCAAATGACACTATAACAAGCCGTATTGAATATATCCCGTCCGATATCGTCCGCGCCGAAACGCCGCCCGTGAGCCCTGCCGTTCCGGGTACCGGGGATGTAGCCGGCGGCATGCCGCAGGGAGGGACAAACGGAGGTGTCCTGCCGCAAGGAGGAACAATCGGCGGTGTATTGCCCCATGAAACTGCCCGACTGGCTGTAGGCCCGTTTGAAGTTCCCATGACGATTGCCGCCTGTGTCTGGATGACAGGCGCCCTGGCAATGGTCCTCTATACGGCTGTATCCTGTATACGGCTTCGGAGGAAACTGCTCACCGCTTCTTTACTGCGGGACAATATATACCTGGCTGACGAAATTACGTCTCCTTTTGTCATGGGAGTGTTTCGGCCGAAAATCTTCCTGCCTTCCTCCATAAAGGAACGTGAACAGCCCTATATTTTGGCCCATGAACAGCATCACATCAGCAGGTTTGACCATATTGTAAAGCCGTTGGCGTTTGCCGCATTGTGTGTTCACTGGTTTAACCCCCTGGTTTGGTGCGCTTTCATCCTGGCGGGAAAGGATATGGAAATGAGCTGTGACGAGGCTGTTGTCCGGAAAATGGGGGCGGATGTCCTGGCGGACTATACGGCATCCCTGCTAAGCCTTGCCACCGGAAAGCACATTGCCGCCGGTATGTCTCCTGCATTCGGAGAGGGGGATGCCAAAGGACGCATCCGGAATCTGGCGAACTGGAAGAAGCCCGCTTTCTGGGTTGTACCCTTATCGGTGCTTGCCTGCGCCGCGGCAGCCGTCTGCTTCCTGACCAACCCCGGAAGGGATAAGTTTTCCCTCCGCATAGTTGTGCCTGCGGGGAGCCAGGCATCTATGGTGTATACCCATGAAGAGATTTCCCCGTTGGGAAACTATATCTATGTAATCGCCGGCGACGGACTGGGAGATACGGAAGTTCAACTGAAGCCGGTAGAGGTAAAAACGGAAACCGCCTATGACGAGCCGGTTTACCTGACGCCGGGCATGCCCGTGAAGATGGAGGCGGAAAAGGGCGGATGGTTCAAAATCGGTGTGAATGTACAGAATCCTTCCGACGAGGAGAAAATCGTATATGTGGATGTAGAAAATGTCACGGTCCGCATTTCGGAAGTAAACGAACCGGAAACCTTCCTGATGGAAGCGGAAATTCTGGAAATCCATGACGGGTCTCTCCTTGTGGAACCTGTGGAAGGAAGCCCGGAACTGAACAGCGCTGATAAGATTGAAGTTCCTGTAATAAACAGGGACACCGTGCCAGAGCTGCAGGTTGGGGATATCATTGAAGTCTCGTATAGCGGGCAGATCCTCGAAACATATCCCGCGAGGCTGAGTGATGTGTACAGTATTAGAGTTATTTCGAAAAAGGTCATTATGAGGGAGGAGAAATCCAGGGAAGGACGCCATTCCGGAGAAGAAGGCCAATCCCCGGAAGAAGACCTTTCCGTGGAAACAAACACACTCTCCCTGAACGACGTCATTATGCTTTCTCAATACGGACAGGACTTAACCTGGTCAGATTTCGAACAGTACGATTATACGGAAGTGGGTTCCGGCCTGTACATCCGAAAGTACGAAATTGATGGAAGATTTAGGCTGTGGATTGGCGGTGGCGGCCCGGACAGTGACCCCATGTATATTTATCTGGCATTGGCGGACGATTTTGAAACACGGATCGACATCCGGGACGGCGGCACCGAAGCATTTATTGCAGAGCATCGTTCAGAAGATCCATTGACCGGAGCGGTTTACAACGCGATTCTGGAACACAATATGCCTGCCGGGCCGGACAGCCTGTACCACTGTGCAAGCTTTGTCCTGTTGGATAAGGAGGAACTGTGCATTGACAGCGAGCCGTCCACACCCATGCAGGTGACAGTGTATGGCTTCGCACTGTATCAGGCGTATGAGTACTCCGGAGGTACATTCCATGAAGCGTCGGGAAGCCATATCCCTGTGGCTGTCTCCTTTGAAATCAGGGATGGCGAGTATAATCTCATCGAATACTGGGAGCCTCGGGACGGCAGCTACTATGTGAAAGACATTCGGGACATATTTCCTGAAGCCGTTGAAGAGCAAGCCATAGACACACAAAAATATATTCTCACACAGAAGCAGGACTGCTATGCCCGGGCTGTGGAGCATGGCAGTGTGGACACCGACTCTGCTATCAAACAACTGTTCGAGACCATTGAGTCCTCGCCGGCGTATTCCTCTAACCCTGACGATTACATCGATGAACACCTCATCCAGTACCGGGAACTGACTTTTTATGGCCGGTACACCCTGCGATACTGCTTCGGGCAGTTCCTGCAGAGCGGCCAGACCGGACTGCATGGGCATATCATGGCGTCAGCCTGCCGGGATATTTTGTTTTCGCGGGGGGAGGATGCTGTGGATGAGGATTCCGCCACCGGACAGGAATGGTTCGATGCCTTCAGAAGCAAAGCAGAAACGCTTGCCCTGGAGTACGGCGATGAGGACATGGCAGCGTATTATCCAGGGGCCTGGGTGCTTCTGCAGATGCTGTCCGGGGGCATGGATGCGCCTGCAGATGCCTGACGAATGAGAATCATGCTGCGGTAAAAAGGCAGTTCTACAGAGCGTAGGTTGCATTCTACGGGGATTCGGTATAGGATGAAAACAGCAGCAAACCAGACAAGCCCCGGGAAGTCTACAGATGCATCTGTGGTTAGACATTATCCCGGATACATGGAGCCTGGGAGGGGCGCTGTGGAACAATCATTGAGAAAGGGGGCAATGAATATGGATCAGGTGAAAATCGGAAATTTCATTGCGCAGTGCCGGAAAGAAAAAAATATGACCCAGAAGCAGTTGGCGGAGGTGTTGGGAATCAGTGACAAGGCAATATCGAAGTGGGAGACAGGCAGGGGGCTGCCGGAGGCAGGCTGCATGGCACCGCTTAGCGAGGCCTTGGGAATCAGTGTAAACGAGCTGCTCACCGGGGAGCGGATTCCGGCTGAGGAATATCAGGAACGGGCTGAGGAAACCATGGTGGCCCTGGCGGAAATGAAAACAGAAGTAAAAAATTTAAAAGAGAAGGTGGGCTCAATGGATAAGGGTTTGAAGACGGGGATTGGTTTCGGGGCAGTGTTGGCAATGATAATTTCCTATCACGCCTATGCTTCCATAGGATGGGCTATTTTTCATGGGATTCTGGGCTGGGCCTATGTGATTTATTATCTGCTGAAGTATGCCGGGGGACTGGGGCCGCAATGACTTCCGCGGCATTGGCAGGCTGTAGCCCTGAAAAAGAAAACAAAGGCAGAAAACACCTTAGAATGGGGCGGGAAAATGAATAGCATACAATTTGAAATCATTTTTGTATAAGCAGATAAAGTCGGCAGGGAATAAAATCTCTGCCTTTTTTCAAAGCTCTTGACAACTACATCGAAGTTCGATATAATATATAGAGGCTCGATATATCGAGATGGAATGGTGAGGATACCTATGAATAGTAAACTTAAACGGATTTATGTACCGATGACGGAAAGCGGTTTTTATATTTTATTCTGTCTCCAGCAGCCACAGCATGGCTACGGAATCAGCCAACAGGTCAAGCGAATGACAGGCGGAGAGTTAATCATCAGTGCTGGGACGATGTACGGAACACTGTCAAAAATGGAAAAAGACGAACTGATTGTTTTTGAGAGAGAGGAAGAGAAAAGAAAGCTTTATCGGATTACTGAACTCGGTAAAGAAATCTTAAATCTCGAAATGAAACGCATAGAGCGTTTGTATAAAAACAGCAAAGGAGTGGAGATAAATGAATAACAGAAAAACGGTAATACGCTTTTTTACCATTGCAGATTATGAAGAGGAAGAAGCCTGGTTGCAAAATCAGCATAAAAATGCTTGGAAACTATTGAGAATGATTTTTCCCTGCTTCTACATTTTTGAGAAAAGTACGCCGGAGGATGTAGCGTACCGGCTGGATTATCAAAACAATGCAGAAACTAGCAACTATTTTCAGATTTTCAGGGATTATGGATGGGAATATATCGGTCAGTGTGTTGGGTGGATGTATTTCCGCAAACCGTTATCAGAGGCGGATTCTGAGCAGGACAGCGAAATTTTTTCTGATAACGAATCAAGGGTTGATATGATTAACCATGTGGTAAAAACCCGGATGTGCCCGCTTTGTATATTGTTTTTGTGCTGTGTACTCCCGAATTTCCTCAGAAGCATAGGGACCGCTGACCCTCTTGCAACCGTGTTCACTGTATTCTTTTCCGTGATGACGCTAATATATCTTTATCTGATTATTTATTGTGGCTTGAAACTGCGAAAACTAAGGAAGAAATACACAAATGACTAATGGACACTATGTCCCGTTTGTGGTAGCAAAAATCGTGGCAGTTTGATATTAAAACATAAGGTTGATTAACAAATCGAAAAAAGAATTTGGGAAGAGGGATGAAGTATGGTTGGTGATTTTCTAGGCGCGGCATATCCGTGGATTATATTGGGAGTATTTGTTGCATTTTCCTGTGCCTTTATGAACAGAAGAAAAAGGAAATAACAGGTGGAGGACGGAAGGCTGCCCATCTTCGGCAGGTGCTGTCAGGCCGGTGATATCATAGTATTCAAAAACAAAAAAATCATTCATGCATATAATTTATACTAATAGGAAGCAATAACGCACAATGTCAAATATGAATGAGGTGATTTTTTGAATAACTATGATGCGAACTGAAAGTTCAACCCGCCGAAGCTGTCCGGAACGGAGACGTTTCACAGGGACAGGAATCAAAGTGGGACGCGCTTCTGCGCAGACTGCAGCTACGAGTCGGATGAAGTAAGGCAGGATGCTTCCCGGTATATGGAGCCAGATGGCGCCGGCCGGGATAATTCCCGATATATGAACACCGGAGAGGACGGCCGCGGATCCGGCAGGATAGAGACACAAGCGGCAGAAATGCCCGGGCAGCCGGATGCTTTCTGGGGGTGCGGGGAGATGGGGCCCATGGGGCCGAGGGACGAGCCCGGTCCGCCGGGATGCCCGGGCGAGCAGGGCGAACCCGGTCCCCAGGGAGTCACGGGCCCCCAGGGTCCCCAGGGAGCCACCGGGCCCATGGGGCCAAGGGGCGAACCCGGCCCGCGCGGTCCGGCAGGGCCTCCGGGCTATCCGCAGAACAGCGTCTTTGCAACGTTTTCGGGCCAGGGACTGATACTGCCCGAGAGCGCCAGTCTTCCGCTTAAGGTTGAGATACCGGATATCACCCGGAATATAGCTCCCTGCAATGACTGTTCCGTGATTCTGGCTCCCGGTTACTATGCCATCAGCTATTATGTATTTACAGTTATGAGAAAACATGGTTCGATAAAGCTAATCCCCGTATTCAATAACAGCAGACAGATGCTGTACGCCGCATGCGCAGAGGCGGCAAAGCGAAGGGAAATGCTGACGGTTTCGAGATATTTTATCGCGGAGATACCTGAGGGAACCACGCTGTTCTTTGCATGGCAGTCTTCAGTGGGCGCTGCCAGAATCAATATGTATTTGAGCATAGAAAAACTCTGCAGATAATAAATTTTAAAGGAGAAAATGATGCCTACAATAAGCCTTTGGATAGGAGCAACGGGTCCGACGGGAGCAGATGGAGCAACTGGTCCAACCGGAACAACTGGGGCGACTGGTCCGACGGGAGCAACTGGGGCAGATGGAGCAACTGGCCCGACGGGAGCAATCGGAGCGACGGGAGCGACAGGGGCAACCGGCCCGACGGGAGCAACTGGTCCAACCGGCATCGCAGGCACAGGAGCAATCATCCCCTTTGCATCGGGGCTGCCGGTTACTCTGACAACAATTGCCGGAGGGCTTGTGGGACTTCCTGCATTTGTGGGCTTCGGAAGCAGCGCGCAGGGACTCACGGTGTTGGGGTCCACAATTGACATCACAAATGCCAGCGGAACGCTTTCAAACTTTGCATTCCAGGTACCCCGTAACGGTATCATTACTTCATTCAGCGCGTACTTCAGTATCACGGCGGCACTTTCATTGGTTGGCGCCACAGTAGCCGTAAGAGCGCAGATTTACCAGTCTGCAACGCCAAACAATGTCTTTGCGCCGATTGTGGGAACACTGATTAGCCTGACGCCATCGCTTTCCGGAGTCATCTCTGTTGGGACATTGCTGAACGGCGCGCTTACAGGACTCAGTATACCGGTGACCTCCCAGACACGTCTGATGTTGGTATTCTCGGCAACAGCGAGCGGGCTTTCCCTGCTGAACACAGTTGCAGGATATGCAAGCGCCGGTTTAAGCATCAACTGAGAAGGAACTTATGAGAAACTGCATCTTCCGAACTCTGCAAGGTTACAGGGTTCGCGAAGCGCAGAAGATTCTTTACTTCCGATGAGAGGACGTCCTTTGCGTCATATTCCATGATAGGATACAGGCTAAAGCGCCAAACGGATTCAATGGCGCTTTGGCCTGTGAAAAAAGTACAAAAGGATCGTTACTTCCGGTTGTCCGGGCGAAGCCGGAACGCGGCCATAAGCAGATCCAGGCTCCGCACCTGTTCCAGGCAAAGCTCATAGCGATGGGTGCGGGACGACAGAACCGTATCCCTGGAATCCGAAAACAGCGTCTCCGCCAAAGCCTCGCACCTGGCCCGCAGATCCATATTCTCTTGTCCTTCTGTAAACAGAAGTTTTTCCAGAAGCCAGGTAAGGCTGCCAGGCTGCCCATCCTCGGTGAGTGCCGTCAGGCGAGTGATATCCGCTGTGAAGCCGCCTATCTTAAGGTAACGGGCATTCTCAATTTGGATGCATTGTCCTAGAATAAGCGTGCTGCCTTCCCCTGCATAGGGAAGATACCTGCTCGTTGTCCAGGAATGTGTTACTGTTTCTGGTGCATTCTGTGCAAACTGCTCTGTCTGCTGTATTCTGCCCTCTGATTCATAATATTTCTTCCGGTGTGTTCTTTGTAAGTCGCTGTCCGACTTATTAAGCTTCTTCGGCTCTGCTTTATGTGAGTCATCACCTGATTTGTAAAGCACATTTCGGCCTGTTGGCTGTGCGCTGTCACCTGATTTATGCAGTTTACTCTGGCCTGTCTGCTGTGTCCGGGTATCCGATTCCGATAGTCCGTACCAGCGGTCTGCCCGCAGCACTACGGGATCCGACTCGTGCGCTCCGATTTCCGTTACCTGATTTATCATGCCGGCTACCTGTCCGGTCACATCAAACGCCAGATAATCCTCCAACAGCAGAACCCTGTGGGCATACTTTAGATATTCCCCGGAACCGCCTATGACCAGAATCGTGGAAATTCCCATGTCCGCCAGTTCCGAAACCCTGTCGGTAAAGGGAACGATGGGTTCTTTTTTCACAAGCCTGCGCATGGCTTCATCTCGAATCATAAAATTTGTGGCACTGGTATCCTCGTCGATGAGCAGGCAGCGGCATCCGCTGTAGACAGCCTCCACGATGTTGGCCGCCTGAGAGACGCTCCCGCTGGCATGGGGAGTGCCGAAACAGTGAGGGCTGTTATTGCCGGGCAGATAGGAGAAGAACGGAGAGAGGTCTGTGGGAGCCAGATACCTGCCGTCCTCCGCATACACCTTGCAGGCGGTTTCGTCGGAAATCACATACTCCCGCCCGTCCCCTGCCACATGGTCATAGATGCCCTGCTCCAGACAGTCCAGGAGCGTACTTTTTCCGGAATAACCGCCCCCGGTGATGACAGTAATCCCCTGCTTCAGGCCCATGCCGGTGACGCTGTATCCGTCGGATGTGCGGACCGTCACGCGCAGGGAGGGAGGCGTCTGAAAGGGAACCGCTTCCGGAAGAGGCTTCTGCGTGGTTCCCTGCCTGGGCAGGGTACTGCCGTCTGCCACGAAAGCCAGAAGACCGTTTTCCCGGAGATAGGCGCGGATCTGCCTTTGCCGGGAATACAGTAGAACATGCCCTGCCAGTTTTGCCCAGTCTGCCGTCTCCAGTCTGTCGCAGATCAAGTCCAACAGGGCCTTCACGCCCCGGTAGCTTCCCTTGCCGTTGACGGAATGCCCGTTTATCAGGGGGAGGCGGCAGGCTATCCGCAGGCGGAAGGCATGTTTTTCTTCCATGTAGAGACAGCCGTTCCTGGCGAGAACTACGGCACCCGCCTCCTGCAGAGAGAAGGAAGGCTGCTCCCTGGTATCCTTGTGGTCATTATGAAAGCTTTCCGACAGCTCGTTCACAGGGGCACCCAGAAGCCGCAGCAGCCAGTCCTCATACGCAATGTGGAAAGAGGGAATATCGCCTGCTCCCCGGCAGATTCCTTCCGGTATCCAGACATACATAATCAGTTGCTCCGGCGTGCGGAAGCCTGTTCCCGTAAACTGAAAGGGGACACTCCGGTAATCGTAGATTTTTTCGTCCTCCACCGGCTGTTCAGAACTGCTTACGGAGCTGTAGTATACCTGCCTGTCAGTATAGAGATCGTGGAGGCATGTCTTATTCTGGGTGTGACATGCGGACATAATTTTTTTAAAATTTTTCATTCGATACCTCATTCATTTCGTTAAAATTTGTTTTCCTTCCGGTTTATCCGGATCAGAAGATCAGCGATATAACATGTAGGAATAGGGAAATCAGCAGGGAAATTGCAGATATAGGAGAACAAATGAAAAGGGTGCGTACATAAAAGCCGCATACACAAAAATTGCATACACAAAAAAGCGCACAAACAAAAAAGACATACCTTGCAGTATGCCATAACCGACAGGCGTGGGTTTCCCGGCCTGAAAATTCCAAACTTTAAAAGCGCGTTACAGGCTTGTTACGCGGACCGCAGGTTTGGGCAGTAGTAGTCGGCTAAAATGACATTGTTGCAATCGGGGATTGTTTTTATAACATTTGTTCTCGTCATATTAACCACTTCCTTTCTGCATACCTGCAATAGATGGGATTATTCTATCATGGCGGATTCAATGTGTCAATGAAAATTTGCAGAATCCTAGTACACCATTGCATTATTCCTCGAGTAATCAGCACCCGCTGTCCACACCAGTACCGCGTTGTCGTCGGCAGGCGTGTCCACCGCATCGCCTCCCTCCTCCGCCTTGTCCTGGCGCGGACATCAAGCACTGATTACTCGGGAATTAATGCAACGGTGTACTAGTGACTTTGCAATTGCCCTATAAACAAAAGCCTCGGTTGCCCATATGTCTCAGGAACAGATGTGCAGCCAGGTTGCAATAACGACAAAATCTCAATTTGCAGGATACAGCTGTTATACGGTCTGGAGCCCCGCCAGCTGTTCTGCTTCCGTGACACTGAAACCTGTATCCTCCGCATAGGTGCCGTATTTCAGCAGGGTGGAGACGAACTGGTTCAGGGTGTCTTCCGCTGTATTGGCATAGATGCCTCCGTTTCCAATTTTCAGATACTTTTTATTGAGCCCTGACAGCCTTTTTAAGTACCAGTCTTTCAGCTTGTACAGTTTCAGAACGGCAAATCCATGATAGGCTTCCAGGATTACATTTGTAATCTCCGTCTCGATGTTCTGGGTATCCTCACAGTTTTGCTCCAGAAATCTCCTGACAATGATTGGCGGGATAAGCTGTATCAGTGCAATCAATGTGAAAAGTGCCGCTGTCATAAGGTGAAGCCTTGCGATAATAACGATATAGATGGCCGCCGACAGGATCCCCACGCCAAGTGAGGTGACAATACCGGATAACAGGTCTTATGATAAAGCATCAGAGCTGGGCGTCAAAGCGCCCGAATCCGCTGCCGTATCCTTTCCGCCTGCTCCTCATGGCACTGGCAGACTGTCCTGCACATTCCCTCCGACAGGAAATCATCCTTGAAGGCCTCGAATATCTTTAAGGCAATGTCAAGCTGTATCTTTGCCTTTTCCGGTTCGCCTTTCTCTTCGTAGCAGTCCGCAAGACATTCCAGCATATTGAAAAGACTGTCTGCGGACAGGCCTTTCTGGCCGTCTGCCGCCCTGAATTTATCATCCCCTTCCAGTAATTCCGCTTCCAGTTCCAACCTTGTAAAGTAGATTTCCGGAATCCTCTGCAGGGTTTCTTTCACCAGTCCGGGTTCGCCGATTTTATGATAGGTTTCAGCCAGAACCCGGCATGCGTCATACTTGATGTCGTCCTCCCTGGTGCCCTCAATGAGAGAACGGCATATGCTGATCACTTCGTCGCTTCGTTCCGGTACCGGGATGGAATAGATCAGGCAGTTTAAGAGAACGTCATTGCCCGGATATTTTTTCAGGCCTTCCCTCAATATGGCCTCGCATTTGGCATCGTCAATTCCCCGGTAGGGGTAAGACACATCTACGATTTCCGCTACGCGTTTTTCCGTTTCATAGTAATTATAGTCAAATAATTCGTCCGTAGAAATTCCGAAAAAGGATGCGAGGGCCGGAATCAGCGTAATATCCGGCATATTCTGCCCGCTTTCCCATTTGCTGACAGCCTGGAAGGATATCCCCAGATACTGGGCCAATACTTCCTGGGAAATATTTTTCTGCCTGCGCAGTTTTTTGATTTTGCTTCCTATGTTGAATTCCATTTTAGACCTCCTGTCCTGTCTGTTGTTTTCCGTTGGGAATTTGCGGCACATCCTTATTCATGGGGGATTGTGCCGCCAGTCTCCTAAACAGTTCCTCATTATATTGGAATCGGGTTTTCTATACAATAACGTATTATTAGAGAATAATTCAACCGTGGATTGAGAAGGCATCTCATTTTCGTGTTTTTAGAAAGCTTTCGCGCAGTTCTGGATAGTCCGCGAAAGGAAATCCGACAAGGCGGAGATAATCAATGCATATCTCAGCCGCCTTGACTTCCTTCAACTTTGGTTATTTGGTTATGAGCAACCAGGCTGCCGCACTCTGGCAAAACCAGAGACAGCCTTTGGCGCATGTATGTACGGGCATATACGCTGCCTGGTTCTATAGGAACTTCAGTACTTCCTTTTTCGCCAGGCCGTAGTATTTCCTTAATTTATCGGCAATCGCGTCATCCTCCAGTCCATCGTCGCGGTTAGCCTGGATGAATATGCGGATTCCGGCCTCCCAACCCTCTGTCCTGCTGTCTTCCATCATTTCTTTTATAGCCTGACACATATTATATCCGTCTCCGTTCTTGTATTTTTTTCTTTGCTTTATGAAGAGATTCACCCCCATAAGGATGCTGGCCGTCTCTGCGGTATCCCCGTCCAGTTTCTGATAGATGGGATTTTCATCCATCAGCTTTTTCAGGCGAGTTTTATCCCTGCGCAGCGGCAGCAGTTCAAACAGCGCCCCCAGGGGTGTCCTGAAGGCAGTGTAGTCCATGGGTTCACTGGCGCATATCAGGCGCATGGGGTAATCGGAAAAGCACTGCTCCCACTCAGGGGCATCCGCCCCGAAGTCCGCCATGTCCCTCAGGCACCTGGGGCCGTTCCACTGGCCGGTACCATGGTACAGGCAGAGGGTATAGACCGGCACAAGGCGGTCTTCCCGGCGGAACCCGCAGAGAAACTCCCCGGCACTGGCATATTCGCCGGCTTCCCTGTTTGCGTTCTGGATTCTGCGTATCTGCTTCCCGTATTCCATGCAGTCGTATTCCATAATCCGCCATGGCATGATGTAGTTCACATCATTCTGCGCCTCTACAGCCAGGATTTTCAGGCAGACACCCGACTCCAGTCTCTTCTTGATGTCGCGGATTCCCTGCCTCCTCTGCCGTCTCCTGCCTGGCGGTGTGTGGTACACCTCAGATGCATCAGTGAGCTTCTGCGGCTCCACGATTTCCCTGCCCCCGAAACAGAACTGATTGAACAGATCAGCAAAACGTGCGCTGTCCTCCAGGTAGGACAGGATTGCGTCATTTTCTATCCCCATAACCGTTCCCCCTTGTGCGCCGTCCTTTTAAAACAGGGCGCGTCTTTTCCATTACGGCAGGAACTCCACGGGATAAAACCCATCATGTCGCCCCGCCATTTTCCAGTTGACATTAAATAATCTTTCCAGTGAAAAACAGCAGAAACGCTATTAAACCTTAGAAATACAGAAGTCCAGACCATGGAAGGAATCTGCTCCCACTCCATGTAGGAACAGGATAATATATATGGCGTGCTTTGTCAAGCGAAATTTTCAGGCTGCTTCAATAATTGGGAAATGACATTTCTTCTCAAGCCCTTGAGCGTCTGGATTTTTGCCTTTGCAATCGCGGTATATGTCAATCCATCAGTTTCTCTAAGCCGGATAATACCGGAAACAGTCCGTGTGCTGAAATTGTTTCGTAAAGGCGGCAAAGCCTTTAAGAACCGTTTTGGCATTCCCGGCTCACCATTTCGGTATTCCTTTAAAATATCAGCATATTCTTTTTCAAAATAAGCTACTATATATTTTCCGCCACAGTAGCAGTTAAACGCACTTGTCCGGATTTTTTCGAAATGTTCTGTATCCTTATAGCCATGCACAATAGAAAGATGATTGACATAATATTTTGCCTTTAAGAACAATATTCTTTCATATCTTGACACAAGAATTTTTGTTACCTTTAAAATATATAACATATGACGGGAAATTAACAGGCGCAGAAAGAGATTAAATATACTCTTTAAGAGTTTTTGAACACAATTATCATATACCTCTCAAAATTCCTCTTGCCAAAAGTCCTAACGGCCCAAATTCGTTTTGAGGCAGGTGACAGGGATGGATGTCAGGAATGGAAATCATCCGGGGATGTATTCTGATAGCATGGCACTTTGCAGTAATATCATACGGCGAAGATACAAATCAATTAAAAACAGTCAAATTAATCCAATTTGGTGCAAAAACGCCAAAAATAAAAGCTAGAATTTGTGAATTATTTTGATTGATATTGACTGAAATTGGATATATAATAAGTCCATAAGATACGACAGTGAAAGAAACAGCAGAGGAACAACGGAACAAAAGGAAGCTGTGGGAATCGTATTTCAAAGACGGATGGAAAATGACCGGAACTGGTGCGGAGCGAAGATGAATGAAGCGGACAGAAAAAAGCAGGCTGAAGCAGGCAGAGACTGACGGAAGCAGGCAGAAGAAGACCGAAGCCGATAGAAGCAGGCCGCGCCACATACAGGTATTACAAAACAACATGCAGAAAGGAGACAAAATGATTTACACAGTCACATTTAACCCATCACTGGATTACATCGTATCGGTGGAAGACTTCAGACTGGGCCTGACCAACCGGACCAGTTCCGAGCTGATTCTGCCCGGGGGCAAAGGTCTGAATGTCTCCATGGTTCTGGGGAACCTGGGGATTGACAATACAGCCTTTGGATTCGTGGCAGGCTTCACGGGAGCGGAAATTGCGCGCCGGGTGGAGGAGATGGGAGTGAAGACGGACTTTATCACCCTGGAAGACGGAATCTCCAGAATCAACTTAAAGCTCCAGTCCATAGACGGCACGGAAATCAACGGCTGCGGCCCCCGGATTGGGGAAGAAGCGGTGGAACAGCTGATGGAGAAGCTTGAAATCCTGGGAGAGGGGGACATACTGGTCCTGGCCGGAAGCATCCCGGGCTCCATGCCGGACGACATCTACCGGAAAATCATGGAGAGACTGGCCGGAAGGGGCGTGATGATAGCAGTCGATGCCACGAGGGAGCTGCTGCTCAACGTTCTGGAATACCACCCGTTTCTGGTCAAGCCCAACAACCACGAACTGGGGGAAATCTTCAATGTGGAACTGAAGACAAGGGAGGAGACAGTCCCCTATGCCCGGAAGCTCCGGGAAATGGGTGCGGCAAACGTACTGGTGTCCATGGCCGGGGAAGGCGCGGTCCTGGCGGCGGAAGACGGAAAAATATATAAAGCCCCGGCCCCGGAGGGGAAACTGGTCAACGGTGTAGGAGCGGGAGATTCCATGGTGGCAGGTTTCCTGGCAGGATGGATGGAACAGAAAGACTACAGGCATGCCTTCCGTATGGGAATAGCGGCAGGAAGCGCCAGTGCATTTTCGGAGCTTCTGGCAACGAAGGAAGAGATTGCAGACATATACAGGCGGGTGTCGGGCTGAGACTTCCTGTGGCGCAGGCGGCAGATGCACGGGAAATACCCTATGGCACAGGCTGCAGGTGCACAGAAACAAACCCCCTGGAACAAAAGAAACGAGCCGGTTTGACGACGTACAGCCGCGAAAGCAAAGGCCGGAACCGGGCAGGATAAGTACAAAAAAGCAGAAATGAAATAAAATCAGGAGGCGGCAGGATGAGAATCACAGATCTTTTAGACAAAAGAAGCATATCACTTTCGGGAACCCTGAAAAGCAAAAGCGAGGCCCTGGACCAGGTAGTGGAACTGATGGTAAACAGCGGAGAAATAAACGATAAAGGGGCATACAGTTATCATGGGACTGGCGTTTATCACAGAGGGAGCCATCCCCTTTGCGGCATCCGCCCCGCTCCACGTCCTGCCTGCCTGCAGCGCAGGCTCAGGGGTGGCAGGCGCAATGTCCATGCTGCTTCACTGCACCCTGATGGCGCCGACGAGGATGCGGCATATGAGTCAATCAGCAAGTTTATGCAGGAAAAGCTGGAATCTGATTCCGGGCTTGTCGGGTAGAAGCGGCGGACCCGGAACAGGTACTCAAAGAGCGATAGGACGGCAGTGCCAAAAAGAAGCGGCAACATCAAATATCAAAAAGACAACGGCGGCAAAAGCAGAGAATCTGACAAAGCAGACAGGTGTGTGGAGGTGCGGGAAATGCAGGTATATAACGGAAAAAGCGTATTCGGCGGAATCGCCATCGGCAGGATTTATGTATACGGAAAAGGGAAAAAACAGGTAAAGCGCGAGAGGACACAGGACCCGGAGGCAGAGATCAAGCGCTACCGGGAAGCCACCGGGACAGCCATAGAACAGCTAAGCGGGCTCTACGAGAAGGCCCTCCAGGAGGTGGGCGAGTCCGGCGCGGCCATATTTGAAATCCATCAGATGATGCTTGAGGACGACGATTACCGGGATTCCATTGAAAACATCATCACCACCCAGTCCGTCAACGCGGAGTATGCCGTAGCCCAGACGGCGGACAATTTCGCAAGCATGTTCGCCTCCATGGAGGATGACTATATGAGGGGCCGTGCCGCCGATGTGAAGGACATTTCGGAACGCCTGCTCGCCATTCTCCAGGGAACCCAGGAACAGGGTATCCGTGCAAAGGAACCCGTTATCATCGTGGCGGATGACCTTGCCCCCTCCGAGACAGTTCAGCTCGACAAGGACATGGTCCTCTCTTTTGTGACGGCCCACGGCTCCCTGAATTCCCACACCGCCATCCTGGCCAGAACCATGGGGATCCCGGCCCTTGTGGACGCCAGGCTCCCTTTGGACGAGACAGTGGACGGCATGCTCGGCATCGTGGACGGCGCAGGCGGTATGATTTACATTGACCCGGACGAAGATACGCTAACCAGAATGCAGAAAGCCCGGGAGGAGGAACAGGAGAAAAAAGAACTCCTCCAGACCCTGAAGGGCAGGGAGAACATCACCCTTGACGGGCAAAGCATCCTGTTGTATGCTAATATTGGAAATGTTAAGGATCTGGCAATGGTTTTGCGCAACGACGCAGGCGGCATCGGGCTGTTTCGGAGCGAATTCCTCTACCTGGAGCGGGAACAATTCCCCACGGAAGAAGAGCAGTTCCAAAGCTACCGCACCGTGGCGGAAACCATGGGGAAAAAGCGTGTGATTATCCGCACCCTGGACATCGGGGCGGACAAACAATGCGATTATTTTCAACTGGAAAAGGAAGAGAACCCGGCCCTGGGCTGTCGTGCCATCCGCATCTGCCTGACCCGGCCTGAAATCTTCAAGACACAGCTCCGCGCGCTTTTCCGTGCAAGCATGTATGGGAAAATAGCTATCATGTACCCCATGATTACCAGTGTGAAGGAAGTCCGCAGGATCAAGGAGATTGTGGAAGAGGTAAAGCGGGAACTGGATGCCCAGGGCGTGGCTTACGGGAACCCGGAACAGGGGATTATGATCGAGACACCGGCGGCCGCCATCATCAGCGACCTTCTGGCCAGGGAAGTGGACTTTTTCAGCATCGGCACCAATGACCTGACCCAGTACCTGCTGGCAGTGGACCGTCAGAACACGGCCCTGGATGAATTTTGCGACATCCATCATCCTGCGATTCTGCGCATGATCAGCCTGGTGGTGGAGAATTCCCACAAGGCGGGAATCTGGACGGGCATCTGCGGGGAACTGGGGGCAGACCCGGAGCTGACCAAAGAATTCCTTGCCATGGGCGTGGACGAACTCTCCGTAAGCCCGGGAAGGATACTTCCCCTGCGCAAGGCCATCCTGGAGACCGATGTTTCCGAATATAAGAAAAACAGGCAGAAAAACTGGTAGGAGGCAGGCATGTTATCGGAGCAGAGGCAGCGGATGATTTTACAGATTCTGGAGGAAAGAAAAAGCGTCACGGTGACGGAGCTGACGGAAATGATGGATATCTCGGAGTCCACCGCCAGAAGGGATATCACCCTGCTGGACAAGGCCGGAAAACTGGTGAAGGTATTCGGGGGCGCGGTGCTTGCGGAGAAGGAGAACGTGTACCAGTCCGCGGAGCCCACCGTGGCTCAGAAGAACGAGGTCAACCAGGAGGAAAAAAGGCGCATTGCCAGGTACGCGGCCTCCCTCATCCGCCCCCAGGATTTTGTGTACATTGACGCGGGGACGACTACCGGCTACATGCTTGAATATATAGAAGAGGCGGACGCGACCTATGTGACCAACGCGGTAGCCCACGCCCAGCACCTTGCGGCAAGGGGGATGCGGGTGCTCCTGGTGGGCGGAACCCTGAAGCACTCCACGGAGGCCGTCATAGGCACGACTGCCGTTTTGATGTTAAAAGAATATCACTTTTCCGTCGGCTTTTTCGGGACAAACGGCGTCAGCCGCAAAGCCGGTTTTACCACTCCCGACGCCAACGAGGCCCTGGTGAAGAAGACTGCCCTGGAGCAGTGCAAAAAGGTTTATATGCTCTGCGACCACAGCAAATTCCACGTAGTCAGTTCCGTTACATTTGCCTCCATTACGGCCGCCACTATCCTTACAGACGAGAGAATGGAGGAATACAGGGAGGCGGCGGAGATTGTTCTGTGCCGCTGACGGGGGCAACATCCCACACCATAGGAGAGGAGCACAAGAGATGAACATATGGCATGACATCAGCGAAGAGCGAATTTTCCCCATGGATTTCATATCCGTCATCGAAATCCCCAAGGGAAGCAACAAAAAGTACGAACTGGACAAGGAGACAGGCATGCTGATCCTGGACAGGATCCTGTTCACGGCCACCCACTACCCCATGAATTACGGTTTTATCCCCAGAACCTACGGGGATGACCATGACCCGTTGGACGTACTGGTGCTCTGTTCCGAGGCAATACAGCCCCTGACTTTGGTGCGCTGTTACCCCATCGGCGTCATGCGGATGGAAGACGGCGGGCTGGGGGACGAGAAGATTATTGCCATCCCCTACGGCGATCCCACCTACATGAAATACACCGATATCTCGGAACTGCCGAAGCATATCTTTGAGGAACTGAAGCATTTCTTCTCCGTCTATAAATACCTGGAGGGAAAGACCACCGTCGTCAATGAGTTCGGCGGCGCCGCAGAGGCAGTTCAGGTTATTGAAGACTGTATCGAAAATTATAAGAAGAAATTCGGGGCAGGTGAAAAGTGAGTTCCGTTTCCTTAGCCGAAACAGGCAGAAAATGTTATGAAAACGGTCTTCGTTTGGTATATACTTCTAAACAGACAGACGGGAAAGAGGGGTAAGGAATTGTCTGACATGGAGATACTTCCCTTTTGTGCGGACACCGGGCATTGATTACTTCGAAAATGAATGTATTGGTATGTTAATGTAGACAGCCCCTCCGCACCGCCTCATCCAGAAGCTTCGGCTGAATGGCGGGATAGGTCCAATTGTCCGCCAGTCTGTCGGTAAGGAGTAATTCCTTGATTTCACTGTGGAGTTCATTTTCAAAGGAATGGATATTAGCAACGAACAGCATGCCGAAGCTTTCGTCCGTATCTTTTTTATTTACGGCGGTTTTCCCTTTTACTGAGTATACACAGACAGGTTCCATATGGAAATCGATGGCGCCTGTCTCCTCCTGCAGCTCCCGCCTCGCGGTTTCCAGAATGGTTTCGCCTGGTTCCCGGTGTCCGCCCGGCACCTCCCAGGTGTCTCTTTCCCGATGTCTGCAAAAGACCCATTTGCCCTCTGACCTTGCGATAATCACTGCAAAGGCCAGAAGGGAATCGTCTATTTCCGCCTGTTCATAAAAACTGACTTCTGTCATTTTGTTCTTCTCCTTATCAAAAACTGGATTTTCCGGATAGCTGGTCAAAGGTATTGTAAATCAATAGTTTGACTTAATGTCCTCTGAGTCAACATTATATCATGAACCGTCGAGAATAGCTACAGTGAAGAAGGATTTCTGCTCCCGGACCGCGGCCAGTCAGCAGCGTCCGCCCTTCACATAGGTTGTTTCTGCACAATTCCGGTATCCCGTTGCATGAATCCTGGCGCAATCAGCCCCCGCGCTGTGCTGCCATCAACCGGTATGCGCCGTCCGCTCCAGTGAGGTGCCTGCCATTGATCAGCATGCGCAGTCCGTTCCAGTGAAGTGCTGCCATCGATCAGCATGGACAGTCCGCTCCAACGCTGCGTTCTCATCAATCGGCGCACCCCGCAATGCGCCTCATTCCTTCGCCTTGCCCTGGTACAGACAGCAGACATTGCTTATTCGGGAATGAATTCGCTGGCGTACAGAAACAGCAGCGCGCAGCTGACCAGCAGAAACAGGGCGGCCAGGAACACGCCGGGACGAAAATGCATTTTTCCGGAATGCTCCGAAACCGGAACAGCCTCCGCCAGGTGAGCGCGCCGCAGGACTGTAACTACAGGCTTGTATAAAAGTAGGGTAAAACCTGTATTCAGCCCTCCTTTGATGAGATTAAAGGGCAGAAACGCAGGAAGCAGCAACTTGGCCACAGCCTCTCTGGGATAGCCCATGTACACCGGCGTAACCAAGTAATTCCAGACCATCATGACCATCACCTGGCTGCCCCAGCCGCATAACAGCGCCCTTATGGCGCCCGGCAGGCTGCGTTTCCTTTTGTAAAGAAAGGCGGCGGTGCAGGAGAAGGTACAGCTTGAGATCACGTTCATCAGGCAGCCCCAGGGGCCGGTTCCGCTGATGGTGAGCATTTCCGTGACGGACACGATGATACTGATTGCCAGGGAAGTAAGGGGGCCGAAAAGCAGCCCTCCAATGACGATGATTACATCCTTTGGGTCATACTTTAGAAAAAGTACCAGGGGGACGTGCCCTATGACGGTGGCGGCGTAGGCAAGTGCGCAAAGCATGCCGGTGGTTGTCAGTTTCTTTGTGTTTTTTTGCTTCATATCAGATACCTCCTGAAATTAAATAACACCTGAAAGCTGCGGAAAGCTTTTCAGGTGCATGGGTGCTTCTGACAATATAACTTATCAGAAGCAATCACTTTGCTTCTGATAAAAGGCGCGTCCTTTGCGCCGCATTCAACTGTGGGAAGCTGCACTTGCTTCCTATAGTTGAATTCCTGCCGGATGCGGAACCTATTATTTCAGGTGTATCGAAAATGCCATCAGAGCGTTTTACGGGCGGAAAAAAGAGTGCAGACAAAAGCCAGACACCATCTGGCAATCTCAATACACCTTCTTTAATCCGGACTATACCGTCGGTTTCGGAATTTCACCGAACCCCGCGCATAAGCGCCCGCGGACTATAACCGCCGATCGGGAATTCTTTTGAAAAGTCACCCTGCCCTGAAGACATTCCTGCTATTCGGTTGTATAGGGGACAGGATGGCCATTTGGCTGTCTCCTGCCTCGAATGGAGACATTACTGTAATTTCTGCGTGTCAGCGCATATGGGACCGGAAATTGACTCGATGTCTCTCTGAGCCAATATTATATCATGGCCGGAGATACCGGGTCAACCGATATTTCATTTAAATACATGAAATACCGGAATACGGAATACCTGAATGACGAAGTCACCACATTCAAGCCTGATGCAGATGGGATACGCAGCTTTTTTCAAAGAAGCGGTCAATTTCTCTTTTGACGGATTCAGCGGAAAGGGATTTGGACAGATAGCCTTCCGGCTTCAGGGAAATCGCCTTCTGGACGCTTTGTTTGTCCCTGCGGCAGGTGAGAAAGATCACGGGGATATCCGTGAAATCCTTTTCGGAACGAATCATTTCCAGTACCTGGCTTCCGCTGCAGACGGGCATTTCATAATCCAGCAGAACCAGGTCAGGGCGGACGAGGGTAATGCTCCGGATGGCGGATATGCCGGAATCTGCAGTCAGTACATCGTAGTCGTCTCCAAGCAGCTGCAGCAGTGTCGTCCGCATAAAGTCGGAGTCATCCACCACCAGGATTTTCTTCTTTCGCCTGTCGGTGGATTCCGGGTCACTGCCTGAGAGCAGGCGTCCCATGCCGTCAATCGTTCCGTCGTCTGAGGGCATGCGTCCGTTGCTGTCAGCCATACCTCCGCCTGGGAGCGGGCGCTCCATGCCGTCAGTCATACCTCCGCCTGGGAGCGGGCGCCCCATGCCGTCAGTCATACCTCCGCCTGGGAGCGGGCGCCCCATGCCGTCAGTCATACCTCTGCCTGGGAGCGGACGCCCCTTACCGTCAGTCAGATCTCCGCCTGGGAGCGGGTGCCCCATGCCGTCAGTCAGATTCCCGCCCGCGGGCATGTATCCGCTGCCGTAAGCCTGGCTGCCGTCAGGAAGCAAGTACCCGCTGTCGTAAGCCTGGCTGCCGCCGGGAAGCATGTATCCGCTGCCATCAATCTGTTTGTTGTCTGGGAGCAAGCATCCCTTGCCGTCATCCTGGAGGCTGCCCGGGAGCGAGCATCTTTTGCCATTATCTTGGAGGCTGCCCGAGAGTGTGTATCCTCCGCTGTCGTCCATGCTTCTGCCCGAGGGTATATTTCTTCTTTCGTTGTCCTGGGCGTTGCCTGAGAGCATATGCCCTCTGCTGTTGTTTTGAATGCCACCCGAGAGCGTGTATCCTTTATCATCGTTCATGCCGCTGCCCGAGGGTGCGTATCCTCTGCCGTCATCCTGTATGCAGCCTGAGAACGAGTATCCTCTGCTGTCAGACAACGCACCGCCTGTTGGCGGCTCCGGATTGTTTCCGGCCGGCAGACAGTCAGTGTGCATGCGGCTTTCAATCTTGACGACAGCGTCCTTTGTGACGGCCGATATGCCTTCCCCGGAAAGAGAAGTTTCGGAGGCGGCCATACAGCAGGCGAAGTACCCTTGTCCTGTGTCGAACAGAAGACTGAAGCGGGGACTCAGCCGCTCATACATTTTATAAAACTGTTCGTAGGACAGCACATGCTCCGAGATCAGCACAAACTGTTCCAGTGACGGGAAATGCCATTTTACGCGTTCTACAAGCTGCCTTGCCGCATACTTTGCGATATTGCACAGCATAATGTCCGTGGTTTCGGATTTTTTGTCTATGACATTGCCAATCGTGTTTCCGATCAACTGTTCCTCGAAAAGGAGGAAAAATTCCATTCTTTTTTTGTCCCTGCCTCTGTAAATCAGGCGGCAGCAGATCTCGTCTCCGAATTTTTCCCCGGAATAGCAGCTGCTGATGAGCTGTGAATCCAGTCGGAACATGCTGTGCAGCAGACCGGCGATGGTCTGTCCCATCACAGCCTGTTCGTCCTGCGGCAACAGATTTTCCCAGTGCCGGACAGGTTCTCCGCTGACAATCATATGATCCTCTATCAGGGTATGTCCAATGAGCCATCCCGCACATACGCAGAGAAAATGCTGAATGGCCGTATGTGAAAAATGGGTCAGTTCCAGTTCGCTTTCCAGGGCGGGCAGCATCCGTTCCCGGAAATCTTTGTGGATGCGCCTGTGGGGCCCGAGTCCCGGATAATGGATGGAGGCCATATAGGCTTCCTCGTCCGCAAAGTGCTGTACAGCGTGTTCCTTAAAATATTTTATCGCCTCCTGGCAGGCAAAGCGACTTTTTTCTTCCGTATGTCCAAAACGAAACAGCTTATTCAGAATACTGAACAGCTTTCTATGTTCTCTGTCGATGATTTCGATACCTATATTATATCGTTCCTCCCAAGTCAGATAATTTCCCATATGCATTCCTCCCAGCAGGATTTTGGGACCGTTTTTTCCGCCTGTTTCTATCAATATATTAAGCGGGTGCAGAAAATGTGCCAAAATGTGACATTATATTGCGTTTTCCCCGTTTGCCGATTTTGGGGACGTGTAATTTTTGCAAAAATCCTTTGCATGGCGCGGGAACTATGTGCTAAGATAGATTTATGGCAGGAGATGGGATTACGGTTTTAAGAGGACGGGAAAATACAGATTGGAGGCATAGGATGGGAGTGGAAGATTTTCTCAGCAGCAAAGATGAAAGGATGGACAGTCAGCTTCTGTTCACGGCACAGATTGACAAAATGACGGCAATCCTGCGCAGGACCCTGCTGATTGACAAGAGCCGCAGGGAGAACGATGCGGAGCATTCCTGGCACATTGCGGTGATGGCCATGCTTTTTCAGGAATACGCAGCGGAGCCGGTGGATATCGGCAGGGTGGTTCAGATGTGTGTGGTTCATGACCTGGTGGAAATTATAGCCGGGGACACCTTTGCCTACGACGTGGAAGGCAATCAGGGGAAAGAGGAGCGGGAGAAGGCCGCGGCCGACGAACTGTTTGCAAGACTTCCCCGGGAACAGGGGAAGATGTTCAGGGCATTCTGGGAGGAATTTGACGCCATGGAGACTGCGGATGCAAAGTACGCGGCCTGTATGGACCGGCTGCAGCCATTTCTTCACAACACACTGACAGACGGGCATACCTGGGTGGAAAGCGGCACCAACCGCGCGGCGGTGGAAAAGAGGATGGCGGTGGTGAAGGAGTTTATGCCGAAGGTGTACGTCTGGGTTTCGGACAATATTGACCATGGGATTCAGGCGGGATGGCTGAAGCCCTGATGAACCTTACCGGGAGGCTTTCTGCCGGTATTGGCGGAACAGCAGTTTCCGGGAGGCGCCGGGTATTATGGAAGTGTCTACAAATAACTGCTGCAAGTTTACAGCAGACTTTGCTGGATTTCCGGGCTTTTGCCTGAACAAGTTGCAGCAGTTATTTTCCGACAATTCCTATCCAATTTGGATGATTCGCAGGAATGCGGGCATTGATGGAAGGAGACGCTCATTTTGAAGTATATGACTTTCAATTCCTCATGCGCATATGCTGGTCTGGCAAATATGCTGGAACGCTTTGGGATAGAGACGCAGGATAGGGAGATTGCGCTGGCTATGGGGCTGCCGTATCTGTTTGCCAGGGAAGACGGAGTGTACTGTGCGGGCCCGATGCTGCAGACGGCAGCCTGGTTTCATCTGTATCTGCGTCCCAGGGGCTTTCACATGACGGAAACAAAAATGGACAGGGCGGCTGTGGGCGGGTTCCTGCAATCCGTCTCCTGTGCCATGTTGGGAATGGCCGCCCCAACCGGCGGCAGGCATGCCGTTGTATACACAGGGATGAAAGAGGGACGGTACGTTTTTCTGAATAACAGAAGGCAGAATTCTCCTGAGCCGGAGAACTTTTTCCTCACGGAGGAGGAACTGGCGGCAAGACTGGGTGACAGGGCGGTAATCGCAACAATTGAGAAGGCAAAGCCGCAGCCCGTGGAACTGACAGGCTGTTTTCAGGCATCTATCGGCGTGCTTTTGGAATTAAAGGAAGAGATATCCGCTTTCTGCGGGAAGGAGAGAAGCCCCCGGGAGCAGGTGGAGGCAGGGAACAGGATTTTTCGGGCAATTTTTCTGGATGCCGTCACCATGTTGGAGCTGATCGGGGAGGAAGAGCTGACAACAAGGCTTCGCGTTTTCCAAAGGCAGTTTTTGGATATTTTAAAAGAAGGGAAAACGCAGGTTCCGGGGGACAAAATGTCTATCCCGGCAGCCGCGGAAGCGATAGACGATTACATAGGCTTGATAAAAGCACGGATGAAGACGCTGACCGGAAAAAACGGTAAAACGGCTTCCCGTGCTTGAATTCACCTACAATTCGTAGTATAATCGTAAGATAAGGCAATATGTCTTACAGTACTTCAATGAGGCGCAAAGGACGCGCCTGCATATCAGGGAGGCATGGAAAGCAGCCATGAAAGGGAAATCCCGGAAAAATAAAGGAGGTTGGAGGCGATTATGATTACCTGGAACAATCTGGATACCATCTCTGCTTATCAGGAACTGCAGAAGGTGGCAAAAGTAAACCTGAAGGAGGCAATGACGGGGCAGGCGGGAGCGGAACGCGTCGGCAAATACAGCGTGCCCATGGCGGCAGGGCTTGCCTACAATTACGCCGCAAAGCAGGTGGACGACAGGGTACTGGAGGCTCTGGCAAAACTGGCGGAAGAGACCGGACTTGCGGAGAAATTTGAGGCGCTGTACAACGGCGAGGTGATCAATACCGGAGAAAAGCGCAGGGTGCTCCACCACATGACCAGAGGACAGCTGGGAGAAGCCGTTGTGGCGGACGGAGTGGACAAGCGCAGCTTCTATGTAAATGAGCAGAAAAAGATAGCGGAACTGGCCAATAAGGTGCATAGCGGTGAGATTACCAATGCCGCGGGAGAGAAGTTTACAACTGTAGTGCAAATCGGCATCGGCGGCAGTGACTTAGGCCCCCGCGCCATGTACCTGGCCCTGGAAAACTGGGCAAAGGCAAACAATACCTTCAAGATGGAAGCCAGGTTTATCAGCAATGTGGATCCCGACGATGCGGCGGCGGTGCTTGCCGGTATTGATGTGGCACATTCCATTTTTGTACTGGTATCCAAATCCGGCACCACATTGGAGACCCTGACCAATGAGTCCTTCGTGAAGGATGCGCTGAAGAACGCGGGCCTGGATGCTTCGAAACATATGATTGCCGTTACCAGTGAGACCTCCCCTCTGGCAAAGAGTGACGACTATCTGGCTGCCTTCTTTATGGACGACTATATCGGCGGACGTTTCTCCTCCACCTCCGGCGTGGGCGGTGCGGTACTGTCCCTGGCTTTCGGCCCGGATGTATTCGCCCGGTTCCTGGAGGGCGCGGCAGAGGAAGACAGGCTGGCGAAGAACAGGGACATGTATGCAAACCCTGCCATGCTGGATGCCCTGATCGGCGTATACGAGCGCAATGTACTGGGATACCAGAATACGGCGGTACTGCCTTATTCCCAGGCTTTGAGCCGTTTCCCGGCACACCTGCAGCAGCTTGACATGGAGTCCAACGGCAAGTCCGTGAATCGTTTCGGCGAGCCGGTGGAGTATGTGACAGGCCCCGTGATTTTCGGTGAGCCCGGCACCAACGGGCAGCATTCCTTCTATCAGCTGCTCCATCAGGGGACGGATATCATCCCCCTGCAGTTCGTTGGCTTTAAGAATAACCAGATGGGCAGGGATGTGGTGATCCAGGACAGCACCAGTCAGCAGAAGCTTGGCGCCAATGTGGCGGCGCAGATTGTGGCCTTTGCCTGCGGGAAGGCGGATGACAACCGCAACAAAAATTTCCAGGGCGGACGCCCCTCCAGTATTATCGCGGGCGAGCAGCTGACACCGGAAGCCCTCGGCGCGCTGTTATCCCATTTTGAGAACAAGGTAATGTTCCAGGGCTTTGTATGGAATATCAACAGCTTTGACCAGGAAGGCGTACAGCTGGGCAAGGTACTGGCGAAGAAGGTACTGGCCCATGACACGGACGGCGCGCTGAAGGCGTACAGCGAGCTGCTGAATATCTGATTTCGGCGTTTTCGAAAGTGAAGTCCGGGCAATATTTGTACGGGGAAAGCTGATTCCCGCGAGCAGGCATTGCCCGGCAGGCAGTGAGTTGAAATCCGAAGAACCCTGACGAATGCCGCGGGGGTACTTCGGCAAAAGGCGGCCGCTTTGACGAATACATATTCGCAGGGCGGCCGCCCTCTATTGCAGGGCGGAATTACGTTTGCCCAATCCAAAATTCCTTTGCATACCCGAGGGACTTTGTGCTAAGATAGACTTATGGCATGAGACAGGCTGTGGAAAAGAGGAGGTGCTGTATGGGAATTTATCTTAATCCGGGCAATCAGGGGTTCCGGGAATCAATTCGGTCCAGAATATATGTGGACAAGACAAATCTGATTGCCTGTACAAATGCGCTGCTGAATACAAACGATAAATATATCTGTGTCAGCAGGCCCAGGCGTTTCGGAAAGTCTATGGCGCTTCAGATGCTGGCCGCCTATTACGGCAGCGGCTGCGATTCCAGGGAGCTGTTTGCAGGGCTAAAGATTGAGGGCGACAAATCTTTTCCGGATCATCTGAACCGGTATGATGTGATCTATTTGAACATACAGCAGTTCCTGATCGAGGCAGATTCCGGAAAGGTAACGGAGTATCTGGAGCAGGAGGTAACAGGGGAACTACAGGAGGAGTATGCTGACATTTTAAAAGGGCAGAATATGGGACTTGCCGCCGCGCTGAGAAAAATTTATGCCAAAACCCACAGGCAGTTTATTTTTCTTGTCGATGAATGGGACTGTGTGATGCGGGAAAGGCAGGAGTCTGAGGCGCTGCAGAAGCAGTATCTTGATTTCCTGCGCAATCTTCTGAAGGATCAGATTTTTGTAGCGTTGGCCTATATGACAGGGATCCTGCCGGTCAAGAAGTACGGGCAGCATTCTGCCCTAAATATGTTCTGGGAATACTCCATGACCAATCAGTATGAGTTGGAGGAATATACCGGCTTTACGGAGGAGGAGGTAAAGGCGCTGTGTGTGCGGTTTGAAATGGATTTTGACCAGGTAAGCGACTGGTATGACGGATATTGTCTGCAAAGGTTCCGCCATATTTACAATCCCAGGTCTGTGGTGGGGGCCATGCGCAACGGCTACAAGCCCCACAGTTGTATTATAGAAAGGTGGCACTCTATAGAGAAAGCAAAGCGATGACGGGAGGACTTTGCGGAAGAAAGCCGGGCGGATGGCGGAAAGAGGCGCCAACCGAGGCTTTCGGGCCGGATGAGACCGGAAACCCGTAAGAATCCGGAAAGAACTTGTAATGCATGATAAAAGTGGTAAAATAGGAAGAGCCGGAAAAATTAGGAGAGGCGGAAGGACTGATAGAAGAGGAAGAACTATAGAAGTAGCGGAGGAACTATAGAAGCAGACGAAGAATAGAGAGAATACAGAGGGTATAGAAGATACGAAGAAAGGATACAGGCATATGTTAGTTCAAAAATATAAAGATATGTTGTCCGGCAAGTCCGTCATCCGGGAATTGTCGGAGTTTGCTACTGCCAGGGGGCAGGAGATCGGATATGAGAATGTGTTTGACTACAGCTTAGGTAACCCTTCCGTGCCCGTTCCCCGGGAATTTACGGAAGAGATGGTCAGGATGCTGAACGAAGAGGAGACCAGTGCGCTCCATGGCTACAGCCCCAGTCTGGGGATAACCAGTGTGCGTGAGGCGGTGGCGGAGTTCCTGGAGAGGCGGTTCGGACTGCCTTACCGTAAGGAGCATATCTTTATGGCGGTGGGAGCTGCCGGGGCCCTGGCCCATGCGTTCCGCCTGGTGACAGAGCCTGGTGACGAGATTCTCACTTTTGCCCCCTATTTTCCGGAGTACGGGCCCTATGTGAACCTGACGGGGGCCAAGCTGAAGGTGGTGCCCCCTGACACGGATAATTTTCAGATTCATTTCGGGAAGCTGGAGGAAATGCTTACAGAGAAGGTGATGGCGGTGTTGGTCAATACCCCCAATAACCCATCCGGTGTGGTGTATTCGGCGGCGACATTGAAGCGGCTGGCCGGACTCCTGAAAAAGAAGTCGGAGGAGTACGGCCATACGATTTACTTGATTTCGGACGAACCTTACCGTGAGATCGTATTTCGGGGAGTGGAGGCTCCCTGTGTGTCCTGCTTTTATGACGATACCATCATGTGCTATTCCTTCTCCAAGTCTCTGTCCATTCCCGGGGAACGCATCGGCTATGTGGCGGTGAATCCCCGCTGCAGGGATGCGGAGACAATGGTGAATATGTGCGGCCAGATATCCAGGGGCATCGGCCACAACTGCCCTCCCTCCATCATTCAGCTGGCAGTGGCAAAGGTATTGGACAGGACTGCGGATCTGAGCGTCTATGAAACGAATATGAATATACTTTATAACGAGTTAACGGCCCTTGGTTTTACCTGTGTAAAGCCGGGAGGAACTTTCTACATTTTCCCGAAAGCCCTGGAGGAGGACGCGAAGGTGTTCTGCCGCAAAGCACTTCAATATGATCTGGTTCTGGTACCGGGGGATACCTTCGGCGCGCCGGGATATTTCAGGATGGCGTACTGTATCGATACGGAAAAGGTAGAGCGGTCTCTGGAGGCGCTGCGGCGTTTTGTGAATGAAGTATATCGGTAAGGCGCGAGCTGTGCTGTAAATTGAGGAGAGCTGCAGTCCTGTTAAGCGCAGAATGCCGGAACGGACAGTGGTCAGACGGAAGGAAAAATGCGGAGACAGAAGCGGACAATGGACAGACGGAAGGAAGAAATGCAGCTGCCGAAAGAGACATGCACCGCCGGAAATGGATGAAAGGACTGGGGGAAAATGAAAAAGTACGATATGCTGAAGGACGCTCCGGGGAAGTCCCTGTTTTTCTTTGCGCTTCCCATGATCTTGGGCAATCTGTTTCAACAATTTTATAATATGGCGGATTCTGTCATCGTAGGCCAGTGCGTGGGGGAAGATGCACTGGCGGCGGTGGGGGCATCTTATTCGCTGACCACGGTATTTATCATGATTGCCATCGGCGGCGGAATCGGGGCTTCGGTGATTACCTCCCAATATCTGGGAGCCGGCGAGTACCGGAAGATGAAGGTATCCGTGTATACGGCGTTGATCAGCTTCGCGGCGGTGAGCGTTGTGCTGGGGGCATTCGGCTTTGCCATGTGTGGGCGGATTCTCACGGCTCTGCGTACGCCGGCTAACATTCTGGAGGATGCGGTTCTATATCTGCGTATTTATTTTGTCGGATTACCGTTTCTGTTCATGTATAATGTTCTGTCTGCGGTATTCAACGCCCTGGGTGATTCAAAGACGCCTCTGTATCTGCTTTTGTTTTCTTCGGTATTGAATGTTTTTCTGGATTTGCTTATGGTTCTGGCTTTTCACCTGGGGGTGGCGGGGGTAGCCATTGCCACGGTAACCGCCCAGGGTCTGTCAGCGGTGATTTCCTTTCTGCTGTTGATGAGAGCGCTGCGCGGATTCGGCACGGAAACGCAGGAGGATGGACAGCTGCCTGCGGAGCAGGAAATGCGGGCAGCTGGCCAGACCATCCCGGCTTGGGAGGTGAAAGATGATACACGGCTTTTGGATGGCCAGGCAGCAAAAGCCTGTCGGGGAAAGTCTCCTGGGGAGGATCGGATAGGAGAAGACAGGCAGGGCCGGGGCGGGATATACAGCCTGGAAATGTTGGGCAGTATGATAAAAATCGCGATTCCGTCCATGCTTCAGCAGTCTATCGTTTCCATCGGCATGCTCCTGGTGCAATCCGTGGTGAACGGCTTCGGCTCTTCGGTGCTGGCCGGTTATACCTCCGGGATGCGGGTGGAGTCTATCTGCATCGTGCCCATGATTGCCACCGGGAATGCTATGTCCACCTTTACTGCCCAGAACCTGGGGGCCGGGAATCCGGACAGGGTAAAGAAGGGGTATCTTACGGCTTACGGTATCGTCCTTGGGTTTGCTGCGCTGATTCTGGCGGTGCTGAGTCTGTTTCATGTACAGATTATTTCGGCGTTTATCGAGGACGGCAGCAGTGCGGGGGCTTTTGCCACCGGGGATACCTATCTGCGCTTCATCCGATTCTTTTTCCTGTTTATCGGTATCAAGGCCATTACGGACGGGGTGCTGAAGGGAGCGGGAGATGTGGCGGTATTTACCATGGCGAATCTGATTAATCTGGGAATCCGGGTTTTCGTCTCTTTCCGCTTTGCAGGTATATGGGGCGTGGAGGCGGTCTGGTATGCGGTTCCCATGGGATGGGCTACGAACTATTTGATTTCGTTCCTCTGGTTTTTGACCGGCAGATGGAGCCGGAAGAAAGTGATTTAGGCGGTGTGCTGCCGGAAATGGAACCGGAAAAGAGATTTTTATTGACATTTTTTCCGGAAATTGGTATGATATCGAAAGGATTTTATGGGGGTATGCGGTTATTCGAAATAAGGAGAGGTGGAGTCTATAATGCAGAAGATAGAAGTACATTCCAAAGTATTTCAGCTGTTGGTAAATAATACTTCCGGTGTTTTGAGCCGGATTTCAGGACTTTTTTCCAGAAGGGGATATAATGTGGAGAGCATTACCGCAGGCGTTACGTCGGATCCCCGGATTACCAGGATCACCATTGTTGCTTCCGGCGACGATGAGATACTGGAACAGATCGAGAAGCAGGTGTCAAAACTTGAGGACGTACGGAGTATCAAAGAATTGGAACCGGAAAAGAGCGTCTACCGGGAATTGATTATGATCAAGGTGCGCGCTACGGCAGAGCAGCGCCAGGGCATCATTGCGGTAGCGGATATTTTCCGTGCCAAAATCATCGATGTGGCGCCGGAAAGCCTGATGATCGAGCTTACCGGCAACCAGCAGAAGATCGAGGCATTTATTGATCTGTTGGAGGGTTACGAGATTCTGGAACTGGCAAGAACCGGAATCGCCGGCTTGAGCAGAGGTACGGAACCAGTGGTTAAATTTGATTAGCTCCAGGGATAACCTGTCAGTTATATATTATTCTGCAGAATGCCATACCATATTCTGCAGGCAAACCGCCTGGGAGCTGTCAGTGCCCGGAGAATTTAGGGACGCATGCACTTTGCGGCCATAAATTGCTCCGCTGAGCGGCACTGACAGCGGACAGGCATAAAATTAGGAGGAAATAGAAAATGGCAAAGATTTTTTATCAGGAAGACTGCAATTTATCACTCTTGGAAGGCAAGACGATTGCGATCATCGGCTACGGCAGCCAGGGCCATGCCCATGCGCTGAACCTGAAGGATTCCGGCTGTCATGTGATCATCGGTCTGTACGAGGGTTCCAAATCCTGGGACAAGGCCGTAAAGCAGGGCTTTGAGGTGTTTACCGCCGCAGAAGCCGCGAAGCAGGCGGACATTATCATGATCCTGACCAACGATGAGAAGCAGGCAGATCTTTACAAGAAGGACATCGAGCCCAACCTGGAGGAGGGCAATATGCTGATGTTTGCCCATGGTTTCAATATTCACTTCGGCTGTATCGTACCTCCCGCTTACGTGGACGTGACCATGATCGCCCCTAAGGGACCGGGACATACCGTGAGAAGCGAGTACCAGGAAGGCAAGGGTGTTCCCTGCCTTATCGCCGTGGAGCAGGATGCCACAGGCAAGGCACAGGATATTGCCTTGGCTTACGCACTGGGCATCGGCGGCGCAAGGGCAGGTGTTCTGGAGACTACCTTCCGCACCGAGACAGAAACTGACCTCTTCGGTGAGCAGGCCGTTCTGTGCGGCGGTGTGTGCGCATTGATGCAGGCCGGTTTTGAGACTTTGGTGGAGGCCGGTTATGATGAGAGAAATGCTTACTTTGAGTGTATCCATGAGATGAAGCTGATCGTGGACCTGATCTACCAAAGCGGTTTTGCAGGAATGCGGTATTCTATCTCCAACACTGCGGAATACGGCGATTATATTACCGGACCCAAGATTATCACCGAGGATACCAAGAAGGCCATGAAGAAGATCTTAAGCGATATCCAAGACGGAACCTTTGCGAAGGAATTCCTGCTCGATATGTCCCCGGCAGGACGTCAGGTGCATTTCAAGGCCATGAGAAAGCTTGCTTCCGAGCATCCGGCAGAGAAGGTGGGCGAGGATATCCGCAAGCTCTACAGCTGGAATAATGAAGACGACAAGCTGATTAACAATTAAAGACGACTGATAAGCCCTCTGCAGGAGAAAGATTCCTGCAGAGGGCTTTTGCTTAATAGGATACAGGGAGAGAAGACATGTTCCATGAACAGCTGGCACAGAAGGGGATGCTGACCTGGCTGTATGATGGGGATCGGTGGCCGTCGGGTTTCGGCGGCGGATTGGTGACCAGCCATCATCCGTCTTACGACGGACTTTCCTATAAGGTAAGAAAACCTCTCTGCAGTCAGGGACAGATCATCCTGCCGTAGAGAGGTTTTTCCGTTTGGTTTATTTATAAGAAAGTCCGTTGACGGGCGGCCCTCTTTATCTGGATTGTCCCAGCGCAGTCTTCTGGGAGACTTCCGTTTTCTTCTCATAGCATGCGAAGGCATTGTCCACCAGCTTTTTGTCCGGCCTGGGTGTAAAGAGGCTTACCGCCGGTACAATGACCAGGCCCGCAAGCATGGCGATGGCGCCGCAGTTGATGGGCGACTGCATGATCGCCGGGAAGGAGGAGCGGAAGAAAATATTGGCGATCATTAATATGGAGCTGAACAGGAAGCAGACCCAGCAGGATGCCTTGGTCACCTTTTTGGAATAAAGTGAGTAGAGAAAAGGTGCCAGGAAGGAGCCGGCCAGCGCACCCCAGGATACGCCCATCAGCTGAGCGATAAAGGTCACGGAGCTCTTATACTGGATCAGGGCCAAAACGGAAGAAATGGCGATAAAGACCACGATCAGGATACGCATGGTCAGAACTTGCTTTTTCTCCTCCATCTTCTTGAAAACAAGAACCTTCAAAAAGTCAATGGTCAAAGTGGAGCTGGACGCAATGACCAGAGAGGATAATGTGGACATGGAGGCGGAGAGCACCAAAATCACCACCAAAGCGATCAGCATGGGAGAGAGATCTGACAACATGGTGGGAATAATGGAGTCAAAGCCGTTCGCCGTCACGTCGATCTGATCGGAGAAGAGTCTGCCAAAACCGCCCAGGAAATAGCTGCCGCCTGCCACTACCAGGGCGAACAGGGTGGAGATGATGGTCCCCTTTTTGATGGACTCTTCGTTTTTGATAGCGTAGAATTTCTGTACCATCTGCGGAAGACCCCAGGTGCCCAGAGAGGTCAGGATTACCACAAACATCAGGTTCAGCGGATCCGGTCCGAAGAAGGAGGCGAAGATGCCGGGCGTGGCTGCTGCGGATTCGTCCGTCACTCTCGCCAGATTGTCCAGAGCCGTCATAAAGCCGCCTTTGCTCTTTAATACCGCCGCGATGACCGTCATGATGCCTACCAGCATGATTATGCCCTGAATGAAATCATTGATGGCAGTGGCCATGTAGCCGCCTGCGATGACATAGATTGCCGTCAATACGGCCATCAGCAGGATGCAGACGGAGTAATCGATGTCAAAAGCCATACCGAAGAGCCGGGACAGGCCATTGTACAGGGATGCGGTATAAGGAATCAAAAAGATGAATATAATGGCGGAAGCTCCGATTTTCAGCGGCTTGCTGCCGAAACGTTCCCCGAAAAACTGGGGCATGGTGGCAGAGTCCAGATGCTGCGTCATAATGCGGGTGCGGCGTCCCAGGACCACCCAGGCCAGCAGGGAGCCGATGATGGCATTGCCGATTCCTGCCCATGTGGCGGCTACACCGTATTTCCAGCCGAACTGTCCCGCATAGCCCACGAATACAACTGCGGAAAAATAGGATGTGCCGTAGGCAAAGGCGGTGAGCCACGGCCCCACGGAACGGCCGCCCAGTACGAAGCCGTTGACATCGGTAGCATGCTTGCGGCAGTAGAGCCCGATGGCGATGAGTACCGCAAAATAGAGGATAAGTAATAGTAGTTTCATAGTGCCTCCTATAGGTATGTTTGATTATTGCAAGGCGTGACGGTTTTGCTATGAAGGTACACTGTCGCACACTGCAAGTTTAAAGTGCTGAAGTAACTATAGCACAATTTGGCGGGATATGCAAATATAACTTAAAAAACGGAGAAAAAATCTTAAGATAATTGGAAACTATTTTGTTACCAAAATTGCTTGTAAATGAAAATGTGTTGCAGTATAATAGGACTATAGGGTTGAGCGGGGCCGGCGAATAAGGATCTGTTTTGGAAGGAAGAGTCAGAGGGCCGGGAGGAAGAAGATATAAACTTGACGGATGGTGAGGCATTGCATCGGATGTTACGCAGGCAGGAGGGAGAGGAAGCGACTATGGAAGGGAAAGAGGCAAATATAACAAAATCCGAACAAAAGCTGCTCCGTTTATTATGGAAGGAAGGGGCTATGTCCGTAATGCAGATTACGGGAAAGCTGGAACAGGATACCGGATGGAGCAAGCAGGCAGTTATTTCTTTTCTGAAAAGGATGGAAGCCAAAGGTCTTGTGACCTATGAGCGGCGGGGCCGGACCAGATTTTATATGCCGGTGCATTCGGAGGAGACTGTGGCAAGGAGAGAAAGAAGCACATTTCTGCAGAATTTCTATCAGGGCAGACTGGGATTGATGGTCTCGGCCATGGCCCAGGAGAATGCGCTGTCCCGGGAGGACATCCGGGAGATCAGGAAGGTACTGGAGGAGCTTAGGCCGGAGGGAGACGCAGAAGAGAGTTGAAGGAGGATATATGAGATTTTTGTACTTAAGCCGGATTACGGCGGAAGCGGCGGTTCTGACACTGCTGGTTATCCTGGTCAGCCGGGTATTGCTGAGGCGGCTGGAACCGGGCGTGAAGTATTTTCTGTGGATTTTTGTAGCGCTGCGGATTCTGGTACCGGTGCGGGTTGAGATCTTGCCGGAAGTGCCCGGGGTCACGGAATGGGTATGGAGAGGCAGTGAACGGACGAAAGCGTTGCCAGAGGAAAGTGCAGGAGAATTTATCAAAGCGTCAGAGACGGACAGCGGTTACCATGCCGGCGGGCAGACGAAAGAAGCGCCGCCGGAGGACAGTGCCGGAGAAAGTCCGGAGAGGGCAGAGGAGGTCAGTGACCGGCCGGTTGGCGGGCAGACGAAAGCAGCACTGCCGGAGGACAGCGGCGTAGACTATACGGCTGGAAGAGACGACCGGCAACTGATAGGAGTGGCTGAGGAACAGACAAAGCAGGAAGGGCAGCTCCGCCGGCTTATTTTCTGCCTGTGGCTTGCGGGCGCAGCGATAACGGCAATCTATCTGACGGCCAATAATATCAGGCTCTTTTTCAGCTTAAAATTGGGAAGAAAAAGGGTGGGGACACTTCTGTACGGAATTCCGTTATATGATATGCCGGGATACAACTGTCTGGCGGGTGTCTTCTCCCCGGCAGTCTATATAGATATGGAAGGTCTGAAGGAGGACTCCGTGATAGAGCATGTAATATTGCATGAGCGCCAGCATCTGAAGGCGGGAGATCCGTTTTGGCAGTTTCTGCGGGTGATCTGTCTGATTCTGCAGTGGCATAATCCTTTCATATGGTGGGCCTATTATGCCTCAAGGCAGGATGGAGAGCTGGCCTGCGACGCCAGAGTGGTCAGGGGGATGCAGCCGGGGGAACGCTATGCCTACGGGGAGAGCCTGTTGGCCGCGGCTGCCTGCTCCTGCACAGAACACCTCCGGGGGAATCTGGCCACATCGGCGGGAGGCGCCAGACGTTTTATGGAGAGAAGGATCAAGGGAATCATGCGGTACAGACAGGGGTATGGAGCAGGTGTGTCAGTGGTCATGATCTGTATGCTGGGAATAACCTGTTTTGCGGCATTTCATGAACCGGATGGGAGAAGCCTGACGGATAATCCCGGCAAAGGGAAAGAAACAGCGCTGTCGAATGCGGCGGATGCGGGAAGACATGGTCTGTACACTCCGGAAAACGGACCGGAGGATGTGCGGACGGAGTATTCCGAATACAGAGTGGAGATTTCCATAGAGGAGCATTATATCACCAATACCGGGAATCTATCCAATCTCTATTATATAGATGAGGAGCACGTCTTGTGGGGGTGCGGAGAGAATAGTTACGGCCAGCTGGGGCAGGGGCCGCAGGGGAAGAATTTCTATAAGGATATGGTGAAAATAGCGGAAGAGGTCATACATGTAGACTGTTCCCAGGAGGGCTTTACCATTTATCTCACAAAGGATCATAAGCTCTACGGCATGGGAAACGGTACCGGGGGAGCGCTGCCGCGGTATGAGAAAGAAGAATGGATGAAGCATGTGAACAGGGAGTATCATCTGGTGACAGAAGCCAGCCTTCTGATGGAGGATGTGGCCTATGCCCGCTGCGGCCGGAGTGATGTGGCCTGTATGAAGACGGACGATTCGGTCTGGATCTTCGGGACAGTCGGGTATGACAGAGACAGGGAGTGTTTCTATCCCTATCCTGTGAAGGTGCTGGAGGATGCGGCACTGGTGACGGGTGGGGCGTATAATCATGCGGCATTGCTCCGCGACGGAAGCCTGTGGACATGGGGGGACAATTATGCGGGAAACTGCGGAACCACTGGTACGGTTGTGTCTGCGCCGACACAGGTGGCAGAGGATGTGGCCATGGTCTGGACAGGGCGTATCAGCTACAATATGGATTGTCAGGATTTGACTGAGTTTATCGAGAATTATGAAAGAGATCGGGAGAATACCATGATTCTGACGAAGGACGGCTCTTATTTCATTTGCGGCGCCGATGTGGGGGAGGAAAAAGCACTGCCGATTTATTATGAAGCGGGAAATTTTCCGCTGGTGTGCTCCTGTGAATTTCTGCCATGGGATGGAGAGCTGAAATAAATATGCCGATGACAGGATGTATTTTCGTACTTCTCTGTGCGGAAAACCGGAGTGTTTTACATCTAAACGCATATTTTGAGCGCTTTGCACGTATCTGGTGTTTTGAGAGGAGTGGACGGTAGTTTATTTGTACAATTGTACGGAAAAAAGCTTGAAATGTATGGGTGTTATGGTATAATATTTACACATGAGTACTGTGTCAGCTTTTGATTCCATATGTGCCGATGCGCATGAGATTGCGGGACAATGTTGATTCAAAAGTGAATGGCTATAGTACGATCATTATATATTAGTAGAGGAGGAACTTTTTAATGGCAGAGAACAGGTTGATTGGCGATTATCCGGTGATTGGTATCCGGCCTACGATTGACGGCAGGAGAGGCGCACTGAAGGTGCGGGAATCACTGGAAGATCAGACCATGAACATGGCAAAGGCAGCGGCTGCCCTTTTTGAGGAGAACCTGCGCTATTCCAACGGCGAGCCGGTGAAGGTTGTGATCGCGGACACCACCATCGGACGTGTGGGAGAGACAGCTGCCTGTGCGGACAAGTTCAGGAAGGCAGGCGTGGACATCACCCTCACCGTTACTCCCTGCTGGTGCTACGGCGCGGAGACAATGGACATGGATCCCAATACTATCAAGGGCGTGTGGGGATTCAACGGCACGGAGCGTCCCGGCGCAGTATATCTGGCATCCGTATTGGCAACCCATGCCCAAAAGGGACTGCCCGCATTTGGTATCTACGGACATGATGTACAGGAGGCGGATGATACATCCATTCCTGAGGATGTGAAGGAGAAGCTCCTTCGTTTCGGCCGCGCCGCAGTGGCAGTGGCTACCATGAGGGGCAAATCCTATCTGCAGATCGGTTCCATCTGTATGGGTATCGGCGGCTCCATCATTGACCCGGCCTTTATCGAGGATTACCTGGGCATGCGTGTGGAATCCGTAGACGAGGTGGAAATCATCCGCCGTATGACGGAAGGTATTTATGATCAGAAGGAATACGAGAAGGCTCTTGCATGGGTGAAGGAGAACTGTATCGAAGGCTTTGACAAGAATCCGGAATTCATCCAGAAGACGAGGGAGCAGAAGGATAAGGACTGGGAGTTTGTAGTCAAGATGATGTGTATCATCAAGGATTTAATGAACGGCAACAAGAATCTGCCTGAGGGAAGGGAAGAGGAGATGGTTGGGCACAATGCCATCGCCGCAGGTTTCCAGGGACAGCGTCAGTGGACGGATTTCTATCCCAACTGCGATTTCCCCGAGGCCATGCTGAATACCTCCTTCGACTGGAACGGGGCAAGGGAGCCTTATGTGTTGGCTACGGAGAACGATGTGCTCAACGGCCTGGGCATGCTGTTCATGAAGCTGCTCACCAACCGCGCCCAGATTTTCGCGGATGTGCGTACATACTGGAGCCCTGAGGCCGTGAAGAAGGCCACAGGCTATGACCTGGAGGGCGTTGCGAAGGAAGCGGGCGGATTCATCCACCTGATCAACTCCGGTGCGGCATGTCTGGATGCCAACGGACAGGCCAAGGATGCCGACGGCAACGGCGTCATGAAGCCTTGGTATGAGGTGACCGAGGAAGACCAGAAGGCTATCATGAAAGCTACCACATGGAACTATGCTGACTGCGGCTATTTCAGGGGCGGCGGATTCTCTTCCCGTTTCGTGACAGAGGCCGAGATGCCCGCCACCATGATCCGCCTGAACTTGGTGAAGGGACTGGGCCCCGTGCTGCAGATCGCAGAGGGCTGGACCATCCATCTTCCTGCGGAAGTGACGGATGTGCTGTGGAAGCGCACCGACTATACATGGCCCTGCACCTGGTTTGCTCCCAGGACCACCGGCAAAGGCGCTTTCAAGACCGCTTATGACGTGATGAACAACTGGGGCGCTAATCACGGCGCCATCAGCTACGGCCACATCGGCGCGGATCTGATTACCATGTGCTCCATGCTGCGGATTCCCGTGGCAATGCACAATGTGGACGAGGACAAGATCTTCCGTCCCGCTGCCTGGAACGCATTCGGCATGGATAAGGAAGGACAGGACTACCGTGCATGTGCGGCTTACGGTCCCATGTATAAATAAGCCATAAGCAGGAAAAGAGAGAAAGCAGGGAATGGCAGAGCATTGGACTCTGCCGTTTCCCGTGATAATCCCGGCATCTGTTATAGAGAAAAGGTGCATGGAAATAGAATCGGAGGATTTGCGGTAACATGTTTCATCTATTTGGAAAAAAGACATCGGATCCGGAGAGCCGCTTGGCAGAGTGCCGAAAGAAACAGGATTGGGCCGGATTGGCGAAAATCTATTATCAGCTGGGTGTGGAAGCCATGGAAGCGGGAAACCTGAACCGGGCGCAGTTATGGCTGACCCGTGCGGACACCATCTACAGCTCGGATGACGATATTTATAAAAAAGTGGGAGAAAAGCTCATGGACGATTGCTCTGACCGGATTGGGCAATTGGAGGAGGAGCACTTTTTCTACCAGGATATTCCAGCCAAAATAAGCGAGATGGCAGAGGAGCTGCCGGATGTCAGAGTACGGGTGTGGGGACTTTTGTCGCTGGCCAGACTGGTAAAGCCGGGGGAGAGACTGGCGTTGCTTCCCGGCTGTGAGGCGCTGGGGAAGCTGGGCCGGGCGGTGGATATCGCGCTGAAATCCTTCCAGGAGCCGCCTACGGAGAAAGAGTTCAACGAATTGAAGAATCTGTGCGGCGAGCTTTATGAGCTGGGGGATGAGCCGGATTTTTGGGGAGCGGGAAGCGAAATTGCGCTCCAGGGCCGGGCGCCTTTTCAGGTGTTTGATTTAAACGGACTGATGGGGGCGCATCTGGAGATCGAAGCTTATCTGGACGCACAGCTGAAGATGGTATGCGCGCTGGGTCAGGGCGAAGAAGCGGGGCCTGCGGAGACCGGCATTATCGCCCAGCCCCTGCTGCCGGATTATTATGTGCGTACGCAGGAGGGCAGCCCGGAGGAGAATCCCGGGATCAAAGCCGAGCTGGAGCGGATTTGGAGCGATTATGCGTTTGTATCTTCCGATATGACTTGGGAACTGGTGAGCCGGAGGGTTGCGGAATATAAGGAGCTGGATATCCTGGCATGAGGCGCGCAGCAATCTCGGGATTTCGTGCAGGAGAGCACGAAACACCTCGCGGTGCCGCAGAGTCCTCACAGTATGACAAGCGGTTCGGAAAATTCGTTGGGGACAGGCCGTCCCACGGCGCCGAAGGCAATGCCCTTATAAATTTCGCTGGAGAGAATATCCAGAGACAAGAGCCTGCCTGCCTTTTCCGGCAGGCTTTTTTGCGCGCCGGCAAGCTTTGTAATCAGGGGGATGGAGGAATGGGACTTCACGGCGGACAGCAAAGGGGCAGCTGATCTGCGGAATCCCAGCACCCTGGCGTAGGGGGCATCGTCCAGTTCTCTGCCAAGCGCCATCGTGCCCTTTTCGATACCCAGGAGAATATGCAGCAGGCTTCTGCTGATTCTGGTATAAGTCAGCTCTCTGGTTTTGAGTAGATCGCAGAAGGCAGTGAAACCTGTGAATTGGCGGAGCCTGTTTTGGATGCGGTTGGAGAGATCAGGGGAAACATCCAGATATTTTTCATATCCGGATTCCTTCTCCAGCAGCAGTCTGTAGTATAAGATACCGGAGATATCATTCGGGAAGACAGCCCTGTTTTCCGCCAGATAGGAAGTCAGAAGCGCCAGGGCTTCCTCTGGCATGAAGGATTGGAGCTGTCCGGGCTCCCGGCCCCGATATAATGCCTGGCGCAGAGCCAGCGCGGAAGCCTGCGTATTTGCCGCAGGCAAAAGATCATGGTATCCTGCGCCTTTCCGCTTTATGGTGACGGGAAGAATACTGGATTTCCGGTTTAAAATAGACTTTATATAGTCAATTCCGAGGATGTTGTTAGGCGACGCCAGAATCTCCCCGCAGTTTTCAGGCAGGGAAGATTCCCCAGGGTTCGGAGAGGAGCAGAGGTTCTTGGACAGGGGTATCTGATTTGCCAATGTCCCTGTTTTGTCCCTGGCAGGAGGAAACTGCACAGACAGCGCTTTTTCCCGGGCATCCGGGTAGGACAGGCCCTGCTTTAAAAATCTTTTTAAGGCAGTGCGGTAGGCTTCCGGCTCCCGGATCAGGAATGCGGCAATCTGCTTCAGGGCATCCACATCCCCGCATTCGCTGCCGAAGGCCAGGTGCGTCACCACGCCCAGCCGGTCCAGAAGGGCCACGGCTCCGGCGGCAAAAAATTCCGAGCTGGCGGCGGCATAGAGGACGGGCAGCTCCAGCACCAGATCGGCTCCGCAGCGAAGAGCCATTTCCGCACGGAGCCTTTTATCTGCCAGCGCAGGAGCGCCGCGCTGGACAAAATTGCCGCTCATGACCACGATTGTATAGTCTGCGCCTGTGAGATGTCTGCTTTCTTCCAGCTGGTATTTATGACCGTTATGAAAAGGATTATATTCTGCGATTATTCCGTTTACTGCCATATAGCTTCTCCAAGTTTTAAATGTTATCAATATTTCATATAAAAATACAGAATGACTATGTGAAAAAAATAACACATTTGAAAGTGCTTACAACTGCAAGATTACTGGAAAAAATGAATAATATTTCTGAGAATGTATCCCAAAATATACAAATATCCGCATATTTGTTCTTGAGTATTTTTTCCAGTTTTAGTATAATATGAATATCGTAATTTGTTAAGCAAAAATTACAAATATTTCTGAATGCATGTTACAAATCTGAATGAAATACCCCTCTTGCGAAAAGATTGCGGAAAGGGAAAGAAAGGAGCAGAAGTATGTCATATATTGACAGAATGAAGGACAGAGCCAGACTTGACAAAAAGACAATTGTATTGCCGGAGTCCAAGGACAAAAGGACCTTGCTGGCAGCAGCAAAAATTGTGGAAGAGGGCATTGCGGATATCATTATGATCGGCAATGAGGAGAAGATTACAGACGGTGCAGGATGGCTGGAGGTTGATCTGACCGGCGTGACCATCATAGATCCCACCAATACGCCGAAACTGGACGAGTATGTGACGCTTCTGTATGAGACCAGAAAGGCGAAGGGCATGACGGAGGAGAAGGCCAGAGAGATCTTGTTAAGCGATTATCTGACTTTCGGCATTGTGATGGTGAAGGCGGGGGATGCGGACGGTATGGTGGCTGGCGCATGCCATTCCACGGCGGATACGCTGCGGCCTGCCCTGCAGATATTGAAGACGGCTCCGGGCGTAAAGCTGGTTTCCGCTTTCTTTGTCATGGATACGCAATTCAAGGATCAGGGGGAGAACGGGACATTCCTTTTCGCAGACTGCGGTCTGAATCAGGATCCCAACGCGGAAGAGCTGGCGGCCATTGCAGAGACCTCTTACAGAAGCTTTAAGGCATTGATCGGTCCCAAGCCTGTGATTGCCATGCTGAGTCATTCTACCAGGGGCAGTGCCAGGCATGCCATGGTGGACAAGGTGGTGGAGGCTACCAGGATTGCCAGGGAGCAGTATCCGCACCTGCTTCTGGACGGAGAACTGCAGCTGGATGCGGCGCTGGTTCCAAGTGTGGCCAAGTCTAAAGCGCCGGGTTCACCTGTGGGAGGCCGGGCAAATATCCTGATTTTCCCCAATCTGGATGCCGGCAATATCGGATATAAACTGGTGCAGAGACTGGGCGGCGCGGAGGCATACGGCCCCATGCTGCAGGGAATTGCCAAGCCGGTGAACGATCTTTCCCGGGGATGTTCCTGGCAGGATATCGTAGGCGTAGTAGCAATCACCGCCGTTCAGGCGCAGTTGTCATAACAGCAACTAGCTGCCCCAGTGCCCAGAGGATTTACGGACGCAATCTTTATGCGGCCGGAAATTCTCTGCTGTTACCGGTACTGGGACAGCTTGTTGCGGAACTTAAATAGGAGGATAGTATGAAAGTATTAGTGATTAATTGCGGAAGCTCTTCTTTGAAATTTCAGCTCATCGACTCCGAGTCTGAGCGCTGCCTGGCTAAGGGACTGTGTGAGCGGATCGGCATCGGCGGCAGTATGATTACCTATGCTCCGGAAGGCGGAGAGAAAGAGAATACCGTTACCCCCATGGAGGACCATACGGAGGCTATCCGTCTGGTGCTGGAAGCCCTGACGAACCCGAAGACAGGCGTGGTGAAGAGCCTGGAGGAAATCGGCGCGGTAGGCCACCGCGTGGTACACGGGGGAGAGAAATTCGCCCAGTCCGTGGTCATCGACGACGCCGTACTGGCAGCTGTGGTAGAGTGCAACGATCTGGCTCCCCTGCACAATCCGGCCAACCTGATCGGCATCGACGCCTGCAAAAAGCTGATGCCGGGTACACCCATGGTAGGTGTCTTCGATACGGCCTTTCACCAGACCATGCCGGAGGAGGCTTATATGTACGGGCTTCCCTATGAATATTATCAGAAATACAAGGTGAGAAGATATGGTTTCCACGGAACCAGCCATTCTTATGTATCCCGCAGGGCGGCTCAGGTTCTGGGTAAAGAGTATGAGGATGTAAAGATCATCGTATGCCATCTGGGAAACGGCGCAAGCATTTCCGCCGTAAAGAACGGAAAATGTGTGGATACCTCAATGGGCCTGACTCCGTTGGAGGGCCTGATTATGGGTACCCGTTCCGGTGATATAGACCCCGCTATTATGGAGTTTCTGGCTAAGAAAGAGAACATGGGTATCGAGGATATCATGAATGTTTTAAACAAGAAATCCGGCGTACTGGGGCTTTCCGACAATTTGTCATCGGATTTCCGTGACCTGGAGGCGGGCTATCATAAGGGAGACGCCAATGCGATCCGCGCATTGAAGACATTCTGCTATCGGGTGGCGAAATACATCGGGGCCTATGTGGCAGCCATGAACGGTGCGGATGTGATCTGCTTTACGGCAGGTGTGGGAGAGAATGCCCCCATCGTCCGGAATTTTGTGTGCGAATACCTGGGTTATCTGGGGGTTGAACTGGATCAGGACGCCAATCATAAGCGCGGTGAGGATATTGTGATTACGACGCCTGACAGCCGGACTACGGTGATGGTGATTCCTACCAACGAGGAGCTGGCCATTGCTAGAGAGACTGTGCGTCTGGTAAATTAAGCTGATAACGGAAAACATTTTCCGGACAAAATGTATAACTGTACTTGAAGAAAGATGCTGCACTCGGGCGGAGTTTTTACAGAGTTGCCCGTTCACGTTTATATTCTTCGAATTTCAGGTACTTTCTCTGTGCCCGGTTTATTGCTGCGGGCTGTTTTATGGCTTGGCAGTTCGGGACTGTGAATTTACAACTATGATACATTTATGTAAAAAGTTGGTGACAAAAGGAAAGTATGCTGATACAGCAGGGTTAAAATGAAAAGGCCGGGACCCTGCTGAGAAAGAGGCAGATTTGGAGGAAATGGTGTGAGGGACAGCAGAGGATACTCAAGAGGAAGCAGGAGGGAGCATATGCCGCAGAGGATAGGGGAGAAATATTCTGCAAAGAAACGATTTGACTTATTTTTGTTGTTGATTTGCCTGCTTTTGGTTGTGAATACTTTGTATCTGATGAATATGCAGGCGCAGATGAATCGTATGGCAAAATCGTTGAGTCAGATCGCAAGCTCACTGACCGCAAGCATTCAGGATGCGGAGAACAGCGTGGGCCCCGCGCCCACCCAACAGGAGAAGACCGTGGCTTCTTCCAGGTATCAGTCGGCGCCTGAGGAGGCGGTGAAGCCCCAGGAAGTGGATTATGTGAATCTGTGCGGTCTGCCCGAGGTGGACAAGCCCGTAGACAGAACTCCCGCGCAGGTACTGAAGCGCCTGGAGGAACTGGCAGAGGACGACGAAGTCATAGCACGGATTTACAAAAATAACACCCGCTATTCCGATGACATGCTGGATGCGCTGGCGAATAATCCGGAAATGGCGGACTTCGTAGACAATTTCCTCACTGTGGATAAGCGGGCTACCGGCACAGGACTGACGGAGGCGGAGAAGAATCAGGAATATCCCCTCTTTCTCCAATGGGATCCTAGATGGGGATATGCGGAATACGGAGACGACAGCAATATAGGGCTGGCCGGTTGCGGTCCCACCTGTCTGTCCATGATGCTCTATTATCTGAAGGGCGACGGGAGTCTCACGCCGGATATCATTGCGGAATACAGTATGGGAAACGGTTATTATATGTCGGGGACAGGGACGGCATGGAAGCTGCTGGAAGATGTTCCGGCTATGTACGGCGTCAGTGTTACTCAGCCCAAGGCATCGGAGAAGACGTTTCAGAAAGTGCTGGATGAGGGCAGTATTATCATCTGTTCCATGAAGCCGGGAGATTTTACGGCGGGAGGACATTTCGTGGTGATCTATGATTATAATGACGACGGATTTCGGATCAATGATCCCAACTGTGTAGCCCGCAGCAGGAAGACATGGACCTTCGAGGAGATTCGCAGGCAGATCAAACATACCTGGGTGTATGAAAAATGAGATATATAATAAATGTAGAAAGAGGAATTGGCAATGAAAATCAGGACAAGATATGCGCCCAGCCCTACCGGAAGGATGCATGTGGGGAATCTGCGCTCGGCCTTATATGAATTTTTGATCGCAAAGCATGAGGGCGGTTCCTTTATGCTCCGTATTGAGGATACGGACCAGGAGCGTCTGGTGGAAGGGGCTACGGAGATTATTTATCGTACATTGGAGAAAACCGGCCTGGTACATGACGAAGGGCCGGATAAGGACGGGGGATTTGGCCCCTATGTGCAAAGCGAGCGGATCAAGACCGGAATTTATATGAAATATGCGAAGGAATTGATCGAAAAAGGAGAGGCATATTACTGTTTTTGCGACAAGGAAAGACTGGCGTCTCTGAAGACAGAGGTGGTGGAGGGGAAAGACATTACCATCTACGATAAGCACTGCCTGTTTCTTTCCAAAGAAGAGATAGAAGCGAATCTGGCGGCGGGAAAACCCTTTGTGATCCGGCAGAACAACCCTTCGGAGGGGACGACTACCTTTCATGACGAACTCTACGGCGATATCACGGTGGAAAATGCAGAGATGGACGACATGATCCTGATCAAATCGGACGGATTCCCCACGTACAATTTTGCAAATGTGGTGGATGATCACACCATGGAGATCACCCATGTGGTGAGAGGGAATGAGTACCTTTCCTCTGCGCCGAAGTATACCAGGCTCTATGAAGCCTTCGGATGGGAACCGCCTAAATATGTGCATCTGCCGTTGGTTACGGATGAAAATCATAAGAAGCTGGCCAAGAGGGGCGGCAGTACATCCTTTGAAGATCTGCTTGAACAGGGCTTTTTGACAGAGGCCATTGTGAATTTCATCGCGCTGCTGGGTTGGAGCCCGGAGTCCAATCGGGAGATCTTTACCTTGAACGAGCTGATCAAAGAGTTCGATTATCACAGGATCAGCAAATCACCTACGGTTTTTGATATCGTGAAGCTGCGCTGGATGAACGGGGAGTATATTAAGGCTATGGACTTCGGCGCTTTCTATGAGATGGCCCTGCCCTATTTGAAAAAGGCGCTGACAAAAGATCTTGACCTCAAAAAAATCGCGGCAATGGTGAAAACCCGCATCGAAGTATTTCCCGATATTGAGGAAATGGTGGATTTCTTCGAGGCGCTGCCGCAGTATGATGTATCCATGTACACCCATAAGAAGATGAAGACAAATACAGAGTCATCTCTGGAGGTGTTAAAGGAGGTACTCCCTCTGCTGGAGGCCCAGGAAGATTACTGCAATGACGCGCTGTATGCCTTACTCGCAAAATACGTAGAGGAAAAAGGCTGCAAGAACGGGTATGTCATGTGGCCTATCCGCACGGCAGTTTCCGGTAAACAGACCACGCCTGCAGGCGCCACCGAGATCATGGAAGTCCTGGGCAAGGAAGAGTCCCTGGCCAGGATCCGGAAAGGAATCGAAAAGCTGCAGGAGGCATAATCCGGCAGAGACGGAACAAAAAAACAGTCTCTGAATGAATTATGCCCGGGAGAAATTACCGATGCGCTCTATGCAGCGGGAATTTACTCCCCCTTATGGGCATAATTCATTCAGAGACGGAACAAAATTAGGAGAATATATTTTTATGAATCTGACAAGGGCAAACGAACCACAGAAAGCCGCAATCATGCATTTGCGGGGACCTTGCCTGGTCCTGGCCGGTCCGGGAAGCGGCAAAACATTCGTAATAACGAATCGGATACTCTACCTGATGGAGCAGGGCATTGCTCCGGAATCCATCCTGGTGATCACCTTCATGAAAGAGGCCGCCTGCTCCATGCAGAACCGCTTTCGGGAGCTGGCGGGAGAGGCCTTCGGCAAGACAGTCCGAACCCCTTATTATCCGGTGAATTTCGGGACATTTCATTCTGTTTTTTATCACATTTTAAAAGAATCCAACGCTCTGAAATCAAATAAACTACTTCATAATTCGGAAAAGAAAAATCTGATATTACCCATACTAAAGACATATGAAAAACAGCGGAATCCGGCGGGGACGCAGGAGCAGAAAGAAGGACAGGGCAGTCTGCAGGAAGATGCAGCCCGTATTCTGGCAGCCATAGGATACTATAAAAATACCATGCAGATGTCCGCGGCCTGCGCAAAGGTTCCCGAAGCATGGCAGCCTGACTTCGAGTCTATCTGTCGGGAATATGAACTGGCCGTGAGAGAGACCGGACGGCTGGATTTCGATGATATGCTTTATGTGTGCAGACGGCTGCTGGAGCAAAACGGAGCAATCAGAAAGTATTGGCAGAACCGCTTCCGCTATATCTTGATCGACGAATTTCAGGATATTAATCCCGTACAATACGAAGCAGTGAAGCTGCTGACCGCGCCGCCCTATAATATTTTTGCCGTTGGGGACGATGATCAGGCCATATACGGTTTTCGGGGTTCGCAGCCGGAGTGTCTGAAACGCTTCCAGACCGATTTTCAGGCCAGACAGCTGCTTCTGGATGTAAATTACAGAAGTCTGGCCGGAATCGTGAGGGCATCCCTGCAGGTCATCGAGGAAAATAAAGACCGGTTTATGAAACAATTGAAAGCGGCGGATTCTCAAAAGGACCAAGAGAAAATACGGGTGCAGGATCAGGAGCCGGTACATATCGTCTCCTTTGCGGAAAAAGAAGCCCAATATGCCTATATGGTGCAGGCCATAGCCCTGCGGCTTCAGAGGGGAGAGAGCTGCGCGGTTTTGTTTCGCACCAACTCCTATATGCAGGGATTTGCGGCCAGATTGAAAGCTGCGGAGATTGCTTATGAGATGAAGGAGCGGGCGGCCAGTATTTACGAGCACTTTATCGTGAGCGATATCATGGCATATCTGCTGATTGCAAAGAGGGAGGGAACAAGAGAGCACATGCTGCGGATTATGAACAAGCCTTCCCGGTTTATCAGCAGAGAGGCTGTGCAGGAGGGACGGGCGGAGATCGGAGGCATCCGGGCCTATTATGAGAAAGCGCAGATTTCCCGGACGCAGAAGGAAAATATGAGCAGGGAACTGACCCGTCTTGAGAAACAGTTTCAAAATGTCAGAGGATTTACCCTTCGGCCGGCTATTCAATATGTACTCAAGGCCATGGGATACGAACAATATCTGAGAGATTACGCCGGCGGGGATCAGGAGAAATGGCAGGAATGGCAGGAACTGCTGGAATGGTTGAAGGAAGATGCAGGGCACTTTCAGGATGTAAGAGAATGGAAACGCTTTCAGGAGGAGTATGCCAGAACACTGGAGCAAAACGGCGTACAGGCCGGGGAGCCGGCCGGGAAACAGAAAAGACAGGCCGCAGTGCATCTTCTGACAGTTCATGGGGCCAAAGGGCTGGAATTTGACAATGTATGGATTCCGGACTGCAATGAAAAGAATTTTCCCCACGGGACCATGCCGGATGAAAGCGCGGTTGAGGAGGAACGCAGGATATTCTATGTGGCAATGACCAGGGCAAAAAAGAGTCTGGAGCTCCTCTACCTTACAGGTACAAAGGAACGCCCCAGACAGCCGTCCAGATTTTTGAATCCGCTTTTTACATAGGAAGCTTCATTCCTGTGTCAGTTCGTCAAACTCGCAGTCGTCCAGATATTCGTCGAATGCTTCCGCTACATTTTCATATTCCTCATCGTCGTCGATGTAATCCAACTCGGGCTCCTCATTGGGGTCATCCGGATTCTCGCTATAGCGGTAGAACCACACCTCGCCGTCCTCGTTTTCGCCTGCTTCATTCAGGGGAAGCAGCACAATGTAATCCCTGGATGAAACGGTCAGAATGGTAATGACGGCACAATTTACGATACTGCCGTCGTCCAATTCCAGTTCAACGGTCATTTCCTCATCCTCATAATCATTTTTCTTTCCCATGGAACACCTCCTGTATGCTTATGTTATCGCTATTATACTTGTTTTGGGGAAATTTAGCAAGAAAAAGTATAAAAAGGTAGATTTTCTTGTCATTGAGACTTTTTATTGCGGGGAATTTATGTTAAAATACATTTGTTAATTTTACTAAGTGAAAAATGCGGAACAGGGAGGGAATGCGATGGCAGAAAACATATTACAGAAAAATCCCCACCCACTAGGTGCTCAAGTGGAGAGCGACGGAGTTCGCTTTTCCTTTGTGTCCAAATCTTCTTCCTGCGGTGTAATGCTTTATGACAGGAAGACAGAGAAACTGTTGAAGAAGATTCCGTTTACAGAGGAAGAGAGAATTGGTCATGTATATTGCAAGATAGTGAAAGAGATCGATCCGAATTCCACCACATACCTCTTTTTTGAGGAGGACAGGCTGGTCCCTGACGAGAGAGCCAGGCTCTTTTCCAGGAAGATTCCTTACGGGAAGGAGCGGAATGCGGAAGATATGAAAGCCGGTTTTGCGGCCGGAGCATTTGACTGGGGACAGGATAGATTCCCCAGGCTGCCATACCACAAAATAATCGCCTATTGCATGCATGTGAGAGGTTTCACGAAGCATGCTTCCTCCAATGTGAAGCAGAGGGGGACTTTCGCTGGAGTCGTGGAGAAAATTCCCTATCTGAAAGAGATCGGGGTCACCACAGTGGAACTGCAGCCGGCATATGAATTTGCAGAGATTCCGGTGAAAGAGAAGGGGACGGCGCCCGTTCCGCATATGAAGAAGGCCGGTATATTGGAGAGCTCCGATTCGGAGAAGCTGAATTACTGGGGGTATAAGAAGGGCTATTATTATATGCCTAAGGCGGCATATGCATTTTCAGACGATGCCGCTGCCGAATTTAAGGAGATGGTGAAGGCATTCCATGAAAATCATATGGAAGTGGTGATGCAGTTCTATTTTCCGAATACGGTAAGACAGATGGAAATTATCGAAATTCTGCGTTTCTGGGTGCTGGAATATCATGTGGACGGATTTCATCTGATGGGGGAGAATCCGGGGGCCGATCTTGCGGCCATGGATGATGTCCTGGCGGACACCAAGCTGTGGTATTATGCGTTTCACACAGACAGGGTTTATTCCGGAAGCGAGAAGCCGCTTTACCCCCATGTGGCGGAGTATAACGATGCATGGTATTACGATATGCGCAGATTCCTGAAAGGGGATGCGGGGATGCTGAACGGCATGATGTACCATATGCGGCATATTCCGGAGAAAGCGGGCGGCATCCATTATATGAGCAATTATTATGGATTTACGCTGGCGGACATGGTATCCTATGATGAGAAGCACAATGCTGCCAACGGGGAGGAGAACAGGGACGGAAATGATTATAACTGCAGCTGGAACTGCGGGGAAGAGGGCCCTACACGCAGGCAGACAGTGCGGAAGCTGCGCCTGAAACAGATCAAAAATGCCATGAGCCTGATACTGCTCTCTCAGTCTACTCCGCTGATCTTCATGGGAGATGAATTCGGAAATAGCCAAAAGGGAAATAACAATCCCTATTGTCAGGATAATGCCGTCACCTGGCTGGATTGGGGAGGCATTACGAAAAATGCGGAAATCTTCGCATTTTGGAAGATGTTGGTGGATTTCAGGCATAAAAATCCGATTCTCTCCCCGGACAGGGAATTGCGGCTGACAGATTATATCGCCTGCGGATATCCGGATTTGTCCTATCATGGGCAGAATGCATGGTGTCCTCAGACAGAAGGCAATTACAGACACATCGGGATCATGCTGTGCGGAAAATATGCCAAAGCCGGGGACGGCGGCGGGGAAGCCTTCCTCTATCTGGCAGTGAATATGCATTGGGAAAGCCACGGGCTGGCATTGCCCAGACTGCCCAAAGGGATGAAATGGAAGGAGGCGTTCTCCACGGAATCCGGCAGGGAAGAAAGCAGGACGAAGACTCAGGAGGAGGGCCCGGAGCTGATCAGAGCCATCGCTCCCAGAAGCATGACGATGTATGTCGGTGTCCTTGCACCATCGTGAAATATCTGCATATGATACCTAAAAAGATCATATGGAGAAATTTATGAATTGTTTTATTTTGTTGCTGCTGCTGGGATGCTGCGGATGGGGAAACGGCTGTAGCGGATCCGGCTGCAATGGCTGCGGAATGCGCCGTAATGACTGTTGCCGCGGGAATGGCGGCAGGCGGGATATAACTCCCGGATGCCGTGAGGACAGATGCTGTGAAAGAGAATGTGATCAAAGATGTGAGAGCTGCTGCGAAGAGAAACCGCACGATCATGATGACTGCGGCTGCGGGCAGAGAGGGAACGACAACTGCGAGGGTCCCGGTATGATCCCGCCTCCGTGGCAGGAATACCCCAGATTTCCCCGCAGGGACAGAGATGAGGATTGCTGCGAGTCATAGGGAAGCGACGGATGGCTTTGTTGTGTGAGGGTTTTCGGGGAATAGGCCGGAAAAGGAGGGTGGTCTTTTAAAAGACAGACCCTCCTGTCTTTTTGTTTTTTACAAAAAAAGATTGAAAAGCGGGGGGCATATGGTATAATATTGACATGTAAGGACATCATGTCAACTATTGATTCCATGTGCGCCGGTGCGTACGGAATTACGGCGTAATAATTTTACCCGGAACGAGTTGACGGAAAGGCGGTTTTCATGGAAAAGGAAAAGTATGTTGCGTATGTTTCCACCTATACGCGGGGAGATAAGAACGGAATAAAGATATATGATGTGGACATGGAGAAAGGGCGCTTTATAGAGAAGGACAAGGTGGAGATTACCAATTCTTCTTATGTCACCATCTCCCATAACGGGAAAATACTCTATTCCATCACGGATTTCGGGGTGGAGGCCTATACCATTCTGGGGGACGGGAGTCTGCAGTTTTTGAATTTCGGGGCTATCAACGGTATGCGCGGCTGTTATGTTTCCACGGATTATACGGATCGTTTTCTCTTTGTGGCAGGTTATCATGACGGTAAGCTGACGGTTCTAAAGCTGGAGGAGGACGGTTCCATCGGAGAGATCACGGACGAAATCTATCACAAGGGCCTGGGAAGCGTGGCGGAGCGGAATTTCAGACCCCATATCAACTGTGCGAGAATGACCCATGACAATAAATATCTCCTGGTGGCGGATCAGGGGATGGATCATGTAAATGTATACAGGTTTGACGCCATGCTGGGAAAAGTGATGCTGGCCGACATCATCAGAAGTGAGCTGGAATCGGCGCCCAGACATATCAAGATTTCCAGGGACGGACGCTTTATCTATATCGTGCATGAATGCAAGTGCTTTATCGATGTCTACTCCTATGAGGAGAAACATAAACAGCCGGTATTTGAGAAGCTGCAGTCGGTGAAGACATGCAGGGGCGAGATGGGCAGCTACAATGCCGCCAGCGCCCTGTCGTTTTCCGATGACCATAAATATCTGCTCAGTTCCAATGCGGGGGACAACTCTGTCGTATTGTTTAATGTAAACGAGGAGACAGGCATGCTGTCTCAGATTTTCTGCCTGCCTGTGGGAGGAGAATACCCCAAGGATGCCAGTCTGTTTCCGAATAACAAATTCCTGGTAGCCCTGAATCATGAGACCAATGATATGACCTTTTTCCATGTGGATCCGGAGCACGGCACCATGATCATGAACGGGCCGCCGATAAAGGTGGATGTGCCAAACTGCATTACTTTTCATAAACTGTAAATGACTGCCGTAAGCTCCGAACATCAGGTGTCCGGGGCTTATTTGTGCAGGTTGCGCATGTAAGCCCGCCGGCCCGATTGCAGGTCACGCGGGGCAGCAGAGAAAGAAGAGGCACCGAAATAATGGCAGGTTCCACATACGGAAATATTTTCAGAATCACCACATGGGGGGAATCCCATGGAAAAGCGTTGGGCGTCGTCATCGACGGCTGTCCGGCAGGACTGGAGCTGGAGGAAGCCGATATCCAGCGTTATCTGGACAGGCGTAAGCCCGGGGTGAGCAGGATTGCCACGCCCCGGAAAGAGGAGGATACCGTGGAGATCCTGTCCGGCGTATTTGAGGGACGTACTACAGGTACGCCGATTTCCCTTATGGTGCGCAATACGTCACAGCGCTCCGGGGACTACGGAGAGATCGCGTCCTGTTACCGTCCGGGGCATGCGGACTATACCTTTGATAAGAAATACGGCTTCCGGGACTATCGGGGAGGCGGGCGCTCTTCCGGCAGAGAGACGGTGGGGCGTGTGGCGGCGGGAGCGGTGGCCTGCAAGATCCTGGAAGCATTGGGGGTCAGGATATGCGCCTATACACGCTCCATCGGCCCGGTGGAAGCGGATATGGAGAAATTTGACGAAATGGCGATCAGGGAGACGCTCACCGCCATGCCGGACTGTGAGGCAGATGCGGCTGCGGTAACCTGTCTGGAACAGGCGAGAATGGAAAGGGACTCTCTGGGCGGCTGTATGGAATGCGTGGTGGAGGGATTGCCGGCAGGAATCGGGGATCCCGTCTTCGAGAAGCTGGATGCGAATCTGGCAAAGGCAATTATGTCCATCGGGGCGGTAAAGGCCGTGGAGATCGGTGACGGCTGCCGGGTTTCCAGGAGCAGGGGCAGTGAAAATAATGATGCCTTCCGGATGGAAGAGGGAAGGACGGTAAAGACCACCAACCATGCAGGCGGGATATTGGGCGGCATCAGCGACGGAGATACGGTCAGAATACGCGCATATGTAAAGCCGACGCCGTCGATTTTCCGCACCCAGCAGACCGTGAACCGAACCGGGGAGGAGACGGAGCTGAATATCAGGGGACGGCATGATCCGGTGATCGTGCCCAGGGCTGTGGTGGTTATGGAATGCATGACGGCCATTACGGTGCTGGATGCCATGCTCTTAAATCTGTCCGCGAGGATGGACTGCGTCATAAAGTTTTACAGAAAAGAGGAGTAGAGAGATGTATCGTATATTAAAGCAGGAGGGACGGGCCAAGCGGGCCGTTCTGGAAACCGTTCACGGCACCGTTCAGACACCGGTGTTTATGAATGTGGGGACGGTGGGGGCTATCAAGGGAGCCGTGGCCACATCCGATCTGGAGCAGATTAAGACCCAGGTGGAGCTGTCCAATACCTATCATCTCCATGTGCGCCCGGGTGATAAGGTGATCAGGCAGCTGGGGGGACTCCATAAGTTCATGTCCTGGGACAGGCCCATCCTGACTGACTCCGGCGGATTTCAGGTTTTTTCGCTGGCAGGACTGCGCAAAATCAAGGAGGAGGGGGTCTATTTTCACTCCCACATAGACGGACGCCGGATCTTCATGGGACCGGAGGAAAGTATGCAGATCCAGTCCAATCTGGCTTCCACCATCGCGATGGCCTTTGACGAGTGCGCCCCCAGCAAGGCGGACCGCAGCTACGTACAGGCATCCGCAGAACGCACCGCCAGATGGCTGCAGCGCTGCAAACAGGAGATGGCGAGGCTGAATGCCCTGGAAGATACCCTGAATCCCGAACAAATGCTCTTCGGGATTAACCAGGGTGCGGTATACCCGGATATCCGTATCGAACATGCAAAAAGAATATCGGAAATGGAACTGGACGGCTATGCGGTGGGGGGATTGGCCGTGGGGGAGACCCATGAGGAGATGTATCATATTCTGGACGAAGTAGTACCTTTCCTTCCGAAAGACAAACCGACCTATTTAATGGGGGTGGGGACACCTGCCAATATTCTGGAAGGAGTGGAGCGGGGGATCGACTTTTTTGACTGCGTGTATCCCACCAGGAACGGCAGGCATGGGCATCTTTATACAAACCATGGCAAGATCAATCTCTTTAATGCCAGGTACGAGCTGGATGATCGGCCGATAGAGGAGAGCTGCGGCTGTCCGGCCTGCAGACGCTATTCCAGGGCCTATATCCGCCATCTGCTGAAGGCGAAGGAGATGCTGGGGATGCGGCTGTGTGTGCTCCACAATCTCTACTTCTATAATACGATGATGGAAGAAATCCGGAATGCCCTTGACCGGGGAGAGTTTGCGGCGTATAAAAAGCGGAAATTGGAAGGAATGGCTTGACCAAACGCCCCTTTTTGTGTATCATAGTTGTATTGCATTCATTTTAAGCAGATGGCAGACATCGGAACGGAGGAAATAGAAATATGGGTATTTTATTGACAGGATCGGATGCGGCAGCAGCGGGCGGAATGAGCCTGATCAGCGTGTTGTTAATGTATGCGGTGGTAATCGGGGCGATGTGGTTTTTCCTGATGCGGCCTCAAAGCAAGGAAAAGAAGAGAGTGGCTGCCATGCTTTCGGCACTGGAAGTGGGAGACTGTGTTTTGACCACATCCGGCTTTTATGGAATCGTAATCGATATCAAGGATGATATGGTGATCGTGGAGTTCGGAAGCAACAAGAACTGCCGTATTCCCATGGAAAAGTCTGCTATCAGCCGCGTGGAGAAGGCAGGAGAAAATTAACCGCGTGTAATTTGTGGTAATAGAGTATATACGGAAACGCAATAATGGAGACAGTATTGTGACATTTTGCTGTATATATGCTTCTTATCATGTTTTCATTTTGACCGATGTCACCAAAAAATGCCAATTCGTGATTTCGTCTTGCAATCAAGCGAAAAATGGTATAGAATAGGGAAGGTCAAAGGAATTATGAAAACAGTAAACAGTAAACAGTAAACAGATAGAAAAGACGTGACAGAAGGACTGGCCGAAGTCGGTGTCTGAGTCCCTTGACAGGAGGAGAAGCCAGGACATGAAGACTGGAGACAATAGCAGTAAGGGCGGCGGGAACGCCCGCATATGGAAGATTGCCTGCGTGGTGTTTCTCGTGGCGGCGTTGGTCTGCGGAGCGATCGCCTGTGCAGGATCAGAGAGACAATCCGAGGCGGAGGATGAATTTGAACGTTTGGCGGAGCAGACCAATGTAGAAAAGACGGATCCGCCCGCTACGCCGGAGCCCTCCTCTGAGAAGCCTACACCGGAACCATCCGAGACGGAGCCGGAGGAGACAGATCCTCTGGAGATTTTGGAGAATATGGGTATTCCGGTTCCTGAGAAAGAGGTTGACTTCGCAGATTTACAGGCTAATACCAATGAGGATATTTATGCCTGGATTTATATTCCCGATACTGCAATCGACTACCCGATACTGCAGCATCCTACAGACAATACATACTATTTGAATTACAATCTGGACGGTAGCAGAGGATATCCGGGTTGTATCTATACAGAGGATTATAACGCCAGGGATTTTTCGGATCCGGTGACGGTGCTTTACGGACATAATATGAAGAACGGCACCATGTTTGCCGGACTGCATAAGTATGGGGACAGCGAATATATGGATTCTCATCCTTATGTATATGTGTATACAGAAGAGAAACTGCTTGTATATGAGATTTTTGCTGCATATGAGTATTCGGACAAGCATCTGTTATACAATAAGGACTATACGGACAGTGCAATTTTTGCAGGCTATCTTGAGGAAATACAAGACGTTCATGGCATGAACCATGTGGTGAAGGAAGGTGTGGAGGTTACGGAGGACAGCCGTATCCTGACCATGTCCACCTGTATTTCAACGAAACCGAACAACCGCTTTCTGGTACAGGGGGTGTTGCTGAATGGGGAATAAGAGGAGCGAAGCGAATGCAATGACGAAAGGAAAGTCCGGCAGGAAGCTTGGGCGTATTCTGATGTCAGTATTCCTGGGGGTGGTAGTGCTTGTATTTGTGGCTGCCATTGTATTCCTTATTCTTCAGGTGTCAGGTAAGAACAGTCTGTACAGCAGGGCGGACAGCAGCCAGATGGTGTCTAATCTGTCGGAAATGGCGCTTGCCATCAACGAAGAAGTGCCGGTAGAAGATGATAACTGGGAAGAGGGAGATCTTCGTTATAACGGAGTTCATTATCGCTATAATGCGGATATTCTGACCTTTTTATTCCTTGGTATCGATAAGAAAGAAGAAGTTCAGCGTGTGGAGGAGGGGATTGACGGAGGGCAGTCCGATGCCATTTTCCTTCTGGTACTGAATCCGCATACCAAAGAGATCGATGTGATCGGTATCCCGAGGGATACGGTGGCAGAGTTGGAGGTATATGACGAGAATGGAAGATATCTCGGTCAGGGCGAGGGGCAGATTACGCTGCAGCACGGATACGGAGACGGAGCTGAATTGAGTTGTGAGCGCAGTATGGCGGCGGTTTCCCGTCTGTTCTATGGTTTGCCTATACATGGGTATTGTGCGATTAACATGGGAGCGATTCCCCTGTTGAATGATGCGGTGGGCGGTATCGAGGTGGTGGCGTTAGAGACGCTGAAGCTGAACGGACGTACTGTAAAAGAGGGAGAGACGGTGCATTTGCAGGGAGAGGCTTCCTATGATTATCTGCACAGCAGGGACATCAACAGCTTTAACAGTGCGGGAGGACGTCTGCAGCGCCAGAAGCAATATTTGATGGCTTATGCAGGGGCGGTTATCGATACCGTTAAAAGTGATATTACATTTCCGGTGACATTATATAATACTTTGATAAAATATATGGTAACGGATATTTCCGTGGATGAAGTCAGTTATCTGGCAGGCCAGGCTCTGAGCTACCATTTTTCGGATGAGAATATGTTCATTCTGGCAGGAGAGACTGTTGTGGGGCGCAGGGATTTTGAAGAGTTCCATGTAAATGAGCAGGCTCTGTATGATTTAATTATTAATGTATTCTACGAAGAAGTAGAATAGCCGGGAGGGTCGGAGGGGATCTTCCATGAAGCAGGTATTAGGCCGGAAGGCTTGATATAACCACATGAAATATAAGGGAAGGAGAAAAGAACAATGAAAAGATTTTCTAAGATGTTAGCATTAGGACTTGCCGCAGTTCTTGTGTTCGGTATGACCGCACAGGCTGAGGGAAGCTCCAGCACTGAGAACAATGCGCCGGTAGTAGAAGGTGAAGACCTGGGCGGTGCAACGAAGAACGAAGTAAAGGAAGAGACAAGGACAGCTGTAACTACAACCGTAACCTCTGCTGCAACGGTTCAGGCTGTAAAGAATGCTACGGGCGGAACTAACCGCAGCCAGACTGTTAAGACTGTTATCGACCTTACGATCCCTGAAGGCGGAGCTACCGTGACTGTTGCAGTAGCGGGCGCAAAGATGTATCAGACATTTATCGTTGCTCATATGACCGATGACGGAAGCGCTGTAAAAGAGTTGATTAGTGCAAAGTGCACCAAGGACGGTTTTGTTACATTTACTGCCAAGAGTGGTTCACCTTTCGCTATCATTCAGGTAGGCGATGATTCCGAAATCACCACCGCTGCCCCCACAACTACCGAGACCACACCTGGCACAGCTCCCAAGACTGGTGAGACAATTCCTGTAGCAGGCGTTCTGGCAGTTCTGTTCATGGCAGGCGTTATCGTTTGCGCAAATAAGGTTCGTTACAACAAATAATTTGGCACTACATTCTAAATTAATCATGCATGATTAATTAGCGGAAGATATTCCGTTTATTCAACAAATAATGAATCCTTAGTCATGTGGTTGTTTACCCTCCCTGGAACCAGGGAGGGTAAATAAAGAGTAAAATTAATTTATTGTAGGCAACAATAATACATCCTGGCTCAGGAATCCGAAACGGAGATTGATTTCCCGATACAGGATGTATGATTGTTCGGAAAAGTCATGGGAATGATATTGTTTTACACTGTAAGAAAGTTGGTTGCCAAACAGACATGGAACCAATAAGGTGCCGAAGGGATTATGTATGGCAAATGCACACATTATGGGGCGGATGTTGGCAGGCGGAGAGAAAATCAGAATAACAGCGAAGAGGAGAGCATCATGAATTACAGGGATGAGTATGAGCAGGTTGTGGATCTAAAAGATCTACTGTTTCACATTTTGTACAGATGGCGTTCTGTATTGGTGGTGGCGATTCTGGTATGTGCGCTGATGGCCGGATATGCCGTTCTTTCTAATGACAGGAATTCGGCCGAAAGAATACCGACTGTTCAGACGGAGGTTGCGGAGGGCGAGGAGCCGCCGGAAGAGCCGAAAACCATGAGTCCTGTGAAGTATGCCGTGATAGGATTTGTGGCAGGCATTTTTGTGATGGTATTTTTGTATGGAATGGCTTATGTGCTCAGTGACAGACTTCGGGGAGAGAGGGAGCTGGGAGAACGATACGGATATTTGCTGTTGGGCGCGTTCCCGCGATCGGGTAAGAGAAGACTTCTGGGCGTAATAGACCGTATGCTGGTGCGGGCGGAAGGCGTTTCAGAGGGAATCGAGGCGGATGAGGTTTATCGGATCGTTGCCACGAATATTGTCAATTTGGCGGGAGACTGCAGAAATGTGTTGGTGACAGGTACGGTGGATGCCGATCGGCTGGAGGAATTTACAGAAGTGGTTGCATCCCAGGTGGAAAGCGTAGAGCTTGTTATGGGAACGAATATGAATATGACGGCCAGCACGCTGGAGGCGCTGGCGGCATGTGACGCCGTTATTCTGGTAGAGGAGAAGAACCGCTCGCTGCGTGCAAAGATCCAGAAGGAACAGGAAAGCATTGCGGCGCTAAACAAACCGGTAGTAGGGTATGTATTGCTGTAAGATAAAAGAATAGAAGGGCAGATAGAAAAGGGCATATGCAAAAAGCATATGTCTTTTTGTGTATGACAGGCATGCCCGTGTTCTGCAGGGAAAGTCCGTTTAGGCGTAGCTACCGACGAACTTCAGAGCGACTTCCAAGGCTTGTGCTGCAAGGTACGGGCGAAGCGTTACTTTTACGGTAACTTCCGGCTCTCCTTTTGCGATTGCGAAGGTGAATCCTGAGAAGAACACCTTCAACGAGACCGGTGAGGCGGCTTCTTCTGAGAGCGCCGCACAGGAGCCTGGCACGGTTGCAGCCCCCGGAACTTCCCCCAAGACCGGAGAGACCGTTCCGGCAGCCGGAATTCTGGCAGTGATCCTGCTGGCTGGCGTAATTATTTGCGCAACCCGGGTCCGTTATAACAAGTAATATTTTTATGAGGTCATCAGCCCTCCCCCATTTGACAGGGAGGGCTGATTTTGTATGAAGGACATGCAGGTATGTGCGAGAGTATGCGGCGGTAGAACAAAAGTATAAAGCAATGAAAGTGTTCGCTTGGAGAAAGGAGAACTTTGACAAAAAAGTTGGTAAAAATTAGCAAAAATGCACAAAAAAATCGCGGGGGGGGGTAAAAGTATTGTGCAAAATTTATATTACACTGTGCAATAAGGAGATTCCAATAAAAGGAAATAAATTATATAATATTAACAAAAGTTCGAAATATTGTATATTTTACTTGAAATGTGATGGAAAAGGCGATAAAATAAATTAAGTTCATAACGTGATGAAAGAAATACATATTAGAGAGCTGCATGTATTTTGCGGGGGATGTGTTCCAGACCGAAATGGACAGGCTTGTAACCATAGGTGAACAACTTTCCGCAAAACAGGACGGCCGCGGCATAGGAAAGAGTACTTTGAATAGTATTTGTCGGAAACAGATTTAATTCTGGAGGCTGTCTCTTTTTCTGCAAATTGTTCATTGCATGGAAATGAGTGCAGGATTTTCTTCCGATTTGAGCAGAGATATCTTATGCTTTGTAATGAGCAAAATCGAAGCTGTCATAGGGTATTTCAGAATGCTTTCTGAGGAAAGACTGGATTGCAGCCATCACGGGGCAGAACGGGGAGGAATCATGAAAAAGAGGATCTATATACTGCTATTAACAGTGATGCTGTGCGGTTTGACAGCCGGGTGCGGGAAGGCAGAGGAGATTTCTGACAGAGAGTCCGGTATCATCTCGGAGGAAAGCAGTACGGAGGGGGAAAGCCGCAGCGAGCCGGAACAAACCGCGACACCGGAACCGGCCCTGGAGAGTACGCCGGAGCCTTCCGTAGAAGAAGAGGAAGAGAGTCCTTATGCTGATCTGGAAGCTCTGGGAGTGCCGATTCCGGAGAAGGAAGTCGATTTTGAAGATTTGCAGGCCAATACCAACGAGGATATCTACGCCTGGATATATATTCCGGATACGATGATTGATTATCCGGTGCTGCAGCATCCAACAGACAATACTTACTACCTGAATTATAATCTGGATGGGAGCAGAGGCTATCCCGGGTGTATTTATACAGAGAATTATAACGCGAAGGATTTCTCGGATCCGGTTACCGTTATGTACGGACACAATATGAAAAACGGCAGCATGTTCGCAGGGCTGCACCGGTATGGGGACAGCGAATATATGGAATCCCATCCCTATGTGTATATGTACACGGAAGACAAGCTTTATGTCTATGAGATTTTCGCATCCTATGAGCACAGCGATGAACATTTGCTGTATGGAAAAGATTACACGGACGAGAGTGTTTTTGAAGGTTATATAAATAAGATTCATGATCTTCACAGTATGGGTACGGTTGTGCGGGAGGATGTGGAGGTTACCACACAGGATCGGCTCCTGACAATGTCAACCTGCATTTCTACCAAGCCGAAGAATCGGTTTCTGGTACAGGCGGTATTGCTGAACGGGGAATGAGGAAGCTCTTTGAAGTAGTTTGTATAGTTTTTGCCAGCTTTGGTATAAGAGTTACGGTTTTAAGCGATATAAATGTAAGAAGGGGCTGTATCTTTTTTGCATAGCAATTCAGATTCGACATGGAAGTGTTTCTGACGGGAAGGTAGGAAGTGTGGAGAAGCAGAGGAAAGCGGTGAAGTCGAATCTGCGGAAGTGATATGGTATTAGGCCGAGAGGCTTGATATAACCACATGAAATGTAAGGAAAGGAGAAAAGAAATGAAAAAATTTATTAAGTTAGTGAGTTTGAGCCTTGCAGCTGCATTGGTGTTTGGCATGAGCGTATCTGCGGCTGGAAGCTCCGAGACAAATAACAATCCGCCTCAGATTATCATTCCTGATGGGATGACGGAGGAGGAGTATAGGGAGTGGCAGCTTTACTTCGGTTGGATGAGCAGTGCTGAGTATGTAGATTGGTCCAGAAATTATACTAGTGATTTGTCTTCTGATGAGTATTGGTGCTGGAAGCATTATGATTCTGATTTGACACTGACCGAGTATAAGGCATTTTTGAAGGAGACAGAAGTTTATTATAACGCGCCTGAGACTGTTAGGATTTATACTGTAACTAATACAGATACAAAGGAAACCATTGAAAAGAACGTCAACGAAAATGCTACAAAGAATGCGATCAAAACACAGTTCAATGATCCCCGTTATGCAGAGGTTGTGAAGGTTTTCAATTTGTATGTTGAGGACGGCAAGGGCGGTGAAGTAACTATTGAGATGCCCAACGCTTTAGCCCATGAGACATATTATGTGGTTCACTTTGATAATTACAAAGACATGAACATCAAGGAGATTATCCCTACAACTGTAAAAGATGGTTTCGTTACCTTCACAGTTAAGGATGGCTCACCTTTCGCAATCGTAAAGATGGATCCCACCAGAAGTACCTTCAATGAGGCCGGAGAAGACAGAGAAGTAGAAGCAGCTTCCAACGCTACAACAGAAGCTCCTGCAGCTACTACAGCTCCTGGAACCTCTCCCAAGACCGGCGAGGCTGTTCCCGTAGCAGGTATTCTGGCAGTGATTCTGATGGCTGGCGCTATCGTATGTGCAAATAGGGTTCGTTACAACAAGTAATACCGGCATTAAAGAAAATTAATCATGCATGGTTAATTGGCGGAATTGATTCCGTTTAAAAAACAATTATATCCTTTATTCATGTGGTTATTAGCCCTCCCTTTGAACCGGGGAGGGCTAATATATTTATAGAATGTTTCCTATGATAGCCCAGGCTAAATCTGATATTCTCCGAACAATTTCTTTTGAAACACCGGAACCGTGATTGAACGGAGCAAATCTTCCTGCCGGCCTTGCGCAAGGAGCAGCTGGTTTAGCTTATTGATTCTCAGAGTGCCCTGTTCTAAACCCTGAACTATACCCTGTTCTAAGCCCTGTTCCATCCCCTGAGCAAGTCCCAGCTTGATTCCCTGCCGTTTTGCATGTTTTTTAATGTCCTTCAGCGCTTTACACACATCTGCTTCCTTCTTTCCTGTAGCTGGATTTAGTACGAATTCCAGCGATTTCCTGATATCCTTTATATTGGTGCAGGCATCAATCACATCCACGGCGTTTTTTGGTACTCTTTTAAAGAAGTCACTGTTTTCCAGAATATAGTTCTCATATCTTTTCCTGGATCCTGTATGTTTCATAATTCCCAGTACGTATTTCAGGTCAGAATCCATCTCTGCCAGCTTTTCATTCGGTATGAAGCGCATACAAATTAAGTGTACTTTGTAATCCCCTGCCAGGTCCTGCAGTTTTTGCGGCAGGGGAGAAAGGTCTTCCATCATATCCCGCAGACATAAAGGACGATTCCAGTTTTCTTTTCCCCAGTACAACGTCAGGTTCAGAATCGGTATAATCTGGTCTTCTTTCCTATAGTAGTACTTAAAATCGTCCTCTTTGTCATAGATTACTTTGCAGCGCTGATTTTTTTCCTGGATATCTTCAATTGCCTTTCCATAGGCCGGAGAGTCTATCTCCAGCAGCCGAAAGGGATAGGTCAGGTTTACGGAATCCTGATTCTCCAATCCCAGCAGGAAGCGGAATCCTGCCAGACATGCTTTCCCCAGATTATCCCGCTGGCGGAAAGACAGCTTTCCCTTTGAATTCTGGATTGTATAAAAGCCTCTAATCTCTTCGCATTCCCAGTCTTGGGCAAGGTTTTGCCCCAGATAACACTCCAGAACCGACTGGATCCGGTCCGGCCTGTTCATATACGCAGTCAGCGCATTGTTAGGCTCACCCATATTCTCCCTCAGGCCCTGCGGCTTACCTTTGATAATCGAATGGCCTGCTTATTGGATTTAGTGCTCTGAAATTATTTTAACATATTTTGGTACAGGGCTCAACAGGGAAATTTTTATCACACAGAGGCAGGAAATGAGAGGAAATCGGATTGTATAGTTGAGAAGTACAGCCGGATATAGTAAAATAGAAGGAAGAAAAGACCATTATAAATCCGTTGTGCTGTATGGAGAAGAATAAATTTGAATGATAGAGGGATAGATATGAAAATATGCAGCCTGGAAGGCGAGAGAATCATAGACAGGGATAAGCTTCATGTCATATTGGCGGCAAAACTGCAGTTTCCGGGCTGATATGGGCGGAATCTGGATGCCTTGTATGACTGCCTGACAGAAATCAGGGAGGAGACGGAGATTCGGGTTTTGCAGAGCGCGGCTTTGGAACGGAATCTGGGCAAATATAACCGATTATTGTTAAAAGTCTTACAAAACGCAAGCAAGGATAATACTTATATACGTATAAAAATAATCGAAGAACAGAAAGAAGACAATGATTTTTACTGAAATTTGCAGGCAATAGTCAATTTTTTTAAAAGACAGCTATTTTTTATTGCTATTTGCGTTCATATCAGTTATTATATTAAAAAAGTGCCATCGGCGCCATGCTGATTCTATGTCCGTCCGGTGACGGACTTTCTATCATATAAAAGATGCTTTTGCACGCTGAAGCGGCAAAGGCGGAATATAGAAGAAAATGCCGCAGGCAGGAGAAAGGAATGAATATATGGAATTACATATTACATGCATTCCCGGAGACGGGATTGGACCGGAAATCATAGCGGAGGCGAAGAAAGTTCTGGAGAAGACAGCATCTGTCTATGGTCATAGTATGATTTTTGAGGATATTCTTATGGGAGGGGCTTCCATCGATGTGTATGGTGTGCCTCTGACAGACGAGGCAGTGGCCAAAGCGAAGGCGGCGGATGCAGTGCTGATGGGCTCCATCGGAGGTGATACCACGACTTCTCCCTGGTATAAATTACCGCCCAATCTGCGTCCTGAGGCAGGACTTCTGGCCATTCGCAAGGCGCTGAATCTGTTTGCGAACCTGCGGCCGGCTATTCTTTATGACGAGTTGGCGGCTGCCTGTCCTTTGAAAGAGGAGATCAGCAAGGGCGGATTCGACATGTTGATTATGCGGGAACTGACCGGCGGACTGTATTTTGGAGAGCGGAAAACCGTTGAAGAAAACGGTGTGCGCAAGGCTATCGATACACTGACCTATGATGAGAACGAAATTCGCCGCATCGCAATCAAGGGCTTCGACATCGCCATGAAGCGCCGGAAAAAGGTTACCAGCGTGGACAAGGCTAATGTGCTGGATTCTTCCAGGCTTTGGAGAAAGGTGGTGGAGGAAGTGGCGAAGGATTATCCGGAGGTAAAGCTGGAGCATATGCTGGTAGACAACTGTGCCATGCAGCTGGTAAAGGATCCGGCCCAGTTTGATGTCATCCTGACGGAGAATATGTTTGGCGATATCCTCTCTGACGAGGCCAGCATGGTCACCGGTTCCATCGGTATGTTGGCAAGCGCAAGCTTAAATGACAGCAAATTCGGGCTATATGAGCCAAGCCATGGCTCTGCACCGGATATTGCAGGGAAGGATATTGCAAACCCCATTGCCACGGTTTTAAGCGCCGCCATGATGCTGCGTTACAGTTTCGACCTGGATAAGGAAGCTGATGCGATAGAGGAGGCTGTGAAGCAGGTGCTGAAGGAGGAGTATCGTACCGGAGACATTTATTCCGAGGGCTGCCGGATTGTAGGCTGCAGCAGGATGGGGGATTTGCTGGTGGAACGGATCCAGTAGAAGGGATGTTAAATACATAGTCATAATACATTTCAGAAAGGTGAGAAAAAGATGAGAAGTGATTCGGTAAAAACGGGTACTGCCCAGGCGCCCCACAGAAGCCTGTTTAATGCCCTTGGGTACACGGAGGAGGAGCGGCAGCGCCCTTTGATCGGTATTGTATGTTCCTATAATGAAATTGTTCCCGGCCATATGAACCTTGACAAGATTGCGGAGGCTGTGAAGATGGGCGTGGCCATGGCAGGCGGCACCCCCATCATGTTCCCGGCCATTGCGGTGTGCGACGGCATTGCCATGGGGCATTTGGGTATGAAATATTCTCTGGTGACCAGAGACTTGATTGCCGACAGCACGGAATGTATGGCCCTGGCTCATGGTTTCGACGGCCTGGTGTGTATCCCCAACTGTGACAAGAATGTCCCCGGACTGCTGATGGCGGCGGCCCGTGTGAATATTCCTACGATTTTCGTCTCCGGCGGTCCTATGATGGCAGGACGCATTCACGGACAGAAGAAGAGTCTGTCCTCCATGTTTGAGGCGGTAGGCAGCGTGGCTGCCGGAACGATGACTATGGAGGAGTTGTGTGAGTATGAGGAGAAGGTCTGTCCTACCTGCGGTTCCTGTTCCGGCATGTATACCGCCAATTCCATGAACTGCCTGACGGAAGCCATCGGTATGGGACTGCGCGGCAACGGCACGATCCCGGCAGTTTATTCCGAGCGTATCCGGCTGGCCAAGCATGCCGGCATGAAGATTATGGAGCTGGTGGAAAAGGACATTAAGCCCCGCGATATTATGACCGAAAAAGCGTTTCTGAATGCACTGACCGTGGATATGGCTCTGGGCTGCTCTACCAATTCCATGCTCCATCTGCCTGCTATTGCCAATGAGGCAGGGGTAGACCTGAACCTGGACATCGCCAATGAACTGTCTGCAAAGACTCCCAACTTGTGCCATCTGGCGCCGGCCGGACCTACCTATATGGAAGATTTGAACGAGGCGGGCGGTGTCTATGCGGTGATGAATGAACTGACGAAGAAAAATCTCCTGAATCTGGACTGTATGACTGTGAACGGCACCACCATCGGAGAAAATATCAAAAATTGCAGAAACCTGAATCCGGAAGTCATCCGTCCCGTGGAGAATCCTTATTCCGAGACCGGCGGCATCGCCATCCTGAAGGGAAATCTGGCTCCCGACAGCGGCGTGGTGAAGCGCTCCGCTGTGGTGCCCGAGATGCTGGTGCACCAGGGACCAGCCAGAGTCTTTGACTGTGAGGAAGATGCCATCGATGCTATCAAGGGCGGCAAGATCGTAGCCGGCGATGTAGTAGTCATCCGCTACGAAGGTCCCAAGGGCGGCCCCGGCATGCGGGAGATGCTCAATCCTACTTCCGCCATTGCCGGAATGGGTCTTGGTTCTTCCGTGGCTCTGATCACGGACGGACGTTTCTCCGGCGCTTCCCGAGGTGCTTCCATCGGACATGTATCCCCGGAAGCGGCAGTGGGCGGTCCCATCGCTTTGGTGGAGGAAGGCGACATCATCAGCATTAACATTCCGGAAAATAAACTGGATGTCCTGGTGTCCGATGAGGTTCTGGCCGAAAGACGCGCAAAATGGCAGCCCAGAGAGCCCAAAGTGACTACCGGTTATCTCACCAGATATCGTGAACTGGTCACCAGCGGCAACCGCGGAGCCGTCCTGGAGATTCGAAAGTAACTATATAAAAACAGCAACAGTCCAGTCCAGTGCCCATAGGACTTACGGACGCATGCAATTAGCGGGCGGAAGTTCTATGCTTATTCCTGGTACTGGACAGCTGCGGAACTATAAATAGGAGAATAAAAATATGCAATTAACCGGAGCAGAGATTGTAGTCCAGTGCCTGCGGGAGCAGAAAGTAGATACCGTATTCGGCTATCCCGGCGGCACTATCCTGAATATATATGACGCCCTATATAACCACAGCGACGAGATCAGGCATATCCTGACTTCCCACGAACAGGGAGCTGCCCATGCGGCGGACGGGTATGCAAGGGCCACCGGCAAAGTAGGCGTATGCATGGCCACCAGCGGCCCCGGTGCTACGAATCTGGTGACAGGCATTGCCACAGCCTTTATGGATTCCATCCCTGTGGTGGCTATCACTGCCAATGTGACGCTGCCCATGCTGGGGAAGGACAGCTTTCAGGAAGTGGATATCGCAGGCGTGACCATGCCCATTACCAAGCATGGCTATATTGTGAAAAATGTGGAAGAATTGGCCGAAACTCTGCGGCGCGCTTTTACCATTGCGAAAAGCGGCAGACCCGGGCCTGTCCTGGTGGATATTACAAAAGATGTAACCGCAGCAGTCTGTGAATATACCGCTGCTGCCCCAGAGGTCCCAAAACCTGTTTATCGCTGCACGGAGGAGGAATTGCAGGAAGCTGCAGAGCAGATTATGAAGGCAAAGCGTCCCTTTATTTATCTGGGCGGCGGCGCCATAGCCTCGGATGCCTGTGAGGAAGTGGCGGAGTTTGCCGATCTGATCGATGCGCCTGTGTGTGATACCCTGATGGGGAAGGGCGGCTTTGACGGCAGAAGCGGACGCTATACCGGCATGATCGGTATGCACGGAACCAAGACCTCCAATCTGGGAGTGAGCCGTTGTGATTTACTCATTGCCCTGGGGGCCAGATTCTCGGACCGTGTCATCGGTAATCCTAAAAAGTTTGCGGAAAATGCTAAAATTATTCATATCGATGTGGATGCGGCAGAGATCAATAAAAATATTCGGGCAGACGTGAGCCTTGTTGGTGACTTGAAACTGGTGCTGCAGTCATTGAATCAGCGTCTATGCAAACAGTCCCATGAAGAGTGGATGCAGGAGATTGCGGATCTGAAAGCAGTATATCCGTTAAAATACGATCATTCCCGTTTGTCCTGCCCCTATGTGATAGAAACCGTAGATAAGGTAACCGGCGGAGAGGCTTTGATTACTACCGATGTAGGGCAGCACCAGATGTGGGCGGCGCAGTATTATTGTTATACAAAGCCACGCACTTTTTTGTCGTCCGGAGGTCTGGGAACCATGGGCTTCGGTTTGGGGGCCTGCATCGGCGCACAGCTGGGGCAGCCGGACAAATTGTGCGTCAATATAGCCGGAGACGGGTGTTTCCGCATGAACATGAACGAATTGGCTACGGCCAGCCGTTATCATATTCCCATTATTCAGATCGTTATTAATAATCATGTGCTGGGCATGGTGCGGCAGTGGCAGACGCTGTTCTATGGAAAGCGCTATTCCCAGACTGTGCTCAATGACAGTGTAGACTTTTGTAAAGTGGCGGAAGGTCTGGGCTGCGGGGCGTTCCGTGTGACCGGGAAAGAGGAGCTGGAGCCTGCTTTGAGGGAGGCAATTGCCCAGAAGAGACCTGTTTTGATTGAGTGCGTGATTCCCGAAGATGATAAGGTATTCCCCATGGTACCGGCGGGAGCACCCATTGAGGAGGTTTTCGACGGAGACGATCTTGCGAAGAATGATGGGCAGTAAGAGATAAGAAAGGCATTCTAATTGGAAGAATAACATTCCAATAGAAGAAGGACATTCCAGATGAAGAGCTTGATTCGTTTCCTGGTAATATTTGTGTCAGGCGGTCTGATTCTTGGGGGGGTTTTGTTTTTCGCGCTAGCCATGTATTACCGCAATAATTTTCCGGTCAATACCTGGATTAACGGAGTGTATTGTACAGGCAAGACAGTGGAGCAGGTGAATGAGGAGCTGGTAAGTGCCCAGGAGGTTTCCGCGGTGTATGTCGTGGACGGGCAGGGAACTTCCTGGGAGATTGATATGGATATGGCAGGCATCAGACCGGATTTTACTGCTGACCTGAAAACATATTTAAAAAAGAATGCTTCCTTTTATTGGCTGAAAAATCTGAATCAGCCGGTGAACAGTGAATTGGCGGGGATACATTACGCGGTGGACGAGGAAAAACTGCGAAAGTGTTTTGAGGCGCTGCCTTTTGTGGCAGAAGAGCTGGAGCGGAAAGCCGGGGTATCGGTTCAGTGTTCTGAGAAAGGGTATTTTCTGCAGGATGATAATTCCATGCGTCTGGATTCTGAAAAAGCGCTTGACTGGATAAAGGCAAACCTTTTAGAGGGCCAGGTTACAATACAGCTGTCGGAAGGAGATTGCTACAGGAATGTGCCGGACAGCGATTCTGACATGGCACAGCGCAAATTGTGGGAGCAGATTTGCGGATTCACGGACAGATGCGGCCGGATTGCATATGATATGGGAGCGGAGACAATTGCATTAACCCCTGATATTGCCATGGATTTTCTGAAAAAGGAACCTGGAACGGGCATGCCGGCCCTGGATGAAGGCGGAGGGTTTATTGTCAGTGAGGCAGCGGTACGGGAGTGGGTTGACAATTTGGCTTCTCAGTATGACACATGGGGGACGGAACGGGAGTTTGAGGCCACCAGAGGTGAGACCGTTACGGTGAAGTATGTTACATACGGCACCCAGCTGGATACGGAGGCGGAGTATACTTATCTCCTGGGAGCGCTTGGCGGCGGGCAGGAGGCCATGGAAAACACGCCTCATGTTCCGGCTTACATTCATGAGGGTTACGTCAGGGGATTGGACGATATCGGTGATACCTATATCGAAATCGATATGACAGATCAGAGGATGTATTATTATGTGGAAGGGGAACTGACTTTGGAGACTGATGTGGTCACCGGGAATACGGGCAGACGAATGGGAACGCCCCAGGGGATTAACTTCGTCTATGCCAAACAGCGCAACAGGACACTGAGGGGAGCGGATTATGCGTCTTTTGTGAAATATTGGATGCCTGTGAAGGGAAACGTGGGGATCCATGACGCCAGCTGGCGGGGCAAGTTCGGTGGCCAGATATATAAGACCAATGGCTCCCATGGCTGTATCAATACGCCCTCGGATGTGATGTCAGAGCTTTATGAGCTGGCAGAAGTGGGGACACCAGTGATTATGTTTTATTGAAAAGCCTGTCTGGTTGCTGGTTGAGTGCGGTTTTACAGGTTTTGCGAGATTTTAATGATTTACTTGACTAAAGTGCCGAAAAGGGGTATGCTGTTGTCTATGCCGTATACGAAATCCTTTGAAGGCAGATTTCAGTTGCTCAGGCTTGTTCAGGTTAGGAAACATAGAAACAGAATGATTTGAGGAGGAGATTAAAATGTCCAGAGTGTATAATTTTTCTGCAGGGCCTGCCGTCCTGCCGGAGGAGGTTTTACAGGAAGCAGCAGACGAGATGCTTGACTACAGAGGAACAGGCATGTCGGTCATGGAGATGAGCCACCGCTCCAAGGCGTATGATACCATTATCAAAGAAGCGGAGGCTGACCTGCGTGACCTGATGAAGATTCCTGACAATTATAAGGTGCTGTTCCTGCAGGGCGGCGCCAGCCAGCAGTTTGCCATGATTCCCATGAACCTGATGAAAAACGGGGTTGCAGACTATATTGTGACAGGCCAGTGGGCCAAGAAGGCGTACCAGGAGGCTTCCATCTACGGGAAGGCCAATAAGGTTGCGTCCTCCGAGGACGAGACATTTTCCTATATTCCGGACTGCTCAGACCTTCCTGTCAGCGAGGATGCGGATTATGTCTATATCTGCGAGAACAATACCATCTACGGCACCAAATTTAAGTCGCTGCCCAATACAAAGGGCAAGACCCTGGTGGCGGATGTGTCCAGCTGCTTCCTGTCCGAGCCTGTGGACGTAAGCAAATACGGCGTAATCTACGGCGGCGTCCAGAAGAATATCGGACCTGCAGGGGTGGTGATCGTTATCATTCGGGAAGACCTGATCACCGAGGATGTGTTCCCCGGCACTCCCACCATGCTGCGCTACAAGACTCATGCGGACAACGGCTCCCTTTACAATACGCCGCCTGCCTACGGCATCTATATCTGCGGCAAAGTATTCAAGTGGCTGAAGAAAAGGGGCGGCCTGGAAGCCATGAAGGAATACAATGAGAAGAAGGCCAAAATCCTCTATGATTTCCTGGATGAGAGTAAGCTGTTTCGCGGCACCGTGCGGAAGGAAGACCGTTCCCTGATGAACGTGCCTTTCGTTACCGGGGATGCGGATTTGGACACGAAGTTCGTGAAGGAGGCAAAAGAGGCCGGATTCGAGAACCTGAAGGGCCATCGCTCCGTGGGAGGCATGCGCGCCAGCATCTACAATGCTATGCCGATAGAGGGCGTCGAGAAGCTGGTGGGGTTCATGCGGAAATTCGAGGCGGAGAACGCTTGAGCCGGGGATGAAGGAAAAGTTTTGACAGGAGAAACTATAAAAAAGAAGCAGCAAATTCTCCGTGGTCCGGTACTGGGAGGGAATTTGCGGAACTGGAATAGGAGAAATTATGTATAAAATTAATTGTCTGAACCCTATCGCACAGGTAGGATTGGATCAATTCAGCAGTCAGTATGAGATAACGGGGGATGTGAAGGAGGCGGAAGGTATCCTGGTGAGAAGCGCCTCCATGTATGAGATGGAGCTTCCGGATAAGCTTCTGGCAGTGGCCAGGGCCGGAGCGGGAGTGAACAATATTCCCCTGGATAAGTGTGCGGAGCAGGGCATCGTAGTATTCAATACCCCCGGCGCCAATGCCAACGGCGTGAAGGAGCTGGTGATCGCCGGAATGCTTCTGGCCGCCAGGGACGTGGTAGGCGGCATCGAATGGGTGAAGGCTTCCGGTGAAAATGCGGATATTGCCAAAGCCGCGGAGAAGGAGAAGAAAAAATTCGCCGGCAGGGAGATCATGGGGAAGAAACTGGGTGTCATCGGTCTGGGCGCCATCGGCGTGAAGGTGGCCAATGCGGCAGTGGCACTGGATATGGAGGTCTTCGGCTATGACCCGTATCTGTCCGTCAATGCAGCCTGGAGCTTAAGCCGTGCCGTGCACCATGTGACCAATGTGGATGACATCTATGAGCAGTGCGATTATATTACCATTCACGTGCCGCTGATGGATGCCACTAAGGGTATGATAGACAGCGCTGCCATTGAAAAGATGAAGGACGGGGCTGTCATCCTGAATTTTGCCAGGGATCTTCTGGCTGACGAGATGGCTGTATTGGCAGGTCTGGAGAGCGGAAAAATTGCCCGTTATGTGTCTGATTTTCCCAATCCAACCACTGCCGGCCAGAAAGGTTGTATCGTGATTCCACACCTGGGCGCAAGCACGGAGGAGTCGGAGGACAACTGTGCAGTGATGGCTGTGCAGGAGCTGACGGACTATCTGGAGAATGGAACTATACGGAACAGCGTTAACTATCCTGCCTGCGACATGGGTGTATGCACCACGGTAGGCCGGGTGGCGATTTTTCACAAGAATATTGCAAATATGATCACGAAGTTTACTGCGGAGTTCGGTGAGAAGGGGATTAACATCAGCAACATGATGAACAAATCCCGCGGAGAAGTGGCATACACCATGCTGGATGTGGATGGGACGCCTACCAAAGAGATGGTGCAGGCCCTGGAGGAAATTCCGGGAGTGTTCCGGGTGAGGATTGTCAAAGGATAAGAAGGGCTGCAGGCAACATCCGGTTTGAGTTTATGTAATATATTTGAATACAGTGCCGGTGTTTCCCCTATGGGTGCCGGCATTGTATTTATAAAGCAGTGAAGTTATCTTATATATCATAGGAAGCAAGTGCGGCTTCCTATAATCGAATGCGGCGCAAAGAACGCGCCTTTTATCAGAAGCGAAGGGACTGCTTCTGATAAGTTATATTATCTGTGAGAAATCATTCTGGCAAAGAATTCTGGTTTTGGAAAATCGGTTATGGAAAATCCAACTTATAAATCGTTGATTTTATGATTGACGTCACTTATAATAAAACAAGGAGGACGGATGATAGCAACAAATTTAGCGCAGTCAGTGGATGCAGCAAGTGATATAAATTCTGCATACGATACAAATGTAAAGTACCTGCTGGCAGATAAGCAGATATTGTCCCGGATATTAAAATATACAGTTGATGAATTCCGGAATATGGATTTTGAAGATATTATCGGCTGTATCGGCGACGATATTGAGATTGGAACAAGACCGGTGGATGCCGGGCTCTCGAATCTTGGACGGGTAAAGGGGACGTTGACGGAAGATAATATTCCGGGGGAAGGGATGATATTTTATGATATCCGTTTTACTGCGTACTACAGCAAAAATGAGATGAAAATTTTAATTAACATTGAGGCACAGCGGTCGTCGGATTCTGGTAAGTTGGGGTATCATCTGGAAAACAGGATAATCTTCTATCTTGCAAGGATGGTTTCGGCACAGAAACAGACAGAATTCTTCCACAGTGATTTTGATAATTTGAAGAAAGTACGAAGTATCTGGATCTGTATGGATCATGGTGAGACGGAGGATTCTATTGAGGAAATCAATTTTGACAGAAAAACTGTCTTCGGGAATAAGAAGAATTCATATTCTGTAGATTTAATGAAAGGTATCATTGTCAACATAAGGAACAGGAAAAACGAGAATTCAAATAATGTTTTGATTGCCATGTTGGAGGAACTGGTTTCCGAGAAGGACGCGGCGGAAAAGCAACGTATATTGGCAGAGGAATATGGGATGATAATGACTACGGAATTAGAAGGGAGGATCCAGCTTATGTGTAATTGGTCACAAAGTATTGAAGCCAGAGCGCTTAAGACGGGGATGGAAAAAGGGATAGAAAAAGGGATAGAAAAAGGGATCGCAGAAGAGCGGGTCGCTGCCATTGGGCGAATGATTAGAGCGAATGCTACCAAAGCGCAGATAATTTCTTATGGATATACAGAAGCGGAATATATGGAAGCAGAGAATGCTTTGTATGTAAATGTATAAAATTCGGGACAGAGTCTGTTGCATTAAAGTGAGATATACAGGATATGGCAATAGGGCCGGAGAAAAATTGTTGTGACAGGGAGGAATGTTATGCAGGCGGAGTTTTCCAGGACGGAGATGCTTCTCGGCGGGGAAGCCATGGAGAAATTGAACAAATCCCGGGTAGCTGTTTTCGGCATCGGCGGTGTGGGGGGATATGTCTGCGAGGCACTGGCCAGAAGCGGAGTAGGCGCTTTTGACTTAATCGATAGCGACAGGGTGGACATTACCAACCTGAACCGCCAGATCATCGCCACCAGGAAGACAATCGGACAATACAAGGTGGATGTGATGCGGGAACGGATCCTGGAGATTAACCCGGAGGCCCGGATACGGGTTTGCCGGGTATTTTTCCTGCCGGAAAACGCGGACTCCTTTCCTTTTGGGGAATACGACTATGTGGTGGACGCGGTGGACACGGTGACGGCGAAACTGGAACTGATTCTGCGGGCACAGGAGAATGGGGTTTCTGTCATCAGCAGTATGGGTGCCGGGAATAAACTGGATGCCGCCGCTTTCCGGGTGGCGGACATCTATGAGACTAAAGTCTGCCCCCTGGCCAAGGTCATGCGGCGGGAACTGAAAAAGCGGGGCGTGGAACATCTGAAGGTGGTGTATTCGGAGGAAATGCCCCTTGTTCCAACTGAACCAGCTTGCGAAGCGGACAGGCTGGATGCCCTGGAAGAGGGCGGCAGGACGGACAATGTGACAGCGCGGCTGAGAGAAGCCGGCGCCGATATGCCGTCCCGTCGGATCCCCGGAAGCGTGGCTTATGTCCCTTCGGTGGTGGGGCTGATCCTGGCGGGGGAGGTTGTGAAGGATCTGGTTTTAGAGTATACCTGTCTGAGAAAATAGATAAGAGTGAGCGCTTTCGCGTGCTCATGAGTATAGAATATAGCAATTTTATATACATTTCAAGCTGTTTCTTCACTGGCGGTTCCGAAGTGTGAGTTTTATAATGGAACCATAGTTACAGGGTTCGCGAAGTGTTTCCCATAACAGAATTATGACCATGGGTCCGCAAAGCGATCCCCGGATTACCACATACCAGAAGGAGGTAAAAATATGAACAATATACCAAGACCGGAGTATCCCAGGCCGCAGATGCAGCGCAAAGACTGGATGAATCTGAACGGAGAATGGGATTTCTCTTTTGACTTCGGCAACAGCGGAATGAACAGGAAACTTTTTGAGGAGGAGAAGCTGGACCAAAAGATTACGGTACCCTTCTGCCCGGAAAGCGACCTTAGCGGGATCGGCTACAAGGATTTTATGCCCGCTGTATGGTACCTGCGTACTTTTGAGCTGACGCAGGAGCAGTGCGGGGGCCGGGTCATGCTGCATTTCGGGGCGGTGGATTATGAGTGCCATGTATGGATTAACGGCAAAGAGGCGGGCATCCATAAGGGAGGCTATGTTTCATTCCGGTTCGACATCACTGACCTGACGGTAATCGGGGAAAACCGCGTCACGGTATATGCCTTTGACGACCAGAGAAGCGGCAGGCAGTGCAAGGGAAAGCAGTGCGGGCTGTTCCATTCCTTCGGCTGTGAATATACCAGGACCACGGGAATCTGGCAGACTGTGTGGCTGGAGTTCCTTCCTTCCGATTACATAGAAAGTGTACAGCTCTATCCCAATATAGCGGATGCCGCGCTGACAATCAAGGCCCAGACCAGGGGAAGCGGGGTTCTGCGGGCGGAAGCCTATTATGAAGGTACCCTCTGCGGAAGCGCCGAGACAGAGATCACTTCCGGAAACGGCTTCCTGAAGCTTGGCTTATCCCAGCTTTATCTGTGGGAAGCCGGAAACGGGCGCTTATATGACCTGAAGCTCTTTTTTGGGGAAGATGCTGTGGACAGCTACTTCGGCATGCGGGAAATTAAGATTGACGGGGAGAAGGTACTGCTGAACGGCAAAGCGGTGTTTCAGCGTCTGGTGCTGGATCAGGGATTCTATCCGGACGGAATCTATACGGCTCCTTCCGACGAAATTCTGGTGCGGGATATTCATCTGGCTCTTCAGGCGGGCTTTAACGGGGCCAGACTGCACCAGAAGGTGTTCGAGGAGCGGTTCCTGTACCACTGTGACAGGCTGGGCTATCTGGTCTGGGGAGAGCAGGCGAACTGGGGGCTTGACTACAGCCGTCCCGACGGGCTGAAATGCTTCCTGCCGGAATGGATGGAGGTGCTGAAGCGCGATTTCAACCATCCTGCCATTGTAGGCTGGTGCCCCTTTAACGAGACCTGGGATTATGAGGGCAGGAAGCAGGATGACGACCTTCTCCGCATTACTTACCTGATGACGAAGCAGTACGACACCACCCGCCCCTGCATCGACACAAGCGGCAATTACCATGTGCAGACGGATATCTATGACCTGCACGACTATGAGCAGGACGGGGATGCTTTTGAGGAGAGATACAGGGATTTTGCCCAGGGAGGGCCTCTCCCGGACAATCACGGATACAGGCAGACGCCGAAAGAGGGAGTTCCCGTCTTTATCAGCGAATACGGCGGCATCAAATGGAATGTGGACCAGGCGGGCAGAGACGACGCCTGGGGATACGGAGACGGCCCCGGGACCATGGAGGAATACCTGGAGCGGTACCGCCGCCTGACGGATGTGCTCATGGACAATCCCAGAATGTTCGGGTTCTGTTTTACACAGCTGTATGATGTGGAACTGGAAGTGAACGGCCTGTATACGTATGACAGGGAAGCCAAGTTTGATATGGAGATCATCCGACAGATTAACAGCAGGAAGGCGGCCATTGAGACAGAAGAATAAGAATGGTTTTGTATGGCGCAAAACAAAGGAGGCGGTTATGGCACCACTACATATGACACTGTGGGTTGGGTATCTCCCAGGGACCTGGCGCATCCCGAAGAGACGTGGGAGCTGATCAAGTTTATGAGCGGCGAGATGTATGAGAGCGTATTGAAAGTGACTCCCGTGACGCCCTGAGCCCACAAGGACTCTGCGCATGTATTTTATGATGCGGTTACGGAAGCGGGTCATCCGGAAGCGGCGGAAGCAGTGCAGACAATGATGTCTGTGGAGAAAAAGAACGGCGTGCTTTATGCGGCTGACTGGGCCGGCGATGCAAGTAAGGTGTGGGATGAGAGCTATAACAATTTCCTGGACAGCAAGGCTGACACCGATTTGAAGGAGTTGGCGGACAAGGTGAATGAGGTCATTGCGGCGAACCTTTGGTTTGACATATCAATTCAAAAAAGATATACTGATAGCAATGTAAGCGGGGTGAATAAATGGAGAAGGAACTTCTGTATCAGAAAATATATAATGACCTTTTGCAGGGAATCAGGACTCATAAGTATCCGCCCGGCAGCCGTCTTCCGTCGGAGAAGGAGCTGACAGAGCAGTACGGTGTGAGCCGCATTACGAGCAAAAAAGCCCTGGAGATGCTGGCCGACAGGAACTTTATCACCAGAAGGCCCGGGAAAGGCTCCTATGTACTGGAGAATGCCGGGGCGGAAGGGGAGAAGAGCATGGCCCTTCTGCCGGGAGCTGCCGCGGAGGGCAGGGGAAGGCTGATAGGTGTAGTCCTGGACGGATTCGGCGCCGCATACGGCAGCGATATCGTCAACGGAATCGAACGCGAGTGCAGGAAGCGCAATTACCACATGATACTGAAATGCACCTACGGCAATATGGCGGAGGAATCGAGAGCCATAGGGGAACTGATTGCACTGGGAGTGGAAGGCATCATCCTGATGTGCGTGCAGGGAGAGACCTATAATGCGGATGTGCTGAGACTGTCCGTGGAGCAGTTTCCCATCGTCATGATTGACAGGGAGCTGACAGGGCTGCCGATTCCCTGTGTGTGTACGGACAATTATCAGGCGTCCAGGGATCTGATGGCGCTGCTGATTGAGAGGGGGCATAAGGACATTTGTTTTCTGTCCCATCCTTCCATGCAGACATCCAGTGTGGCGGCGCGTTTTTCGGGCTATCTGGACAGCCTGTTGGAGCACGGCTTAAGAACCGGCGAGGACATGTGGCTGAGGAATCTGCAGGCATTCCTTCCCCGGATGGGCGAAGACGAGGGGGAGGAGCGGGCGGACATTAAGGCGGTGAAAAATTTCATTATAAAGCACTCTCATGTGACCGGTTTTTTTGCGGTAGGCCTGGAACTGGGAATCATGGTCTATAAGATATTGCGTGAAATGGGGCAGGAGAAGGAGAAGGAAGTCGTGTTTTTCGACGGTATAGACGAGGCCTGCGATTCCAATCCCGTTTTTTCCCATGTGGTGCAGGATGAATATCTGATGGGAACCATGGCGGTCAAATATCTGAAGAACCGCATGGAAGGGAAGGAAGTGCCGAAGAGATATAATGTTCCCTATAAGGTAATCAGGGGGGAGGGGCAGGGTTAAGTCCTGAGCTCTGTCTCCATTCCCTTGCACAGCTTCGTCATCACCTGTTACGCCACGTTCTCCGGGATGTCTTACTTAAAAAAGCTGAACAGGACAATACAGGATATCACATTTCCAAGAATGTGCGAAAACGTACTGATAACGCAATTTCCCGATTTCCAATAAACTACTGAGAAAATCAAGCTGTCAATGAATACATTGGAAATGTCAAAAATCACAACACCAATGTTTCCTGTGGCAATATGCCCTGCTGCGAAAATAATGGACGATACAACCGCACAAATCCAAGCGGGAAACAGCTTTGAGGTTTTTCCGAAAAAGAAGCCGCGAAATGCAATTTCTTCGCCAAATCCTCCGAGGATAAACTGTATGATCAGTAGTATTGTCTTATCAAAAGACAGGAAGGAACTCGTCCGGCCGAGTACGTGGTCAGCAAATTCCCCGCTGAAAATCAAATTTCCCACAATAATCGTTGCGATACCACTAAAGCATGGCACCAATGCCCATGCAGTTACACCCGGCTTTTTCATATCTTCCACAATTGTATTAAAACGCAAACCCGATTTGGCATTCGGCGTTTTGGAAACTATTTCCACAAGGAAGAAAAACGCAATTCCAACAAACACGGAATAGCCCGCAATATTCGAGGACGGCACAATTTTCGTCGCCGCCAATACTACCATGATCGCCACACCTGTCATCGTGAGGACGGTACTCTTTTTATTATTTTCCATAGCCTGCTGATTTTTCATTTCATTTCCTCCTATTCCAGTACCGTCTCTGCACTACGGTGGGCACCTTCGTTCCGAGACTGTTATAAAATTTCCTATTGACATTTCTTAGCTGGACTGTATTGATAATATCGCGCCGGTGTATACCCGTTCCAAGTGCTCTGCAATCAGCTTTTCATCGAATTCAAGCGAGTTGTTCGCAATAATGCTGGCGTAACCGTGAACAAACATCGCAAGCGTTATAAAAACCTCTTTTGCTTGGTCTAAATCCATTTGGTCTAAATCCAAATTCATCCCTTGCTGCATTGCCGAGAGGACGGGCTTAAGCCCCTCGGAATTTATCATTTCAAGCAAACTGTTACCCTTTGTATACCCCGATTGAAACAGAAACCGAAACAAATTCGGCTCATCCACCGCAAAACGAATATAATTCAGCCCAATTCCAAGCATGATTTCCTCTTCGTTTCCCGAAACATTCATTAAATACTCCAGGTGAAACTGATCGGTTCTCTCAAAAGCCGCAAGCTTTAGATTCTCAATCGTAGCAAAGTGATACATAACAGGATGCGTAGAGCAGTTCAGTTTATTTGAGACAATCCTTGCATTGATGTTTTCCCAGCCCTCTTCACGAGCAACCTTAAAGGCAGCATCAATAACCATCTCTTTTGTGATTTTAGGTTTTGGCGGCATAACTTTTCCTCTTGTTTAGTAATTTTTGTTATGTAACGATAATTACATTATATATCGCCGCAGTGGTTTTGTCAATCGGCCCGGATAAAAATTTGTCTACTATACGTTGGCAAAGGTTTTAGGTCGGTTTTCGGTCGTGAGTATAAAATGTGTTTTCGGATTGACATATCATTAAATAACATATATAATATATTCAGCACTTTTTTGCAGAGAGTACTAGGAGAATATATCTGTGACAGGAGAAGCGGAAGGGACCTGCACACCGCATCGGAGGCGGGATGAGACAGAGGTGAGGAGGAACAGGGATATGAAAATACCGGAAAATCTGAGAAGGAGGGCAGCGGAACTGGAAGAATACTACGCAGCTCATTATGGGGCACTGGCTCCGCTGATTTCCAGATGCTTTTTAAATACCATGGAGACCACGGTAAAGCAGCTGGAGGACGGCAGTTATTTTGTCATTACCGGAGACATTCCGGCCATGTGGCTGCGGGACTCCTCGGCCCAGGTCCGGCCCTATGTGCAGTTTGCCGGGGAGGATGCGCAGCTGCAGGCCATACTGGAGGGTGTCATTGCGAAGCAGGCCCAGTTTGTATGCATTGACCCTTATGCAAATGCCTTCAATGAGGTTGCCAACGGGGCGGGCCATCAGGACATAACGGCGCGCAATGACCATGTGTGGGAGCGGAAGTATGAGGTGGATTCCCTGTGCGCGCCGCTTTATCTGGGATACCATTACTGGAAAACCACGGGAATTGACAGAATTTTCACCGAAAGCTATTATAACATGATTGCCGCGGTTGTCAGGACTTTTCAGACAGAACAGGATCACGGGAAATCCGATTATTATTTTCAGCGCCATGACTGTGCGAAAACCGATACCTTGCCCAATGAGGGAAGAGGGACTGCGGTGAAGGTGACGGGAATGACCTGGTCGGGATTCAGACCCTCCGATGACTGCTGTGACTTCGGCTATCTGATTCCCTCCAACATGATGGCGGTGAAGGCTTTGGAGTTTGCGGAGGAGATATGCCGGGAGTGTTATGGGGAGGGGGAGCTTGCAGGGAGATGCGGGAAGCTTGCCATGGAAATCCGTGAGGGGATTCAAAGGTACGGGGTGTTCCGGCATCCAAAATACGGACAGATCTATGCCTATGAGACAGACGGATTCGGCAACTATAATCTGATGGATGACGCCAATTCCCCCAGTCTTTTGTCCATGCCGTATCTGGGCTACTGTGACAGGGAGGAACCGGTCTATCAAAATACGCGCAGATTTATTCTGTCTGCCGATAATCCTTATTACTTTGAGGGAAAATTCGCAAAGGGAGTGGGAAGCCCCCACACGCCCAAGGGGTATGTGTGGCATATCGGGATTATCATGCAGGCGCTCACCTCCGGGGACCGGGAGGAGATACAGGAGTGCCTGGATATGCTGGCAGGAACCCATGCAGGGACGAATTACATGCACGAATCCTTTGACCCTTCGAATCCGGCAGCGTATTCCAGGCCGTGGTTTGCGTGGGCTAACACGCTGTTTGCGGAGCTTTTAAATAAGCTGATGGAGGAAGGGTTCTGGCGGTGAGAGAATCGGGAAATCCGATAAAACGGTTTGATTTCGGATATCCGGAAGGGTTTTGGCAAAGGGGAGGAATTCCCCCGGCTTTGCTCAGGGTATTGGGGCGGAGCCGGGGGAAGCGTGTCCCGGGAATGAATTAATACAATTCCGAGAAATCAATATAGAAATCTTCGTAAATATGCACCTTTATCTTATCCTGGAAAGAATAAGTCTCCGGCGTGAATTCTTCCTGCTCAAAGTAATTGACCAGGACTTTTTCCGTGCGGGGGTCAATGATCCAGTATTCCCTTACAGAGGCATCCATGTAAAGGTTCAGCTTGCGGACATAGTCCAGGCTGGCCGTGGTGGGGGAAATGATTTCGATGATCCAGTCCGGGGCGCCGCTGCAGCCCTTGTCGGTCAACTTACCGGGATCACAGATCACGCTGATGTCGGGTTCCACGATGGTGTCGTGGTCTTCAAACAGCTTGACGGCAAAGGGGGCAGGGTAGATTTCGCAGCCACCTTTTTTGGAGCGGATATAATTCCGTATGGTTCCTGACAATTCCATCAGGATTTTCTGGTGAATGCGGCTGGGAGCTGCCATATAGTAGAACTGGCCGTCGATCAGCTCCGCACGGACGTTTTCGGGAAGATTGTAATAGTCTTCTTCGGAATAATAATACTTTTGAGCTAATCCCATAGTGATTTCCTTTCCAGGTTTTCCTTTTCGGAAGGGCGGTAAAAATTCAGTATCTGTTCCCGGAGGCGGCTCCCTGCTTACCCATAAACCGCATTCACGATTTCCCCTGCCATCTTCGGTTTATTCATAGTATAAATATGAATATTGTTCACACCGTTCTCCCGCAGGTCACGGATCTGCCGTATGGCATAGTCGATGCCGGCTTTCCGCATGTCTTCCTTATTATCTCCGTAATTGGCAATCAAATCCGCCAGGGCCTTGGGCACGCTGGAGCCGGAGAGGCTGACGGTGGTGCCGATCTGCCTGGCCGTGGTGATGGGCATGATGCCTGCGCAGATGGGGATGGTGATGCCCTTCCTTTCCGCCTTTTCCAGGAAAGAATAGTAGTAGTCATTGTCAAAAAACAGCTGGCTGATGAGAAATTCCGCTCCCGCGTTCTGTTTTTTTACCAGATTGTTCAAATCCGATTCCATGCTGAAGCTCTCGTAATGCTTCTCCGGATAGCATGCCCCTGCCACATGAAGCCCGGTATGCTCCTTCAGGAAGCTCATCATGTCGTTGGCGTGGGCAAAATCCCGGGACTGAAACTGCTCGTCGCTCATGTCTTTGGGACGGTCTCCCCGCAGCGCGAGCACATACGCTACCCGGCGCTCCTGCAGGCTCTCCGACACCCGGAGCAGGTCCTCCTTCCGGCTGCCCACGCAGGTCATATGGGCGATGGCGTCGATTTTCAGCGTGTTCTGTATGTAGGAAGCGATTTCCACGGTCTTGCCGCTGCGGCTTCCGCCTGCGCCGTAAGTGACACTGATAAAGTCGGGGTTCAGCTTCCCCAGGGAATCCAGTACCTCGAAGGCCGCTTCAAACTCCCCGTCCTTCTTCGGCGGGAAGACTTCAAAGGAAAGCGTTCCTTTCTGTACAAACATATCTTTTAACATGATAAAATCACCTGATTTCCTTATTTTGTCTTGATTTTAGGACATAAATATCGTAACATAAAAAGGAATTCATTTCAAGGGAAAGGTAGTTACGATTCACGAGAGGTTCACGGAAAACAGGTTTCTTAACGGAGGCTGCCGGATTGGGGATTTGTCCCGGATGGGCGGAGGCCCGGCCGGTAAGGGGTATGTTTTTTGTCTGGGAAGAGAACCCGGCGCGGACTGTAACAAAAGGTGCAGAGAACACTATGGGAACACAGGGATTTCAGGGAACAGGAGAATATGTGGCCAGCGAGGAGCTGATGGCCAGTGTCAATATTGCGATTGCACTGAAGAAGCCGCTTTTGATTAAGGGGGAGCCGGGCACGGGCAAGACAATGCTTGCGGAGGCCGTGGCCAAGGCCTTGGGCAAGCGGCTGATTATCTGGAATATCAAATCCACCACCAAGGCCCAGGAGGGGCTGTATGTCTACGATACCATTCAGCGCCTTTACGATGGGCAGTTCGGCGAGGAAGGGGTGGACGACATCGCCCATTACATCAAACTGGGCAAGCTGGGGGAAGCCTTCGACAGCGAAGAGCAGGTGGTGCTGCTCATCGATGAGATAGACAAGGCGGATCTGGAATTCCCCAACGATCTGCTGTGGGAACTGGACCAGATGGAATTTTATATCAATGAGACAAAGCGTACCGTAAAGGCGAAACAGCGCCCCATCGTCATCATCACCTCCAACGCGGAGAAGGAGCTGCCGGACGCGTTTTTGCGGCGGTGTATCTTCCATTACATTGATTTCCCGGACAGGGAGCTGATGGAGGAGATTGTGCGGGTGCATTATCCCGATGTGGAGGAGAATCTGCTGAAGAATGCCATGGAAGTATTCTACAATATCCGGGCCATCCGGGATATCAGGAAGAAACCCAGTACCTCCGAGCTAATCGACTGGGTGAACGCCCTGCAGATCGGAGGAATTCCCGCAGATACCATCAGGAAGGCTCTGCCCTTTGTGGGGGTAGTGGTAAAGAAGGATGAGGATTTGCAGCTGGTGCGCCAGGAACCGAATCTGTAGACAGACATCTGCAGAAAGGGCAAAGAGAAGGGCAGAAAGTATGCGCCATATAGGCTGGAAATTTATTTTTGAACTTGCTGTCATGTAAGGAGCTTGATATAATTGGCATTAACGTTTGCATATGAAAATTCTATTTAGGAGGGAAGGAACATGGAAAACATTTTGCAGACAGCAGACAGGCTCTTCCAAAACCGTTATATCAGTTCTATTAAAAAGGCATTTACCATCACGCTTCCGGTAATCATCCTGGGCTCGATCGCGTCGCTGATCAATAATATGCCCGTTAATATAGTGCAGGCAGGTCTGGCCACCCCGGCGGGACAGGTGGTTCGGGCTGTAAACGGCGCGGTTTGGCTGGGCAGCACAGCCGTCATGGCGATTTTAATTGCATGGACTTTGGGCTATTATCTCGGTAATGCCTATAAACTGAGTGGTACGCTCTCAGCCCTCACAAGTGTATCCGCCTATCTGACCATTTGCGTTACAACCCCGGATGGCGGTATCTCGCTGAGCCGTTTGGGTTCCAGCGGGCTTTTCGGCGCTATTTTAATCGCGATTCTGGCTACCGAGCTGTACCATGTATTTTCCAACCTTAAAATCAACATTTCGGAGGATATGGCGGAGGAGGTACGGCAAATGTTCGCAGCCCTTTTTCCTGTGATGCTGTCAGTTTTCTGCATTGCCCTCACAAACGGCATCATATTAATGACCTCCGGCAAAGGGGTTGATGAGTGGATTTATACTGGCCTGTCGTTTCTTTTTTCAGCGGCCGATGGAGGCGGACTTGCCGGTACCTTGTTTCTGGTGTTCGGCATCCATATTTTCTGGTTCTTTGGCATTCACGGCGGAAATGTGATGGACAGCATCATGGCCAGCGCTTTCGGCGAGAACCTCCTCCATAATACCGAACTGTATGCCATAAATCACAATGCCTTTGACGGGCAGCTTGCCATTATCAGCAAGGGCTTTCTGGATACATTTGTATTTATGGGGGGAGCGGGTACATCGCTGAGCATCATCATCGCCGTGCTGATTATTGCCAGGAGCCGGTATATGCGCGGCATCGCCAAAATGGGTGGTATCTTCGTGGTTTTCAATATGAATGAAATTGTATTGTTCGGCTTTCCTGTTATCCTGAACCCCATTTTGCTGATCCCTTTCCTGCTTACGCCGCTTACGGTGACGCTGATTTCATGGAGTGCCATGTCTCTTGGACTGGCTGCACGAGTTGTGACAGAGGTGCACTGGGCAATGCCGCCTTTGATCAGCGGATATCTGGCAACCGGCGGGCATCTGTCAGGCAGCATCCTCCAGATGATCAACATTACGGCAGGCATCCTGATTTATCTGCCGTTTATTCGTTTGATGGACAGACGGGCAGTGCAGAAGGAATCCCTGAAGGACAATACGGTTCTGTTAAAAAATACACTGAATACGGTGGTTGAGAAAATCAATAGCTCCACGGGTGAAATCAATGGGGAGATTACAGATTTTTCAATCGTCCTTGGAAGCGTCGTCAGAGATTTGAATGTGCTCTCTGCTCAGATGCAGCAGCAGATGCAATTGATGCAAACCTGTGACGAACATATGCGGACTATTGATACCTTGGTGGGCAACACGGATACCGGCATAAAAATCGTCCTGCAGAATATGGAAAAAATAAACACGCTGTCCACGACAGGCGCGCAGAATATGCAGCAAACGATGCAAGAGATGGAGGAAACTGTCCTCTCCGCGCAAAAAAACAATGAATTGGCCGGCCAGCTTAATCTGCGCTGTGAGCAGATTGAGGGAATCTTAAAAAGGATTGAGACGACGCACGGCGATGTTCATGGCAAAGAGTTTTCTGTGATGGACACCAAAATAAAAGGTTTATCGGAAACAACAGCGGAGGCTGTTTCCGATATTCAGGGTTTGTTACAAGGGATGAAAGCGGATATATCTGATATGATTGAGCGGTCTGAATTCAGTTTGAGGCAGGCAGAAACCGGACGGCAGCAGGTGATTGACACCAATCGGCTGTTCGGTGAAACTGTGGAGAATATTCACAACATTCAGGCGCAATGTCATACTGTCCTTCAGCACAGCGGCGGGGTAAGCGGCGAACTGCAGCAAATCAATGAACAAATCCAGGCAGCCTGTCATTTCTTTGCGGAAACAGCATCCCATACATCTAAAGTGGCTGCACAGGTTAGGGACAGGTCAGATGAGTCCAAAGAAATGATGCATAAGCTGCGGAAGCTGAATGTGGAAACCAGCCTTTTGACAGAGAATGCGTTTGAGAACCTTGAAAGATAGGTAATTACAGTCGCTGACAGCTTTTTGCCCCAATGGCTGCCGGCAGCATGGCGAAAATAACAAAAGTGTAAATATAGTATTGGGCTTGGCTATTAGGGAAATCAGTTATGGACAGAATCCATAACGAAATCGTAAAATGGCATGACAAACTGAATGATGCAGGAATCAAATAAACTCAGGAAAGAACATGGCGGGGAAAAGTAAGATATGTTCATAAAATTTTTCGAAACATTAAGAGAAAAAGGCCTTCGGGTAACCCTGGGAGAGTGGCTCACCTTCCAGGAGGCGCTGGACAAGGGGCTCTGTGGCAGTTCCCTGACGCGGTTTTATTACACGGCACGGATGATTCTGGTGAAGAGCGAAACGGATTTTGACAAATTCGACATGGCCTTCGATGAGTGCTTCAAGGCGGCCCAGAGGGAGACGGAAGTGGGCAAGGAGATGCTGCGCTGGCTGGACAAGTCGGACATGATGGAACTGGCCCACGAGGAAGCCAGGGATCATATGAACAAGATGGAGGATCTCCAGATTGACAAGGAGGACGTGGAGGAAAAGTTCCGTCAGCGCCTGAAGGACCAGGACAGCGAGCACAACGGCGGGAGCTTCTGGATTGGCACCATGGGCAAAACCTCCTTCGGCAATACGGGCGGCAACGTGGGCGGCGTCCGGGTGGGCGGCAAGACCGGATACCAGTCCGCCTTTGCGGTGGTGGGGGCCAGGAAATACCGGGATTTCAGGGACGACCGGGTTCTGGACAACAGGCAGTTCCAGATGGCGTTCCGGAAGCTCCGGCAGTTTTCAAGCCGTCTGGACATCCCGGAGACGGAGCTGGATATCAATGGAACCGTGGACAAGACCTGCAACAACGGCGGCTGCCTGCAGATTGTCATGCAGAAACCCCGGAAAAATGCGGTGAAGCTTTTGCTTCTGATGGATTCCGGGGGCACCATGATTCCCTTCAGCAGCCTGCTGAACGACCTGTTCCAGGCAATTCATAAGTCCAATCATTACAAGGATGTTAAGACTTATTACTTCCACAACTGCATCTACAGCAAGCTCTACAAGACCCCGGAGTGCGAGAACGGAGACTGGGTGGACACGGAGTGGATGTTCCGCAATGTGGGAAGTGACTACAAGGTGATCATTGTGGGCGACGCGGCCATGGCACCGGAGGAACTCTATTCCGACACGGGAAATTACAGGGGGCCCAACGGCGGCCTGTCCGGCTATGAATGGCTGCAGCTGATGAAGAAGAAATACAAGAAAATCGTGTGGCTGAACCCGAAGATGGCTCCGGGGCGTGCTCCATGGCGGGAGGCGGAGACTGCGGTGAAGGAGCTGTTTCCCATGTACAAGCTGACAGTGGACGGGTTGAACCAGGCCATGCAGAAACTGATGTCAGCCCGCTGACAGTGACGGGATAATTGCGGGTTGTTGAAGGCTATTGGCTATGGGGAGCGTTATTCGTCTGGAAGAATACACGAAGATGGTGTCTCACCCTGCAACAGATGTGAAAGCTGAAGTTTTGTGCGCCCGGCTTATCGGACATGGCACAAGGCTCCGGAATGTGAAAACGGCGACTGGGTGAACCAAAAGTGGATGTTCCGCAATGTGGGGACTACAGAGATCCTAACGGCAGGCAGTATGCCTGCGGCATCTTCGGAAGAGAAAAAGTATAGTGAGGAGAGTAATGATTTACTGGCAGGGAGAAGATATCCTCATCCGGGATATGGAAGAATCGGACGTTTCCGGCATCTGTAGGGCGGATGGGGAAGAATCAGAAGATAATATTCGCTATTTCGATAAGCAGTTCGGGCATATCCGGGAAAAGGCATGCGCAGGCCTGATCGCCGTCTGCCAGGGAGAAATAGCCGGATACGTATATCTTTATTATCAATGTAAATGGGGCGGAATGGGGAATCAGGGCTATCCTGGCGTGGTGGATTTATATGTCCGGGACAAATTCCGCAGAAGAGGAATCGGCCACATGCTGATGGATGCGGCAGAGCAGATTGCGGCGGAATACAGCGGCCTGGTATATCTGGATGTGGGGCTGAACAGCGAGTTTGGCAGCGCTCAGAGACTATACGCGAAAAGAGGGTATATCCCCGACGGAAAGGGATGCTACTATGAGGAAAAGGTGTGCGGAACCAATGCGGTGTGCCGGAATTCCGATGAACTGACCCTCTGCCTGGTAAAGGGGTTAAGGTGATGGTTTATGACCAAAGCTGTTGTGTTTTTGCTGCCCGGGTGATGCTGCGGAACGGACAGGCAGGGGATCCGGATGTTGAAAACCGCCAATGATATACTCGTGAGCGCATACATTTGCCGCTTTCTGTTCCGGGCTGCGGAAGCGCTCACTCGTTATACGATTTCAACTGGCAGATGTTTTCAATCGTGAGTATATACTATGAAAGGAAACGGGAAGGAAAAAGTGAGAATCGCAACCTATAATGTATGGAATGAAGAGAAAGGCATGGGGGACAGGCGTCAATTGATCATAGAGGAAATCCTGCGTGTGGATGCGGACTTCATTGCCCTGCAGGAAATAACGCCCCGATTTTATCAGGAGTTTCTGGCAAAGCTTTCCCGGTATCCTTATTCCGAATATGGAAAATATACGAACGAGGAGGAAGGTCTGGCTGTTTTGAGCAAATATCCCATTACAGGCCGCACCTTTCTCCATACAGAGGAAGGTTATGGGGGAAGCTGCGGCCTGAATGTACTGCTTCGTGTGGACGGTATAAGGCTTTCCGTGACCGATGTGCATCTGCCGTGGGATTCGGCGAGAGTGAAGGAAGAGCAGATTGTGGCGATTGAGAAGTTCAGCCATGAACAGAAGGGGCAGGCCGATTACTTTGTCGTTTTGGGCGATTTCAACTGCGGCATCAATTCCAGTGTGCACCGCTTTATGACGGGTGAACAGACCATCGGCGGAAACGAGGCCAAGCCCTACTGGTACGAGGTGTATCATGGAGAAAGATAGGTTTCGGATAGCAGTTTCTATTGTAATCGGATATATTGTTTTATGGTATGCAGGAGCAATGTTCAGCTTCTTTCCATTTTTGGGGGATGATGCCGTTAGTGCAATAGGTTTTACTGGATTGTTGATTTGCCTTGTTATTGTAGCTTGCGCATGTTGGATAATAGACGAAATCTAGAAAAAATAAAAATTTCAAAATTTACAGGAAAGGCATGGAAAAGAAAAATGACAGTATTTGAAGAACTGAAAGCCAGAGGACTTCTGGCCCAATTGACAGACGAGGAAGAGATTAAGGAGCTGATCAACAACGGCAAAGCCACCTTCTACATCGGCTTCGATCCCACGGCAGACAGTCTGCATGTAGGGCATTTCATGGCGCTGTGCCTGATGAAGCGGCTGCAGATGGCGGGAAATAAGCCCATCGCCCTCATCGGCGGCGGTACGGGCATGATAGGAGATCCTTCCGGGAGAAGTGACCTTCGAACCATGATGACGAAGGAGACCATCGAACATAACTGCGAGTGCTTCAGGAAGCAGATGAGCCGTTTCATTGATTTCGCCGAGGATGGGGCTGACGGTTCTGCCGGAGAAGGAGAGCAGGGCAATGACGCAGAAAAGCATTCCAAAGCGCTGATGGTGAACAATGCGGACTGGCTGATGGATCTGAATTATATCGAGTTCATCCGGGATATCGGGGTGCATTTCTCCGTGAACAGGATGCTGACGGCAGAGTGCTACAAGCAGCGCATGGAGAAGGGCTTAAGCTTCCTGGAATTCAATTACATGATCATGCAGAGCTACGATTTCCTGAAGCTGTATGAAAATTACGGCTGCAACATGCAGTTCGGCGGCGACGACCAGTGGAGCAACATGCTGGGCGGCACGGAGCTGATCCGCAGGAAGCTTGGCAAGGACGCATACGCCATGACGATTACCCTTCTTTTGAATTCCGAAGGAAAGAAGATGGGCAAGACCCAGAAAGGGGCGGTATGGCTTGATCCCAACAAGACCTCTCCCTTCGAATTCTATCAGTACTGGAGAAATGTGGCGGATGCGGATGTACTGAAATGCCTGCGGATGCTTACCTTCCTGCCCATTGAGCAGATCGACGAGATGGACAGGTGGGAGGGCAGCCAGCTGAACCAGGCCAAGGAGATTCTGGCCTTCGAGCTGACGAAACTGGTACACGGCGAAGAGGAAGCGGGGAAAGCCCGGGAGAGTGCCAGGGCGCTGTTTTCCGGAGCGGCGGAAGGGGCCGATATGCCCACAAGCCGGCTGAAGGAAGAGGATTTCCGGGACGGAGCCATCGACATCCTCGGCGTACTGACGGCATCCGGCCTTACCGCGTCCCGTTCCGAGGCCAGACGTGCGGTGGAGCAGGGCGGCGTTACGGTTGACGGTGAGAAAGTAGGCGATATTAAGACCATGTACAGGCCGGAGCAGTTCGCGGGAGACGGGATTGTAGTCAGACGCGGCAAAAAGAACTACAAGAGAGTTATCTATAAATAAAACGGAGTAAGAAGTTCTTATAATGAGAGAAGGGATGTGGCAGAATGGCATTGGCGTCAGATGGGCATTGGAGAGATGAAAAGATAAATGGTGTGATTTACGATATGTCGCCGTCTCCCAGTTTTCAGCATGGAATTATCAACAATAATATTAATACAGTTATTAAAGCAGGTTTAAAAGACAGTCTTTGTCTTGTCTTCATGGAAAACCTGGACTTTAAATACCATCCGGATGTAAACGATGATTATCTGTGTCCGGATATTATGATCGTCTGTGACCGAAAGCATTTAAAGGGCGGAGCCTACAGCGGGGTTCCGAAATTTATTGCCGAAACCTTGAGCCATTCCACAGCAAAGAGAGACAGGACTGAGAAGAAGAATATCTATGAGCAGGCGGGTGTGGAAGAATACTGGATTGTCTCACCCCAGGGCTCGGTGGAAATCTATTATCTGCAAGATGGGAAATACGTTCTGGAGCAGATTTATATGCTCCAGGACGACAAAGAGGATGAGGATTATAATGCGGATACAGAAATTTCATTAAAGGTTTTTCCAAATATTAAGATGACCCTGGGGGAGATCTTTGAGGGGCTGGATTGAGCGTGCGAGCCGTTGGTGTTGCGGGGGAATTGCGGTGCCAACGGTGTTTTTCTTCCTGACGAATCCCCACAGAACCCCAAGACACAGCAATAATGTACCACCTGCCAGGCATCCACACAGCAGAGAAGGGCTTTGCGGGTTTGTCTGGCCGCCTGTCTCTGTGAGGGGGTTGGCAGCTTACAGGGCAATCTGTACCGGTCTGATAAATTTCGACGGTACTAACGACGTTTGCTTTTTCTTATGAACTTCCACAGTATTCCAAGACACAGCAGTAATATGCCGCCTGCCAGGCATCCCCACAGCAGAAGGGCGCTGCGGGCTTCCCTTGCGGCCTGCTCCCTTGCGGCTTCCTCGGCTTCCCTTGCGGCCTGCTCCCTTGCGGCTTCCTCGGCCTCCCTTGCGGCCTGTTCCTGCGCAGCCTTTCTTGCGGCTTCTTCCGCTTCTCTGGCATTCTGCTCCAATTCTTCCGGGAGATACCCCTGTGCAGTGACGGTTATGCGGAGCACATCGTCAGCATTCTCCCGGACGATTGCATAAATCTCACTGCGAAGAGCGTCATCTTTTGCACGCCAGGCATCGTAAGCCTCCTGTATCTGTTCCGGCGTAAAGGAAGCCCGCTGCATCATCACCTCAATCCACATGGCGCGGCCGTCCACGGTTTCCTGATGCCGCTTCCTGCACAGAGAAGCCGCCTGCTGCATAGCCTGCTGGCGGGGGTTTGTCTCCAGTGCGCCCATATCGATTCCTTCTGCCAGTTCTTTCCCTGTGAAATTTCCCAGTTCCGTATCCCCTGCCCGCACACAGTAGGAGACATCATCCGAAAGCCCGTCAATGGAAAACTGCTGTTGGAAGAGAACGCCGGAGGATGTATGGCGGCCCATAAATTCACGGAAATCCGTAAATTCGCTGCGGTTGGCCAGAGGCAGGACTTCCGGAGCAAGGGTCATGCAGACGCCCTTTTCCCCGCGGTAGAAATCCGTAAGGCCGTTTCGCAGCGTCTGGGGCTCCCCGTCCTCCGGCACATGAAGCGCAGAGAGAATCTCCGGCTCAGCACCCTGGGCCAGGAGGATGGAATTCGCAAGCAGCACCTGCCCCGTGGCATTGGGATGGATGCAGTCCGTGGTCAGGGTGTTTCCGGGATCCTCCTGCTGAATGTCTTTCGTCAGGGCGGCCATGGGCGTGTGCAGATCCAGATAATGGACTTCCCAGAGGGCGGCCTGTGCCTCCAGCTGCTCCATATATTCCAGAATCCGGCTTTCAAAAGCCCACTTTTTATTCCCGTTTTTGGTAAAGTTTATGGAACAGTTCTCGTCGCACACAGGCGGGGAGAGAAGCAGGATATCGCCGCCCTCCAGGCCGTCCTGTTTCAGCCGCCCGATCAGCGCGTCCATGCTCGCTATGTAATCCTGGGTGGAAATTCCCAGAATGGCTTCATTGGTGCCAAGCATGATCACCGCCTTGTCAAGTCCCTTAAAGGCGGGATCCTGGTCATAAATATTCAGCACATCACTGATTTTGTAACCGCCTGCGCTGATGTTCCGGAATTCTGTCTGCCTGTCAGGGAAAAGGCTCAGGTAATACAGGCTGAGGATATCCATATAGGACAGGGGTGTGTAGGAGGCGTAGGTGATGCTGTCTCCGATAAAGCCCACACATTCCCCGTCACTGTAAAAGTCCAGCGGAGACGGGGAAAAGGATGCCGCCCGGGCAGACATTCCCGGTCCCAGGGAGAGGATGCACAGGAAAAGAGCCAATTTTTTTACATGTTTTTTTATCATTGGAAATTTTATCATTGGGGATCGCTCCTTAAAATTTGTTATATCATTCTTTTTAGATGTAAAATCGGCAGAATTCACCGGCCTGCCCAGGGCAGAAGTACGATCAGCGGCGTTCCGACACATATGGAATCAAAGCTGACTTACCTTCCGAGTCAACATTATACAGACAGGAACCGGCACTGTCAATCGGAACAAATGCGCCTCCTTGCAGGTTAAGCTTGCATAAATAGAGAAAATTTTTTCATTTGTGTAACCTTGTCTGCATAAAAGCAGAAAAGAATGTGAACGTGTAAGTTTACCTTGCACAAATTGGCAAAACATATTAAAATGTGCAAAAAGATATGTCCTTACCCTGGATAAGATCGATCTGAGCAGGGATGGAATCGCCCATATGAATATCATTGATTTTCTTTTTTATAAGAAAGAGCTGGCATTGACATGAATATGAAACGGAAAAAACAGACCTAAACTGACTGTATGAATGAAAAGAGAAGCGCGTGAATGGAGTGAGAAGCGCATGAATAGAAGAGGATGTACATGGAAAATACAGGGAAGAAAACGGAAAAGGAAATAGGAAAGAAAACAGGACTGAACATCCTGGCAGGGATGCTAATTGCTTCGGCAGCCGTTGAGGTGCTGTACCGGACGGCAGGAATAGCGGGGGCGGCCCGGGGCCTGTCTTATCAGGTCTGGGTCAAAAAAACAGAAGATATCAATTTGACCATGGTACTGCCGCTGCTGCTTCTGTTGCTGGTATGGACAGCGCTGAACCGGCACAAAAAGCAGAAAAAGGGATGGGGGATGAAGCTGTTGGCGGTGGGAATGGCGGCTTTGTACCTGTTCTGGCTGTTTATTGTAATGCTTGTTTTGGTTTTAAACTGGCATGAGGAGCATAGGCTGGTGGGAGATTTGCTGTTGGCAAACGAAGCACGTCCTTTTGAGGAAAATGTATGGGTGTATTACCGTCGGAAGGGGATTTTTTTCCGGGTGCCCGGTGAACTGGAGATTGGGGACATGCAGCGTTACCTGGAGGAGAAATACGGGTATACTTTTACGGTACTGGAGGACAGGGACAGCTCCGGCAGGGTATTATTCGGGGAGGAAACCCATCCTGATGTAGCCGTGAAGGTGGAACGGAGTAGATGGGAATTGGAGGATAATTATGTGGAAGGGCTTACCGTGCATTATCTAAAAGAGGGCTATAGGGAACTTGGGATGGTCCGGCCGGCACAGATCCTGGATACAGGGCCTTATTTCTACCTGGAGCTGGAAGATGAAGCGGATATAGCCGCTTTTTCAGAGGATGCGGGCAGACTGATAGAGTATGCGGTTTCCCGGACACCGTTTTTTGAGGAGCACAGGGGCATTCTGTTCTTTATGCTCATGGAGGGGGAGCAGAAGATTACGGGAGGGCTTCCCTTCGGCAGGTTGGGCAGATATGATTCCATGGAGCAGGGATATTGGACGAACCGGGAAAGCATTGCGGAATATGTGGCGGAACGTTATGCGCAGGAGTTGGAGTGGGCGGAACGGATGCGGGAATATGAAGCAGAATCATCCCGAGAGTACGAAGCAAGATTACCCCGGGAAGAGGAAAGCAGGGATTCCGGCGCCCTGACCTGGCAGGACGGAGCGACGGACCGGGTTTACGGGGAAGAGCGGAGCAGGCAGGAGGAAGCGGCATACCGGATTTATGAGGAGGTACTGGAGGAACAGGGATATTCCTACGAGGTGTGTTATGACGCCAGGGGCGGCCTCTATATTGACCTGGGGCAGAGAGACGCAGGCAGGGAGGGAGACCCGGAGACGGAAGGCTTCTACCGGACGACGCTGGTATATGACCGCCTGTCCGCGAACGGCGCCTGCGAACTGTTCGTGTTGTACAGGGAGCATAATTGGGAGACGGAGACCGGGACGGTTCAGGGGAACACCGATATTCTGGAGTTCTATGCGGTGGAGACGGAGAGCGGAAGGGTAATTGGGGCGGAGAAGACAGGATGGGCCCAGACGGGCTGCCGGGCGTACCGGGAAGCCACGGGCGAATAATCGATAAAATCCTTCCCGGATTGAACTTTTTCCGATTTTTCTCGTTATTATTGATAGAAGCTTATAGAGGGGACTGTGTAGACGGCATTTTAAAAAGAACCGAAGACGGGCATGCCGGCATGCTGCAGTTTCCAGAAAGAAGGGAGGAATCATTATGACAGGGAAAACGGAAAAAAGAAAGAAGCTTTTTGCAGGGGGATTGCAGGTGCTGCTGTTAGCGGGGCTGTTGGCGGCTGCTTCCGGATGCGGGAAATCGGCCGGACCGTCCGGCGACAGTGACAGGAAGGATTCGACAGAGGGATTTATGAACGGGGAAGCGGAGGAAAGCCGTGGGGAAAATCCGGCGGATGCACAGGGAGACAGCCGGAACCACGGCGGGGAGGAGCAGTCCGATGCGGAATGGATTGCGGCAAATCAGGAGGAGACAGCTGCAGCCGTTACGGATTTCGGCCTGCGGCTGCTGCAGCAATGCATAGCCGATGGGGAGGCTGCCATTCCGGAATCCGGCCAGGAGACCGCAGCCGGGCAGCAGGGAACAGGGAATCTGGTGGTTTCGCCGCTTTCGGTACTCTCGGCACTGAACATGACGGCAAACGGCGCAGGAGGAGAGACCCTGAAGCAGATGGAAGAGACCTTTGGGATATCGGTGCCGGAGCTGTCCGCGTACCTGTCTGCGTGGCGGGAAGCGTCAGGGGATGAAAAATGCCGGCTGGACATGGCGAACAGCATCTGGTTTACGGAAGACGACAGTTTTACGGTGGAGCAGGACTTCCTGGACAATTGCGCTGATTCCTTTGGAGCCGAAGCGCGCAGGGTGCCTTTTGATGATTCCGCTTTGCGGGAGATCAACGATTGGGTGAACGAAAATACACGGGGCATGATTCCGGAGATTGTGGACAAAATCCCGGAGGACGCGGTGATGTATCTGGTGAACGCCCTGGCCTTTGAGGGGGAGTGGGAGGAAATCTACCGGGAAGACCAGGTGCGGGAAGGGGAGTTTACCCAAGCTGACGGCACTGTCCGGAATGTGGAAATGATGTATTCCCAGGAGGAACAGTACCTGGAGGATGAACATGCGTCGGGATTTCTGAAATACTATGCAGGCAGAAAATATGCCTATGCGGCCCTCCTGCCCGAGGAGGGAACGGATGCGGCGGAGTATCTTCTTTCCCTGGACGGGGAGAAGCTGCGCCGGATATTGACGGGCCCGGTACCGGCCCATGTGATGGCAGGAATCCCCAGGTATGAGAGCAGGTATGGCGCAGAGCTTGGGGGCATGCTGCAGGAGATGGGAATGGAGGATGCCTTTGATTCTTCCAGGGCGGACTTTTCCGGGATAGGCCATTCCCTGAAGGGGAATCTCTGCATCAGCCGCGTGCTGCATAAATCCTTTATCGCGGTGGACGAGAAGGGAACCAGGGCAGGCGCCGCCACGGCGGTGGAGATGGAGGCAGGGGGAGCGCTGTCAGCGGATGAAGTCCGGTTTGTGTATCTGGACAGACCCTTTGTCTATATGATTATTGACTGTGAGACGAAAGTTCCGGTGTTTATGGGAATACAGACCCAGGCGGACCGGGAGGGATATGGAAACTAAAAGATTCTGTTGGTGGATTTGTCTATTTTGTACAATTTTAGATGAACATATTTTTGCTGCAATTGAAGAAACACAGAATATTCAACTAAAGCATTGTGACAACCGGCTTCCGCATGCTGAAAAGATAATATATTTTTACAAAAATATTTTTGGTATTGTGATAAAATGCCAATTGTGCTATAATAACGTATCATAGTTATCTATGAAATACATATTAATATACGGAGGAAAGAATATGGAATTTTTGACTAACATCGCATCGACTATCGCTTCAGGCGTCTGGTCGGTGGTCTGTGCGTTGCTGATACTGGTGATCGCCTTTGTGGTGGCTGCGGTGGTGAAATCTGCTGTGCTGAAGCTCCTGGGAAAAGGCAAGGTGGGCCAGGTGCTGGATAAGATGGACACGCCCGGAAGCGGGAGTACCCGGGAATTTATCGGCAAACTGGTGCATCTGCTGGTATTTTTGCTCTTTGTGCCGGGTATATTCAGTGCTTTGGGAATGCGGGATGTGTCCGCGCCCATCACGAACCTGCTGAATACGGTGTGGGGCTATGTGCCCAATATCGTTGCATCCGTGATCGTGTTGGTGATCGGCTTTTTCATTGCCAAGATGGTCCGCCAGCTTCTGGTGCCCCTCTTTGACCGCCTGAATGTGAACAAGCTGCAGGAGAAGGCCGGCATTGAGGTCACTACTACAGTAAAACTTTCGTCTACCCTGGCTTACATAGTCTATGTGCTGATCCTGATTCCCATGATCGTGATGGCGCTGGATGTGCTGAATATCAAAGTGATCTCCCAGCCTGCCGTCTATATGCTGGATCAGATTTTCACCTTTATCCCCAATATCTTCGTGGGTCTGGTAATTATCATTATCGGCTGCATGATCGGTAAATTTGTAGGGCAGATCGTGGCACGTCTGATCGCTTCCGCGGGGCTGGATGCCAAGCTCACCGGGCTTATCGGCAATGAGAAGTATAATTTCAGCCTGTCGAAGCTGACCGGAAATGTGGTCTACGCAGTGGTGGTGATCTTCTTCGCGGTGGAAGGCGTCAATGTCCTGAAGCTGGACGTGCTGACCAATATCGGTACGGCTGTGATCGGCTATATGCCTGCGGTGCTGAGCGCCGTCCTGATCCTGGCTATCTGCTTCGTAGCCGGTTCCGCGGCGGAGAAATCCCTGCGCAAGAACGGATTTGCGCTTTATGGAACCATCGCAAAGTGCGCGGTGCTGACAGTTGGAGTGTTTATGGTACTGAGCCAGCTGGGCATTGCGGCGGATATCGTCAATGCAGCCTTTAAGCTGGTGCTGGCCGCCATAGCCGTAGCATTTGCCATTGCCTTCGGAGTAGGCGGGAGGGATTTTGCTTCCCATACGCTGAAGAAGCTGGAAGACAATCTGGAGAAGAAATCGGATACGGAGGAATAAACATATATAAAAACAAAGTTTTTCCCCCAAGATTAATCGGTGCGCAGTATACATAACTGCCAGGCCTCCTGCATATACATCTAACAGTATATTCAGGAGGTTTTTCTATGGGAAATTATGCGATAAATACGTATGACCTGTACAATGATATCAAGAACCGTACAGGAGGAGAAATCTACATAGGCGTGCTGGGGCCCGTGCGCACCGGCAAGTCCACATTTATCAAAAGATTTATGGAGGAGATGGTGCTGCCCTATATGGAGGATGAGCATGCCAGAAACCGGGCCCAGGACGAATTGCCCCAGAGCGCCGGGGGAAAGACCATCACCACAACAGAACCGAAATTTATTCCCAATGAGGCGGCAAATGTGGTCCTGAGCGGGGACGTTCCTGTCTCCGTGCGGCTCATCGACTGCGTAGGCTATATGGTGGAAGGAGCAGCCGGGCATATGGAAGAGGATGTGGAGCGGATGGTGAAGACGCCCTGGTTTGACTATGAGATCCCCTTCACCCAGGCAGCTGAGATCGGAACGGATAAGGTAATGAACGATCATTCTACCATTGGCCTGGTGATCACCACCGACGGAAGCTTCGGGGAGATCCCCAGGGGAAATTACCTGGAGGCGGAGGAGAAGACCATAATGGCGTTAAAGAAACTCCGCAAACCGTTCCTGGTACTGGTGAACAGCCAGAAACCCTACTCCGAGGACGCCAAAAAGGTGGCGGCAGAGATCACCGAAAAATACGGCGTAGCTGCGGTAACCGTGAATTGTGAGCAGCTGAAAAAGGAAGACATCCACATGCTGCTGGAGAATGTACTGTACGAGTTCCCTATCTCTTCCATCGAATTCTATATGCCTAAATGGGTGGAGATGCTGCCGTGGGAGAACCGGATGAAACAGGATATCATCACCCGGGTGAAGGGATTGATGCAGGATTATACGACGATCCGGGATGTGCTGCGCAAACCGGTGGAGATGGACGGAGAGTACATAAGGCGCTGCAAGACGGACACGGTGCGCCTGTCTGACGGTGTAGTGCGTATTACGCTGGATACGGAGGAGACCTACTATTATGAGATGCTGACGGATATGGTAGGGGAGACCATTACGGATGAGTATCAGCTGATCAGCAAGCTGAAGGATTTCGCAGCCATGAAGCATGAATACAATAAAGTATTGGACGCAGTAAATATGGTGCGGATCAAGGGATACGGCGTAGTGACACCGGATAAGGATGAAATCAGCCTGGAGAAACCGGAATTGATCAAACACGGCAATAAATTCGGTGTGAAGATCAAGGCATCCAGCCCCTCCATCCATATGATCCGGGCCAATATCGAGACCGAGATCGCCCCCATCGTGGGAACCCAGGAACAGGCTAATGATCTCATCAGTTTTATCAACCAGGCAGATATGGAGAAGGGAATCTGGGATACGAATATCTTCGGAAAGACGGTAGAACAGCTTGTAAATGACGGAATTACGGCCAAGGTGGCGGTGATAGGAGAGGAAAGCCAGCTGAAGCTCCAGGACACCATGCAGAAGATCGTCAACGACAGCAACGGCGGGATGGTGTGCATTATTATATAGAAGATTTCGGTAATCAGGTCAGATTTTTCAGGCGCCTGCGTCGGGCTGCCCGGTTCCAGGCAGCGGCATGTAACGGGCATTGTTTTTTGGCAGCGAAGCGCTACGGAGCCACAGGATTGGATTCATAGTAGGGGAAGGCATAACCGTACACTGTCAGGATCAGCATTCCCGCCATGAGAATACACAGAACCGCGGACAGAACGGAAAGCAGCCGTTCCGGCAGGGGCGCAGAGAATATTCTCAAACGGATCAGGCCGTATAGCTTTTTCAGTCCGCGGACGGTATAGTAACACAGCGGCAGCAGGGCAGGCAGAAGATACCGTCCCTGGGGCTGGTAATCCGTAGAGTAGGAATAAATCATACTCAGAAACAGCGGCATGAAAATACAGAAAATCATATTTCCATGATAAAAAATCCGAAAGCCCCTGCCGGCAGTATTCCGCCTGCCGGCAGTATTCCGCCTAACGGCAGTATTCCGCCTGATGGCGGAAGGCGGAATCAGGATACAAAACAGTACCCCGAAAAAGAAAAGCACTTTATAAAACCGATACACCCAGACAGAGGTAATAATGGTCATGGGACCATAGATTCCGATGAAGCTCAGCACGGAAAGCGTGAGGAAATCGGAATTACGAAGCATATCCAGGAGTGAATGCCCCTGACTTTGCCAGGTGAGACGGGTGTCCGGATGATATTCCGGCAGGGCATACAGCGCGGCGCAGGCGTTTCTGGTTTTCAGCCCCAGGAAATCCCCGTCATACAATACGGCGCTGCGGATAAACCACCATGCGATGCCGGCCAACACGACGGCGGAAATGAATGCCCCTTTTTTCAGAAAGTTTAGGTAATCAAAATGCACTTTCCGCGGGGTATAAGACAGGAAGAAGGAGCCGCGGACCGCCACGGAACGTTTCTGACGGGAAAAAGACAGAAAAAATGCGGTAAACAGTAAAATACAGCTTAAAATATAACCGTAGGCATTATAGTAGGACAGGGCGCAGAGAATGATGCCCAGGGATAAAATGAGGCTGGAGCGGACAGAGAATGCGTCCTCTAGTCCCAAAGTCAGTCCGTACAGCATGCAGGCAATGGACAGCATGCAGCAGGAATCCGTATTTACATAAGTATGCACAAAGATGCTCTGGGGCAGAAAGGTGGCCAGAAAAGCGAAAAGATAGCCGAAACGTCTGTCCCGGAACCATTTTTCGGATAGAAGCAGGACAAGCAGCGCCGTAAACAGTCCCAAAATCAGGTTGACACTGCGGGCTGTATAGAGCAGAGCCGCTTCCGAATCGGTGAACAGCCCCACAAAGCGCATGGCATATCCCTGCAGCATATAGGGCAGGATGGGCTGAAAGGCATAGGAAAATCCATAGCCGGGAATGCGGATGGATTCCTCAAAGCCGTTGGGAAGCGAGCCGTGTTCCGCGATATATTGGGGGATGAGGTAGCGATTGTACTCATCCGGAGGATTGCCGAAAGGCTGTTTTATCAAAAGGGAAAGCCCTATGACAAGAAACAGTCCGAAATAGCATGATATAAATAAACGGGATAAAGTCTTCGTATTCTTCATGCACAACACCTTTCTTTTCTATCTTCATTGCCATGCAGGACTACAGCCGGACAGGCGTTCCGGAACCGTCCTCCAGGAAAAACACCCCAATCCCTATACCGGGGACATTGCCCTCCAGCAACCATTTTTTATAAGCCCGCTGAAGGGATGTCTCTTCCGGAAGCGCCTCTCTTTCGGAGCAGTCCGGCAATCCGAAGATTCTCCACAGATCACTCCCTTCAGGATCCGGATAGGAAGAATAGATATCAAAATCCGCCATGAAATCCAGAATGCGCGAATTTGCGGGCAGGAAATGGCGATGTTCCGGATACAGCAGCCAGGAATGACAGACGAAAGCAACCGTCTTCCCGGGAAAAGCGCCGCGGAAAAAGTCGGCGGCCAGGCGGTAGGAACGCAGACACTCTTCGTGCAGCAGCGGACCACTGGAGGGAATATGTATATTGACGGCCTGTTCCGGGCATTCCTGTTTCGATAGCTCCCGTTGCACATACGCTTCCTTTTCCGGAAAGGCTACAAGCTCAAACTGCAGCCGTCCGAAGGTAAAGCGGGTCAGCCGGAAAAAACCGGCGAACCAGTCCGGCACAAAACTCCCCCAGATACCATACACCTGACGGCACTCCTGCAGCTTCCACTTAAGATCCTCCATATTCGCACGGCATATCGTTTGCGGCAGCTGCCTTTGTTCATAATAACGGTAAAGCTGCGGAACCAGACAGATATAGAAAAGCAGCGAGACGCTCTCCCAGGGAAGGGAGTATTCTGCGCAGGCGGCTTTCAGCGTCTCCAGATATCGGGAATAGTCTATGTCCGGACTTTTGGCATACGCCTCCCCGGCTTCGGTAAAAAGCGCCCGGAGGGAAGCGTTCTTCATGGCGGTCTCGTAGACGGCAGTCAATGTCTGTACGGCCTGGGCGGGATATTGGTATTCTTCGCAAAAACGGGTGATATATTCTTTCATGGCGCCTCCTATACAGGGAAAATATGTAGGCATTGTACCATATTCGGAGGGGTTTTACAACCGTAGTTTGCATGCTTGCGCAGTTTCAGGGAACATGCTAAAATAAAGGCATCGGAATTGGGAAGAAATTGCGGTATGGAAAAGCTCGCAGACGTGATATAAGACGGAGGGAACCACATGCAGGAGAGAGAACTGATTTTACAGCAAAGCGAACGTTACATTATGGAGAAGCTGTGGGAGGAAAGTCCCCGGACGATTATGCAGCTTTACTATTCCCTGAAAGAGAACCCTGGCTGGAGCAAGAGTACGGTGAATACGCTGCTGGGCAGAATGGTGGAGAAGGGGATCATCTATTATGAAGAAGGCGGCAAGGCCAGACAGTATTATCCGGCCATTCGGAGAGAAGACGCCGATATTGCCGAGACAGAGAGCCTGATTAAAAGGGTATACAAGGGATCGGTGGGCATGATGATGAATACCATGATCAGGAAGAATGCCCTCAGTGAAGCCGACAGGGAGGAACTGTACGAGATATTGCGGAAGGGGAACGGACAAAAATAATATTGAAATTGAGAGGGAGGAATGCGTACATGGGAAGATATTTGAATAGCACGGTTCCTTGCGAAACATGGAAACAAATTGTCGGGACGCGTTTTTTTGTAGATAAAACCCAGATGCTGGCAGAGGTTCTAAATGCGGTTGAAGTAGACGGACAAAAATATTTGTGTATTACAAGACCGCGCCGTTTTGGGAAAAGTGTAATGGCAAATATGATCGGAGCTTTTTTGGGAAAAGTTTCGGACAGCAGCAGTGTATTTAATCATCTTTCTCTTGCGGAAAATGAGAACTACGAAAGACATCTCAATCAACACAATGTAATCTTTATTGATTTCAGCAGGGTGTCAAGAGACTGCAGTAACTATGAGCAATACATGAAACGAATTCAGGATGGTATCAATCAGGATTTAAAGGAGGCTTATGAGGAGATAAGCATAGAAGTGTCCGGTACTGTCTGGGACAATCTGTTGGCCGTATTTGAGAAAACAAAAGAAACCTTTGTTTTTGTGATAGATGAATGGGACGCGGTTTTTCATATGCCTTTTATTACAAGGGACAAGCAGCAGGAGTATCTGATGTTCCTTAAAAATCTTCTGAAGGATCAGATTTATGTGGAACTCACATATATGACAGGGGTACTTCCCGTTGCGAAATATTCCAGCGGGTCAGAATTGAACATGTTCGTGGAATATGACATGACTGTGATGGAACGCTTCAGCAGTTATTTCGGCTTTACAGAAAGAGAAGTCGATCGGCTTTTCGCTGTCTATCTTAAAACAACGAAGCGTCCAAAAGTTACACGAGACGATTTGAAAATATGGTATGATGGCTACCATACGGCATCTGGTGAGAGATTATACAATCCACGTTCAGTGGTGTGCGCATTGTCCAATAATCAGGTGGCAAATTATTGGACCGGTTCAGGGCCATACGATGAGATCTTCTTTTATGTAAAAAATAACATTGATGATATCTTGGATGATTTGGTTTTGATGGTTGCAGGAGGAGGCGTTGAAGCAGAAATTCAAAATTATGCTGCAGTTTCCATGGAACTGAATACAAAAGATGAAATATATTCGGCGATGGTGATTTATGGTCTGCTTACTTATACGGATGGGGAGGTATTTATCCCTAACAAAGAATTGATGGACAAGTTTCAGGAGCTTCTTATGAATAAGGAATCTATGGGTTATGTATATCGTCTGGCCAATGCGTCAAAAAGAATGTTGGCAGCGACTCTCTGCGGGGATACGGATACAATGGCAGAGATTTTGGAATATGCCCATAACACAGAATCTCCGATCTTTTCCTACAATAGTGAGATTGAGCTGTCGGCAGTGGTGAATCTGGTCTATTTGGCGGCGCGGGATAAGTATCGTTTAGAACGTGAAGATAAGGCGGGCAAAGGATATGTAGATTTTATTTTTTATCCGGAGCGTAAAAATTCGGATGCTTTGATCCTTGAATTAAAAGTGGGAAGCACACCGGATGATGCAATTGCACAAATCAAGAACAAAGATTATGCGCTTAGATTTAAGGGAAGGCTTGGGGAGAAACAGGCATATACAGGAAGAATTCTGGCAGTAGGGATCAGTTACAGCAAAAAGACAAAAAAGCATTCCTGTAAGGTTGAGATATTATGAATTTACGACAGAGCAGATAAAGGGGACGCCTATGCCGACAAGAAAAAGAACGAAAGCCATAGAATCAGATTTCGGTGTATTCCTGCAAAAGCACCGGACTATGTGCGAGGTAACTTATGAGCAGTTATCAGAGGGTCTATGCTCCGCCAGCGAACTGAAACGGATAGAGAAAGGGGAGCGCCCCGCCGGTAAAGCATTGCGGGACAGGCTTTTATACCGCCTTGGAATCGGGCCGGACGTCTATGAAAATTTTCTCTTTGAAGAGGATTATGTGCAGTGGAAAAGGCGGCAGCAGCTGCTGTATGAGATATCCAGGGGGGAGGAGGAAACTGCCCGGAGACTGTTGGAGGAGTATAGGGCGAAATATGCTTCAGGCGAACAGACGGATGTGAACAGCAGGCTGGAACGGCAGTTTTGCCTGTGCATGGAGGCGCAGATCTTGCGGAGCAGAGAAGCTAAGGAGAGCAGGAATCCCAGAGGACTGGAACCCGGGAGCAGGAAGACTAGGGATCAGGAATCCCAGAGGACTGGAACCCGGGAGCATGAAGGCCGGGAACGAGAAACACAGGGACAGGAAACACAGGGACAGGAAACCCTGGAAAAACAGCTGTGTACCCTCTTCCGAAAAGCCCTGGAGCTGACCGCAAAACCGGCGATATCCGAAAGTATCAAAGGGAAGTTCTATTCCATCCAGGAGCTGGACCTGCTGCTGGAATGGATTCATTACGAGCGGCCCTCAACCTGGGAACAACGCTATCAGGAAATCCTGAGCGCAGTAGAGGAAGCCGGATTAGACAGGGTAAACTGCGCAAAGATATACCCCAAGACAGTGTACTATCTGTGCCGTGACGGATTGGCATCGGGAACATTGGGATTAGAGGAACAGGCAGAAGCCATGACGCTGTGCGGGAAAGCGGTGGAGCGTCTGCGGGAAGCGGGAAGACTGTATTACATGTGGGAACTGCTGACGCTGATGAACGGGTTCGCAGAGGCTATAGCTGCCGGACAGCGGGCTGTGGGAGCACTGCATAAAGCGGAGGAGCTGGAAGAGCAGATGTGGAAGCGGCAGGAGCGGATAGACGCGCTGGAGGCAGTGTACAGTGAGTTCGGCGTGTCCAGGGAGACGAAGGATTCCTGCTGGCTGTATGTGGAGAACGAGGTCTACTGCATCAATGAGATCATCCGGAAACGGAGGAAGATGCTGGGGATTACCAGGAAGCAGATCTGCGAAGAAGAAATGATCTGTTCGGAAAAGACATTGGTCCGTCTGGAGACCAATGGAAAGCGGGTTCAGCGGGAGGTAGTAAAGAACCTGATGAAGAGATTGAATCTGCCGGTGGAATACTGTAGGACGGAACTGGATACGGGCGATCCGGTGGCTGTCGAGTTGATGGATCAATTGAGAAACCGAATTCGGGAACGGGAGACGGCAGAAGCGGATCAGGTGCTTGCACAGTTAAAGAAACGAATCTCTCTGGATATTCCCTCCAACAGACAGGAGTGGCTGAACTGCAGAGCTTTAAACGAGCTTTATAAGGGGGCAATTACCAAAGAGCAATGTGTGGAGCAGCTCAGGGAGGCGCTGAACTGCACGATTCCCTATGAGATTGCGATGAAGCAGGGAGAAAGGTACCTGACGAATCAGGAGATAAACTGTATCCATAATATGGTGAGTTATCATGAGGAGATGGATGAGGAGAAGAGAAGACAGATTGACATCCTGGAGGAGCAGTATGAGGATTATGAGGGAGATAGGCTTATTTTTTGTTTTATCAACAGGTATGAGCTTGTCCTGGATGTTGTGGCTAGTGAATTAGGTGATATAGGGGAATACGACAGATCGGATGAAATCAGCCGGAATATTATTACGGAATGCCTTTATCAGCGCCGATCCTATGGGGTTCATGGTGGAATTTATAATATGAAGTGGAATAATGATCAGCGGCATAAAAAAGGCATTCCGGTTCAACGTCGATATAATCCGGAAGAAGAGTTAAAACGTTGCATTGCATTCAGTGAGCTTGGCATGGATAAGCATGATGAAGAATTCTACAGGAGGAAACTTCAATTACAAAAGGAAGGATAAAATTATTTTTTTACTTTATTACCAGTATCCTTATCGTTTAACGGCTGTGCCCCGGGCTCCTCTTCCCCTTCTGTAACATCCCCCGGTTCCGGCTCATCCGGAACCGGCTTGGCAGGCGGCAGAGTTCCGGGCAGTACCGGCAGGATGGATAAAGCGAGCATACAGGTGAGCAGTGCTTTTCTGAGATTGTTTTTCTGTTTCATAAGATTTTCTCCTTTGCTAAAATCATTTTACATAAAATTATAAAGAAGAAAAAGAAATTTTACAACGGACAGAGTTGTCAAAAAAAGCAAGGACATTTTTTGACAACTCTGTCCGTTGCCATGCAATAGGAAGGATGATAAAATAAAAAACAGAAAAGCGATTCAAAAGATAAAAATTGTGGGGTGAACAATGGAAAAAGTACCATTTATAAAGCTGATCGATTATTTCGGCGAGTGCTACGTGTATGATGTGAATCGGGATAATATTCTGAAGATAAGCGATGGATTATACACCTATTTACAGGATCTTCTGGCAGGGAAAGCACAGGAATGTAAGGATGAGGCTGTACTGGCCGAGTACAGGACACTGAAAGAAGAGGGATATCTTTCCTCCCGTAAAATGGAAGTCCTGCAGCATCCGGCCACAGAGACCCTGCCCTATCTGCTGGAACGCAGAATGCATACCATGACATTACAGGTGACTCAGAGCTGTAACCTCCGGTGCTCCTATTGTATCTATTCGGAGACGAATAATGAAAAGCAGAGATCCCATTCCGGGAAAAGGATGTCATTGGAAACTGCTCTGAAGGCGGTGGATTTCCTGGCGGAGCACTCTGTGGACAGCGAAAGGATCAATATCGGCTTTTACGGCGGGGAGCCGGTGCTGGCCATGGACCTGATTCGTTTCGTAGTGGATTATGCAGAGGATATTTTCTCCGGAAAAGAGCTGCACTTTTCTATAACAACCAATGCCACGCTGCTTACCGAGGAGATTGCAGAATACTTTGAGAAGCATAACTTCCTCCTGACCATCAGCCTGGACGGGCCGAGGGAGATTCATGACCAGAGCCGCAGATTTGCAGACGGCGGGGGAACCTTTGATACGGTGGTTAAAAACCTGGAGATGATCTGGAAGAAATACGGCGGAGCCAAGGGAAGGATCGGAATCAACATGGTGATGAATCCGAAGAACAGCTTCCGTGCGATTAACCAGCTGTTTCAGGAGTCGGATGTATTTACGAGAGGCGTTGTGAGAGCCACTGTGGTGGATGATTTCTATTCAGAGGAGAAGAATCAGTTTTCCGAAGACTTTTTCACGGAATCGGAATATCAGTTTTTCCTGTCCTACCTGTCAAGGCGGGATAAATCCCTGAAGGGAAAAATGTCTCCTATCGCCCAGCAGGAATTAGACCGCCTGGAAGATATGATGGACAAAATGGGGAAGAGAGATTCCCTGACGCAGATGGGAGCGCCCGGCGGACCCTGTATTCCCGGGCGGCAGAGAATGTTTATAGATGCAGACGGCAATTTCTATCCCTGTGAAAGGGTCAGTGAGAAATCCGCCGTTATGAGGATCGGAAATCTGACGGAGGGTTTTGAACTGGAAAAAATTCATCAGATGATCAATATCAGCCAGCTGACTGCGGAGGCCTGTAAGAATTGCTGGGCGGCAATGAAATGTACGCAATGCATTAAATACGCAGATGCGGGCGACACATTGTCGGCGGAAGCGAGGCTGGCGCATTGTGAAAAGGTCAGGGCAGGCATCCTTTCGGATTTCAAGAAGATTATCCTGTTGCATGAGCTTGACCGGAGCGAAAGGGGAGATTGATCAGATGATGCAGAGAGCAGTGATATATCCGTTTACGGAGAAATGGATTCCTATTGTAGAGCACTGGAATCGGAAAAGAGAGACACCCCGGATCGTCTCGGCGGTGGCCGACGGGAAAAGAGGCGCGGCAGGCAGGGATATCGGTATATTACATAATCATGATTATGTAAAGACAATTTATTTGTAAAACTTAAGATGGTTTCATTGGGATATATAGTCTGACTGTGCAATCGGTCTTAGGGGGAGTTTACTTCTTCGTAAGGCTGATTGTTATTTCTATACAAATGTTATACTGTAAGTGGAATAAAGTGAGCTATAGTTAAGGGGAAAGGAAGCGTCTATGAGGAAAGTAAAAGAAATTTTTCTGTTTGTAGTATGTCTTTTTATTGTCTGCAGTTGTGGGGATCAAGAAGAAGGGAGCGGAAGATATGTGGAAGCACAAGTGGAGCTTCCAGAGGATGCTTTTACGTATGGGAATCTTGTCCAGAACAAGGAGCAAATTCGATTGACAGGGAATGAAGGCTGTGATTATCTTCTGGAAATAAAGGACAGAGAAATTTCTTTTACAGAGGCTTCTATAAAAATAAAGATTCCCGAAGATTTGGAAATCAGAGATATAGCAGTGAGCCCGGAAGGGGATCGGCTTGTCACATGGGAGGATGGAACGAAATGGGATGCAGCCATCTTTACAAAAGAGGGCGAGAAGATAGAGATATCCAATATTGGAGATACCGAAATTTTGTATCCTTACTATTGCGGAGGACATTTTTACATCAGTCAGTCTGATCGGGTTTATCAGCTGGATTCATCTACGGGAAGTGCTCAGCTGCTTTTGGACGGTGTGGGAGTGGATGAACCTTATTATATGGCCTCGGATGGAGAACTACTTTATGTGGTATACGGTAGCAGGGGGAGATCCTTAGTGATCTATGATCTGGAGAAGGGGGCTGTGGCCGGAGAAGATGCAGTGCTGGAGGCATTCTTGAAGAAGTCCTTTATCTATCGAAATTCCAGTCCTTACGGAGCACCCTATGAAGCTTTGTTTTATCCGGTGGGAGAGAAAATCTATGTATTGGATAATACAGGAATCTACCGCCACACATTGTACGGAGAGGATATGGAATTGGTGGTAGACGGCAGTTTGTGTACGATAGGGGCGGCTGACAGAGAGTATACAGGAATGGCCGTAGAGGAAGGGAAGAAACCGGCGTTTCTGGTCAGCTACGCAGACGGGAGACTGATGAAGTATACCTATGACCCGGATGCACCGGAACCAGTGACTTTAAGTGTCTACAGCCTCTATGAAAGCGACAATATCCGTACCTTGATCCGGGAGTTCCGAAAAGTGCACCCGGAGATTACGGTAGAGTATAAAATCGGTTATTCTGATGGTACCAGTCTTACCATTGATGATGCCTTGAAAAATATCGCGACGGAGATGGCTGCAGGGACGGCTGCGGATATCCTGGTGATGGATGATATTCCTTATAGATCCTATAAGGCGAAAGGGGCATTAATGGATCTCACATCGCTACGTGAAGGGATGGCGGATTCTGAGTACTATACGAATGTGCTGGATGGATTTACAGGCGAAGACGGGATTTATACGATACCAATGGCTTTTGCGGTTCCGATTCTGGCGGGGAAGAGCGAAGATATAGATGGAGTGGAGACGCTGGAAGACTTGGCGGATGTTCTGGAGGAGAGAAGGCGCGATCTGCAAAACGGAGAGTCGCTGATCAATATGTTTTTTCAAAGTTATAAAAGTCTAAACCTATTAGGGCAGACGTGTCAGGGAGCCTGGATAGGAGAAGATGGCGGACTGGACATGGAAGCAGTGAAAGAATTCCTGACCCAGGGAAAACGGATATATGATGCCCAGATGGAGAATATTGCGGAAGAGCTGCTGTTGCAGGGGGCAATATTGCCAAAAGCAGGAGAAAACGAGTGGGATTATCCTACAAAATCTATTATTACGAGACGATTTGGACCCTATGCAGACGGTGCTGCCCAGGCGGCGGGATTTCATTTGTTGGTGGTTTGGCAGGAGCAGCCTTTTTTTGCAGGGTATCTGAGCAGCATGGGAGGGGACTTTCCATACTTTATCGTAGAGTTGGAAGCGGCGGGTTTTGATTACTGTATGATGCCGGGGCAGAAGTATGGTACCTGTCTGGCAACGGATATGCTTTCTGTGAACCAGGCGACGGAACATTCAGAGGAGTGTATGACATTTCTGGAATATGCCTTTTCGGAAGAATTTCAAAGGGATCCGGCATTGGATGGAACTCCTGTGAATCGTGCAGCGAATTGGAGCAGGCGGGAAGATTACTGGACTTATGATCGTATAGAATCTCCTATTAGTGAAGACGGACAGGAATTTCATCTTCGTAGTTTTGTCCCTTCGGATGAGATTTATGCGAAATTTGATAAATTGCTGGAGGAAGTGAATGGAGTAAACTACTGTGAGGCGAAGGTATTTGATATCGTGATGAATGAAGGGGTAAGGGTTGCGGACGGGGACTGTACTGTAGACGAAGCGGTGAAGGAGATCGAGCGGCAGCTGAAGTTGTATTTGGAGGAGTAAGGTGGAAGTGGCTAATTTGTGTTATGGAAAAGGGCGGAACATTACCGGGGGAGCTTATCATTTCCATAACGCAGTGAAAAGACGTAAACTTCCAGACATGAAAGAACTTGTCAGGACGCAATCAAGCAAAGAGAAACAAAAGATTCGGCAGAGCATTCTGTAAGCAGAAAGGAATCGCCTATGAAAAAGATAAAAGGAAATTTTCTATTCGCAGCATGTCTTCTCATCACCTGCGGTTGCGGCGATCAGGATGAGGGGAACGGAAGGTATGTGGAAACGCCGGTGGAGCTTTCGGAGACTGCTTCTGCGTATGGAAGTCTTGTCCAGAATGAGGATCAGATTCATCTGACAGGGAACGAAGGCAACGATTATCTTCTGGAAATAAAGGATGGAGAAATTTCTTTTACAGAGGCTGAAGTTGCGGATATTTCCGAGGAGCTGGATATCAGAGATACGGTGGCGAATACGGAAGGGGATCGCCTTGTCACATGGGGGGACGGAACGAAATGGGATGCAGCCATCTTTACAAAAGAGGGCGAGAAGATAGAGATATCCAATATTGGAGATACCGAAATTTTGTATCCTTACTATTGCGGAGGACATTTTTACATCAGTCAGTCTGATCGGGTTTATCAGCTGGATTCATCTACGGGAAGTGCTCAGCTGCTTTTGGACGGTGTGGGAGTGGATGAACCTTATTATATGGCCTCGGATGGAGAACTACTTTATGTGGTATACGGTAGCAGGGGGAGATCCTTAGTGATCTATGATCTGGAGAAGGGGGCTGTGGCCGGAGAAGATGCAGTGCTGGAGGCATTCTTGAAGAAGTCCTTTATCTATCGAAATTCCAGTCCTTACGGAGCACCCTATGAAGCTTTGTTTTATCCGGTGGGAGAGAAAATCTATGTATTGGATAATACAGGAATCTACCGCCACACATTGTACGGAGAAGATATGGATCTGTTGGTAGACGGCAGTTTGTGTACGATAGGAGTGGTTGACAGAGAGTACACGGGAATAGCGGTAGAGGAAGGGAAGAAGCCGGCGTTTCTGGTAAGCTACGCAGATGGGAGACTGATGAAGTATACCTATGACTCTAATGCACCAGAACCAGTGACCCTAAGCGTCTATAGTCTCTATGAAAGCGATAACATCCGAACATTGATCCGTGAGTTCCGGAAGGTACATCCTGAGATCTCAGTACAATATGAGATCGGATATAAGGAAGGGTCCAGTCTTACTATTGATGATGCTTTAAAGAATATCGCTACGGAAATGGCAGCAGGGACAGCTGCAGATATCCTGGTGATGGATGATCTTCCTTACAGTGCCTATAAGGAAAAAGGAGCGCTGATGGATCTGACATCATTGCGGGAAGGGATGGCGGAAGAGGAATACTATGCGAATGTATTGGACGGATTCGCGGGAGAAGACGGAATTTATACGATGCCATTGGCTTTCGCCGTTCCGATTCTGGCAGGAAAAAGTGAAGATATAGAGGGCCTGGAGACGTTGGCGGATTTGGCTGATTCTTTAGAGGAGAAAAGACGTAGCTTACAAAATGGAGAATCATTGATTAACATGTATTATCAGGGATACAAGAGTTTGAATTTATTGGGAGAGACATCTCAGGGAGCCTGGATTGGAGAAGATGATAAGCTGAATGTGGAGGCAGTGAGGGAATTTCTGGTTCAAGGAAAACGGATTTATGACGCTCAGATGGAGAATATGTCTAGAGAACGGCTGAGGGATGGTACATTATTGCCGATAGTGGGAGCGAATAGATGGGAGTATCCCCCTAAATCTACTATAACAAGGCGATTCGAAAACAACTACCAGGGTGCTGCCCAGCCAGCTGGTTTTCAGCTACTACATCTATATCCGGAACAGTCATTGTTTGCAGGGTATTTGAGCAGTATGGGGGGAGATTTTCCATACTTTATTGTGGAGTTGGAAGTGGCCGGATTTGATTACTGTATGATGCCGGGGCAGAAGTATGGTACCTGTCTGGTAATGGATATGCTGTCGATAAATCAAATGACCAAACATCCGGATGAATGTATGAAATTTTTGGAATATGCTCTCTCTGAAGATTTTCAGGGAAAGCCTGCGCTGGACGGAACTCCTGTAAATCGGGCGGCTAATTGGAGCAGACGGGAGGATTACTGGACCTATGAACGTACCGATCCTGCCGATAATGGGGATGGACGGGACATACATCTTCATAGCTTTGTACCTTCGGAAGAGACTTATGCGAAATTTGAAAGTTTACTGGAGGAGGTCAGCAGCGTAAATTATTGTGAGGCGAAGGTATTTGATATCGTCATGAATGAGGGGGTACGGGTTGCGGACGGGGACTGCACTGTGGATGAGGCGGTGAAGGAGATCGAGCGGCAGCTGAAGCTGTACTTGGAGGAGTGAAGGGAAATTCTTCGATACTGATTTTAGTATCACAAAATAGGAGTAGAGTATGAAAAAGATATAAGTTATAAAAAATTCATAAAATGTTTTGTTGCATTAACCGATATAAGATAATAAAATAGAGATAGAAAAGTATGAATTGTAGCGGAAGAACCATACTAACAAAGGAGGTGTTTATCATGGCAACTTCAAGTATCACAAAGAATTTTGTCATTTCCGGCAAGGAACAGGTGGAGATGTTTGTCAATGCGATTGAAGAATCTGCCAAGAACCGTCCTGTCCGTACTCCTGTGGCTGCAAGGCAGATCAAAGGGGAAGAGGAACTGAGAAAATTTGTAAGGGAAAGGAAAGCTGCGAATGGCGGTCAAAGATAGTTTTTTCTATATCAACATTCGTGACTATTTGGCATTAGGAACTGATGATGAAGCAGGAGAACCGGAACTTGTCAGGACGATTTCCGAGTTCTCCTGTCCCCAAAACCCGGATGTGGCGAATTTTTTAAAGAAGAACGCAGTGGAATTTACCAAAAAGAGCCAGTCAGTTACATACATTGTGTTTTCCGTGGAGAGCAAGGAACTTCTTGGATATTTTACCCTTGCATTAAAGCCTTTGTCAGTCAGGGGTGAAACGGTAAGCAAGACTACAAAAAGAAAACTGCTGCGTATCAGCGAACTGGACGAGTTATACTCAGCATTCCATAATGCTAATCATTTATAGGAATGCTGAGTAATTCAA
>CAJUCE010000013.1:0-10718 GCA_910584865.1 uncultured Acetatifactor sp.
ACATTATAGAAATATGAGCATAAGGCTTCAAATGGATACATTAGCATTTGAAGCCAAATCAGATACATATACCATGTCGGCCTATCTGATTGCCCAGCTTGGAAAAAATTATACGAATGGCGCAAATGAAAAGATTACGGGAAAAGAGCTTGTCGAACTGGCATGGACTGTGATAGAGGATGCGCAATATATGCTTGGCGGCATAGTGACATTTTTGGAAGCTGAAAATGAGGAAAAGCTGTTATCTTTCTATCGGAACAACCGTTTTTCACAGTTCGATACCAGGCAGACCGCATCAGATACGGACGAGTCTCATGAGCTGGTACAGCTTTTAAGGCTGCTTTAATGTGGCGGTTCTGCACTGGAAAGCATGGAGTTTGTTTGCAAAAAAGCAATTTGGCGAATCCCGAATTGGGTGGGGTAAATGGGGTAAAGAGGGGTAAAAAGTCATCAAACTCTAACAGCAACACAGGCGGCGAGTATCAACGGATGCCATAACTGGCTTACTCGTAAGCAAAATATTGAAAAGTCTGGGAGTATGTGCCGGATAGCGGTCAGGAGCATAGGGGTAAATTTTATAACGGACAGAGTTGTCAAAAAAAGCGTCTCCATTTTTTGACAACTCTGTCCGTTGCCGCAGAAGGAAAAATATGATAAAATATAGTATTATTTTTATAGAAATGCGATCTCAACAATAAAACATAAGCATAGTTGTAATAAACGTAAAAAGGATTCGTCCATGAGAAAGCGAAAAGGAACGAAAGCAGTATGAAACCCCGGATAAAAGATACGGTGACGCAGTTTATCCGTACAATTATATATTGCATGAAATTATCCTACAGGGCATCCGCGTTTTATACCATATTCAGGCTGTTTGCCCGCTTTGCGTCCACGGCGCTGACGATCGGGATGACATGGTTTACCGGCCGGATGGCGGATGCTCTGACAGGGGCGGCGGAAGGCGGTATGCGGACGGTTCTCTGGCTCTTCGGAGGGATTCTTGCAGTAAAGCTGGGGACAAAGGTATTTTCGGATATGAACCAATACTGCATGTCGATGCATAATGAAATACTGCAGAATTACCTGAACCAATATACCATGGGAGAAGCCGTAAAGGCGGACATGGAATACTATGATTCCCCGGCCTTTTATAATACGATAGAGTCGGTAAGGCGGGACAGTTATGCCGTGACAGGGATTGTATGGAAGATGATCGACGGCGCGGGCGCTCTGATGACATTTGTTACCGCATTTGCCATGATCAGCCGGAAGTATTTTCTGTTTGCGTTGTTGATGACGTTTACGGCCATCCCTTCCGCAATCGTGAGCAGAAAATATACCAAAAGCGTTTACAGCTGGGATCTGCAGCATATCGACGAGCAGCGCAGAATGGGATATCTGCAGACTGTGGCATCAGGCAGGGAGTATGCGCCGGAGATACGTCTGTACGGCATAGGAGATTATCTGATCCAAAAGTATACGGCCATCTGGAAACGTTTTTTTACTACCCGGAAGAGGCTGATCAAAAGGAGAACTGTTTTCACGGTATTTATGAATATCCTGCCGGAGCTCTGTCTGGTGGGGATGATGCTTTACATGGCAATGAACGTCCTGGACGGAGGAGATACCATCGGCGGATACACTTTATATACAGGTCTGCTGGCGCAGCTGTCCTCCGGTATCCTGTTGCTGAACCATTCTCTGGCCAGCATATACGAAGACCGTCTGAGAATCGAGAATGTAAAGCGGATGGAGCGTTTGGAAATCAAGGTAAAAAATACAGGAAAACGAAAGCTTCGGGGACCGGTGAGTATCGAGTTTCGGGATGTCTCCTTTTCCTATCCGGGCACGGAGAAAAAGGTGCTGGATCATGTCAGCTTCCGGGCGGAGAAGAATGCGAAAGTATGTATCGTAGGGGTCAACGGGGCCGGGAAAAGTACGATCATGAAGCTGCTTCTGCGATTTTACGATGTTACGTCAGGGAATATTCTGCTGAATGATATCGATATCAGAGAATACGAGCTGGGGATCCTCAGAAGGCATTTTAACATGTTTTTCCAGCATGTGAATCAGTATTCCTTTACCCTGCGGGAGAATATTTCCCTGTCCGACAGGGATAAGGAGCCGGAGGATGCCGCGGTCTATGAAGCGCTTCGGCTGTGTGACGGGACGGGGCTGGCGGAGTGTCTGCCGGGAGGTCTTGACCAGTATATTACGAAAAGTTTTGAACCGGACGGAGCGGAGCTGTCCGGCGGCCAGTATCAGAAGATTGCGCTGGCCAGGATGTTCTACAGGGACAGCAGTGTGGTATTGCTGGACGAACCGTCGGCATCGCTTGATCCGGAGGCGGAACACAGATTGTTTTGCTGTCTGGAGGAGTATTGCCGGGACAAAACGGCCATCTTTACTTCCCACCGGCTGTCGAATATTCATCTGGCGGACTATATTGTCTTGATAGAGAACGGCACGGTAATTGAAAAAGGCACCCATGAAAACCTGATGGAACGGCAGGGGCGGTATGCCCAGCTGTATGAATATCAGGCGGAGAAATACAGAGAGTATGAGGTATCGTGAAGTCGTAATCATCGATGATGGTGTAAATGAAAAATTTATCCGCAATTTCCGCTTAAAGGCTGACCTGGAGGTGGGCAGGAATCTGGAGATTGGGGAGAGAAACAGGGGAGAGGGAGCTGTTTTCAGCCATGGGACTATATGCGCCGCGATTCTCTTAAAATATGCGCCCACGGTATCCGTAAGCAGTATCAAGGTAGTGGATACCAGCCTGCAGCTGGGCAGCAGAGGGCAGCTGGCGGCGGCTTTGAGGTGGTGTCTGGATCGGGAGCCTATGCTGATTCATCTGAGTATCGGAACCTCCCAAAGTGCGGATTTTGACGAGATCAGGAGCCTTGTTTCAAAGCTGTACAGAAAAGGGTTTCTGATCGTAGCGGCTTATGACAATCGCGGACGGTATACGGTTCCGGCGGCGCTGGAATGTGTGGCAGGGGTCCGGTGTAGTCCGGATTTGTTATATAACGGAGAGCTTGAGATATACGCGCAGGCGCCGGGGGAACATGATTTAACACTATGGGACGGCCGGCATTTCAGAACCCCTCCCTGCAACAGTTTTGCCGCCCCTGTGATAACGGCGCAGATCTACAATGGGATACAGGAAGATTTTTCCGGGGAGATAGCGGATGTATGGAAGCTGTTGGGCAGGGATAGGGGAGGAACGGTTTTCTCTTTTCCGGACTTTCTGGATCACGCTGTGGTGATCGACGTAAGCGGGGACGAGTGGCCGGAGTTGTTCTATTTCAGGGCAGATGCATCCGGAGACGGGACGGGAGACCTGGTTCTGGAAGAAAATCTCTATCTGGTAATCCTGGCGGATGCGGACTATCCCATGGATGCCTTTTTGGAGAAGCTCGCGCCGCAGAAAGCGTATGTGAAAGGGATATTCTGCTGCTGGACGGGAGTGCGGTCAGAGGAGCGGGATTTCTACGGATTCCGCGGCCGTATTTGGGAGGAGCAGGACTATATCGGGAAGTACGCCGGGTGTGCGGGGGCGGAAGAAGGACCTCCGGCAGGGCGAAAGGGCGCTGTATTGGACAGGGTCTGTACGGAAACGGGAGAAGGATCTCCGGCAGGAGGGAGTGGATCCATATTGGACAGCGCCTGTACGAAAACTGGAGAAGGACCTACGGAAGAGCGCAAGTTCTTTATATCGGACAGTAACTGTACGGAGGACGCCGGAGATTGCGGCATAGATGTTCCTGTAGTATATTTATATGGGGAGCGCAAATGTCTGGTGACAGTAATGCAGCGCTTAAAGGTGCGGTTCCAGGAAAACGGATACAATGTAAAGGCTGCGGGACAGTTTCAGCGTGCTTATTTATACGGATTTGAATATGTGGACAGTTTGGAAAATCGCGGAAGAATTCTTCAAAATATTTACAGGCGGTTCGGATGCGATATGATAATATGCGGGATTGCTTCCCGGGAGATGTATCATGATCTGGAGGATACTAATTTTTGGTTATGGGGAGATGACGGGCAGGAAGAGGAGGTGGTTATAGCCGTCCCGAGAGGAAATCTTATCGGAATTCCGATAGAGGAGGGGAAAGAATCAGAGGGCGCAGAATTAATTTTTGAGAAGATATTAGCGGTGTTTCAGGCGGAGGAAGGGGAGAAAATAGAGGGAAAAGGTTGACTGAAGTAATACAATATGCTATGATGTGGATGATGAAGGCGTCAGGCACTGAAGAGGGCACATACGGAACTGGAAACAGTATGTGCCCGAAGCAGTGCCCGGAGGATTTACGGACGCATTATTAAGCGGCCGGAAATCGTCCGCTGATGTCAGGCACTGAAGAGGGCACATACGGAACTGGAATAGGAGGAACTATGGCGGAAACGATCATCACATCATCGGTATTGATTATTGCGCTTGCTCTGCTGCGGAGAGCGTGGAGGGGAAAGCTCAGCCCGATTCTGCAGTATGCCCTGTGGCTGTTGGCGGCCGTCAGGCTCCTGCTGCCTCTGGCTGTGTTCGAGAACGGATTCTATATCATGAATATGGTGTATCGGGTGACAGAAGACCGGGTCCAGTGGAACCTGACCCAAAAGAGCGATATGGAGGCGATTTTTACCATTCCGGCTGCAGAGGGTAATGAAACAGCGGCGAAATCCGATTCTGCCGCGGTGGCCGTTTCCGCAGACAGTGTGAGGCAGGATACTACCGGGGCAAATATCCGGGCGGCGGAAGCCAGGGAGGTTGCTTCGGAAGAACAGATACATACCGGGGGGCAGGAGATAGTCAGGAGAAGGCTTTCCGTACAGAGTATGCTTCGATATCTTTGGTATGGGGGCATGGTATTGACCGGCGGATGGTTTCTGATCTGCAACGGACTCTTTTACCACAGACTTCGCAGGGAGAGGAGCTTCCTGACGAAGAGAGGGAAGATCAGAATCTATGAAGCGGACAATCTGGATTCGCCCTGTTTGTGGGGAATTTTGCATCCGGCGGTATATCTGACGCCTGATGCGCTGGCATCGGATCAGTATCGGGAGCATGCCATTGCCCACGAACTGACCCATTATCGCCATGGAGACCATATCTGGGTTCTGGTCAGAAATTTGTGTACGGTAATTTACTGGTTTGATCCGCTGGTGTGGATGGCATCGGCGCTGGCGGCCAGGGACTGCGAACTGGCATGCGATGCGGGCACGGTCCGCAGACTGGGGTTAAGCCAGAGGGAAGCCTATGGGGCTACTTTGATCGAGCTTGCCTGCGCGCCTTCGGGCAGAAGGAGGGTTCTTCGCTGCAGTACGGATTTTTCCGGCGGCAGGAAGGAACTGCGGGAGAGGATTACCGTGATCGCCTCCTGGAAAAAACGCAGGGGGATTATGGCAGCTTTGGCAGTAATCTGTGCTTTCCTGTTGGCCGCCTGCACCTTTGGGAGTACAAAGGGGGAAAGGGCGGCAGGTGGATATGCGGAGTCTGGAGTAGAACTGCCGGTGTCCACGGTTTTCTCCGATTTTGTACAGGAGAAGGAGATACTGCGCCTGGTAGATGCCGGCGGGAGAGATTATATATCCAGGGACGGCGGGAGCCGTTTCACACAGGCTCCGGACATTCCGGCTGCAGTGGGAACAAACAGGCTGTACGTGACGGGAGGTCCCGGGGGAAGCAGAATTTTTATCGGATTTATACCGCAGCGAATATGGCAGCTTGTGACTGTGGAGGGGCGGCTGGTGGAGCTGGAAAAGCAGTCGGGGACGGAAGATTTCTATCCGGCGGATTTTTGCTATGGCGGCGGATATTTTTATACTTTGAGTGAAAATACGATTTACCGCACCGATCCGGCCACGGGGGAAACGGCGGTGGTATTGGAAAGTACGGGCTATCCGCTCTGTATTTCGGCGGACGGGAGCTTTCTCTATATTGTAACCCGGGACGGGATGATTCTCTATGATCCGGAAAAGGGCAGCGCGGCAGAGAGACAGGATGAGGTGCTGGCGGCTTTCGTGGGCGGCAGAGAGGATATTTTGCTGTATCCGTGGGAGAACGGGGTATTATATATTGCGGCACATGAGGGGATTTATCGGCACGAACTGTACACGGATACGGTGGAGCGGCTGGTGGACGGCGAGATGTGTACGATGAGTGACAGGGACCGGAACCTGGTGGGGATGGCAGTCATAGATACGGGAGCAGAGGAATCTTTTCTGGTATACTATTCCGACGGAAAGCTGATGCGCTATGATTACGACGAAAACCTGATCCCGCCCCAGGACCCGCTGCGGATCTACAGTGCCTATGAGGATTGCAATATCAGACGGGCAGTGACGGCATTCCGGGAGAAATATCCGGACATTCCGGTGAAATATGAAGTGGGGGTCAACCCTTCCTATGGGGTTACTCTGGAAGATGCACTGAAGAATCTGAGCACGGAGCTGGCGGCAGGAACGGGTCCGGATATTCTGGTGATGGACGATATTCCGTATACCGCTTATGTACAGAAGGGAGTATTGGCAGATTTGTCCGAATTGAGGGAGAAAATGTCCGGGGAGGATTATTTTGTCTCTATTATAGATGCAATGGGAACAGAGGACGGTCTGTACCGGATACCGCTTGCCTTTGCAGTGCCGGTACTGGCGGGAGATGCGGCTGCTATAGAGAATGTGGGAAGCCTGGCGGAACTGGGAGACCTGCTGGAGGCGGCGGGAGCAGAAGGCGGTTCCGTGATCGGCTGTGTCAATGCGAAGGAGGTGCTGAGCCTCCTGGCCCAGTCGTCCATGGGGGCATGGGTGTCAGCTGAGGGGACGCTTGACAGGGAAGCGCTGACGGAATTTATGACCCAGGCGAAACGGATATATGACATTCAGATGAGGGGCGTGCCGGAAGAGCTGAGAGGCAGAGTGGTTGGCTATCACAACGAGGGCGGGTCGGTCCTGAAGCGGCGTTTTGGGGAATACGAAGGAGGCGATGTTCAAGTCGCCCTGAGAAACAAATTCAGCCTTTTCCCGGAGCAGCCCTATTGCGCAGGCTATGTGGGAGAACGTTTTGCACTTTTCTACGGAGAACTGGCGATCGGAGGAGAATCCTGGTGTCCGATGCCGGGGCAAAAGCTGGGTGCATGCATTCCGGTGAGCATGGCGGCAGTAAACAGCGCTTCGGATGCAAAGGAGGAAAGCCTGCTTTTTCTGGAGTATGCGCTTTCGGAGGAATTTCAGGCCGGGGCCTCTCTGAAGGGACTTCCGGTGAACCGGAGAGCCTATATGGAAAAACAGGTATTTCCGGGCGTGAAGGGGTGGGAAAATGAGCCTTATACGACAACGGAAGTCACGGGAAAGGACGGAACGGTCACCGAGTATGATATCTATTGGCCGGATGAAGCGGCTTTCGGCAAGTTGGACAGTATGGTGGAGGGTATCCGCGAAGTGAATCTGTGCGAAAGTAAGGTCTATGAGGAAGTGATTCGGCAGGGGGAGAAGGTTCTGGCAGGAGAGCTGACCATAGAAGAAGGTGTGGATGCCCTGGAGCGTGCACTGCAGATCTATCTGGCAGAGTAGTGCAAAAGGGAAAAGAATTGTATCAGATTTGCCGAAATAAAAGTTGAGAGAATGAACAGGGGAACAGGGAGAAGTCAGGAGGACGGCAGACGGGGGATGTCAGTGAGAAAGAAGACGGAGAGAATAGCGAGAGTTGCATCGGAAGCGAAGGGCACACTGGAACCGGGAAGCGCATCGGAAGCGAAGGGTGCATCGGAACTGGGAAGTGCATCGGGAGCAAAGGGCACATCGGAACCGGGAAGTGCATCGGAAGCGAAGGGTGCCCCGGAACCGGGAAGTGCACCGGAAGCGAAGGGCACACCGGAACCGGGACGCATACCGGGACTGAGAAGGGTATCGAAAGAGAAAAGGGTACCCGCATCGAAAAAGACACGAAAACCGAAAAAAGCTTCGGTGAGCAGGGGCAGAAGAAGGCAGAGGAAAGCGGCTGCCCTGTTTTTGCTGCCAGGACTTGCGGGGGTGACGGTTTTTGTATTGGCTCCTTTCTGCAGTGTGACCCTTTCCTCCTTCCGGACGTCGCTGACGAAACAGTTCGTGGGTTTTCGGAATTATCTCTCTGTATTTCAAAATTCTGCCTTCCGCCTGGCAGCAGGAAATACCGCCCGCTTTATTGCCATGGGAGTACCGCTGCTTTTGCTGATCAGCCTGGGACTGGCACTGGTGATCAACAGCAGGGCGAAGTGGGATAAATATAAATACTTGTATCTGCTGCCTATGGCGGTACCGGCGGCTACCATGGTGCTGGTCTGGAAGCTGTTGTTTGAGAGGCAGGGCTTCCTGAACCGTCTGTTGGAAACCCATATCGATTTCATGGGAGAGAGAAGCGCTTTTTACATAGTAGTGGGAAGTTATCTGTGGAAAAATCTGGGGTATACGCTGGTACTGTGGCTGGCGGGGCTTAAGTCTGTCCCGGGGGATATCCTGGATGCGGCCAGAGTGGACGGAGCAGGCTCGGTGGTATGCTTTCTACGGGTGACACTGCCTAATCTGAAAGGAAGCATGTATACCATTCTGGTAGTATCTCTGCTGAATTCCTTCAAGGTATTTAGGGAGGTCTATCTGGTGGGCGGAGCCTATCCTCAGGAAAATATTTATCTGCTGCAGCATATTTTCAATAACTGGTATACGAATCTGGATTTTGATAAAATGGCCGCTGGAGCAGTGCTGTCGGTATTGGTATTGGGCGGAATCAGCCTGCTGCTGCAGCGGCTGTGGGACAGGGACGATTAATGCGGCGGATGCGCGAGTAAGGCGGAGGTCAGAGATGGATAGACAGAATATACATAGAATTTGGAGCAGAGCAATGAGGGCGCTGGAGCTGGCGCTTGTGCTGGGATTGGGAATTCTGATCTGTATGCCGGTATTGCTTTTGTTCTGCGGTTCACTGGCGGATGGGCTGGAATGGATGGAGCGTATGGAACCCATGCTGCTGGACAATATGGAATACATCGGCTGGAAGTGGATTCCGGATTATCCTACGCTGGAAAATTTTAAGGAGCTGCTGTTTCTCACACCGGAATTTCTGAAGCTTTTCTGGAATTCCGTGAAAATAGCAGTCTTTATACTGGCCGGGCAGCTTCTGGTGGGAACGCCCAGCGCCTGGGCCTTTGCGGCATATGATTTTAAGGGGAAAAATATTCTCTTTTCCATATATGTGATTCTGATGCTGCTTCCTTTTCAGGTGACGATGCTGGCAAGGTATCTGGTGTTGAACGGGTTGGGATTGCTGGACACTCATGCGGCTGTTATTCTGCCTGCAGTATTTTCCACCTTTCCGGTATTTCTCATCTATCGTGGGTTTCGCGGGATTCCGAAGGATTTATATGAGGTGGCCCGGATAGACGGAGCCGGGGAGTTTTTGATTTTCCTGAAAGTGGGCCTGCCCCTGGCGGAGGGCAGTGTGATGGCTGCTTTCGTATTAGGGTTTTTTGAAGTATGGAATCTGATGGAGGAGCCCTTGGCTTTTTTAAAGGATATGTCGCTGTGGCCGCTGTCTCTGTATTTGCCGGAAATCGGCGCAGCCCAGGCGGGGCGTGCCTGTGCTGCATCCGTTCTGGCATTGGTGGTGTCATTGCTGGTATTCGGAATATTCAGGGACTCGCTGGAGCAGGGAATCGTCTCCTCTGCGCTGAAGGGGTAGTGCAGCTGAAATTTACTCCCTGGGAGAAATTCCAGATGCGCACTATGCAGCTGAAATTTACTCCCTGGTAAGGGGCATGTGAATGAAGAGAGCGGAACAAATTCCCGTGGACGGGAACTGGAATAAAGAAGGGAGCGCGTCGTAAGATGAAACTGACAAAGGGAAAGAAGATAGCATTAATCTCGTTTGCCGTATTTCTGGCTTTTATGGCGATCTGTACCGTTGTGGCGAAGGGAATTTATGCCTCAAAGCTGCCGAGGGTGAGTACGACAAAACCATACAGCAGCAGCCTGACCCATGTGATAGAGGCAGATGCCATTATAAAGCAGGGGCAGGAATACGGAATCTATGCGGAGCCGGGGCTTAGAGTGGATACGGTATCTGTGAGCAGAGGAGATATTTTCCAGGCAGGAGATGCTCTTTTCAGGATTGAGACAGGAGATCTGGCGGATACCATTGCCCAGCGGCGTCTGGATATTGCGAAGCTCAAGGTACAGCAGGCAGAAGCTGTTAAAGTCAGCAGCCATGACAGAAAAGAGCAACAGTCTGATACTGTCCGTGCAAAGCAGGATTATCAGAAAAAGGTTGAGGCGGCAGATGCCAGAATCGTAGAATGTGAGCGGGAACTGGAGGCGGCCAGGCAGGAGCTTGCGTTGTATGACCAGTATCTGGCGGAATCTGCAGAAGCAGCTAAAAAGGATGAAACACAGAATCCGGATAGCAGCGGGGGAGAAAGCAAACCGCCGGAAGGAAGCGGAGACGGAAATAAGCCATCGGACGGAAACGGGAACAAGCCGTCGGAAGGAGACGGAAGCGAAAATAAGCCACCAGAAGGAGACGGAAACGGGAACAAGCCGTCGGAAGGAGACGGAAGCGAAAATAAGCCGCCAGAAGGAGACGGAAGCGGGAACAAGCCGTCGGAAGGAGACGGAAGCGAAAATAAGCCGCCAGAAGGAGACGGAAGCGGGAACAAGCCGTCGGAAGGAGACGGAAGCGAAAATAAGCC
>CAJUCE010000013.1:10818-127402 GCA_910584865.1 uncultured Acetatifactor sp.
AAGGAGACGGAAGCGAAAATAAGCCACCAGAAGGAGACGGAAGCGGGAACAAGCCGTCGGAAGGAGACGGAAGCGGGAGCAAGCCATCGGAAGGAGACGGAAGCGAAAATAAGCCGTCAGAAGGAGACGGGAGCGAAAATAAGCCACCAGAAGGAGACGGAAGCGGGAACAAGCCATCCGAAGGAGACGGAAGCGGGAACAAACCATCAGAAGGAGACGAAAGCGAAAATAAGCCGTCAGAAGGAGACGGAAGCGGCAACAAACCGTCGGAAGGAGACGGGAGTGGAAATAAATCGTCAGAAGAAGACGGAAGCGAGAGCCAGCCGCCGGAGAGCAGTGAAAGCAAAAGCAGCCTGACCGAAGTCGCCGACCAGGTTCCGGATTACGAGCAACGCTACACCCAACAGGAGAAGCGGCTGCAATTGGAGCAGAAAATCCTTGCCTGCGAACAGGCTCTGGAGGAAGCAAAACGCCAGAAGGACTCTGAGCTTCTGGAAGCCGCCAGGCTGATCGAAGATGCCGCATCTGTCCTGGATCCGGATGTTTCGGCAGTCAATCTCCTTTCCCTGGATATTACATATCAGGAAGAAAGATTGCTGGAACTGGAAGCATTGCTGGAAGCGGACGGATGGGTGTATGCGAAGACTGCCGGACGTGTGGTGGATTGCAGTCTGGCTGCCGGGGAGCGGGTACCGGACAGCGCCGGTATCCTCTACGCCCTGGATGACGGGGAGCGTGTATTGAGCGCCGTATTCACGGAAGAGCAGTCAAAATATATCTCTGTGGGGACTCCGCTTGAGGCCAAAATGACCATGCCTGACGGGAGCAAGGCTTCCGGTACGGCCCTGGTGGAGGATCAGGAGAAAGATTCCGAGGGAAACACCAATGTGAAGCTTTCTTTTGAGGGACTTGAGACAGTGATTGGCCAGACTGTACAGCTTTCCTACAGAATGCAGACAGATACTTATTCCGTATGTATTCCTGTGACGAGTCTTTATCAGGAATCGGAGGATTCCTATTATGTCTTTATCGCAGAAGAACAGGAAGGGATTCTTGGAACCGAGTGGAAGGTCAAAAAGATAAATGTCAAGGTTCTGGATCAGACAGATTCCGCAGCCGCCATTGAGAGTGTTGACATCTCTTCGGACTCCAGAGTTGTGTCCACGACGACACAGCCGCTGTTAAACGGGGCCACAGTCCGGGTGATACAATAACGATAAACATCCTGTCCGTAAAAATGTCGAAAAAGTGCCCGATATTTTCAACATCCGGGCAAAATTCGACAGCAAAATTTGGAAAAAAATACAGTTGTATTTTTGGAACCTTTTTGTTATAATAATTTTAGCCTGAGATGTGCGATAACTTTTGTTTATTTTGAACCTACGCTACTTTAAACGGGATTCCTATATCGCCAAGTGGCTGTCAAGCCCTCACTACGCTGCTGCGGAGGATTGGAAGGGAAGGCAAAAGCTTTGGTTGCGGTTACCCACCTAGCATTGCTAGGAGTCAGAGAGCAGAAGGCGGCATTTTGGGCAGAAGATACAGAAGAAGAGAGCAGTCCTGAGGGGCTGCTCTTTTAAAATGACAGGGTTTGTCCCTTTTATTAGACGGAATCGGGAGAATTATTTTGGATAGAAACAGACATGGTTTAAACAGGTCACAAAGGATGCAGATCAAGGCTTTTATCTGTCTGCTTGGAATTCTTCTGCTGGTGATTCTGCTGTTTGGAAAGCTGATATTGCTTCTGATACATAGAGAGGATGGGGATGAGGAGATTCCCCTACCGACGCCCACGCCCCATATTCCTGTGATCGAGCTTTTGACCAATGTATGGATTATGGAGGCGGACGAGGAGGGATTGCTGATTTTCAGGGACGGGCAGAGCGAAAGATGTCCATGGGCAGCGCAGTCTGCAGGCACCCGGCCGGACGGTGAAGCGGCGCATGCATCCTCCCGGCCCGACTTTAACGTCAGGGAGCAGGTAGCGGACATTGAGCTGACCGACGGAGCGGTTACTTCCGTAGAGGTCAAATCAGATAAGATCAACGGGAAAATCCTGAGCGCGGACGATACCGGCATTGAGGTGGAGGGATACGGTAAGCTTCCTCTGGCTGCTGATTATAAGGGGTACCGGCTGTATGACAGTCTGGAGATGTGTACGGCGGCTGATCTTTGTTTCGGTTACAGCTTTACGGATTTATGTGTGGAAAACGGGGAAATCTGTGCCGTTCTGAAGGTAAAGGAAGAGGCCATGGAGTATATCCGCGTGATGATTCGGGCATCGGATTATAGCGGCAGTTTTCATGACGCGCCAGTGCTTACCTGTGATACGGATTTTACCGTTTTCTATGGAAGCTGGGACGATCAGAAGCAGGAGACACATTCCGCAGGGGAAGAGCTGGAATTTACGTATGACAGCAGTTATTTTGAGGCAGAGCGGATCAGGATTGTCCCGGATGTGCTGACGGGAAAGGTGATATTCAGGAACTGCAGCCGCAGCCAGGGGACGCCTTCCTATAGAGGACAAATGGAGCTTCTTCGGACGGAAGACGGGATTGTGGCAGTCAATGAGGTATTGCTGGAGGAGTATCTCTACAGTGTAGTGCCCAGCGAGATGCCGGCCAAATATCCTTTCGAGGCGCTGAAGGCCCAGGCGATATGTGCCAGAACCTATGCCTACGGCCATATGGAGCATGCGGGATATCCCCAGTATGGGGCCCATGTTGACGACAGTACATCTTACCAGGTGTATAACAATATCCTGGAGCAGGAGAGCACTACAACGGCCGTGAAGGAAACCTACGGACAATTGCTGCGCACGGAGTCCGGCGCGCTGGCAGGGACGTATTATTATTCTACTTCCTGCGGTGTAGGCAGCGATGCCAATGTATGGAAGACGCAGGCGGCTCCGACTCTGACCTATTTGAAGGCGAAGCGGCTGAACAGAACCGCCTTTGTGGCGGCGCTGGCGGAAGCGGCAGCATCGGAAGAAGGAGCCGGAGCAGACGGCGGAAGCGGTCGGCGGGAAGAGGGAGCCGGAGCAGACGGCGGAAGCGGGCAGCAGGAAGAAGGAGCCGGAGCAGACGGCGGAAGCGGGCAGCAGGAAGAGGGAGCCGGAGCAGACGGCGGAAGCGGGCAGCAGGAAGAAGGAGCCGGAACGGCAGCAGGTGCGGACGGCGTCAATGGGCCCGGATATACAGAAAGCGAAATCGGAGAGCAGCTGAAGGATGAAGAAACCTTTGCCGCGTTTATCAGTACAGTCAATGAAGATGATTTCGAGTCGGGAGAGGGATGGTACCGCTGGACCTATCAGGTGGAGGAGCTGGATTCGGAGCATATGCTGGAGACATTGCAGAAGCGCTACGCTGCAAACAGCAATCTGATCCTGACCTGGAAGGACGGCGGATATGTCAGCGAGACCATCGAGAGCCTGGGCGATATCACGGATCTGTATATAGAAAAGAGAGGCAGCGGCGGTGTGGCCGACGAGCTGGTGATAGAGGCGGGGAAACAGAAGATTAAGGTGATATCCGAGCACAATATCCGGTATGTTTTGAACGACGGGAAGGCGGACGTGGTACGGCAGGATGGGAGCAGGGTAGCCAGCGCAAATCTGCTGCCCAGCGGATTTTTTATCATAACGGCTGGAAAAGAGAACGGAAATGTGATAGGATATACTCTGACCGGCGGTGGCTTCGGCCATGGAGTGGGAATGAGCCAGAACGGCGCCAGGGCCATGGCCGGAGACGGATATTCGGCCGGGGAGATTCTGCTGTACTTTTATGAGAATTGCAGTATCGAAAATATATATGAGCAGGAGCAGCCTTAAGTGATTCGGAAATTATATTTGGTCATAAATGATTTTTCTGCAAAAATGAAGAAAAGGGATATCAGTACATATGCAGCCAGCACGGCATTCTTCTTTTTCCTGTCAGTGGTGCCGATGCTGATTATGATCTGTACCATTATTCCTTATACGCCGCTGACGGAGGAGAATCTGGTGGAGCTGGTGACGGATTTTCTGCCGGATCAGATTGACCCTCTGGCAGAGAGCCTGATTTCCGAGGTCTATGATAAATCGGCGGGGATTTTGTCCATCGCGCTGATTGCAACCGTATGGTCGGCAGCGAAAGGCGTAATGGCACTGATGAAAGGGCTGAACAGCGTCAACGGAGTGGAGGAGAAGAGGAATTATTTCGTGCTTCGTGCCATTGCCTCTTTCTATACGCTGGTGATGCTGGTGGTGGTGATTCTCTCCCTGTTTGTGATGGTATTCGGCGATCAGCTGGTAAGTCTGGCGCTGCACCGGATTCCGCAGCTGCAAAAGGTGGTTTCCTTTGCCATGAATTTCCGTTTCCTGTTTGTGTGGGCCGTGCTGTCGGTGCTGTTTGCGGCGGTTTATGCATATGTACCCAATAAAAAGCTGGCTTTTGCCGAACAGATTCCCGGAGCGGTCTTTTCGGCGGTGGTCTGGAGTATTTTTTCATGGGCTTTTTCCTACTATTTGACTTACGGCAATTCCTACGGCATTTATGGCAGCCTGTCCATTATTATTATCGTGCTGCTGTGGATGTATTTCTGTATGTATATTATTTTGATCGGGGCTTATCTGAATCAGTATTTTGCGGCTGTGAATAAGAAGCTGGTAAGAGGAGAAAAAATTTTCTGAAAAATGAGAAATTCTATTGACATTTATGTCGGAAGACAGTATGATTAAAAATCAATAGAAGTTTAGAAAGGCACAGATGGCGTGCAGTAGGGATTTAGCTTCTTACAGAGAGAGGGAGTCAGCGGCTGGAAGCTTCCTCAAGTTCAGTTAAATCACGAATTTCCCGCCGGAGCCGCCTGATGGAACACGGAAGGAGCTTCCGGTAAGTAGATCAGGACGTAGCGCGCGTTAAGCGTAAATGAGAGCCGGTCGTCCGCAGGGCATGCGGAGGACGGGAAGCAGGGTGGTACCGCGGAATCAGGATTTCGTCCCTTGCAGTTTTGACAGGAAAACTGCAGGGGATTTTTTTATGCACAGGCCTGCATAAAGTGCATACTATGCACAGTGCATTCTATGCACTTGGAAATTTGCCGCTGGGGCGGCATGCGGGCCGCGTGGCGAGTAGTGGAGAAGGGGATTCTCATGCTCAATTGCACAAAATCCTTCTTTGGTTTAAGAGGCTGCGTCAGCGCTGCGCGACAGATTCTTATCCCGAAGATTTCCGGCAGAGTTTTCCGGTTTTACGCACGGCCTGAAATATTGGCCAAACCAAATATACTGCAAACCGTCGGGATTTACAGTGATACTAACGGAAAAATACCTGGCTGGCGGTCGGCAGTCGAGATGATATGGCAGCGCAGAAATGAGGAAAAGATGAAAAACAAGCTTGAGCAGATCAGGGAGAAGGCGATCTCACAGCTTAACAATTGTGACACCGCCGACAAATTGAACGAGATCCGGGTGAGCATCCTGGGCAAGAAGGGAGAACTTACCGATCTTCTGAAATCCATGCGGGATGTGCCGCCCCAGGAACGCCCGAAGGTGGGACAGATGGTAAATGAAACCCGGGCGGAGATCGAGAAGTTCCTGGAAGAACGCAGGACGAAAATCGAGAGAGCCGTCAGAGAAGCGAAGATGGCGGCGGAGGTTATCGATGTGACTCTCCCGGCAAAGAAGGCCGAGCTGGGACATCGGCATCCGGATACCATTGTGTTGGAAGAGGTGGAGCGGATCTTCGTGGGCATGGGCTATGAAGTGGTGGAAGGCCCCGAGGTGGAGAAGGATTATTACAACTTCGAAGCCCTGAACATTCCGGCTGACCACCCGGCGAAGGATGAGCAGGACACCTTTTATATTACAGGGGATATTTTGCTGCGTACCCAGACATCCGGTGTGCAGGTGCATGAGATGGAGAAGGGGAAACTTCCCATCCGGATGATTGCTCCCGGCAGGGTATTCCGTTCGGATGAAGTGGATGCTACCCACTCTCCCTGCTTCCATCAGATTGAGGGCCTGGTCATCGACAGGCATATCACCTTTGCGGATTTGAAGGGGACCTTGGCGGAGTTCGCCAGAGAGCTCTTCGGCGCAGAGACGAAGGTGAAGTTCAGGCCCCATCATTTTCCGTTTACGGAGCCCAGCGCGGAGATGGATGTGACCTGCTTTAAATGCGGCGGCAAGGGCTGCAGGTTCTGCAAGGGAAGCGGCTGGATCGAGATCTTGGGCTGCGGCATGGTGCATCCCCATGTGCTGGAGATGAGCGGCATTGACCCGGAGGAGTATACGGGATTTGCCTTCGGCGTGGGATTGGAGCGCATCACGCTGCTGAAATATGAGATCGACGATATGCGTCTTCTGTACGAGAATGATATCCGGTTTTTGAAGCAGTTTTAGGCGCGTAAAAGGCCGACTGCGAGGCAAGAATGTCTGGAAAACAGACGGAAGATGGAGACGCCGTTGAAACGGCAAAATCGTATGGAAGACGAATTTGAGACAGAGAAAGGAAGACATATATGAATACGGCATTATCATGGATTAAAGCATATGTGCCCGGGCTGGAATGCACGGATCAGGAGTATTGCGACGCGATGACTCTCTCCGGCACCAAGGTGGAGGGTTTCGAGAGAAGAGATAAGAATCTGGAGAAGATCATCGTAGGCCGGATTCTTTCCATTGAAAAGCATCCTGACGCGGAGAAGCTGATTGTCTGCCAGATAGATACCGGCGCGGAGACGATTCAGATTGTGACAGGGGCTCATAATGTGAAGGCAGGAGACAAGGTGCCTGTCGTTCTGGACGGAGGCAAGGTAGCGGGAGGACATGACGGCGGCCCACTGCCGGAAGAGGGGATTAAAATCAAGGCAGGGAAGCTGAGAGGGGTTCCCTCCAACGGAATGATGTGTTCCATCGAAGAGCTGGGCTCCGACAGGAATATGTATCCGGAAGCCCCGGAGGAGGGAATCTATATCTTCCCGGAGGATGTGAAGGTAGGGGCTGACGCCGTGGAAGTGCTGGGGCTGCATGACACGGTATTTGAATACGAGATTACAAGCAACCGGGTGGACTGCTACAGTGTGCTGGGGATTGCCAGAGAGGCGGCAGCCACTTTCCGGAAGCCTTTTGTGCCTCCTGTGAGTAAGGAAACCGGAAACGGAGAGGATGTGCATGATTATGTAAGGGTGGAAGTCCGGGATCCGGATCTCTGTCCCAGATACTGTGCCAGAGTCTGCAAGAATATCAAAATCGCTCCCTCCCCGGAATGGATGCAGAGGAGGCTTGCGGCCAGCGGTATCCGTCCAATCAACAACCTGGTAGATATCACAAATTATGTGATGGAAGAGTATGGCCAGCCGATGCACGCATTTGACCTGGATACCGTTGCCGGGCATAAGATTATTGTGCGCAGGGCCAAGGACGGGGATGAATTCCAGACCCTGGACGGGCAGATGCGGAAGCTGGACAAAGATGTGCTGATGATCTGCGATGCGGAGAAGGAAATCGCCATCGCAGGTATCATGGGAGGGGAGAACAGCAAGATTACCGATACGGTGCAGACGGTTCTATTTGAATCCGCCGTCTTTAACGGCCCCAGCGTCCGGAAATCGGCCAAGAGAATCGGATTGCGGACAGACTCCTCCGGGAAATTCGAGAAAGGTCTGGAACCCCACAATGCGGAGGATGCAATCAACAGAGCCTGCCAGCTCATCGAAGAATTGGGCTGCGGGGAAGCGGTGGGCGGCATGGTGGATGTGGCAGCGCCTATGACAGAGCGGAAAGTGCTCCCGTTCAAACCCGAAAAATACAACTGTCTCCTGGGAACAGAGATTACGGATGAGGAAATGCTGGATATCTTCAGAAGTTTGGAGATTGAGGTCTTTGAGAGCGAAGAGGGGGAAATTCGTCTGCGGATTCCGTATTTCCGTCAGGATTTAAACTGCGATGCGGATATCGCGGAGGAAGTGGCCAGATTCTACGGCTATGACAGGATTCCTACTACGCTGCCGGCAGGGGAGGCCACAGCAGGCAAGCTTTCCTATAAGCTGCGCATTGAGCAGAAGGCCAGGGATATTGCGGAATACTGCGGTTTCTCCCAGGGAATGAGCTATTCCTTCGAGAGTCCGAAAGTGTTTGACAAACTGCTGTTGTCCGGGGAGGATATGCTTCGTCAGACAGTGACCATATCCAATCCCCTGGGTGAGGATTTCTCCATTATGAGAACCAGCGTTTTAAACGGAATGCTTACCAGCCTGTCTTCCAATTATAACCGTAGAAATAAAGACGTCAGACTCTATGAGCTGGAAAATATCTATCTTCCCAAGGCATTGCCGCTGACAGAACTGCCGGATGAGCGGATGCAGTTTGTCCTGGGCTTCTACGGGGAGGGGGATTTCTTTACGCTGAAGGGTGTGATCGAAGAATTCTTCACCGTGGTGGGAATGCGGAAAAAGCCGCTGTATGACCCCTGCGCAGGGAAGCCATTCCTTCATCCGGGACGGCAGGCGTTGGTGAAATATGACGGCGCTGTGGTGGGTTATCTGGGAGAGGTGCATCCGGAAGTGCTGGACAATTATGAGATCGGCACTAAGGCTTATGTGGCAGTATTGGATATGCCCTCCCTGCTTCCCTTCACCACCTTTGACAGAAAGTACGAAGGCATTGCAAAATACCCTGCGGTGACCCGTGATATCAGCATGGTGGCGCCGAGGGAGATTCTGGTAGGCGACATAGAGGGAATGATCGTCCAGAGGGGCGGTAAGCTGCTGGAATCCTGTCAGCTGTTCGATGTCTACGAAGGAGCGCAGATCAAGGCAGGATATAAATCAGTGGCCTATTCCATTACTTTCCGTGCCAAGGACAGGACGTTGGAAGATGCGGATGTGAATGCTGCCATGAAGAAGATTCTGCATGGCCTGGAGCAGATGGGGATGGAGCTGCGGCAGTAGCAGGTTTCGGCAGATATGAAGAAGCACCATGCCCGGCATGACAGAATTATATGATGAAAGTGGTTCCCATGAACGGGGGAATATGATATAATACTTTCATTCAATGCATGAAGATAGCGGAAAAATGGAAAACCCTGCGAAACCGCCGGTTTCGCAGGGTTTCAGTCCGAAAGCCGCTAAATGTTGACTCATAAGGGCATAATTGAGCATGCAGGAAAGGAAACGGAAATGGAAAGAAAAGTAACTTGGGAAACCTACGACGAGGAACAGATGAAGGAACTGGAGGCGCTGAATCGGGAATATAGAGAATTCCTGGATAACGGCAAGACAGAGCGTGAGTGCATCGACACCATCGTGAACACCATCGAGGCGGAAGGCTACAGAGAGCTGGAAAGCGTGATCGAAAGCGGTGCGAAGCTGCAAAAAGGCGATAAAGTCTACAGCGTGGCAATGAATAAGTCCATCGCCATGTTCCAGATCGGTGAGAAACCCATGACGGAAGGAATGAATATTCTGGGGGCCCATATAGACAGCCCCAGGATTGATGTGAAGCAGAACCCGCTCTACGAGGACAGCGGCCTGGCTTATCTGGATACACACTACTACGGCGGTGTGAAAAAGTATCAGTGGGTGGCCATTCCTCTTGCGCTGCACGGTGTGGTGGTGAAAAAGGACGGAACCATCGTTGAACTGAATATCGGCGAGAATGAGGACGATCCTGTATTCTTCATATCGGATCTGCTGGTTCATCTGTCTGCCGAACAGATGAAGAAGACGGCGGCACAGGTTATCGAGGGAGAGGCCCTGGACCTGATTGTGGGCAGCAAACCTATCCATATCGATTCCGAGAAAAAGGAAGAGGCGGAAGAGACCGACACGGACAAAAAGAAGGCAAAGGAATTAGTCAAAGAAGGAATCCTGGGAATTCTGAAGGATACATACGACATTGAGGAGGAAGATTTCCTTTCAGCAGAGCTGGAGATCGTTCCGGCAGGCAAGGCAAGAGAGGTTGGATTTGACAGAAGCCTTATCTTAGCTTACGGCCAGGATGACAGAGTCTGTGCCTTTACTTCCATGCGTGCCATGCTGGATGTGAAGGAAACCCAGAGAACCATGTGCTGCATCCTTGTAGATAAGGAGGAGATCGGTTCCGTAGGCGCTACGGGAATGAACTCTCATTTCTTTGAGAATGCGGTGGCAGAGGTGATGAACTTAAACGGCGAATACAGCGAACTGAATCTGAGAAGATGTCTGTCCCGCAGCTGTATGCTTTCCTCCGATGTAAGCGCAGGTTATGATCCGGCCTTTGCGTCCTGTTTCGAGAAGAAGAATTCCGCATTCCTGGGCAAGGGAATGGTATTTAACAAATTTACAGGGTCCAGAGGAAAGTCCGGCTCCAATGACGCCAATGCGGAATATGTGGCGCATCTGCGCAAGATTATGGACGAAAAGGGAATCGTGTGGCAGACGGCAGAGCTGGGCAAGGTGGACGTAGGCGGCGGCGGAACCATCGCATACATTCTGGCTGTATATGGCATGAATGTCATCGACAGCGGCGTAGCTGTTCTGAATATGCATGCGCCCTGGGAAGCTACCAGCAAGGCGGACGTGTATGAGACCTACCGCGGCTACAAGGTCTTTGTGGAAGGAGCGTCAATGTAATGGGTGCCGAAGCATCGGTGCAGTTGAAAAAAAGCGATTTTTACTTTGAATTGCCCCAGGAGCTGATCGCGCAGGACCCGCTGGAGGACCGTTCCTCCAGCAGGCTCCTTGTGCTGGATAAGCACACCGGGGCAATATCCCATCATATATTCAGCGAAGTAGCACAATTTCTGCGGCCCGGCGATTGTCTGGTATTGAACAATACCAAGGTGATACCGGCCAGGCTGCTGGGAGAACGGGAGGGGACAGGAGCGCATGTGGAAGTGCTTCTGCTGAAACGCCGCTCCGGCGATATCTGGGAGACCTTGGTCAAGCCCGGGAAAAAGTGCAGACCAGGCGCCAGACTTTCCTTCGGAAACGGGCTGCTGAAAGCCGAGGTGCTGGAAACCGTGGAGGAGGGCAACCGTCTGATCCGTTTTGCATATCAGGGCGTTTTCGAAGAAGTGCTGGATGCACTGGGAGAAATGCCCCTGCCGCCCTACATTACCCACAAGCTGCAGGACAAAAACCGCTATCAGACAGTCTATGCAAAATATGGGGGCTCTGCCGCCGCTCCCACGGCCGGGCTGCATTTTACAAAAGACCTCCTGACTGCTATAGAGGCGGTGGGCGTGCGGATTGCCTATGTAACCCTTCATGTGGGGCTGGGGACTTTCCGGCCAGTAAAGGAAGAGAATATTCTGGATCATCATATGCACTCGGAATACTACCAGGTGTCGGAAGAGACAGCCAAGCTGGTCAACCGGACTAAGAGAGAAGGCGGCCGCATTATCTGTGTGGGCACCACCAGCTGCAGGACGGTGGAAAGCGCCTCGGACGACAATGGAATCCTGCAGGCGGGCAGCGGCAACACGGAGATCTTCATCTATCCGGGATACCGCTTTAAGGTGCTGGACGCATTGATTACGAATTTTCATCTGCCGGAATCTACGCTGGTTATGCTGGTGTCGGCCCTGGCCGGGCGGGAGAAGGTGCTTGAGGCTTATGAGGAGGCGGTCAGGGAGAGGTATCGCTTTTTCAGTTTTGGGGATGCTATGCTCGTGTTGTAGCATTGAAATCGCGCTTTTGTAAACTAAGGGAAATCCCAGAAGAAAATAGATTTTGAATTTTGGGACAGAGGAAACCCCAGGAGTTTAGCGGCTCCTGGGGTATTTTGTCCCATCATCACCGGTAGATGAAAGAATGGGACAGACCATTTTTGAAAACAATAGAGCAGATGCGTCCATCCATAACGGAGATGCTGTCAATGATTCCCAGAAGGAATGTTTTCAAGACATCCGCATCCACGGACGATGCCAGGCGCTTGTAATTGACATAATTCCTGCCGGATAGGTTCTGCGATATGATGAACTCGCTGGCACGCTGCACAAAGATTTCATCGGATACGGACTGGTTCCAGGCATCCGGGTTTGCCATCCCTATCCGCTCATTGATGCCCTCCAGAGCCTCAATAAGTTTTTCTTTTTCGATGATATATTCTTTTTCCGACATCGCGTCATCGGAATAAAGGTATAAGTTTGTCAGACGTTCCAGAGCGCGTTCTGCCCTCTGCTTTTCCTTCCGGAGTTTTGAAAGCTCCGACTGCGCTTGCCTCTTTTCGTCTTTTTTGATTTTAACTCCCTTCCCATACACATCTCCAGACACTTTTCCGGATGCAAGGACGGAGTATAGGTCATTCAGCCCATCCGGTTCAATCCCCTTTACCTGGAGGAAAGTATCGCCGCGAAGGAGACGCTCCTGCAATTCCTCTGGAGAAGATATTTCCGCAAAGCCACGCTGTGCGTTAAGCATATTCAGTATATAGTTAAATACAAACTCTCCAACGACCGGATCAGAGATAGTAGGACAGTTGCAGGCGGTAGGAGATTTCCGGCGTGTGGAGCAGGAGTATTTTGAATACTTCCAGCCGTCCCTTGTAATATTACCAGGAGTGCTGTTCATGGGCTTTTTACAGGCACCACAATACATAAGGCCACCGAACACATGAACGTGTTTTGTCTCATGTTTCCTCTGATGGATTTTATACTGCTCTGCCTGGGAATCCAGAATGGCGATAATGCGCTCTTTTTGTTCACGACTTATCATCGCCGGGTGATGGTCTTGAATCGTTATCCATTCGGATTCTTTTTTCTTTTTACTCCGGTTTCCTTCCTTTGAGCGGTTGTACTGGTAATCTCCGCAGTAGAATACGTTCCGCAGGATGATTAAGAGTGTGGCGGCAGACCATTGATTTCCGGCGCGAGAGAACAGCTGCCGGTCATTAAGGATTCTGGCTACATGGATAAGGGAGCGGTGTTCCTCATAAAGGTTGTGCATCATCTCCACAACGGATTTTTCCGATTCATTGAAAGAAAACTCCCCGGTCTGGATGTCGTAATTATAGCCATACGGAACGCGCCCGCCGTTCCATAGGCCATTGTTCGCCCTGGAAATCATGGTAGCGGTCACGCGCTCTGATGTCATGTTGCGCTCCAGCTCCGCAAATACCAGGATGATTTTAAGCATGGCCTCTCCCATAGCAGTAGAGGTATCAAACTGCTCATTCTTGCTTACAAAGATGACCCCCAGCTCTTTCAGCTCATTGTACATGGATGCGAAGTCCAGGAGATTCCGGGAGATGCGGTCTATCTTCCAGACAAGCAGGTGCGTGAAAACGCCCTGGCGAATCTGGGACATCATCTCCTGGAATTTTGGCCGGTCAGTATTCTTCCCGGAGTAGCCTGCGTCCTCAAATATCACATAATCATCCGTACCCAAGATAAGGGACGCATACGCAATCAAGTCTTTTTTCTGCATTGGTAGGGAGTCTTTGTCTATCTGGTACAAGGTAGAGACGCGGACATATATTGCCACACGCGCCTTGCCATGCTCTATCAATGCCTTTACTTTCTTATAAGCCATGAAATACCTCCCAAAAAGAAAAGCCCCTAAATGGGGGCTATATTGCAGCCTGCCGCTGGCAAGCGAACTGTGAAAGGAACCGGTCCTCCGCCTGGCTTATCCTGGAGTTAATTTCCCCGATCTTCCCATCCCTGGACATAAGCAGCAGCTCACGGCACTCTTTTGTTGTGAATAGGTGGCATTGGTAAATGCCAGGTATGAAAGCCTTGCGGCAGATGGTGAGCAGTTCTTTTTCTGATATACCGCACCTGCAGCAAAGGTCAAAGATTTTGTTCACGATTCCAACATCCACAGATGCAGTCGATTTCCAGCCGCGGAAATTGTCCTGCTGATAATATAGCAGGCGTTCTATGCTGTCAAAGCCGTTTAAGTCGGAGTAGAAAGCCATGCAGTAATAGGCAAGCGCTATACGGAGATTCCCTTCCAGTTCTACAAACCGGCCCTGGCGCACACGGGCATCCCGGAGCAGGCGGTAATTCCCGGTTCTCAAATATAACTCTACTTCCAGGGTGAGGCTATCCCACCGCATATCATTCCCGGTACCGTCTCCAGAAATAGGACGCATATAATCTGGCAACATAATCCACCTCCATTGTTTATTTCCGCCGCTTGCGGATGCTGTCTATCCTAATAACCTTTTTTCCTCCTCTTGCATAGCGCGGTAAGTATCACACGCGCTTTTCATATATGCAAAACACATATCCTGGAGATTTCCGGGCAAAGAACGAAACATGGCAAGTATGTCTGATTCATCTTGTGATAACGGTTGCGGTTCTCCAGGCTTTACATATTCACTCCCAGTAAGAAGGAGGTCTGTGGAACAATTAAGATATTCTGCTAAAGCAATTACAGCATCGGAGTTTGGAGCGCTACCAGCTTGCCATCTTCCGATGCTACCGGTACTTATTTTACATTCTTTCAATACTGGAGTGGGTTTCAAACCCTTCATGTCGCATATTTCCTTAAAATTATCCCAAAACAAATAAGCCACCTCCAAAAGCAACTCACAAATCGGCGTAAAAATATTGACAAACGCCTTTCAGTGAGTTATGATATATATGCAAGATACATTTGTGCGTTTTATTTTCCTTAACGAATAACACATGCACAAAAACGCTCTTTTATGCGTTACAAGACAAAGAGCGCACATATTCATTTTAACAATGTATCGTCAAAATGTAAAGTCAAAATGTAACGCACATCATAGCAAAGGAGGTAAGAGAGATGGAAAAAAAGCTAACTCCCTGGTGTGAGAACGTAAAAATCGCCATGATTGAGCGCGAATTGAGTGTACAAGATTTAGCGGATGCTATCGGGATGTCGCGTGTGTATACATCGGCGGTCATCAACGGCAGAGTCCAGTCTGAACCAGCCATGCGGCTCATAAGCGATACGTTGAACATCGAAAGCCCAGAAAAGAGAAAATCTGATTCCTGGTGCAAGAGCGTGAGGATAGCGATGGTAAAGCGCGGATGGAGTGTGCTGGATTTGGCAAAGGCAGCGCACATGAGCAAAGGCCACACATCGGCAGTCATCAATGGCAGGGTGCAATCCTCTCCAGCGGTCAGAGCCATAAGCGATGTACTGAACATTGATGCAGCTGCTCTTTCCTCAGATGCTAATTGAATTATACATCGAAAGGACGGTGGATGACATGGGGAATGGCTCTATGAAAGACAATGATAATGTGTACTTTCTGGCGAGGAAAAAGGCGGCAATATACAACGAGAGGCTATACAGCAGGGAAGGGGCGGCGGAACTGCTGGGAGTGTCCGTATCAACACTGGCTGATTATGAGCTGGGGAATACAAAGGTGGTTCCGGTGGATAAAGTGGTGCTTATGGCAGACCTCTATAACTGCCCGGAGCTGAAATACAGCTATTGCAAGCATGAGTGTCCGATTGGAAAGTCAATGCCGGTGGCAACGCAGGCAAAGAACCTGGAGGGGATCGCGCTCCGGCTTATCCGGGAGTTTGATGTCGACAATCTAAAAGGAATCCAGAAGGATTTAATCGAGATTACAGAGGATGGCGTCATAGACGATGCGGAGAAACCGGCGCTGAAATCAATCATGGAGCGGCTGGACCAGATGGCGGTTGCCATTAGTGAATTAAAGATAGCAGGTGAAAAGGCACTGAAAGGGTAGGGATGGTTATGGATGCTGCCAAGTTGAGAGAGATTCTGAAAACACAATATGGGATAAAAGATGATAATGAGTTTGACGCGGCAGTTGAGAAGTCATCTGGAGTAAACCTGGGGCTGTTCACTGTGCCGCTGGTGGAAAGGAGCAGGAATGGACACAAGAAAACGGAGACAGCTATTGCATAGCGCAAAGCTGGCGGCTATTACGGTAGCTGCCGTCTATACATTTATCGGGATAAGGCCGTTTATAGCGGATGCAGGGGAAGAAATGGAGCCGGAGCCGGTGGTGGATGCAGTAGCGGTAGCCATAGCGGACATCCAGGAGCCTTCTGGGAGCGATACGAGCGTGGGAGCAAAAATCCTGGTACCGGAACCGCAAGCTACACAATCCCCTGGCCGGGATGCGGAAGATTCCTATTTGCTGGCAAAGCTGGCGATGGCGGAGGCGGAAGGAGAGGACACCGAAGGGAAAGCATTGGTTATCCTGGTGGCACTGAACCGGGTGCGGAGCGAAGGGTTCCCGGACACGGTAGAGGATGTCATCCTGGAGGAGCATAACGGAGTTTGCCAGTTCAGCGTCACCCAGGAGGGAGGCCGCTGGTACACGGTAGAGCCGGACGAAGATTGTTATAAGGCTCTGGAGATGGTAACGCAGGAGAATTGGGATGAATCCGAAGGGGCGCTGTATTTTGAAAGCAGGAGTGATTCCACATGGCACCAGAATAATTTGCAGTTCCTTTTCAAACACGGAAAACATTATTTCTACAAGGAGGGATGATATTGCGGAAAGTAACGCGGTTCATCTACCGCGAATGGATATGGATAACGCTGGGGATTATTCTCACGCGGTTTGCCGTTCAATGCGCATACCGGGAGCGTGGATACATGGCATACGGAGGGGAATGGCTTGTGCTGCCGGTTCTGCTGATGACGGTAAGCATGGCAAGAAACGCCTCCGGTGTCGTGATGATGATATTTGAAGGAGAGGAGGATGCGGATGTCAGAAGAATTAAAACGGATCACCGCAGAGTTCCAGGGAACCGCAGGTGGCGTGACGGACGGTGAGGCAGATAGGGTATTCCAGTATTGCCTCCGGAAAATGGAGGTATGCGGTATCGAGAACCGGGAGGAATATCTGCCGCTTTTATTCCGGGATGAAGTGAAGAATTTCATTGTACGCAGAGGGATAAATGCAATCACCGCATTAAGAAGAATGGGGGTGGCGGTCAGTGTGTGAGATATGCAGACAGAATCCGTGCCATCCGAGATGCCCGAATGCAGGGGAACCGAAGGGCAAATACACTTGTATCAAGTGCGGATATGGAATCATGGAGGATGAAGAATACCTGGAGTCAGAGGAAGGGCCGGTTTGTGTGGAGTGTCTGAATGACATGTGTTCCAGGGAAGTAGTAGAAATATGCGGCGGACAGCTGCAAAGAGCATAGAAGGAGGATAAACAGTATGGCAGGACAGCAACAGAGGCAGGTACCGGCGCAGCAGATCCAGCAGGGGGAGATTCAGAAACCTAAGAGTTCAGCAGTCCTTGTGAAGGAGATTATCTCCAGGGACACTTGCAAGAAGAAATTTGCGGAAATCCTGGGGCAGAAAGAGCCGCAGTTCCTTGCGTCACTAACGAATGTAGTATCTGGGAGCGCACAGCTGAAAAGGGCAGAACCTAATTCCATCGTATCAGCGGCTTTTGTGGCGGCTACATACGATCTGCCGATTGACAGCAACCTGGGATTCGCGGCTATCGTTCCGTACAACAACAGCAAGAAGAATCCGCAGACCGGGAAGTGGGAAGACCACATGGAGGCCCAATTCCAGATGATGTATAAGGGCTTTATCCAGCTGGCAATCCGCTCCGGATATTACGAGAAGATGAATTATGCCGTGGTGTATGAGGATGAACTTGTTTCCTATAATCCGATCACCGGCGAGATTGTTTTCGTGACGGACTTCTCACAATGTACCCAGAGAGACGAGGGGCAGACAGATAAAGTTGTTGGATATTATGCGTGGTTCAGACTAAAGACTGGTTACAGCCATGAATTGTATATGTCAACAAAGGCGGTAGAGAATCACGCAAAGAAGTATTCCCAGGCATACCGGAGTGACTTGAACAAAGGGAAGAAAAACAGCAAGTGGACTACTGATTTTGAGGCTATGGCTCTGAAAACGGTAATCAAGCTCCTGCTCTCCAAATGGGGTATCTTATCTGTGGATATGCAGAGAGCCATCCAGGACGACCAAAAGACATTTGACGAGGAAGGGGAGGCATCATACGGAGATAACCAGCCGGACGCAATCGAGGCGGAGAATGTGTTCGAGCTGCCGGGGCCGGGTGATGAACAGGCGAAGGATGAACAGCCGGAGAATGGAGAGAGTTCAGACGGAACCGGAACGGATGCGGCGGATGCCGGAGAGTATGTAAGCCCGGAGGAAATAGATGATTTCATGGAAAGCATGGGCTTAGAGGAATTACCGTTTAAGTAAGGAGGGAATGACATTGGAATTATCGGCAAGTAATTATTACAGCGCGGAGGCGAACCGGGAATACATGAGTGTATCGCAGTACAAGGATTTCGCTGGCACATACGGAAAGCTGGGATGCGAATACTGCGCGATGGAAAAGCTGGAGGGGCGCTGGCAGGAAAAGAAAACGACTGCCCTTCTGGTGGGGAGCTATGTGGATTCTTATTTTGAAGGGAGCCTGGATACGTTCAAGGCAGAGAATCCGGAGATTTTCAAAAAGACCGGAGATAAAGGGCTGAGAGCGGAATACATCAAAGCGGAGGACATTATTCGTAGAATAGAAAGTGACAATTTTTTTATGATGTGTCTTTCTGGGTATAAGCAGGTCATTATGACCGGTGAATTGTTCGGAGCGAAGTGGAAGATAAAGATAGATTCCTACATCGCAGATAAAGTCATCGTTGATTTGAAAGTCATGTCATCCATCACAAAGCATGAATACGTCCGGGATGTGGGCTACCTGGATTTTGTCCGGTATTGGGGCTATGACATCCAGGGAGCAATCTACCAGGAGATTGTCCGCCAGAATACCGGAAAGCGCCTGCCCTTCTATATAGCGGCAGCAAGCAAGGAGGAGGAAACCAACATTGAGGTTATCCATGTGACGGACAATTTCCTCAAAGATGCTATGTCGATGGTAGAGGCGGCTATGCCCAGGATTCTCCGGGTGAAGAATGGAGAGGTAAAGCCAGACCGGTGTGAGAGTTGCGATTGCTGCAGGTACACGAAGGTTTTGCGGAATCCGATCACGATTTTAGACCTGGTAAAGGATATTTGAAACCAAGAACGGCAGATTGGCGGTGATGCAAGTATGGCATGGATAAGTGTCCACGAACAAATCTTAAGCGGAAAGCTGCGTGAGTTAGCAAAGAGCATGGGGTGTTCGCAAAATGAATCAATAGGAATCCTTATCCGGCTATGGTTGTGGGGTATCAACAACGCCGACAAGGAAGGGAGAATAGTAGGAGCAGATAAAGACGATGTTGCGGAAGTTTTGGCAATAGGGAGGGATAAAAAGATTGCGGCAATAAATATCGTGGATGCTCTGATAGAATCTGGCTGGCTGGATGAAAATGGTGGTACTCTATTCATTCACGATTGGGAAGAATGGCAAGAGCCTCTTTATACTTTCAAAGAACGGAGGGAGAGGGACGCTGCCAGAAAGCGTGAGGAGAGGAAACGGTCAAGGCTCCAGAACGAGGCAGGCAGAAAAGAGGATGCTATCTCCCAGGAACCGGCGCCGGAGATGATACCATCACCGGCAGTCAAGGATTCCCCTACACCGGAACCGGAAAAACCGAAAAAGACGGCAGCGGAAGAACGTACTCCTGCATTTGAGGAGTTCTGGAAGGTGTATCCGCGCAAGGAGGGCAAGGGCGAGGCGTACAAGAAGTACAAGGCGCGGCTCAAAGATGGATACAGCGAAGAGGAACTTCTGGAGGCGGCTACGAATTATGCCGGCAGATGCGCAAGGGAGCGGACGGAAAAGAAGTATATCAAGATGGCTAAGACCTTCCTGAGTGATTCCTTACCGTTCGTGGACTATATAAAAAAGCAATCGCAAAATGAAGCAAGACAAGAGCAGGCGGATGGAGTGAATCCATTCGGGCAATTCCTTAGAAGTTAGGAGGCGGATAACGTGGAGGGATTGGAAGGGATCGCCGCCGGAGTATTCATGGAGACGGCGGAGAAAGCAGGCGAGGCGGAAAGCGGCGCCGGTGATTATACCGGCGGTGATGGTCTCCTGCATTGTGGCAAGTGCCACAAGCCGAAGGAGAAGATACTGGAGTTCCCTGGCTCCCTGGATAGAAATGGAACCGGGCGCAGGATGAAGGTACGCTGCATGTGCGAATGCGAGACAGCGGCCAGGGACAAGATGCTCCGGCAGGAAAAGGAAAGGGAAGAGCTGCAGCAGCTCCAGAGGCTCCGGGATTCCAGCCTCATTGAAAGCAGGCTCCGGGCGGCAAAGCTGTCCTCTTTCATCAAAACCAGGGATAACCAGAAATTGTACACGATGGCGCAGCGGTATGTGGAGAATTTTGAGGATATGTACCGCAGGAGCCAGGGGATTCTTTTCTGGGGAACGGTAGGAACCGGCAAGAGCTATACTGCCGCCTGCATCGCGAATGAGCTGTTAGACCGGAGGGTTCCGGTCATAATGACTTCTTTCGTGAAGATTCTCCAGAATATCCAGGGCGGCAACGTGGACGAGGCACAGTACATAGCGCAGCTGAACCGGGCGAGGCTCTTAATCATTGATGACCTGGGAACGGAGCGCAACACGGACTATGCCCTGGAGAAGGTCTACAACGTGATAGACAGCCGGTATTTATCCGGAAAGCCTCTGATTCTTACAACGAATTTGACGCTCCCGGAGATGCAGGAGGCGCAGGATACCAGGTATAAGAGGATATACGACCGGATATTTGAAATGTGCTATCCCTTCCAGGTGCGTGGAGATTCCTGGAGAATGGGGCAGGCGGCGCAGAGGTTTGAAGATATGAGGAGCATACTGGAGGGATGATATGGCGGATGTGATGGAATTGAAGATTTATAACCAGGATGACCGGCTTTCGGTGGCGGCGATTCTGATTAAGAATGGCTATACGGTGAGCCAGGGGAAACGGCAGCGGAGTCCTACCGGGAAAACGCTGGATTATATCCTCAAAGTATCAGAGGATAAAGACAATGCTGATACATCGAAGTAGGAGGTACTGATTTGGACAGAGTGAAATTTACAGTCCTGGGAGAGCCGAAAGGAAAAGGCCGGCCGCGATTCAGCACACAGACCGGCAGAGCCTTCACACCAAAGCAGACGGTCAACTATGAGACGCTGGTACATACGGAGTATATGGTTCAGTGCAAGGGATTCCGGTTCCCGGATGATGCGATGCTGGACATGAGGATTCTGGCATATTACTCCATACCGAAAAGCGGAAGTAAGAAGGAGAAGGCCCAAAAGCTGGCAAATGTCATCCGTCCGACAAAGAAACCGGATATGGATAATGTGGTGAAGATGGTGGCGGATGCGCTCAACCAGGTGGCATACAAGGATGATACCCAGATTGTGGACTGCCAGGTTCGGAAGTTCTATGCAGAACAGCCCCGGATTGAAGTTATCATCCAGGAGATAGGAGGCAAGGCGTGAGAGGAAACAAGAGAAAGAAGGTAATACGGTTCCTGGTAAATGCCGTGGCGGTAATGGCGGTAGCGGCGATAATGAGCTGGATGTTCGTCTGGCTCATGGCTTACCTTATCGCCTGTGGAGTGGAGGCAGGAATCGGCATAGTGCCGCATTGAAGATAGGAGGGATGCGCGGAGTGAGAGCAAACGAGGCTGTATTGATTATCCTGGAGATTCTTTTCTCCCTGGGAGTAGTTGGAGAAAAGAGCGAACGCAAACGAGGACAGCTGTTAATCGGGCTGGGGATATGTGTGGCCGGACTTGTAACGGCGCAAATTTTTGGTTAAGGAGGAAAACACATGGCACAGAATGAGAATGAAATCCCGAAGGTGGAGGGAGAAGTAGTGGCAGAGGGAGCAAAGCTGGCTCCGGTCAAGGCGGAAATGGAGTTCAGACTGATAAACCCCACGGAGGGCGGTTTCTTAAAACGTATCGAATGGAACCGTGACGAGCTGGAGGCGGCGGTCAAGGCGAAGGCAGCAGAGTATGAGGGGATCACCTATACGGACGATACCATCCAGGCTGCAAAAGCAGACCGCGCCGAGCTGAATAAGCTGAAAGCAGCCATAGAGGACCGGCGAAAGATTGTGAAAAAGGTCATCAATGAGCCGTACACGGTATTTGAGAAGGAGTTGAAAGACATTACGGCTCTCATTGAAAAGCCGGTCAGTGACATCGACAAGCAGATCAAGGACTATGAGAACCAGAAGAAGGAGGAGAAGAAGGGGCAAATCCGGGAGGCGTATTCTGCAGCAATCGGGGAGTTGGAAAAGGTCATACCGTTTGAAAAGTTGTTCGACCCCAGGTATCTCAATGCCACATATTCCCTGCAAAAGGCCATAGCGGACATCCAGGGCAAGGTAGAGAAGGTCAAGACCGACCTCCAGACTATTGATGAAATGTGTTCTGACTATAAGACTAATGCCCAGGACGTGTATCTGAAAACCCTGGACTTATCTAAGGCGATGGCAGAGGAAAAGCGCCTGCGCGAGCTGAAAGAAAAGATGGAGGCAGACCGCAGGGCAAAGGAGGAGGCAGAGCGCCGCCGGATTGAGCAGGAGGAGCAGAGGCGCCAGGAGCTTGCCAGGAGGCAGGCAGAGGAGGCCAAACGCCGGGAGGCAGAAAGGCAGGCGGCGCAGGAGAGGGCAGCGGCCCAGGCATCCCAGGCAGAACCGGCATCCAGTAACGGAAGTACCCAGGCCGTGAACGTATTCGGCTCTTCTGATAACGGAAACAGCCAGGATAATAACAGAATCGGCCAGAATGTTCCGCAAAATGCCCCGAATGATACGGAAAATACCCAGAATGTTCCGGAGAATACCCAGAGCGTTCCGGAAAGCGCCCAGGCTGCACCGGCAAAGAGATACCGCGCCACCTTCTGGTGCGAGGGTACCCTGGAGGAAATAAAGGCTCTGGGGGCATACATGAGGGAACACAATATGACATACGGAAAGGTGGGAAAGTAGATGGAAAAAGGGTTTGACGAGAAACTGACGCTGGACAGTGAAACATTCAGCGGAATGAGCCGGGATTATAATTTTGTTCTCCAGAGGCTTTTGGAGACCATGAGGGACAGAGATTGTGACGAAGGGGCTATCACTCTGAATCTAAAAATCTCCCTCAAATCAGAGTACATCCCGAACTATGACCCGAACGTCCAGGGAGAGAGCCGGGAGGTTAAAAAGCCGAAGTTTGAACATAAGATTTCATCTTCTGTGAAAATCACGGACGAGAAGAAAGGCACCCTGGACACGGAGATGGAGCTTGTCATGGATGATGATACCGGGATGTATGTACTCCGGCCGATTGTCAACACGCAGCAGAGGAGCCTCTTTGATGATGACCTGAGAGGGAAGTTCTCCGGAACGGATGAACCGGATGCAGAGGCAGAGGAGGACGGCGGAACGCCTGCCCTTCCTGGAAGGAAAATCCTGGGACTTCCCGGACCGGAGGACGGAAATGTGATTGATGGGGAGTTCCGGGAAGTGGCCGCAGAAGGCCCGGAAAGCCCGGATTCGGGCGGTAAGCCTGCGGACGATATTTCTTCCGGGGATGGTGAAGAAAACGCTCCATTGGACGCTACCGACGCCCTATTTGATGATGGAGAGGGTATGGAGGATAACGAAGGACCCCTTCCGTTCAGCGATGACGGAGAAGATGGAGAGGATGATGGATATGGCTATGAGGAGCCGAGCGAGGAGGATTGAACATGAATATGAATAATAGGATGTGGAACCGGCACAAGAAAGCACTCCTGGATGGAGTGAAAAATTCCACTGATTCAGACATGCGGGCAAGGTTCACGGAGCTGCTGGTTAATATGGTGGAGCAGGAGGTCATGGTGGCTACCGGTGAAGTCGATGCCGACACAGAAAGACCATCCATTACAGAGGCGGTTATGCCGATGTCGGGGCATTTGAAGATGCAGGAGGACTTCCGGGAGATTACAGAGGCGGCTATGCCGATGCTGGAGTATCTGAATAAGCATTATGACCCACACGCATCAGCTGTTATCACAGAGGGAAGGGTGACAATCATCAGAGAAGAAGTCGGTTGTCCTTTACCAGTTAGAGATTAAGGAGGATTGAATCATGGGATTAAGAAGTTTGGCAAGGACAGTGGCAGCGAATAAGAGCTATCGGAATAGTGGCACTACGGATATGTTCGGTTATTTCTTTCAGAAAGCGTGGAGAGAGAAGGGGCATCCGGCATCCGAAGTGGATCGCCCTACCAAAAAGCCGAGGCGTGGCGGAAAGTAAATCAGAGGGTGGCGCGGTTTCTTCCTGGAGCCGCGCTGCATGAAAGGAGATAAGATGTATAAGAGCAAAGACAAGAGCCAGGATGCAAAGAACATCCCGGACGGACCGGCGGACGGCATCAGCCTGGATGTCCAGAGTACGCACACCAGGTTCCGGGGAAAGGGCAGGCAGCGCAGGATGGTAAAACAGATAGTTGTCCCTGGGAACATCAAGGCAAGCGTGGAGCTGGGGATTGTGTCCATAGCAGATCGGGCACATGACATTATGCTGACCGTCCGGATTGAGGACATGGCGGCGGTCATGGCCGGGGCATACGAGATGGCGAGAAGGGCAGAGGCGGAAGGGAGTGCAGACGGTGAAAAAGAGGACCAGGTACATAAAGGTTTATGAGAGGATTCTTCTGGAGCAGAAAAAGCTCCAGGAGGAGCTTGCGAAAATCCCGGTGGACGGCAGGAGGACGGTTCCAGCCGATGCCAGGAAAGCGTTTAAGCTCATATCGGATTCATGCTACCGGCTGGCCCAGGAGTGCAATGTCCTGGTGAGCTATCCCCAGAAAGCAATCGCAGGAAAGAAAGTTGACCTGGGGGGGATGCTCATATTGCTGCCGAACTGTAAGCTGGTGACGATTGAACAGCTGAAAGAAATGGAGGAAAGGAGGAGCTGATATGGCAAGAGGGAATTTTGGTAGATGCGCCGGATGCGGAGCGCAGATCATCTGGATAAAGACGAAGGCCGGGAAGAATATGCCCTGCAATACATTACTGGTGGACTATAAGGCGGACGGAGGCAAGGATAAAATCGTACTCCAGTCCGGGGAAGTGGTCTCCGGTACCATTGTTTCATCCCAGGATGACCCGGACGGTTCCGGTTATACATCGCACTTTGCCACCTGCAGCAAGGCAAAGAATTTCAGAAGGAAGAAGTAGATGCCATGAGGTACATAGCAAGCTGGAGCGGAGGAAAGGACAGCACAGCAACAATCATACTGGCGCATCTCCACAATGAACCTCTGGATACAATTATTTTTGCAGAGGTTATGTTTGATAAAGAAACAAGCGGAGAACTTCCGGAGCAAATGGCTTTTATACACAGATGTATTCCGGTATTCCAGGAATGGGGATATGAGGTCAAGATTCTGCGATCTGAAAAAACCTATATGGATTGTTTTCATCATGTCGTAGAAAAACCTACAAAGCACCCGAGTAATAAAGGGAAAAAGAAGGGTTTCGTGAGGGTCGGACATTGCGATGTACAGCGCGATTGCAAGCTAAAACCAATTAGAGATTTTTGGAAAAGCATCAATGAGGACGTTGTACAGTATATAGGAATTGCAAAGGATGAACACAAAAGACTTGACAGAGTGGTAAAGGCAGGAAATCAGGTATCGCTCCTGGAAAAGTACGGATACACGGAACAGATGGCGCTGGACTTATGTATGGAATATGGTTTGCTAAGCCCTATCTATGGCATGTCTCCAAGGGGGGGATGCTGGTTCTGCCCTAATATGCGGATAAACGAATTGAGATACATTTATTTGAAACATAGAGAACTTCTGGATAAGCTGATGGAGATGGAGAAAGAGCCAAATTTAATAGGAGATATTTGGAACAACTTGAAGCGCGAGCGGATCACAGATTATGTAGAAAAGTTCGAGATGCAAGATAGAAATTCTGAATAAAAGAAAAAGGCCATACCGCATGTAGCGGCACCGCCTCATTCCTCTGGTAACATCGACTACCCCTATTATAGGGGGTTATCAGAGGAATGTCAAGGAGGTAATGCACATGGGAAAATCACAAGGCAGGCCGGTACGATATGAGTTTACCGAGGAGAATATAAATGTCATAGCGGCTATTGCTGCCGAAAAAGGGATTGAAGCGTACAAAGAGGAGCATAGGAAAGAGGAGGCGGAGCGCCAGAGCAGGGTGCAGAACAATGCCAAAGCCCTGCTGATAAATTACCGGCGGTTCAAGGACTACATAGAGAACGCGGAGTATGATGCGGAAACAACATCCGACGATTCTCTGAAAGATATGCTGTCACTCATGCAGGGGTATTTCAAGGACAGCGAGCTTAAGGTCTTAAGCATAGAGAAGGGCAAGGCCAAAACGAAGATGATTATGAGCCATGTGGACACTATGCTGGACGTATATAAAAAACAATGCGATATAGCGGCAGACCCAGAGGAAATGAGAAGATATAGGGTAATCAAGGGGCTTTACCTGGATGCGGAGCCTAAGACTGCGGCAGAGATAGCGGAGGAGGAACATATCACAGAGAGAACCGTGTTCCGGGACGTGAAAGCTGCCTGCAAGCGTCTGGCGATACTGTTTTTCGGGATTTATGGATTCCGGTGTTAGCGGTGTCAAAAAGATGTCATTGATATTTCAGTAGGCAAGATTTAATATGGTATCAGCCGAAAAACCCCAATGTCATACTCATTTTGTGAGAGTAACCATGTGTTTTCCCTCCAGACCAGGGCGGCGGAATATCCGTCCTGGCATCGGAAAAACGGTTAAGGCAGAGTTTTATACTCGATGGAAAGCAGCCGCCGCCTGGCTGCTTTTCGTTTGCCAAAACGACCGGCAGGCGGCATAAAACCTGGGGTTTTCATTGATACGCGCCCTGGGATATGGTATAATTAAAGGGTAAAGAGGGGCATAAAAAAACAGAGCTTTGCACCCTGGAAAAGTCAAGCCCTGTCCCCATCCGAAAGAAGGATGTAGGTTCATTGTAGCATCCCTTCCGGATAAAAGCAACCATAATCTCAAAGAAAGAAGGAAAAGGATATGAATAACACAATGAATCAGACGGCAGAAAACAGCAGCATCACCGGAGGGCGTAGGATATGCCTGCTGGATTTGAATTATACCCTGGTATCAAACCAGATGGACACGCGGATGCTCCGGCCGTTCTCTAAGAGGATGGAGGGCGAGGAATACCGGATGGATTTGATAGACGCGATCAGAGATGATTATGTCATCATCATTACGGCCAGGCCGGACTACCAGAGGGTACAGACGATGCAGAACGTCCTCAAAAAGACCGGATGGGAGCCGGTGGAAGTCTATTTCAATGACATCAATGCGGAGCCGCATGTGTTCAAGGAATCCGCGCTCAAAAGGTTTATCTTCCCTAAGTACGGGATGGACGGGGCGCAGTTCTATGCGGTAGAGAGCAATCCAAAGACCAGGGCGATGTATAAGAGGTACGGCATCCATGCAGAGCCGTATTCGGAGTTCATAAAGAAGGTAGGGGCGGACGGAAAGGCGGCACCGGCGGAGCCGGAGATGCAGCAGCTCTCCCTATTTGACTAAGGCGTCATAACTGCATACAGATTATTAGGCGGCATATTCTTCCGGGGGTATGCCGCTTTTTAATGCAAATAACGAGGAAAGGAAGGGAAACGGATGGAGACACAGACAATGAGGTTGGCGGAGATTGTACCGGCGGCGTACAATCCCAGGGTAACACTGACGGAAAAGGATTTCGAGTACCAGGCACTAAGGGCGAGCATTGACGAGTTCGGGCTGGTGGTTCCTTTAATCGTGAACCGGCAGACCGGTACACTGGTGAGCGGACACCAGAGGCTCAACGTCATGCTGGCAAAAGGTGTGGAGGAGACGGAGGTTGTCATCGTGGACATGGAACCGGAGAAGGAAATGGCTCTCTGCATCGCCATGAACAAGATAACCGGCGAATGGGATTACGGAAAGCTGGCGGACATCATGGAGGAGCTGCGGGATGCGGAGGGGATTGATACCATAGCCACCGGCTTTTCCGATCATGACATCGCAGAGCTTCTGGGAGAGCTGGATGCAGCTGCGGAGGACGTACCGGATGTAGAGGGTGTGGCAAAGAAGGATGATGACACGGAGGGAATCCCCTGCATCGTGGGGGAGTACAAGTTCCGCATCCCGGAGGGGCCGTACAAGGATATGATGGCAGACATCCGGGAAAAGGTTGGATTCTCTAAGGAGATGGTGGAAGGAGAAATGAAAAGGAGGCTGATGGTATGAAGATAGAAACTCTGAACACAGCGGACATCCGGCCAAGCTCTTTCAATCCGCGCATCACCCTGGAGAAGGGTTCCAGGGAGTATGAGGCGATAGCGGCCAGTATAAGGGAGTTCGGTTTTGTGGAGCCGCTGGTGGTGAACAGCCATAATATGTGCTGCCTGGGAGGGCATCAGCGCCTATCCGTGCTGAAGGACATGGGCGTGGATACCGTGTCATGTGTGATAGTAGAGGAGCCGGACCAGGCCAGGGAGAAGGCTTTATGTGTGGCACTCAATAGGATAAAGGGCGATTGGGATATGGATATGCTGACAGCCCTGCTCCAGGACGAGGCCGTGTTCTCTCTTCCTACCGGGTTCGAGGAGGGCGAGGTAGACCTGGAGCGGATGCTGGAGGATGCGGAGCCGCCCGACATCCCGGATGAAGAACCGGAGGAGCCGGAGGAGGATACCGGCCCGGAGAGTACCACGGTAGTAAAGATTGGCAATTTCAAATTCCGGATCACCATATCGGAGTACCAGGGGATGCTAAATACCATCCGAGACGCCGGTATTTTCGATTCTAAGGGGATTTCTGATGAAATTAAAAGGAGGATACTTAATGGTTAAATTAGTCCCTATTGGCGACGTGAGGGCGTCAGAATACAATCCAAGAAAGAATGATGAAAAGCGCCTGGCACTCACAGAGATGTCTCTGCGAAAGCTGGGCTTTTTGCTGCCTATCTATGCGGATAAGGACGGCGAGATATTATCCGGGCATCAGCGCCATCTGGTGGCGGAGCGCATGGGGTTTGACAAGATACCGGTCCAGTATGTAGACCAGGAGGATTTGAACAGCAGAAAGACGCTGAACGTCCTTTTTAACCGGGCAACCAATGACCTCCAGAAACAGGACACTTGCACGAAGATTAAGAAACGCCTCTACAACATGGACATAGACGGAATGTGCGCTGACCTTCCGGATATAGAGCCTGGGAGCGAGGCATCCTATCCGTGCGTGTACGCTTGCAGGCGGATTGATACCGTGCTGCTGGCTAAGAAGAATCACCGGGATTTCGATTCCCACATGAAAGCCCTGGCAAAGGCGCTGGAGAAAAAGACCGGGAGCCTTATGCCGGTAGTCATCGGCCCGGACATGGATGTGGTGAACGGCATCGGCAGGCTCCAGGTAGCGGCGGAGGCCGGCAAGAAGTTCATCCAGTGCGTGGAAGTGACGGAGACACAGAGGGAGTTCGCGTCTGCGATGCTGAATCTATTATCTATGGATTTCTCTATGGAATCCGAGTATGCGGACGTACTCCGGTACAATTCCTTTATGAGGGAGCGCAACACCAGGGAGACGGATGCGGAGGGTAACTGTGCCCTGGGAGATGGATTTTTCAAGGGAGTGTTCCCGAATAACAACGGCAGGGATTTTTTCAAGCTGGAGGGAGAGGTCTTAAAAGCCTGGACCGGCCGGTATGGGGATAAGATTGTAGATTTCGGCGCAGGAAAGCTGAACAACACCAGGACGCTGCGGGCGGCAGGCGTGTATGTCTCTGCATTTGAACCTTATTTTGTCACCACCGGGGATGAAGTCCATAAGCAAAAGAGCCTGGAGATAGCGGAGCGGTTCCTGGAGGAGGTAGGCAGCGGTGTGGAGTATACATCGGTATTCATATCCTCTGTTTTCAATTCCGTGCCGTTCATGGAGGACAGAAAGAAGATAGCGGCAATCGCGGCGGCACTATGCTACCCGAAAGGCCAGGTGGTGTGCTGGTGCCAGAGCAACGAGGCTCACCAGTTCACGGCCACGAAGAAAAAATCTGTCCAGGACGAGGCAAGGCTGACATTCGATCTGGACTATGAACCAAATACCATCCTGGGAGATATTTCAAAGCACCCGAAAGTCCAGAAAGGGCATACCAGGGAGGAGATGACCGGCATATTCGCGCCCCGGTTCCGGAAGATTAAGAGGCTGGACCTTATTCAGAAGTTCTGGTACCTGGAGGCGGTAGAACCTATCCTGGACGTGGACGCCCTGGCGGATGCCCTGGATTTTGAGTTTGACCTTCCTTATCCGGACGGTTCCACAATGGGGCTTGCAGGCCGGGCGAGGGAAGTATTTGAAAAACGGTTAGGCGTAAAGCTGCCGGGAAAGGAGGAGAGCGATGGAAGGTAACGGGAATATTGATAACGTATCGCCGGAGGGGAAATGGGAATTTGACAGCGAAGTGGCCCGGTGCTTTGCAAATATGCTGGAGCGGAGCATCCCGGACTATCGGAGCATGAGGAGCCTGGTCTATGAGATAGGCGAAAGGTTCATCACCCCTGGTACCTGGATCACCGATATAGGATGCTCCACCGGGCTTGCAGTAGAGCCTTTTTACCAGAAACACGCGGCCGAAAACAGGTATTTCCTCTGTGACAACTCTGCAGCAATGCTGGAGGAGTGCAGGAGTAAGTTTTCGGTAGGCATTGAGGCCGGATATGTGGAATGCGTCAATGGCAATTTTTATGAGGTGCTAATGCCCATGGGGAACAGCCTGGTATTATCCGTCCTATCCATGCAGTTTATGCCGACATCGTACCGGCAGAAAATATTGAAGGACATATACGACAACATGCTATCCGGAGGGGCGCTTGTCTTTGTGGAGAAGATAGTGGCGGACGGAGGAGCGGATGACCTTATGGTAGATTTGTACTATGAGATGAAACGCCGGAATGGATACACGATTGAAAAAATAGTGGAAAAGCGGAAAAGCCTGGAAAATGTGCTGTCTCCGCTTAAGCCTGGATGGAATGTGGATATGTTGCACGAGGCAGGGTTTAAGGTAGTGGATATGTTCTGGAGATGCCTTAATTTCTGTGGATGGATTGCCATAAAATAACCCGGAAGTAGTACCGCGGAGCGAAGGAGGTGGGCGGAGTGTCCAAAACCGAAAAGCCGTGGGAACGCCAGAAGGGGGAGAGTGAGCAGGCATTTGAGGCGTTTGTAATCTATCGGGATTTAGGTCTAAAGAGGTCTAACCACGAAGTCTGCCAGCAGTTGTCTAAGAGTAGACAGCTCATTTCACGCTGGAAGTCCAGGTACGATTGGGACGAGAGGGTGAGAGCCTATGACAATGAGATGGAGCGCCAGGCACACGCGGAGGCAGTCAAAGACCTAAAGGACATGACGAAGCGCCACACCAAGATTGCTGTTCAGATGCAGAAAAAGGCACTGGAGGCGTTGGAAAAGCTGAAAGTCGAGGACATGACGCCCAGGGACATCAAGGAATATATCAAGATTGCTACCGAGCTGGAGAGGCTGAACCGGAGCGTTTCTGCAAGTGATAACGCTATTGATGACGAGGAGCAGACCAGGGTAGAGGTCTATATGCCGGAGAAGGAGGCTGACGAGGATGAATAAAATAATACGTCCACAGAAAGGCCCCCAGGAGAAGTTCCTGGCAACCAACGCGGAGATAGCGATATACGGCGGAGCCGCCGGTGGTGGAAAGACCTATGCAATTCTCATGGAGCCGCTGCGGTACATCAATACCAGAGGATATAGGGCAGTTATCTTCCGGAAGAATTTCAACCAGATATTTGCATCCGGAGGTATATGGGACGAGAGCCAGGAGATGTACGGAGACATCGCCGGTTCAAAATCGGTACAGACGCCGAAGTTCAAGTGGTCTTTCAAGAATAAGGCAAATATATACTTTGACTTCCTGGGGAGGGATGCGGATGTTGAGAAGTGGCAGGGTTCCCAGATAACATTCATAGGGTTTGACGAGCTGACGCATTTTTCGGAGCGCCAGTTTTTTTATATGCTATCGCGTAACCGTTCCACTTGCGGAGTAAAGCCTTACATCAGAGCCACTTGTAATCCCGATGCGGATTCATGGGTGGCAAAATTCATCTCCTGGTGGATAGACCAGGAGACCGGGTACCCGATTCCGGAACGTTCTGGAAAGAAGAGGTACATGGCGCGTGTGGATGATGACGAAGTGATATGGGCCGACACAAGGAAGGAGCTTCTGGACAGGAATATCCAGCCAAACAAGATTAAGAGTGTCACGTTCATAGCCAGTACCCTTGCAGATAATAAAATCCTTATGGAGAAAGACCCAGGGTATAAGGCGAACCTGGAATCTCTGCCGCTGGTGGAAAGGGAGCGCCTGCTACACGGCAACTGGAAAATCAAGCCTGCCGCCGGTCTGTATTTCAAACGTGTGCAGATCGGCTCTATTCTGAATACGATGCCGGATGACATCGTTGCCATCGCACGCGGATGGGACCTTGCGGCTACCGATGTGGACGAGGACGATGATGCGGCATATACGTCTGGCGTTCTTATGGCAAAACGCAGCAACGGAAGATACGTTGTGCTGGATGTAATAAATCAACAGCTGAAAGCCGGTGATGTCCGGAAACTTACCAGGACAACGGCGGCGGCTGACAATGCAAAATACGGATATGTGAGGCAGAGGCTACCACAAGACCCAGGGCAGGCCGGTAAAGAGCAGGCGCAAAGCTATATTGAGATGCTGGCCGGATATGATGTGGTTACAAAGCAGGAATCCGGCAGCAAGATAACCAGGGCGGAGCCTATGGCGGCACAGTGGCAGCTGGGATTGTTCGATGTCATGGCCGGGCCGTGGAACGAAGAATATTTTAATCAGCTGGAATCATTCCCGGAAAGCAAGTTTAAGGATATGGTAGATGCCAGTTCGTCTGCTTTCAATGAGCTTACCCTGGGGATGGCATTTAATATTGACAACCTATTGTAGGAAGGAAGTGAGGATATTATGGACGATACACAGAAAGCCAGGCTGGAAAAGCAGCGGCAGCTCCAGAGGGGCGCGGCTATTATCGAGGGTACGCAGGAGAAGTTCCGGCAGGATGGTTATAGCAATCTGCTGAACAAATACGGAACCGCGCAGGATAACTCCACCGCGTACACATACACGCAGGAGCCTTTTGTTTCCGACATGGAGCTTACCAGGCTGTATGAAGGGAACGGGCTTTTTGCGAAGATTATAGACCGTCCTTCCGAGGAGGCTGTTAAGCATGGCTACGATATTGATTTTGGGGACAGCGCTGTATCGGAGTACATAGAGGACCGGATGGATGAATTGCAGCTGGAGGATAAGTTCGCAACGGCAGAAAAATGGGCTAGACTTTACGGCGGTGCGATCATCGTTATGTTGGTGGATGACGGCCGGGGGCTGGAGGAGCCTCTGAATTGGAGCGATGTCCGCAGTATTGAGGAGCTGCGAGTGTTCGAGAGGGCGGTAGTCCAGCCAGACTATACGAACCTCTATCATTTCAATTTTGCGGACAGTATGGATGGTGATGTACCGTTTGGAGAACCGGAGTATTACCAGGTATTCAGCGTATATGGCTATTTTGTTGTGCATCAGTCACGGTGCCTGGTGTTCCGGAACGGACGCCTGCCAGAGCAGACCACGAATACCAATTACCGGTACTGGGGCATCCCGGAGTATGTGAAGATAAAAAAGGCGCTCCAGGAGTGTGTGACATCCCACGGAAACGGTGTAAAGCTGCTGGAGCGGTGTGTCCAGGCAATCTACAAGATGAAGAACCTGGCAAACCTCCTGGCTACTCCGGATGGGGAAGATAAGGTTTTGCAGCGGCTCCAGCTGATTGACATGGCAAGGGGTATTCTGAACAGCATCGCCATTGATACCGATGGAGAGGACTACGATTTCAAGAATATCACAATGGCCGGAGTGAAGGACATTCTGGATTCCACTTGCAATATGCTTTCAGCTGTTACGGATATTCCGCAGACTATCCTTTTCGGGCGTTCTCCTGCCGGCATGAACTCAACCGGTGAGAATGACATGGAGAATTATTACAACATGGTTGAGAACATCCAGAAGGAGAACATGAAGGGAAACTCCCGGAAGGCAATAGACCTTATGCTTATCCAGGGCAAGCGCGAGGGGCGGTACAAGGAGATTCCCAGGTACAAGGTGAAGCTGGCGGCTCTCTGGTCTATGTCCGATAAAGAGCAGGCAGATATAGCCAAGACCAAAGCGGATACGGAGTATACGAAAGCCCAGACCGCGCAAATCTACATGGATTCCTCTGTCGTTGACCCTTCCGAAGTCAGAAAGAACCTGGCGGCAGAGGGAGAGTTTGAGATTGAGAACCTAATCACGGAAGATGACCTGGACATCACCGGGGAGACGCTGGAGCCTGGAATTTTTCCGGATCACAGCACACTCACAGCATCCAAACCGGAAACATCCGGAGAGACTGCAGCAACGGACGCAGACGATTTACCAGCGGCGGCAGTCCTGGTTATTCATGACGGAAAAATCCTTGCGGCATCCAGGCGCGGCAGCGAGGGTGTCTGTGGGCCTGGCGGAAAGGTGGAGCCTGGGGAATCCGTGGAGGATGCGGCAAAGAGGGAGGCGATGGAGGAGTTCAACATCATGCCTCTGAATCTTATACCGATAGGGATTTATGAAAGCCCTGGCGGGCCGTATCTTTCTTCACAGCTTTTCTTCACGGATGAATTTACCGGAAAGCCGGAGGCAGACGGTGATGAAATGCTGGATGCTGCCTGGTACACGCTCCCGGAGCTTTACCAAAAGAACCTATTTCCGCCGTTCGAGAAAAGCCTGGACATTCTCACGGAATTGCTGAAGGGGGATGGTCCGGATGGATGAAAAGATGCTGAATAAAGAGCTGATGGCGAAGGTGGGCCGGAAGTTTTACGGCCACACGAACCTATACAGCAAGTACACGCCGAAGATTCCGGAGGGTGCAGAGCGTGAGTATATCCGCATGGTGAATGAATATACCGGCATCCTTAAAGAGGAGCTGGAGGCGGAGCTGCCTGCACTCAAAGAGATTTACAAGAAGGAGAGGGATGCGGAAGTCCAGAGGCTCCGGGAAGATTCGGCAACGGATTTCCTCCTGGCAGTAATCGGCATATTCAACAAAGTACGGAACAAAGTAGTTGCCAGGTGTCTTTCCTTCGGTCTGAAGAAAAGGCTTTTGAACCTGGCACTTATCAACCGGAGGATGACAACCAAAGAATGGGAGAAGGTCATCCGTACCAGCCTGGGAATAGACATCCGTAAGGATTACTACCTGGGCGATTTTTATATAGAGCAGCTGAAAAAGTGGGTGAGTGAGAATGTAGACCTTATCACTTCCATACCGGAGGACACGCTGGACAAAATGAAGGATATTGTCCTGGAGGGATTCAACCGGGGGCGCAGGACTACGGACATCGCAAAGGACATCCAGCTTGCATACGGTGTGAGCAGGAAAAAGGCGCGGTTCATAGCCAGAGACCAGACGGCAAAGCTCAACGGCCAGATTCAACGCGCCCAGCAGATGGATGCAGGCATCATGGAGTATATCTGGAGTGATTGCGGAGATGAACGCGTCCGCAGGAGCCACCGGAGACTGAACGGCCAGAAGTTCTCCTGGGAAGGGGAAGGGCCGGAGACCGACAATGGGAGGCACTGTCACCCCGGCCAGGATTTCAACTGCCGCTGCATAGGCCGGCCGGTATTCAACCGGAACACGCTGAATCTTCCGGTAAAGGAGGACAGCGGCATCAAGGTAACAATCAAATGATAGGAGGTATCAGAGATGGAAAATGCTGTAAAGGCGATTTGCCAGGCTTTAATCGAGGAGGCTGGAATAGTTATCAGTCACACGGATAAAATCGCTGCTTTAGGCTCCAGCGAGGCCAGAACAACGGCACAGACGATTGACGGTATGCGCCTGGATGCGGTGGAGCATATCCAGAACCTAACCCTGGAGCTTACAAGGGTAATCGCGTCCGGGGAGGAGCCTGGAGAGGAGGAATCCGGTGCAGAACCGGAAGGGGGAGGGGCGGCTGAATGATGGAACCAAAATTGAGGAAAGTGAGGCGCCTGGACACTATCCGCCTGGATAAAGACGACCGGACGTACTTCACGGATGAAGGGTATCTGGTAGACCACCCGATTCTTACATCGTGTGGGATATTTGAATACACAAACCCCGATGGTAGTATTCGGAGGGAGTTGCGATTGCCGGAGCATGTGTTCAACGAGAAATCGCTGGCTACATACAAGGGAAAGCCCATTATCATCACCCACGAGGCAGGCATCGTGAGCAAAGATAATGTGGATAGGGAGCAGATCGGAACCATTCTTACAAATGGGTACCAGGACGGCGAGGATGTCCGCGCTGAAATCATCATCCACAATACGGATGCTATGAAGGACAGCGGATTGAAAGAGCTTTCCCTGGGGTACAATCTGGACCTGGTGGAGGAGCCGGGCACTTATAACGGCGAGCCTTACGATGCAATCCAGACGAATATTGTCATAAACCACCTGGCACTTGTGGCATCGGCACGAGCCGGGGAGCAGGCCAGGCTCAACATTGACGGTTCGGATGAACCAGAACTTAAAGGAGGTAAACTGATGGCAAATGAAACAAAGAGCCGCGCAGACGGCGGCGCGATGTCAGCGGAGGAGCTTAAAAAGGCTATTGAGGCGTACAAGGAACGCAAGGCCGGCAGAGCTGCCGCTGGGAGTGAAGAGCCACCGGCAGCTGATGAAGCCGGTGCAGCTGCAGCAGAGGAATCCACCACGGAGCCTGCAACCGAGGAGGAGAAAGCCGCAGACGGAGAAGGATGTGAGGAGCCTGCACCGGAGGAGGGGAGTTCTCCTGCCGACATCGCGCAGATGGTGAAAGACCGGCGCGACCGCAGGGATGCAGAGGAGGACCCGAAGGATGTAGAGGGGGCTATGGGAGTCATCGCCCAGCAGGACGAGGATATTGATATGCTCCTGGCCTGCCTGGAGAAGGTTATGGCTGATGCGGCGGTGGACAGCGCGGATAATGCGGACGGCGGCACGGATGCAGCAGACCAGGCAGACAACGCAGACCAGGCGGACGGTTCCGATGACAAGAGTGGTTCTCTCAATGCTGATTCGGTAGATGAAATCTTCCGTCAGCGTTTGAGCATCTGCCGGATTGGGGATAAGCTCCACATTGACGGCATGGAGAATAAGTCCATCCTGGAAGGGAAAAAGGCTATCATCGCCAAAGTCCTTCCCGGAATGAGGCTTGACGGAAAGAGCAACGCTTATGTGGATGCTGCCTATGATATGGCCGTGAATGAAGTCAATAAGCGGAAGGACGTTTCTTTCCAGAAAAAGCAGATGACCGGAAAGACGGCACCGGCAACCAGGACAGACGGAAATCCTGCCGGCAAGAGCGGAGCAGCGCAGGCAAGACAGCGCATGATTGATAGAGAAGGAGGTAAGTAGTAATGGCAGCACAGATGAATTACAGTTTTGATACCCCGAAGGGTGTCGCAGGCGGCAAGGTAGACCTGGCGTATGACGAGGTAGTGACGAGACAGAATGAGGAGGCCGATGGCGTCCTCAAATTCGGTATGGCGGTAACTGTGGGAACGTCCGCAGGCTCCACGGTCAAAGTACCGGTGGCAGGCACCACCAAAGCGCAGATTGAGGGCGTGGTACTCCATGCGGCCAATACGGAGCAGGATATGTCCGGCAAGGTCATTCTGAAAAAGGATGTATCGGTCAGCATCATGCGTAAAGGGCATGTATGGGGCAGGATTGCAGCTGACGCGGTTCCCACCTATGCAGGAGTTGCTTATGTGGTGACTTCCGGGAAAGACGCAGGAGCCTTTACCCACCTGGAGAAACAGGATGGTGACGATGGGGCGGCGAACCTGGACATCGGGGCGAAGTTCGGCAACGCAAGCGATACCGACAATGGCATCGCAGTCATTGAGTTAGGCTAAGAAAAGGAGGAATCTGAACAATGAATGAGAACAAGAGGTACAATCCCGATATGCCGTCCGAAGGTTATGACCAGGCGGATTATGAGGCGTTGAAGGCATCCAACATCATGCCTACCCTGGCAACCGTAAAGGGGATGCACTTTGACAGCGCGGAGGATGCAAGCATTTTCTTCGCAAGGGAGCTGGACTATGTAAAGTCCAAATCCTATGACAAGATTTATCCGGAGTTTACCGCTCTGAACCATTTCCCGATCACACATGAGATTCCGGAAGGCGCGGAGACCATGACGTATTACAGCTATGAAAAGACCGGCTTTGCCGCCATCATCGGCAATTACGCCACCGACCTTCCCAGGGCAGATGTGAAGGGAGAGCCGACCACGGCATCCGTGAAGTCCATCGGTGACAGCTACGGTTACTCCATCCAGGAAATGAGAGCCAGCCGCCATGCAGGAAAGAGCCTGGATACCAGGAAAGCGGAGGCGGCGCGTTATGCCATCGACCGGACGGCCAATACCATCGCCTTTGCCGGTGATAAAGAACATAAGCTCATGGGTATGCTGTCCAGCGATAACAATATCCCTCTGTACACGCTTTCCACTGTGGAGGTAGACGGAGTACAGCATACGGAGTTCAAGTACAAGAGCGCACAGCAGATTTTGGATGACATCAACGGCATGTTCGGTTATATGGCAGACATCACCCAGGATGTAGAGAGGGCGGACACTCTGATGCTGCCGTCTGATGTTTACATCGACATTTCCACCAGGCAGATTCCAAATACCGGCTTTACGGTGAAGAAATTTCTGCTGGATAATGCGCCTTATCTGAAAGACATTATTTCCGCTCCGGAAATGTCCGGGAAAAGCAAGTCCACGAATCCCTACGGCAAGAATGTGATGATGCTCTACACCAACAGCGCGGAGAAGTTCAGCCTGGAGATTCCGATGGCGTTTTACCAGTACCCTCTCCAGAACCGTAACCTGGAGGTAATCATCCCCTGCGAAGAGCGGATCGCCGGCATCATTCTGTATTATCCGCTGTCCGCACTTATCGCGGTCGGCGTCTAAAGAAGGAGGAAAAGCACATGGCTATGAAGATTGAGAATATTTCTACCGGAAAGATTATCGGAATCGGGGAGGTTACTGTCCTCCCCGGTGAGACAAAGGAGATTCCTGCAGCATACGAATCAAGCCCCATCCTGGAGGTCTATAAGCAGATGGGGTTTGCCCGGATCACCGGCAAGACGTCCGCGCCTGCAAAAACCAAGAAGGAGGTAGAGGCAGAGAAAAAGGCGGCGGCAGAAAAGGCCGCTGCTGATGCGGAGGAGCTGCGGAAAGCGCGCCTGGCATCCCTGGAGGGAATCAGTGAGGAGGGCCTGGCGTCTCTGGCAAATGAGCTGGGAATCAACCCTGCGGAGTGCAAAGACCAGAAGGACGTGCTGAAAAAGGTCAAGGCGGCTCTGGAGAAATAGGAGGGAGGGACCGAAGATGGACGCACTCGATATTTTCCGCATCGTGGCGGCAGAGTTCGCAGACGTGCCGGATGATGATGTGGTAGACCCGGAGACCGGAAAAAAGACCTATGGCGTCAAGACGTTCCTGGAGCTGTATTCGGACCAGATTTCAGAAAAGAGGTTCGGCAGCACATACCAGAAAGCCCTTGCGTATTTGACTGCACACAAATTAAAGATGAATGGCTATGGGAACGCGGAAAACGGAACTATCGGGGATTCCCTGCGAGTGAGTTCCTATTCGGAAGGTGAGACCTCCATCACCTACGCCACCGGACAGCAGACGAACCTCCAGGTCGATGCGGAGTATGCACTAACCGTATACGGCCTGGAGTTTCTTACGCTCCGGAGAAACGCCATCATCCCGATTATCAGCGCAGGGGAGGCGAAAAGCTATGGGCGTTAGGTTCAGAGACCGGATAACACCGGAGGGACAGCGTTTCTTCCGGGAGCTGGCAGAATTAAAAGACCTTGAAGTCCGCGTGGGATTCCAGAGAGGGGATGCGTCAGAGGAGGACGGGACGGATATGTGCGATGTGGCGGCTTATAACGAGCTGGGAACAGACCATATACCGGCCAGGCCATTCATCAGACAGAGCGTGGATGATAACGAAAGCAAGATAAATTCATTCTTGAAAGAGGAGGTAAAGGGCTTTACGCAGGGGAAATCTGCGGAGCAAATACTGAAAGAGATAGGCATATTCCAGAAGGACCTCATGCAGGATAAAATCACTTCCGGGAGTTTTGAGCCAAATGCGGCATCTACCATCAAGAAGAAAGGGAGCAGCAAGCCCCTGGTAGACACCGGGCGGATGCGGCAGTCCGTGAATTATGTCATCCAGAAGAAAGGAAGTGGGGACGATTGAGATTTCTGAAAAGACCATACACGATAAGGCGGTATTCTGCCCCGGTTTATGTTCGAGGGTATTCTTCTATACCCTATGAGGATATAACGCTCCCTATGGACGTACAGACGCTAGAGGACATAACTGTGACAACGCCGGACGGTACGGAGTCAGTCCAGAGGCTAAAGGTTTTCTGTGATTTTGAAATCAAGGTGGAGGATGAAGGGAAACAGCAGAAATCAGACCGGCTCTGGTATCAGAACAAGTGGTTTGACTGCAAATCCAGCCGGTTAAGCGAGAATACGCCGCTAAGACACTACACGGCCACTTTCATCCAGTGCTTAAAGCAGGACCAGGGGCCAGGCCCCGGAGAGGAAGAAAAGGGAGAGGAGGGAACGGCGGATGAACCTGGTGGAAGTTAAGGAAGTGCTTTACGATGCTACGGAGCGTTTTTTCGCTGGGGCAGCTATCATCTGGACAGAACAGATAAACACAAAGCCACCAGTGCCGTATGTCACCCTTAAAACCGGTGGCATCAAAAGAGACACTTTCCCGATTATTGACGAGGAGGGGCGCAGCGTATACCAGTGCGGCACCACCCTGGAAGTAAACCTATACACGAATGGAAAGCCGATGCCATCCGGGAAGAATCAGACCGGCAATTTCATTGATACCGCAACGTCCGATTTATCAGAGTTCGCTATCTTCCTGGATTCAGAGAGGATGACGGACTTTTTCAGTAAGAGGGGTGTGGGGATTCTTCTCATGCCCCCGGTGCGGAATCTTACCGGCTTGCAGAACAGCACGCAGTACCGGTACCGGGCGATGGCGGAGTTTACTGTTACCTATGTCCAGGAGGCAGACGGACAGTATGGCATCAGCAGTATGCCGATGGTTCCGAACAGCTCCGGAGGCGGCATAAGCGATATGGCGGCGGCAGAGACCGAAGCCATAAAAGAAGTAGAATTGATAGAAGAATCAGAAGGAGGTACAGACAATGCAGCAGAACAATCCATTGGATGACATTGTAAAATGCGATATTGAGATTGCGAATCCGGGTTCCAATGATGCTACGTTTGACAGCATTTTACTGGTGGTGCCTGCCCCGGCAGTGGAGGGCATCTCCAAACTCACTAAGACCACGGCTATTTCAAAGGCTGATGAACTGCTCAATTACGGATATACCATGGATGATGGCGCATACCTGGCGGCATCGGTGGCGTTTTCGCAGTCTCCATCACCGGGGGATGTGTATGTGGTGGTACGGAAATCCAGCATCCCGGAAGTGGTGGAGGGAGAGGATGAAGGTACGGAGCCTGCACCGGTGTATGAGGACATCCGGGAAACGCTTGCCAGGGCAAACCGGGAGGCGTCTTTCTACGGCATCCACATTACAGATTTCAAAGACCCGGAGGATGTCCGCAACGCGGTAAGCTGGACAGAGACGCAGGAGAAGATTTTCGGATTCGAGTATACGGACATCGACAGCTGCCCGATCAAGAATTTTTCCTATTACCGGAGCTACGGAAAGTTCTCTGGACTGGCAGACGGCTATGAGGATGGGGAAAAGCCTGTGGAGAATGAATACGCTGCGCTTGCAACAATGGCAAAGTGTTTCGGGTATCAGCCTGGCTCCGAGACCTGGAACCTCAAAGAGGAGGCGACCATCGTTCCCTCCAGGCTCACGTCCGACCAGAAAAAGACGCTGGATGCAAACAACATGAATGTGAATCTCCGGTATGCAAGCTGTAACTGCAACATGGGCGGCAAGATGCTCTCCGGGGAGTGGATTGACGTCATTCGTTTCCGCGACTGGCTGAAAAACCGTATGCAGTTCCTTGTGTTCGGTGTTCTGAAAGCCAATCCGAAAGTGCCGTATGAGGACAGCGGAATCGGCGCTATCCAGGGAGCTATGGAAAAAGCCCTCTCCGAAGGGCAGACCTATGGCGGTATCGCGCAGACATCCTTTGATGCTGATGATAACGAGATTCCGGGGTACGTTACCACGGTTCCCCTGGCAAGCGATTTGACAGAGGATCAGCGGAAATCACGCAAGCTGCCTAATTGCAGATGGACGGCGCGGCTGGCCGGAGCAATCCATCTGGTGGAAATTGACGGCACATTGAGATTCTAAGAAGGGAGGATAAAGACCTATGAGAGTAACAACCTATAATCCCAAAGAAGTGACCTGCGCTCTGGGGAATCACATCATGTCTGGATTTGCGGATGACAGTTTTATTGCCATCGAGCCTGCCGGTGACGGTACCAGCTATGTGGTAGGCGCGGATGGGGAGATTGCCAGGAGCATTGACCCTTCTAAGCTCTACACTATCAAAATATCGTTGCTGCAGGCGTCCAGGAGTAATTCCTTCCTGGAGAGGAAATACCGGCAGGACCAGAAGAACGGCCAGGGCACATTCTCTGTTACCATCAATGACATTCTGGGAGCGGAGAAATTCGTGGGAGCCATCGGCTGGGTAACGAAACCGGCGGCATGGAACCGCGGCAAGACGCAGCAGAACCGTGAATGGGAGATTGTGGTAGCAGAGGGAGATTTCAAATAAGAGCATAGGAGGATAAACACATGGCACTGAAACAGATGGAGCCGACAAAGGAAAAGGTCGGCGGTTACAATTTTTATATCAAACCTTTTGCCGCTTTCAAGGCGGCGAACCTTACCGGGGAGCTGGCGTCCGTGCTGGCTCCTCTTTTGGGTGCACTGGCGCCTCTGGTATCAGATCAGAAGGAAGGGAGCCTTATGGACATTGACGCAGCGCAGGCGGCAGAGGCACTGTCCAACTGCACCAACATCTCCGGAGACAAGATGGAAAAGCTCATGCAGAAATTACTCCTGGGAGGGCATATCGTTGTGGAGCTGCCGGACGAGGAGGGAGAGACTAAGGCGGAGCGCCTGGACATGGATATTGCGAATGAGATTTTCTGCGGAGAAGTCCAGGATATGTTCATCCTCTGTTTCCACGTAATCAAGCTGAATTTCAACGGTTTTTTCAAGAAAATCGCCGGCCTATCTGGGAAAGTAGGGTCGGCGAGTCCGAAGACGCCGCGCAAGGTTATCTGAAATACGGCAAGTTTGATTACGAACAATTTAGCGAGTTGGAATTACGCTGCTACATTCTGATAAAGGCAGGCATCGCGTCCATGCAGGAATTAAAGGAGTATTACACCCTGGACGAGGCGCTTAAGCTGTATGCGCTCTATCTCATGGAGCGTGATGTGGAAAATGGGCGGGCTAACGAGCTGGAAAGGAGGAATAAGTAAACTTGACCATAAGAGACATAGCTGTGGCATTCGGGTTTGAGGTGGATTCACAGAGCGAGAAAAAGGCGGAAAACTCCATTAAAGGGTTAAAGAATCTCGCTACAAAACTTCTCGGTGTAATCGGCATAGGATTCTCCATAGCTGGTCTCAGTAATTTAGCAGAAACCGCAGCAGAGGCGGAGGCGTTGAAATCGCAGTTCTCCCAGGTGTTCGGTGAGATGGAAGATGAAGCGGCAAGCAAGCTGGCGGCGATTGAAGAAGATACCGGAGTCATGGTAAACCGGATGAAGGGGAGCTTTACGCAGATCGCCGCTTTCTCAAAGACGGCAGGAGTGGAGCAGGCGGATGCTCTCGATATTGCAAACCGGTCAATGATAGCGGTGGCGGATTCCGCTGCTTTCTATGACCGGTCCATCGAGGATGTGACAAATTCCTTGCAGTCATTCTTGAAGGGAAATTTTGAGAATGATGCCGCCCTGGGGCTTTCATGTACGGAAACAACCAGGAACACGGCGGCGAACAATCTGTATGGGAAATCGTTCAAGGATTTGAGCGAGGCAGAAAAGCAGTTCACACTATTGTCAATGGTCGAGGAGGCAAACAAAGCCTCCGGAGCGCTGGGGCAGGCAGCAAGGGAATCTGATACCTGGTCTAACCAGCTGGGAAACTTGAAGCAGTCTGTCAACGACTTAAAAGCAGCCGCCGGAAATGTATTCCTCAAACCGGCAGTACAGGTATTAAAGCTCCTAAGTACACTGGTGCAGGGCGTGACAAAATGGCTCCAGAACATGACAAGCGAAACCGGGTTCCTCACCAGGGCGTTTGAAAGGCTCCATGCGCTTGTGAAAAGGCTCCAGCCTGCAATAGACCGTATGGCGCAGACACTATCCAGGGGAGTGACGAAGGGAATAGACCTGGTAAAGAAGATAGTCGCAAAGTTCGGCGGCATAGAGAATGTGCTGAAGATTGCGGCGATTGCGGCCGGCGCTTTTATGGCCGTCCTTGCGGTTTCAAAGGTAATGAGCTTTATAAAAGCCGCCGGTGGGCTTGCAGGCATCATCAGCAAGGTAGCAAAGGCTTTCAGCCTGGCAAATCTAAAGGTGATGGCGATTATAGCAGTCATCGTGATACTGGCTCTGATTATTGAGGATTTTATCAATTTCATGCAGGGGAACGATTCAGTCATCGGGACGCTGTTTGACAAGGCCGGTATCGGGGCGGACAACGCTAGGGAGAAAATCCTGGCGGCATGGACAAAGGTAAAAGAGTTCCTGCTGAATGTGTGGGATTTCATAAAGCAGGCGGCGGGGATGTTCATTGATACCGTAAAGGGATTTTTCGAGCGGCATTCAGAGAGCATCCGGCAGAATTTTGAGAGGGCCTGGGGAATAATCAAGACCTTCCTGCAAGGGGTGTGGACATTCATCTCACAGCTGGCCGCTACTCTGTTTGGTTCGACAGAGGACAATATAGACGGAAGTACACAAAGCACGAAGGACAATTTGCTGGAGGTATGGGGTGCAATCCTGGAGGCGTTATCTGCCGTCTGGGATGCCTTGTATGAAGCTGGGAGTGCTATTTTTAATGCAATCGCCACAGTGATTGAAACGGTATTCGGATGGATACAGACGTTTTGGAATAATTGGGGCAGTCGGATTTTGTCCTGGTTCAAGGTACTGTGGGATTCTATTGGCGGCATCCTGAATGGGTTCTTGGAGATAGTTAAAGGCGTGGCGAATTTTATTTCGTCTGTATTCACTGGTGACTGGCAAGGAGCCTGGGACGCCATAAAGCAGATATTCACCGGAATATGGGATGCTATTGTAAGTTTCATTACGGCGATATGGGATACCATCAAAATGCTGTTCGAGATGGCTCTTGGAGCAATTAAGGCAGTATGGGAAACAGTATGGGGAGCCATAAGCGGTTTCTTTCAAGGAATATGGAATGGCATTGTATCATTCTTTCAAGGGATATGGGATTGGATTGTTGGTATGGCGCAGAACAATCTCAGCATGATACAGAATGTGTGGGAAACGGTGTGGGGAGCGATTAGCGGATTTTTCCAGGGAATATGGAACGGCATCTCCTCATTTTTGAGCGGAATATGGAGCGCTATTACCGGTACAATCTCCAACGCGATAAATAATGCCTATTCCGTCATTCAATCGGTGCTAGGGGCTATACGAGACTTTTTCGGCAATATTTTCAATACCATAGCATCTACGGTGAGCGGAGTATTCTCAAACATCCTATCCGGCATCACATCAACGATAGGGAATATCAAGGACACCATCGTAAACGGCATCAATGCGGCGGTGGATTTCATCAAAGGTCTGCCAGGCCAGGCTATCCAGTGGGGCAAGGATTTCATCGGTGGTCTGAAAGACGGTATCATGTCTGGAGTCCAGGGTATAGTAGACGCGGTTAAGGGAATCGGAGACAAAATACGTTCGTTCCTGCATTTCTCTGTACCAGACGAAGGGCCTCTGACAGATTACGAGAGCTGGATGCCGGACTTTATGAGCGGACTGGCAGAGGGCATTTCTTCCAACGAGGAGACTGTCCTGGATAAAGTCAGAGGGCTTGCAGAGGGCATTTCTTCCCTCACAAAGGCAGCAACGGCGGACGCGGCTACCGCAACCGCATCAACTGTAAACAACAATTCATCCTCCAGCGTGACGCAGAACGTGAATATAGCGAACAGCTACACCGGAGGAACGCCGGAAGTGCAGAAAAACGTGTCAAGGGCGATGAACAAATCTGCCGATGACGCGACCGCATATATGGCGAGAGGATTAGCATACGCAAGGGGGTAGGCAGGCATGGCAAGAAGTAATCTAAAGCCGGTATCAGTGGCAGGCATTGAGTTTGATGCCCTAATAGAGGAACAGAAAACCTTGTCTGCAACTATCCCGGTTTATCCGGTAGAAGATGGGTTCCCGGTGTCGGACACAATCATCCTGGAGCCTGTCAGTGTCAGCATGACGCTTTATGTCAGCAACACGCCGGTAACATGGCTGTATAGGCACGGCACTTCCAACAGCAGGGTAAATAATATCTGTAACCGTATGGAGGAGCTGTGGCTTTCAAGACAGCTGGTGAAAATTGTAACTACTGACACGGTATATACAAATATGGGGCTTACCAGCATATCCATCAAACATTCAAAGGAGATAGGGTATGCCAGGGAAATTTCCCTCACGGCACAGAAAATAAGGGTAACAAGCCGCAAGACTGCCAGCATCCCCAGCTATATTCTCAAAGCAGGGGAGACGATGGCAAATGCCGGTACTGCATCAACGTCCACAACATCAAGCAGCGCAGGCACAGCCAGCGGGAGTACCGGCGGATCATCCGGCTCCTCTGGCTCTTCTGGTGGTTCCGGGGGCAGCTCCGGCAGTTCCGGAGGCTCCAGCGCAAAGAAAAACCAGTCAATCCTTTATGGAGTGGCAAGTGGGCTAGGATTCATCTAAGGAGGTGGGGAATGTTATACATCAAGGTTCCGGACATGAATGATAGCGTGTCCAATCTGTCCATAGACGGCACGGAATATATACTCCGGTTTACCTACAACGAGAAGTACGATTACTGGAGTTTCGGGCTGTATGACGAGGACGAAAACCCGATTATCGCCATGACGCGGATTGTGCCTAACTTCCCTATCTTCTTTTTCTACTCCGACCGCGCTATCCCGGACGGGATTTTCGGGTGCGTGTCCACGAAGGAGAAGGTAGGGAGGCAGGCGTTCAACGAGCGGACGGCAGAGTTCATCTACATACCAAACGTGGAATTGGAGGACGGATAATGGCAAATGAGAATTTCATGCGCCGCTATGTCATGCGGTGCGGCAAAATGGGAGGGACAGGATTTGAAATCGGCAATATCCACAGTGCCAGGGAGGAGGCCCTGCACGTTTCTTTCAGCGTGGAGAAGTCAACCGCCGAATCACCAAATACGGCGAAAGTCCAGGTATGGAACCTCTCGGACCAGAATTTGAAAATCCTGGACGCAAAAGACTGCATCCTGGAGCTGAAAGCAGGATATGAGGATTCAATGGCGCTTATCCTGGTGGGAAACGTCACGACCGTTACCACAACGCCGGACAATGCGGACCGGCTCACGGAAATAGAGGTCATGGACGGCAGGGTGGAATTAAGGGATACGAATATCAGCGTATCCCTCAACGGTTCCGTAAACTGCCAGGATGTCTATAAATACATCGCCGGGCAGATGGGATGTTCCATCGTCTTTGCAAAGGATTTATCCTACAAGACGCTGCCGAATGGATTCAGCTATGTAGGGAAAGCGAAGAACGCCCTGCAAAAGATAGCTGGATGCTGCGGACACCGATGGACAATCCAGAACCAGGTCATACAGATTACATGGCCCGGACGCGCGGTGAATACCAGGGGTTATCTTCTGGACAGCAGCTCCGGTCTTATCGGCCGGCCGAAGCGGATCACGATTTCTTCCGGCGGTGACAACAAGGAATCGCAGACCGGATGGGAAGTGCAGTACCTTCTCAATGGGGCAATCGGTGTGAATGACATCGTAAAGCTCCAGAGTGACGAGATAAGCGGATTCTTCCTGGTGCATAAAGTAACCATAGACGGTGACAACATGGAAGGTGACTGGATTTGTACGGCACAGCTGCTAGTAATCAGAGCGCAGCCAAAACTTGACAAGAAAGCAGCCACTTCCGGCGGAGGCTCTGGTTCCGGCTCCGGTGATTCTTCCGGAGCGCTCAAAAAAGGGGATAAGGTAAAAGTGATACGGACTATCCAGCAGGGGAATAAGACCAAAGGCTATCAATATGCCGGAGGAACATTCGTCTGCTATTATTCTGTCTACGATGTCATCCAGGTAAAAGGTGACAGGGTAGTTATCGGCATCGGGAGTACGGTCACAGCGGCGGTGAAAGATTCCGACCTTGCCAAAGCATAGGAGGTGTTGATATATGTTACAAGAGTTTTCCCAGCAAGTAGAGGACACGGCCAGGGCGACAGTGAATCAAATCCATACTGCGCTCCCTGGGGAAATCGTGTCTTTCAATCCGGGCGCAGGAACGGCGGTAGTAAAACCGTCCGGAAAATATATTACATCAGACGGGGTAGAGCTGGCGTATCCGACTATTACGGATGCGCCAATAGTTTTTCCGTTCTGCCAGTCGGCAGGAATAGGAATGGCGTTCCCGGTCAAACCAAAGGATGACTGCCTAATCATCATCTCCGAAGTGGAGCTGGATGCCTGGAGGAGCGGTGCGGAGTCGGAAAGCTCCCTGCGGTTCGACCTCACGAGCGCGATAGTGATTCCGGGCCTTCTGAACGGAGGCGGTGCCCTGGTGGAAAAAGCCTGCAGCAAGGATGCAGTAGTTGTCCAGGCAGGGGCAACAGAGCTGATGGTGTACGATGCAGGGGTTGAGATAACCGGAGACTTGAAGGTTTCCGGAACGATAACAGCTGATGAAACGGTGATGATTAAGAAACTTGACCTGGAAAAGCACGTCCACAAGTCTGCGGTTCCTGGCAGTAAATCAGATAAACCGGAGAACGGATAGGGGGTGCAGGATGGATATATTACTTGACCCTTCCGGGGACTTATTCGTAGGCAAGAATGGGGATATAGCCCTCGGTGAATCGGTGGCGCAGAAAATCAAAATCCGGCTGAAATGGTTCGCGGCTGAATGGCGGTGGAACCGTGACGAAGGACTTCCATACGTGGAGAGCCTGCTGATTAAGAATCCGGATACTGATTATTTTGAGGGAGTTGTCCGCGAGAAGATTTTTGAGGTTGACGAGGTAGTAGACGTGGGGGAGGTATCGGTTACATTCGATGCAGCCACCAGGAAAGCAAAAATACGGTACATAGCCAGTACGGACTATGAGACCATAAGAGAGGAGGTGGATATAAATTGCCAGATTTCGGAATAACAGATAAAGGATTCGTGCTGAAAAGGCTGGACACTATCCTGGAGGAAATCCATACGGATTTGACGGACGGATGGAAGGTGGACACAAGACTTGCAGGCACTTCTTTCCTCAATACGCTTGTAACGACTTTCGGGAACCAGATAGCGAACCTCTGGGAGACGGCGCAGGACAGCTATTATGCGAAGTACCCTGCAACGGCTACGGAGCTGAACCTGGACCATGCCGTACAGTATGGAGGCATCAAGAGGGCTGGGGATAAGAGAACCAGCTACATCCTTCACTGTACCGGTGATGATGGGACGTATGTGCGCGAAAATGCTATTGTGGCAACCAATACAACGCCGGAAATCCGGCTTTTTTCAGCGGAGGAATTTCAGATTGCCAGGGAGAAGTTCAACAAGGTCTCTGTCATTGTGGCATCCGAAGATACCGGGGTGTATACCATTTCAATCAATGGCAACCAGTACAGCTATTCCAATCCGCCGGGCGGTAAATCTGCAGCAATCCTGGAGGGGCTTGCAGCTGCTATAAAGGATGAAGAGTATGAGGTCAGAATGGAGGAGGATGCACTTGTCATAGAGGATAAGACAAAGACCAGGGAGAATGTGCTGACGCTCACGGATAACCTTACGACTTCCAGTGTGACATCCCTGGCGAATTTCCTTACGAATGACTATGGGAAAATCACCCTGCCTTACAACATCGTTACCAGGATGATAAATAACATCACCGGCTTTACAGCGGTGACAAACCTTCTGGAGCCGACCTATGGGCGCAGGAGGGAGACAGATATTGAGCTGCGGCAGTCCTACATAGCAAAATCGGCGCTCCGCTCTAATACCATGATTGAAAGCATCGAGGCGGAACTACTGAACAATGTGGAGGATGTGGAAACCGCAACCGGATATGAGAACGACACGGACGAGACGGACGCAAGGGGCCTGCCGCCACACAGCATAGAAATTATCGTTGAGGGCGGCGATAACACAGCGATAGCAAAGGCGATCTTCCGGAGGAAAGCAGGCGGCATCCAGACATACGGCAAAGTGGTGGTGAATGTGCCTGGGGAGTATGGAGACACAATCCCGGTTCGGTTCAACCGTCCGGAGTATCTGTATGCCTGGTTAAAGGTGCAGCTGGAGGGCGATGCGGAGAAAATCCCGGTCAATTATTCTTCTCTCACAAAGCAGTCACTCATGGAGGACGGCGCACAGATGCGAGCAGGTACTAATCTGCTTACACAGCTGTTGAACGAAGGCATTTATGACCGCGTGGCCGGTCTTACAAAAATCATCATCTATACCGCATATACCACGGACAGCACGGTTATTCCCGGTGATGGAGATTACCAGCGAGACGAGAACATCATGGCAACATCCCGGCAGAAAGTCCTCATTGACGAGAACAGAATCGAGGTGGTCTGCAAGTGACAACGGATATTCTGAAAGACTGGCTGAAAGACCTGCCTATGCAATTCCTGGGGAAAAAGAATATCGAAGTCCTCATAAAGGCGTTTGCCAGGCAGATGCAGGAGCTGGATGTGGTATTTGACGAGCTGAACAGCAAGACTGACCTCGATACGGCGATGGGACAGAATTTGGATTATGTGGGTACCATCATTCCCCTAACCAGGAAGGAGGCTGGCGTCCTGGCTGGCCTCAATGTGGAGGAGCCGGTCATGTCGGATGAAAGGTACCGGCAGTTTTTGAGATATAAGCTCCTGGTGAATACCAACGAGTGTACCTACTATGACCTCATGGATGGGCTTGCGCTCCTCTGGGATGTTTCCCCTATCTACTACATTGAGGACCCGGATATGCCGGCAACAATCATCCTTACCATGCCATTCCTAAAGCCTGGAGGGGAAGTAGTAACGCTGGGGGAGGTTCCTATGGTGAAAGCTGCCGGTGTGCAGATAGAATTCCAGTACCGTATCAAGGTAGTGGTGGAGACGCTTGTGAGATGGATATACCGTGTCTACAATGTGCCTCTCACAAACCAGCTGGTATGCGGTACGCATCCGCGCCGTGGCTCCCTGGGAAGGATTTACCTACTCCAGACGGAGATAGGGATAAAAGAGATTCAGCGCGTATTCGAGCTGAAAAAGACCGGTACAATCCGGGTGGGTGGAAAGCTGTACGATTCCACCATAGGCAAGGTTATTACAGACGATGTGCAAATAGAAATCAATTCATCGTATGAGGTGCAGAACGTCATCCTGGCAGGCCAAATTGTCTGCGGTACGCATCCACACCAGGCGGTGAATGGAGTATTTATGGGAGCGGATGCAGTAGTCAGCGGAAAAGTGACGAGCGCATCCGCTTTTGTTCCGCTGTCCGGCACAGTGCCGGGGCAGTCAACGGAAAGCCTTATGATAGGCAGCTGTATAGAGGCCCAGAAAGCCATCAGCAATACGGTTGATGACGTTCCGCTCTCCGGAACCATGATAACCGGAGGACAGAAACCGGGGAAATCGCTAATCATATCGGCAGGCGTTTCCAGCAGTGAGCCGTCCGTCCGGATCGCGGCGGCGGATGCCAAAAAGTGCGGTACCGGCGGTGAGGAAATGGTGGTTATTTCTTCCGGAATATCCAGCAGCCCATCGGTGTCCATCGCGGCGGCAGACACTAAGAAATGCGGAACTGAAAAGGAGACTGTTCTTTCCATATCGGCAGGAGTCTCCGGAGAAAAACCATCTGTCTACATCACGGCGGTAAAACCGCGGAAATGCGGTACCGGCGTTTGTGGAAAATAAATGAAGGAGGTGCAGGGAAATGTCTTTTTGGTCTACTGAATTTATGAATGACCGGAGAAATGACTGGCTGAAAGCCCTGGTGCGGTTTGAGTACCGTGTGGGCAGCGCCTGGTATACGGCAAAAATCAATACCAAGCGCATAGTTGGTAATGCGGTGGAAATCATCGTGAGCCTGCCAAGAGTTTCTACCGGTTCGCAGACCATCACGGCGGTTAGGATAATCGACGTGAAGGGGAAACAGTGCGGCTACCAGGAGACAAAAGTGGTGAGAGCCACAAACCAGGGGGTACTCGTAAAATTTGAGTTCCCAATCTATGAGAAGGAGGTTGAGCAGTAATGTACGGTAGAGAACAGCCATATCTACACAGCAACGCGACCGGTACATACGTCAAGACGCCCTGGGTGGATGACGTGCCGGGCATCCAGGAGGGAACACCGCAGGATGAATTCCATTTCAACAACATCGAGGATGGCGTGGATAATGGGAATCTCCTGGGAGAGTTCCTGGCGGAAGTAGTGTATAAGCATGAGCGGAGCATCAGTAATGTGAGCGGTGATGTCATCACCCGGACGCTCAAAAACACAAACCGGGATTTCTACAACAACAATTCCGTCCAGACGGTGGTGCTGCCGGTGGCAAGGGATACCCTGGACTATAAGGTGGATGCAGAAATCCAGGGGGATGTAACCAATGTTGGCGATATAGTTATTTATGACAAGCAGCTGAACGGTTTCAAGGTCAAGTACACCGGGAGCGCCCCAGAAGTGACGGTGAAGCTGTATGTCCAGGGAGGTAATGCGGCATGAGTGCAAATGTCATCATTCGGAGTGACGAGAGGAACCAGCAGCGCGACCAGGCTCTAAAGGAGTATGGCATCGACCCTTCCAGGGCATCCGCGCATCAGAAGGACATGGCGGACTGTATCGCTATGGAAACCAACAGAGCCTACCATGAGGCACACAGAATAGGAGGTAAGAGGTAATGAATGTAATCAATGTGAATGAAGGACCGAAGATGGAGTATTCCGTCAGCAAGAACAAAATCACGTTCGCTGACGAGCTTACGGTCAACCTGGAGAAATGCGAGAGAGACTATCCGGTTTCCATCGACATCTGTATTGACAAGTTCGGCATGGTAACTACTGGCCTGGGAGTGAGGTATGCTGCCCAGATTGAGATTCCGGAGCGGCAGTACACGGAGGAGAGCATCAAGAATCCGGATTACGACCCGGAGGACCCCCAGAGCCAGGAAACGGTCATCAAGAAGGAGCCGGTATCTTTCAGCATGGCAAATGTCACACTCAAACTTTATGCGATCTAAGAAGGAGGATTTTATATCATGGGAAATTACGACCAGTTTGCGGCAGCGGTAAAAGAGATTTCGGGCGGCAAGAATGTTGTCCTGCTGGATGACATGGATATGCCGTCCATTTATGTGCCTATCTACAAGATGAAGAACAGTGACCTGGTTTCCGGGTTGAGCCAGAACATCCACCCTGCTTTCAGTGTGGCAGAGAACGGCGCCCAGGTGGAGCGTTCCGTGTTCTACTACTCCAAGTACCAGAATGTAGTCATCAACGGCAGAGCCTACTCCCTGGCGCACAGAGACCCCAAAGTGTACATCAATTTCGACCAGGCAAAGATAGCCTGCGATGCGAAGGGGCCTGGATTCCACCTGGGGACAATGGCAGAGTGGGCCTGCATCGCGCTCTGGTGCCGGAAGAATGGAACGATGCCGCATGGAAACAACAGCTACGGATGCGACCACGGCCACTCCTACGAGAAAGGCCAGGTGAGCTACCAGTACACGGACAGCGGAAAGCAGTATGACGGACGCACCTTTACCGGTTCCGGACCGGCCACCTGGGGGCATGACTGGACGCAGTTCGGCATCCAGGACATGAACGGCAACGTCTGGGAGTGGGTAGGCGGTATGCGTCTGAAAGAAGGAGAAATCCAGGTGATTCCGTACAACAACGCGGCACTCGGAGCGGACTGCGACCAGGGGCCGTCCTCTACCCTCTGGAAAGCCATCAAGAATGACGGTTCCCTGGTGGAGCCTGGGACGGCGGCAACATTAAAGTATGATTGGGTGTCCGGTAAGATTCAGCTGACAACCGGCATCACAACAGCGGCGGATGCAGGACGTTACTGCGAGTATAAGGATATGACGCTGGCAAGCGGCCTCACCGCTCCGGAGCTGGCAAAAGTCCTTCTGGTTTATCCGGATGAACCCAGCGGAGATTATGCCGGTGACGGTCACTGGATGAACAACGCCGGAGAGCGTTTGCCGCTCTGTGGGGGCAGCTGGAGCGACGCCGCGTACGCTGGTGTGTTCAGCGTGGTTTTGGACTACCCGCGCTCGAGCTCGTACCACTCCGTTGGTTTTCGCTCCGCTTATGTAGAACTGTAAAACTGTCCACTGGATCACTGATTGCCCTGCGGTAGCAGGGCTGTAACTTTACGGAGGCAATATGTCTGAAAAGAGAGCTGCCACTACCGGCGGCACAAGCAAGCAGGAGGCAGAAAATCTCCAGATAAGGCAGAAAATACAAGACATGGTGGTGTACGCGCTGCCGCTCATAGAGCGGTGGAGCGTACCACACCAGAAACTCCTGGGAGATGACATCGCCCACTGCATGAATGAAATGGTAGAGCTTGCGGCAGCTCTCCAGTTCGAGCAGAATAAGAAAACTCCGTGCAAAAATCTGGATATGAAGAATAAAGCCTTGCAGGATTTTATCACCCTGGCGTATGCGCTGAAATATCTGAAAGGTTCATCATCCTACGATGAATGGACGCGCCGGTCAATAGAAATCGGCGCGATGATTGGAGGGTATAAGAAGTACATATACGAGGACACACCTGCAGCAAAGGGCAAGAGGTAGGGAGGCATCCGGGAACACCGGGTGCTTTCCTTTTGGGAGCAGGCTATTTACTACGTTTGCCGATCTGTGGGGGCAACTGGAACAACGCCGCGAACACTGGTGTGTTCAACGTGAATTTGAACAACCCGCGCTCGAACTCGAACCACAACGTTGGTTTTCGCTCCGCTCTACTCTCATAAGCCAGAACCGGGCAGATTACGGTCTCCCCGGCAGTGCGAGAGATTAAAGGAGCCTGTTTCCGCTCCGGGCCGCAAGGCAGGAGAAAAATGGTGCCATGTGTGCGTATGTGGCGCCGCCTCTGTGGAGACAAACAAAGCAGAAGGCAACTCTGGAAACTGCAAGTAACGGAAAAGTGAACGCCGCGACACAGAGATTTTAGAGAGGATGACGCGATGAAGATAAAGCAAGTATTTGACCTAATCTTCTCTATGGAAAACCTACATGCCGCCCTGGAGGATGCAAGCCAGGGCAGGCGGTACCAGAAGGACGTCCTGGCATACAATCTGAATGCCTGGGAAAAGCTCACCTTACTAAGAGAGGAAATCCTAAGCGGCGACTACTATATAGAACGGTATTACATTTTCTATATCCATGAGCCAAAGCTGCGGATGATTATGTCAATATCTTTCCGTCATCGCATTGTCCAATGGGCGATTTACCGGGTGGTGAATCCGCTCCTGGTTCCGGGGTACATCCAGGATACATACGGATGTATTCCCGGCAGGGGCAGCCTGGGAGCCATGCAGCGGCTGAAATACTGGCTGAATATGGTTTCCAGGAAGGAAGGGGAAACCTGGTATTTCCTAAAGCTGGATATAAGCAAATATTTCTATCGGGTATCGCACCGGATACTGAAAGAAATCCTGGCCAAGAAAATCAAGGATAAAAGAGTGCTGGAGGTTCTGTACGGAATCATCGACTGCAAGCATACCCCATTCGGTCTGCCACCAGGGAAGAATCCGGAGGATGTGCCTCTGGAGGAGCGCCTTTATGATGTCGGGATGCCGATAGGAAATCTGTTGAGCCAGCTCTTTGCAAATATCTACCTGGATGTCCTGGACCAGTTCTGCAAGCGCGTCCTGGGAATCCGTTACTATATCCGCTATATGGATGACGTGATTATATTGAGCAACAGCAAATTGCAGCTCCGGGAGTGGAAAGACCGGATAGGCACTTTCCTGGAAGTGGAGCTGGAACTTAATCTGAATCAAAAGACCTGCATCCGCCCGATAGCGCAGGGTATTGAATTTGTAGGATATAGGGTGTGGGCGGATGAAGTGAACGTTCGGAAAAGTACATCATTACGGATAAAACGGAACCTGGCCGGTGTCTGCGCGAAGTATGCCAGAGGTCAGCTGACGCTCCAGCAAGTGACGCAGCGGTTCAACAGCTACATAGGGATGCTGAAGCATACCGACAGCCAGGGGCTTTTGGATAAGATATACCAAGAAATGGTTCTCACGACAGCGGAAGGAGGAAAGCTGGAGGATGGAGAGGCAGAACTTCTTTACATGCTCCCCATACAGCAGGAAAGGTGTATGTCCGATGGGGAATGGGAAATGCAAAACGACATGCAGCTGGTATGGTAAATGCGAGCATTGCTTAGATTTCCACATACCGGCAGGGCAGGAGCCTTGTCTGGTGTGCGCGAATTTAAGAATAGATTTAAGGCCGTCCGAAGAGGGCGGTTTTTTAGTGGAAGGAGGTGAGGAAAGAATGGATACCCCGGTAACACATAGGGAGCTGGAGGAGTTCCGGCGTCTGATGGAGTCAGAGAACACGCAGCTCAAGCAGGAGAATGACCGGCAGAACCACCGCATTGAAATCCTGGAGAACAGCCTGGAAAAGATGACCGAACTGGCGGCGTCTGTCCGTGAGCTGGCCGTGAGCATGAAATCCATGAAGGATGAACAGTCGCGGCAGGGAAAACAGCTGGAGCAGATCGAGGGCAGGGACGGCGAGAAGTGGCGGAAAGCTATGGGCTACATAGGAACCGCGATTCTGGGAGCCGTCCTTGCTATCGTATTCGCCAAGATTGGACTGTAAAGGAGGAGGCCATGAAGGAAAAGAAGAACGTCCGGACAATGGACATCATCCTGGCGGTGATTGCGGTTTTCCTGCTCCTCTTTATCGCAGTATTGCTATGGCTCTACTACCAGACCGGGGCAATCCCGGATACCCTCTGCACATGCGTATTCGCTGCCTGCGGAGGGGAGTGTGGAGTCATGGGCTGGATAAAGACTACGAAGGAGCGGCGCAGGGAGCGGTCATTCGAGCTGGAGGACAGAGCGCACGAGGAACAAAGACAGAAAGAAATGGAGGAAAAACTGAATGAATGAGATTTTATTTGAGCTTGTAAAGGTAGTAATCATGGTGGCCGTCCTGGTTATCACGCGGTACGTCATTCCCTGGGTGAGGGAACGCATCGGCGCGGATAAGCTGGCGATGGCGGAGAAGTGGGTGCGGTATGCGGTGCTGAAAGCCCAGCAGGTCATGTGGTCTGATAATGGAGCGGATCGCAAGGCATACGTCACTGAATTTCTGAAAGAGCTGCTGATTGAGAAGAACATCGCCCTCTCTGATGAACAGCTGGACATTTTGATTGAGGCGGCGGTTAAGCAGATGAAGATTGAGGAAAATTCCGGCATCACCATCACCGCGACCGATGAAGTACCGGAAGGAAAGACCGCAGAATGATGTAGAAGGAGGGAACGCTATGGCACTGAAAGGCAAGACGGTCCGGGAGCAGATATGGAAGTATCTGAAAGCTGCGGGATTGAGCAATCATGGAGCGGCCGGCCTCATGGGAAATCTGTTCGCGGAATCCAGGCTGAATCCTAAGAACCTGGAGGACTTATGCGAGCGGCGGCTAAAGGAGGCCGAAAAGCCGTACTGTACGGATGAAACGTACACGGCGGCAGTAGACAGCGGAGAAATCAGCCGGGAAGAGTTCCTGCATCCGCTCCCTAAGAAACAGTATGGGTATGGCCTGGCACAATGGACATCATCCGGAAGGAAGGCTGGGCTTTATGACCTGGCGAAGTCCAGGGGCGTGTCAATCGGTGATTTGGAGATGCAGCTGGATTTCCTCGCGCAGGAACTTTCCACCAGCTACAAATCTGTCCTGGCGGTTCTGAAATCTGCAACTTCTGTGAGGGCGGCGTCTGATGCCGTCCTCATTAAGTTTGAAAGCCCGAAGGACCAGGGAGAGGCCGTACAGAAAAAAAGAGCCGAATATGGACAAATGTATTATGACGAGTTTGTAAAGCCTGCATCCGGCAATACGGCAGGCACAAGCACCAAACCAGAAGGAGGTAAGGCAACTATGACAGAGGCACAGGCAAGGCAGCACATTTTGAGTATCATGAGGGGGTGGGTAGGTCTGAAAAGGGCGGATGGTTCCCACAAGGTAATCATCGACACCTACAACGGACACAAGCCCCTGGCGCGGAGCTATGCCGTGAAGTACACGGACGCGTACTGCGCTACCACTGTATCAGCTGCAGCAATCCAGGCAGGATTTGATGACATCATTCCTCTGGAGTGCGGATGCGGCCAGATGATAGAGCTGGCAAAGAAAATGGGAATCTGGCAGGAGAACGATGCTTATGTTCCGGAACCGGGAGATATTGTCATGTACGACTGGCAGGATAACGGTGTCGGGGATAATACCGGCTGGCCCGATCATGTCGGTATGGTGGAGACGGTGGCAGGCAACATCGAGACCGTCATCGAGGGCAACATGAGCGGCGGTGTTGTAGGCCGCAGGAATCTCCAGGTGAACGGCCGGTACATCAGAGGGTACATCCTTCCGAAGTATGAAAGCAAGGCAGATAAGCCGAATGAGCCGAACACTTCCGGGAGCCTGGAAGTAGGCGATATTGTGACGTTCACCGGCAGGACCCATTACGCCAGTTCTTATGCGAGCGCAAAGAAGGTCTCCTGCATGAGCGGCCAGGCAAAGGTAACAGCCATCAACAAGACCGGAGCGCATCCCTATCATCTGGTGGCAGTCTCCGGGAAAGGCTCTACCGTGCATGGCTGGGTGGATGCTGCCGACATCCAGGGCGTGACGCCTGGCTCCGGTTCTTCCGGAGGAGGTACCACTATCAAGGTGGGCGATACCGTGAACTATTCCGGGAATATCCATTACACCAGCAGCTACAAGGGGGCGAAGTCCTCTTCCTGCAAGGGTGGTACCGCGAAGGTGACGGCCATCAACAAGACCGGGGCGCATCCGTACCATCTGAAACATACCGGGAGCGGATGCACCGTGTATGGCTGGGTGGATGCCGACAAAGTTTCCAGATCATAGGAGGATGTACAGCGTATGAAAAATTACATCGGTGTTAAAATCGTAAAGGCAGAGCCGCAGGAGAAAGACGGCAGGCCCGGATACAAGGTACAGTACCCGGATGGCTATGTGTCATGGTCTCCGAAGGACGTCTTTGAAAAAGCGTACAGAATACTTGACTGCGAAGATTTCATCAACAAGAAAGCGTAACACCGCATCTGCATATCAGTAAGGCAAAGGGCCTCTCTGTCATTTCCAGGCAGGGAGGCTCTTTTTTATTGCCGTTTTAGACCGTCCGCGGATTGTCCTATGGACTGTCCGTGGAAACGTCCAAAGAATGTCCAGAAGTCTAAAGCGTTTTGTCCTATGGACTGTCCGTGGATTGTCCGTGGATGCACCATTTCTTTTCATTATCCAGATTATCTATGCAAATTTTCAGAGTGAGTTTCTTCCTATTATATGTTATCCAGATTTTTAGACCATCCTATGGACAGTCCACGGACTGTCACGCGGAATGTCCATGTATATACCATAACCGTAACCTAAACCTTTATTTAAAAACAAATATGTCCAATCAGATGGTCTAATTTCTATGTAGGTAAATAGGCAGAACGCGCTTTAGGTAATGTAAGCGTTTCTGGTATTCATCTTCCGTAAGGGGCTTGCGTCTCCGCTTTGGGCCATTTCCAGATTTGGCACGCTTATAATTACTGTCGTGAGTACATAGGAAATGGTAGTAATAATAATTCCCATCAAAATACTGAAAGTACATTGAATCCCACTCTTCTGGAGGCTTTATTGATGGGGTAAGATAATTCACATGTTTTAATACATACTCAAAATATTCCACATATTTTGGATAATCTGGCAGTTGCCAGTATGCCAGTAATTTAAGTGAAACCAAATGTTCATCACATGTTCTGGATATATTTACGGAATTTGAAGAAAATGCGTCTCTGCATTTTTCCACGAATTCTAGGCAATTCTCATAATGCCTTGTATAGTAAAAGAACTGCGATAAAAAATTTATTCCACCCCCTTCTAACAAGTATATTAAATCATCAACAGTGAAAATACATTGGTGAAGAACCTCTGGGAGAGTAGTTAAATCTATTTCATTCATAGTGACCTCCATAAAAATGCCTTTTGGTGAGCTAATGTCGGCTTTTTTATTGACAAAATGCCTTTTGGTGTGTTATAATAAGAGAGTAACAAGGGAATAAAAAAGGAAAAGCCGCTCCACCGACCAAAGTTTAGCGACTTTCCTCCCACATCAACCCACAAGGAGCTGATAAATCTATTTTATCATTTCTTTGCGGTAAATTCAACCCAAAATTGGAGGAGCCGAATCATGAAAAATTCAAGAGAAATCCCAGAAGTAAAAGAAGTGAGCCAGGAGGAAATCCGGGCATTGAGCAGCAATCTGTTTGAACTGTATGCAGTTCTGGAGACCGCATCCATCGCTCTTTATAATCTGCAAAGCGAGCCAGAGGCGATAGGCAAGGCTGTGACTATTTCCTTTGCAGTGGAAAAAGCGGCTAAAGACTGCGAAGTATTGAAAGCTGTTGTAGACGATATGGCAGAGAGAACCAGGTAGGCATATAAAATATCCCGGGGTGCAGAATAACCGCTCCCTGGGGCTATATGGACATTGAAAATCAAATAAGGAGGATAAGGACATGGAAGAAACTAGGAACGAACTGGCAGAAGTGGAGTTGCAGGAGGAACCATATAAGAGCGGCTCAGTCCACTACATTGACAGCCGGGAAGTCGCAAGGATGGTTGAAAAGGAACATAGCAATTTACTGAAAGACATCCGGAGGTATATTGCCCAGATGGGAAAAGTAAAAATTGACTTTTCTGAATTTTTCATTGAATCATCATATAGTGCTGAGGGGCAGAGTAGATCATATCCATGCTATCTGGTAACGGAAAAAGGCTGTGAATTTATTGCCCACAAGATGACCAGTGAAAAGGGTACAGCATTTACAGTGGCATACATCGACCGTTTCCATGAAATGAAAGGCGCTTTAGAGGGGGAATCTGATTCGGTTCTGAAAGAATTCATGAAACAGCAACTTAAATCTAATCAACAGCAGACGGAGGCCATTAGTACAGTTGTCGGTTTGGTAGGCCAGATAATGGAGGGATTTAAGGAACTTTCTGCGGATGTGGAGAATCTGAAAAGCCAAAGGGCAGGAATTCTTTTCCAGAATCCATTTTCGGTTCAGCAGGATGTGGTAGACCAGCGTATGAGGACGCTTAACGGCCTAATAGACCAGGTGGCGGATTTATGTCAGATGGAGCGCAACAAAGTTCTGCACTTTCTGTATAAGACGCTGCAGGAGAGTCTGGGAGTGACATTGAATCCGTACCTGATGGTGATGAAGTCGGAGCATGGGGGCGATGCCGTCTGCAATTTGCATGTGATTGCCAGCGTGGACAGGTTCTATGAACGGGCGGCAGAGATGTGTCGGGATGTGATTGCCAGGAAGAGGCTGTTTGGGTAGAGGGGAGGATAGGCAGAGTGGAGCTGACTCCAGAGGAGGCGGAGCGGTACTACCTGGAGGAAAAGTACATTGTCACATACGGATGCATCTACCAGCTTTTCTACAGCACAGCGCAGAAAAGGGTATACGGACAAGTAATCTATAGAAGCAAGGGGATGACGCGGAGAGGCCGGTTCTTTGCTATGGATGCGGAGACGGTGAACCACCTGGTAGGATTCAATCTGGTAAATAAGGAGGTATTAGCATGAAGTATTACAGCACACAGAGGCCGGTTTCCCCTGGGACGTTTCCCAGGCAGGGAGCCGGGCAAATCGTGAATTTTGACAATAAGCAGTTTTGTGAGGAGATAGGGCGCGATGCCTGGGGATACATCGAGTATGAGGAGCCGCTGTCTGCAGCACAGCTGGAGGCGTATGAGCTGGTGCCGGGAGGGATGAAGAAATTCTGGTGCGTCACCACATCGGTAAATGACCGCGGCCAGGTGGCAGCAAACATCACCAATGTAATAGAGGCGGTATGCAAGCCGGAAAATTCATCAACCAGCACGAGCCGCAGGGATATTTACCAGGACTGGTTCCCTTCCCTGGAGCAGGCAGAGAAATATGTGGAGGAGGCAAGGAACGCATGAAACTTGTAATCGAGGTAAAGCGCCGGAGAATGAGCGTTACCCAGGGCACGGTGGATGTGTATGTGAACGGCCAGAAGGTCATAACCTTCGGAGACAAGATAGAGATGATTGGGGAAGGCGAGCGGTGCTATGGGGAGAATATTGGAGGGTGGGGCAGCAAAAAGCCGGATTCCTCTTTTATTGCCGGATACCTATGGCATCCCCATGATGAACTTTACAATTATAGGGAGAAAATGGAGCGGATTCTGGTGGACGGTGAGGAGCCTGGGGAATCCGCGGAAAATCGGCTTGCGGTCCTGCTGGCAAATGCGGTGGGGCTGTATGCGGAGAGGCACTCCGACAGCTACAACACCGGCGCGGAATTCTGGGAGATGCTCCTGGGAGAGCTGGGAACGGATTTTGAAGAGCTGGAGGCTCTGGGAGTGAATGTTGAGGACATGAAGGAGGCAGCGCGGTGAAGGATAGAAGGTTTTGGCCAGAACAGATTGTGGAGGCAAGGAGGCTGGCTGTCCAGGAGAAGAAACTGCTCACCAGGGAGTACGATGCGTTCTCTGATGCGGATGGTCTGCGCGTACTCTCAAAGGAAGAGCTTAAGGAATTGAAGGATAACCGGTATTCCTGCATCTATGCCGGCTGGATCACGGTCATCGAGGACTACACGGAGGAAACCGGGAAAGCCTGGGAGGTTCTCCAGGCGGTCAATGCGCGGTTCCGGGAGATGGATGCGGAAGAGCAGGCGATAGATATTCTGAATGATTTTCCGGATGTGGAGCTGGGGCTGGCAGACATTACGGACGCTTTCATTTCCTGTATGGAGGAATCCGGGCATGAATTGACGTACAGCCTGCCGACAGAGGGGAGAAACATAACATATTTCGTAGTGACAAGCCGCGCCTGCCTGGAGGATGAAAATATCCGGATGATGACGGCGGAGATGGCGATGATGTAAAGGAGGGAAACATGGATTCTTACAAGGTGCAACAACTGGAGAAGATGCTGGCACATGAAACCAGCAAGACGGAGGAGCATTATGGGGCGCGTCTGACTCACTGGTACGGAGACACCAAAGCGCTCACTATTGACGCAGGCGGTTTGAGAGCTTTGATTCGGTACTACTCAAAGCATGAGACTGAATTATAGGAGGATGGATATGGACGAAAGGGCAAAAGAACTGATTAGGAACCTGGTGGAGCTGATGCGCTCCAGCCAGCAGAGGGTGTATGATTATGAGTTTGCCGATTATCTAATGTGCAACACTGGCATCAAGCCGGAGGAGCTTGTGGAGTGCGGCATCTATGGGAGCAGACCACAGAAGGAGGAAATGGAATGAGAACCGCCGGGGAAATTATAGAGGAGATTCTGGAAAGGGATGGAGTGAGCCAGTCCGATCTGGCAGAGATGATGGATACCGACCGCAGGGCGATTTACCAGACGCTCCGGAAATGCCAGGACATCAAGTACAGCAAATTTGAGGAGATGCTGGATAAGCTGGGGTATAGAATTATGATAGAGAAAAAGTAGCAGCTGTGGGGCTGCTTTTTCTTTAATATTAAAATTCACATTTAGGCGTTGGATGTCGGCCTTTTTATTGACAAACGCCGAAAAGTGAGTTATAATACTAATATACAAAAGGATGATACAAAGAAAACTCACAAGGAGGCATCGGTTATGAGAGTAAAGGTTGGATGGATTGTAAAGGTGGCAGACATCGGAATACCGGCGAAGGTTCTGGCCGCTGGTAAAGGCAACGCGGAGCTGGAGTTTGATTTCCCGGAAGGCCGGGAGGTCTGCGAGTGTCCGTATTCGATTATCGCTGGCATCCTCTCCAGAGGGGAGGCTGCATGACAAAGCTGGAGTTTGAACGCTTGATAGAGCGTCCGCTTTCTGACGAGGATTTCCGGAAGGTTCAGCTGGTGTATATGAACACGGAGGCGATTGTGACGCCGCTCCAAATGTCGTTTATCTACCTGGTGTGGGGCGAAAAGGGGATTGATATTCTTTATTCCCTGGTGATGGAGCGTGGCAGACTGATAGAGGAGGTCGGGGAGTTGAAACGCGAGCTGTCGGATGTGAAGAAAGAAAACCGGCGGCTCCGGGAGTTTCGGGGTGTGATTTTGAAAGCATACGAGGAGGTGATGGAAGATGTATGAATATGATTATTCTGGCGATATGGAATTTTACCAGAAACAGCTTGCGGCGAAGGGCATCACCAAAGAGATGCTGAACATGGATAACTACGCAGGGCTGACAGCCAGGGAATTGCAGGGGATAGTTGACAGCGTTCGGCTGAAAAAGAAGGCCGCTACTGCCGGAGAACCGGCATCAGCATAAATTTTATTATGGAGGGCAAGACACATGGAGAAAACCTATTATTCAATCAATGAACAGACAGCGAGGACGGCAAAGCATATCAATTCTTTCAGCGAATACAAGGAAGGGAGCGCGACAGCGGAGTACCGGCACTATGTTGATAAGGTGTATGAAGTAGTGGAGCGGATCGCGGAAGAAAAGCCCCACCTTCTGGAAAAGGCACAGCGCATGGCGGAGCGTTACAGCCGGAAACTGTCTATCTACTACAACGACTACTACCGCAACGAGGCATCCTGCCCTAGCATTATGATTTCCGGCGGCGGAAACTTCCCGGTGAGGAAAAAGGAGCGGCAGAACAGCCGCAGGGAGACCCTTTTCCACGAATGGCAGTATCTGGAATCCTATGCGGAGAAGATTAAGCATCTTCTGACGATGGAACAGCCGATACTTTCCGGAGACGAGCGGGCGGTGGAGCTGCTGCAGGAAAAGCTGGACAGCCTGGTGGAGACCCAGGAGATGATGAAAGCGGTCAATGCGTATTACCGGAAGGAAAAGACCCTGGATGGGTGCCCGAACCTCACCCAGGAGGAGGTCGAAAAGCTGAAAGCAGAGATGGCCTCCTCCTGGCATTGGGGAGACGTTCCATATCTTCCTTATGAGCTTTCCAACAACAACGCCAACATCAAACGGACAAGGGACCGGCTGGAGGGCTTGAAAAAGGTAAAGGAGGCCGGAACCAAAGAGGCGGAGAATAAGTTCTGCAAGGTGGTGGAGAATACGGAGATTATGAGGCTCCAGCTGGTATTCGATGGCAAGCCGGAGGCGGATGTAAGGGCTATTCTGAGAAGTAACGGATTCAAATGGGCGCCATCGCAGGGCGCATGGCAGAGGCAGCTCACCAGCAACGCGCAGTATGCGCTTAAAAGGGTACTGGAAGAGCTGGAGAAATTAGAGGAGGCAGAGTAATCATGGAAATTAAGACAATGGCCGGATGGCATGAGTTTGCTGAAAAGAACAGCAACGGCAGCTGGGATAAATACTGCAAACCTGGAGACCTGGTAGGCGAGGATGTATACGATTACTTCCTGGATGTCTTGCCTCCCCGGAGCATGGAGAGGGGCTATCTCCAGGTAGGGGAGCCGCACAGCCACCAGGCGAACATAATAACCAGGAAGTGGCAGGCCACCTACGCGACATTCCGCAGGGTGGAGAAGGGAATCTGGATGTACTGTGGTAACTGTTTTGCAGGAATGACCTGGGATGCAGATGCTGCAAGCAGCTCCCTGGAGGGATTTCTGAAAGTCACCTACCGCATAGAAGGGAGCCAGAGGATATGCAGGCCGCGCCTTGTCTGCAAGGACGGATTTTCAGTGTCCGTCCAGGCAGGGGAAGATTTCCAGTGCGCTCCCAGGGAGCATAGGCCGGACGGTGATTATGAATCTGTCGAGCTGGGGAATCCTTCCGGACTGGAGGAGCTGCTGGTACCCTATGCAGAGGATAAGGACAATCTGCTGAAAACAGCATATCCGTATGTGCCGGTGGAGCTGTTGAAGGTAGTCATCGAGGTACACGGAGGACTTTATGGATAAGGTTCTAAACTATCCGGGGGCAAAGTGGAGCCTGGCAGAGAAAATCATTCCATACATACCCGATCATCATTCGTACCTGGAGCCGTTTTTCGGCTCCGGTGCGGTGTTTTTCAGCAAAGAGCCAAGTCGGATAGAAACAATAAATGACCTGGACAGCAACGTGGTAAATCTGTTCGACTGCATCCGAAGGGAACCGGAGCGTCTGGCGGCAACGGTCATGGCAACGCCATACAGCCGGGAAATGTACGACCGTACATTTAATGCACTCATGGATGACAGCCAAGACAGTTGCCAGAGGGCGGCGGATTTCCTTGTTTCATGCTGGCAGACACATGGATTCCGGGTAAACAAGTATAGAGTTGGATGGAAGAATGATGTGCAAGGGAGGGAGAGGATGTACGCGCTCTGGAGCTGGTACAACCTTCCGGAGAAAATCATCGCGGTAGCGGAGCGCCTGCGCCAGGTTCAGATAGAGAACCGGCCGGCCCTGGAAGTCATCGGGCGGTTTAACAGCGAGAATGTGTTTATGTACCTGGACCCACCGTATGTTCTGAATACCAGGAATGGAAAGCAGTATGCGTTTGAGATGACGGATGCCGACCATGCAAAGCTCCTGGAGACGATATGCAGTACCAGGGCAAAGGTAATGATAAGCGGATATGAGAACGTCTTGTATGAGGAGTTCCTGGCAGGGTGGAAAAAGGTTACGTTCCCTTCTAAGACCGCATACGGCGCAAAGAGGGTAGAGGCAATATGGATGAATTATTAAGATTCAGAGAAGGAGGCAGGTAATGAGTTGCAGGTACAAGAATGAGTGTCCGAGTTACAGTGGATGGTGCGATGGGCCAAAGCAGGATTTCTCCCGATGCGTGGAGTTTCTGATAACTGCCTATGAGAATGAAAAGGCCAGGGGAAAGGCGGGGGAGCCGCAGGAGATTCAAAAGGAATCCAGCCATTTCTTTTACGTCATCGAGGCCGGAAGGAACCATGTAAGAAAGTATGTCAGCAAGGATTTTCCGCGTGTGTTCCAGTACACAGTCAAGTTAAGCAAAGCCAGGAGATTTGAGACGGAGGAGAGAGCCTGGGAGTTTATCCGGGGGTTCAATGATTATGGGAAGTTTCTGATAGTGCAGCCGGTTGTGAGAAAAGTATGCAGGACGTTTTCTATCGTCCAGGAAGGAGAAGGAAATGAATAAGGTTATTTTGATTGGGCGCCTCACACGCGACCCAGAGGTTAGGTATTCGCAAGGCGAGACCAGTATGGCGATTGCCAGGTACACGCTGGCAGTAGACCGCAGAGGCAGGAGAGAAGGTGAACAGTCAGCAGATTTTATCTCCTGCAAGGCGTTTGGGAAAGCTGGGGAGTGGGCGGAAAAGTGGCTGCGGAAGGGGATTAAGATTGCCATTACCGGCCGCATCCAGACCGGCAGCTACACCAACAACGAAGGGCAGAAGGTCTACACAACGGACGTTATCATCGAGGAGCAGGAGTTTGCGGAAAGCAAGGCCGCAAGCGAGGGCAATATCCAGAGCCAGGGACAGAGCCAGGGGCGGCAACAGCCTTCCCAGGCAGGGGACGGCTTTATGAGTATTCCGGACGGTGTTGATGATGACGAATTGCCGTTCAACTAAAAAGCGAGGAGGGAAATCATGGAAAACGGTAACATTGTAAATATCAAGGCGGAGCGGATCATGGCGCACCCGAACAATCCACGGAAGAACCTGGGGGATTTGTCGGAGCTGGTGGAGTCTATCAAGATTCATGGAATCATGCAGAATCTCACGGTGATTCCTCTGGAGGATGTAGACCCGGACGCTGCCATAGGCCAGGAAGAGGAGAAGTATGTCACCCTTATAGGGCATCGCCGGTTTGCTGCAGGTTCCCAGGCCGGGGTGACGGAGTTCCCCTGCAAGATAGCAAAGGGGCTTTCGGAGCGTGAGCAAATGTCTATCATGCTGGAGGAGAATATGCAGAGGGCAGACCTCACTATCTGGGAGCAGGCAAATGGTTTCCAGATGATGTTAAACCTGGGGGAGACAGAGGAAAGCATCGCGGAAAAGACCGGATTCTCCAAAACAACGGTACGGCATCGGCTGAACATCGCAAAGCTGAACCAGGACATTTTAATGAAAAAGGAGAAGGACGAGGCTTTCCAGCTTTCCTTGTCTGACCTCTATGCCCTGGAGCAGATTGAGGACATCAAGATTAGAGATAAGATTCTGAAAGAGGCATCCAGCTCCAGGGATTTAGTCTGGAAGGCGAAGAACGCGGCGGAGGAAATCCACCGGGATAAGGTGGCGGCGCAGATTATAGAGCTGCTGGAGGCAGCCGGCATCGGAGCGGAACCGAAGGAGTACGAGAAGGACCGGTATTCCGGCAAGTGGGTGACTGTGGAGTATATCAGTACCGAAAAGGCGGCTCCTAAGAGAATCAGCAAAAAGAAGTTTGAGGGATGCTTTTACCATAAGTCCTACCGTACAGTGGACATTATCCGGAAAAGGGATAAATCCAGTGAGCCGATGACCGAGCAGGAGCGCGTCCAGAAGGAGAAGGAGAAAAACAAGAAAACCATCAAGGCGATTGCAAAGGAGATGACAGCCCAGAGGAAAAGTTTCATCCTCAATGCCATAGCCGGGAAGATTGAGCCGCTGAAAGATACGGAGGAGGTTATCAAGGAATTATGGGGCGTGGTTGTGGATGCCTGCGGCTACATGAATAAGACTACTCTCATGGCGTTTCTGTCTGATGCAAAGGACTGGTGGAGCATGACAGACGAGGATAAGGAGAAGTGCCGGGATAAATTCCAGAAATTGAGCATTGTGCATCAGCTGATGATTGGCGCGTTCTGTGCCACCAGTGGCAGTGATTTTGTGGAGTGGGATGGAGCGTACAAAGCAGAAACCGGAGAGGTCATCACGCGGTTTACGGAAATCCTGGCCAAATATGGGTTTTCTTATGCGGAGGAGGAGCAAAACAAGGTGATGGAAGGCTCCCATGAGTGCTATGCCAAGAAGGGGGAGCCTGCATCGTGAACAACACTGACAATTCGGAAATGACGGTTGAAAAGCTATACAACCTTCTACGCAACGTGGTAGATGCAGGGTACGGAAATCTTCCGGTAAGAATCCAGGAGGATGCCCTGCATGATGATAGCATCACGTTTTACTATTATGGCGATGATAAGCGGATGGAGATTAAAGGGATGCTGTATAACCATCCGCAGTATGAAAAATTAAATAGGTTCAAGGAGGATGTGGAAAAGGCATGGGAAGAACTGATGACATGAAAAAGATTTTTACGATGCCGCCGGGCAAAGCGGAGTATGAGTATGTTGTGAAGTGCCAGTTTTGCCACCAGGCATACAGAATCGATATGAACAGCGATTTGTATTATCGGCTGGATAGGTTCCTGGAAGGAGAAGGTCATGCGGAGGAAATGCTGCATGACCTCCCGGCGGAAGTCCGGGAAATGTTCATAAGCGGAATGTGTCCGGAGTGCTGGGAAAAGACATTCAGTGGAGAGGAGATGGAGGAATGAGAAAGAGATACTGCAAGGGGAGATATTATAAGGCTGGTGCTTACCATGATTTTCAAATTGGGAAATTCCACCAGTGGGGCAGCAACTATGAGGAGTTTGAGAATGGCGCAGGTAATTATTCTGTGGCTATCGTAGAGCTGCCGGACGGAACCGTTGTTATGCCGGTGGCTGATGATATATGTTTCCTGGAGGATGAAACAATAAATAAGCTCATAGAGGAGTGCGCGTGTAATGAAAACCTGGCATTCACGATGGCAGGAGCCAGGGATATTTTGAACCGGTATAGAGATCATGTCTGTATGACGATGCTGGGGGTGACTGGAGCGGAAGAAAGCAAAATGATGTATTCTCTGTTCAACGCCCTCAAAATGGGGGAGAACGCGCTGGATAAGCTGATAAAGCAGAGGGAGGAGGCAGAATGAAAAAGGTATGCCCGGAGTGCCAGAAGGTATTCGTGACGGAGCTGACGGATAAAGTCTACTGCTCCAGAAAATGCTCTGTGAAGATGCGGAAACGCGGAAGGAGGAGACGTAATGCTGATATTGCCTATAAAGAAAAAATGGCTTGACATGATTCTGACCGGGGAAAAGAAAGAGGAGTACCGGCAGATAAAGTCCTACTGGACGGTCCGGATTGTCCACTGGCTGGGGTTCCCGGACAGTGAGACGGATGTGGTGATGGAGCTGTTAAGGGAAAAGCGGACAGAAAAGGAGCTGCCGGTCATCCTGCAAAATGGGTACGGAGCTGATGCACCGGAGGTAGAAGTCATGTGTACGCTTTCCATCGGTACCGGCAAGGAGGAGTGGGGCGCGGCTCCTGGCAAGGAATATTTCCGGTTTCATATCGAGAAGGTATCAAAGTTTATGGGAGCTGATGTAGTATGAAGGGGCAAATGAGCCTATTTGAGGGAACGTTCATAAAGGATGCAGACTGTACAAAGGATACGCCGGTTGTCAAAGGAAAGCCGGATGTGCCTATTTACGGTCAAGGCATCGGAATAAGGCCGGCGGTTCCAGGGCGGCAGGATTCAGACCATTTCAAGCGGATATATCTGGAAGAATTGCTGCCGCTGGAGGAATATGACCTGGTGGCGGTCCTCTTATCCGGAGGGAAAGACAGTATCGCATGCTATTACAAATTGTTGGAGCTGGGAGTGCCGAAGGGAAAGATAGAGTTCTGGCACCACGATATAGACGGAGGGCATCCATGCAGGCGTATGGACTGGAGATGCACCCACAATTACGTCCGATCATTCGCAGAGGCGGAAGGAGTGCCGCTCCGGTTATCATGGAGGGTAAACGGATTTTTCGGGGAGCTGTATAGAGTAGGGGCGAGCGAGCCGGTGGAATGGCTGGAGCCGGAGACCGGGGAGGTCATACGCTGCAAGCTGTCACAGAACTATATCAAGTGCCAGGAAATCAAGGAAAAGGCAACGGACGATATGGAGGAGGAGCTGAAAAAGCTGGGGTACAGAATGAAGTTCCCGGCAAAGACCGGAGATTTGAGCCGCCGGTGGTGCAGCGCATATCTGAAAATCATGGTGGCCGATACTGTGATGTCCAATCTGTCAAGGTTGAAACAGCTGGAGGAGCTGGGAGGCAAGCGCCACATGTTCCCGGCCAAAGGAGGGACCCACCAGGGAAGATGGTGCAGCGGAAATCTGAAAGCTGCCGTGCAGGACAGCGTGACGTCAAACCTGGAAAAGACCAGGGCAAATGTGAAGGTTCTGGTGGTGTCTGGGGAAAGGCGTGGGGAATCTTCCGGAAGGGCGAAGTATAACGAGATGGAGATACACCGGACTAATGCGGAGGCGAAGGCTCACCGGTTAGTCCACCAGTGGAGGCCGGTCATTGATTATTCGGAGAAGGATGTCTGGGAATTGCTGAAGAGGCACAACGTAAATCCTCACCCTTGTTACCGGGCAGGATGGAACCGGTGCAGTTGCGCGATGTGCATCTTCTCTACTCCCAAACTGTTTGCAGGCATCCGGGAGCTGTACCCGGAGGACTATGCGCTGTTAAGGCAGGACGAGAGGATTCTGGGATTTACCCTGGACAATAAATGCGATCTGGATACGTTCGTGGGAGACGCGGAATCATGCGTGTATCACGGAGACCTGGAGGCAATACATAGCCTGGTGACTGGAGAATTTACGGTTGATGATGTGTATGTAAAGGGAAAATGGATGTACCCTGCCGGAGCTTTTCATGGGGCAGAGGGCGGGCCGTGCTGATTAAGGAAGGAGGGAAAGAGAGTGGTTCCGGAACATATATTGCAGAAGGCAATAGCCCACAATGCCGTATGCGATAAGCTAAGGGCAGAGGGGTATTCCATACAAGGGTGCGGTAATGATTTCAGTAAGTGCTATTTCTCAAAGGGAAAAGCTCCGCATCAGAAGATAGTGGGATATATAGACGCAAAGACACTGGAAATAGTATGGATAGATTGATTGGAGGTATATTATGGCAAAGATAGCGATTGAAGTTCGGGATGACTGCCGGAAGTGTCCGTGTTTCATAAAGGCAAACGCAAGTGTAGGACCGGATGAAAAGATATTCTACTTGTGCAGGGCATTTTCCCGGATATTGGACATCGGCGTGAATGGACGTGGCGAAGTGAAAGAAGTAAGCAGATGCGCGGAATGTGAAGAGGCGGAAGTATTTGATAAGCAGAAAGAGGAGGAGTGATATGTATTATCCGGATGATTTTTATAATGAGCCGTCTGAATTTGATATGCAGGTGGAGGAGTTCAAGGAGAGCCTGGCAAAGTCGATAAAGAGTGACTTCCTGGAGGAAATGGAGCGGCTGAAAGCCGAGAACCGGAAACTCCAGGGAATCAAGGAGAATTTCGAGCAGGTAAAGAGGGACTATGAACGCAAAAAGCAGGAATGTGAGAGGGTGATGCGCGAGGCAGAGAACAAAGCAAAGCGTATGAAGGTAGAGGAGATGCTGGAGCAGTTCAAGACAATCTTCTGGAGGGTGGATTGGGAATACCTATATGGGCCGAAGTGCGATAAGTGCGATAAAGACCGGAGAATCGAGATAACCCTTCCGTCCGGGAATACGGTCAAAGACGAGTGCGAATGTGAAAAAGGCAGAGTACAAGTCATGGTTCCAGAAAAAATGGTGCGATACGAGCTGGCAGATCGGGATAGCGGAGTCTATGCCTGGTACTGCGCTTGTGGCAAAGAAGGGGAGAGATACTATAAACTGGATTATGTGTATACCGTATGCGCAAAGGGAAATTTGGTGGAGCCTGGCACAAGTTATGATGTGCTGGAGAAACGAGAGAACCAGAGGGACCTTTTGTTCTCCACTAGGGAGGAGTGCCTTGCATATTGCGAATATCTGAATGAAAAGAACCTGGTACCCACCGATGCAATCTATAAGCGCGATGGAACAGTCTGGAAAAGTGAGGAGGAGTGACAATGGGGAAAATCAAAGGGTTCCTGCTGAACCGCAAGCAGTATGACCGCATCCGGAAAATGGATCACTGTCAGATGACATTATGGGCGGAGAGTGTATATAAATCCGGATTCAAGGACGGCCAGGAGGCAACGCCAGGGCTTACCAGCCAGGAGATAAGGGATGCCTTGCAGCCAGTGAAGGGCATCGGGGCAAAGAGACTGGATACCATAGTGGAGGCGTTATCCCTGGCACTGGAGGAAAAAGGAAAGGCAGGAGGAAAAACGTGCGATTAGGTGAAGAATGTCCGTATATTACACCGTGCGGATGGTGCAGCCGGAAGGACGCCCCCTGCGATGCTGGGAAAGGACGTAAAAGAACAACATCCGGGCCTCCCAGAATCCCGGCTCCTCCGAGACCTGGAGAAGAAAAAGGAATGCCAGAAAAAATGATTGCATCCATCCAGGGCTGATGTTAAAATGAAATTAAGCTATACCTTACAAAGGTGCGAATTTAATGATACTGTGCATCATAGGGGATGCCATGCTGATTGTGTGACAGAAACGCGTGGAAATAGTCACTTTTTGCAACCTGAAGTTCATTTTGGTACATTTCATTATATCTGTATATCCCTTATAATAAATGGATATTATGAAACTGGAACATTCATGTTGATGCCGATTTGCGGTTGCATTAGGAGCTGATATCTATGCGTTATATTATCAGGCAGGAAGAGGCTGAGGTCACCTATATCTCCGGCGGTCACTTTGTATCCAAGGGAGCCTGGATACATCCCAGAATGACGCTTTCCGATTATGAACTGGTAGTTGTGGTAAAGGGCAGATTCTGGCTTACGATAAAGGGGGTAAAAAGGGAGTTCCGGAAAGGAGACTGTTTTATTCTATTTCCGGAGGAAGAACATTACGGCACGGAGGAGGCATGGGAGGTTTCCTTTTACTGGGTGCATTTTAAGCTGCAGGAGAAGGAGGAAATCATAGAGGGGGAGCAAAGCTTCCGTACCTGGTTCCGGAAAATCGAAAACGGCGTCTTTCCGGGGATCATCCTGAATGAATTCAGCAGGCAGGAGGAGACGGCGAGACTGATTGTCATGATCAATCATCTGCTGCACTATCAGTCTGTGTTTAAGGAGACGGAGGAAGCGGCCAGACCCTGCAACCTCATGATGGAGCTGGTACTGTATGAGCTGACCCAGGTGACGAAGAAGGAGACTATGGAAAAGCTTTCGATCTATCATGAGGAAGAGGGGGACATGGAGAAGATCTATGAGTATATCCGGGCTACCTGCTATAAAAATCCCCAGGTATTCGAAATAGCGAAACATTTCGGCTATAATACACAATATTTTATCCGCATGTTTCGGAAGGCTGCAGGGGTAACGCCCAAGCAATATATGATTAACCGTCAGATGGAGAGGGCGAAATACCTTCTCACCACTACAAGTCTCAAGATCAAGGAAATTGCCGAGCAGGTAGGCATGAGCGACAGCAAATCTTTCTTCAAGAATTTCAAAAAGCAGGAGGGAATCTCCCCCAACGAGTATCGCAGGATATTTCAGAAAACACATTACAACAGCCATTAATACAGGAACTGATCAACAGAGTGAACAAACCAAATTGGTGTGTTCGCTTTTTTTGTGACTTATTTGTTAAAAAATGGAAATAGGAGAATAAAAATATATGCAGAACATACAAAAAGTCACTTTTTGACTCCCAAGGTCACAAAGAACCCATTTTTTTTGAGATTTTGATTGCTTATAATGAGTTTAATGGTTCTGACGGAGGGGCCCGCGAGGAGCTGACCGGGGCGCAGGACACAGGAGATTCCGGAATTTGGAGGAGAAAGTATGGAGCGAACAATTCTGAAAAGCACCCAATTTCAGCCGGGGATTTATGAGTTTTACGGAAGCGACGGTTTTCGGGCGGGAGCGGATAATATTGCGCTGGATTTTACAGGCGTTGTGCTGGAGGGCGGGTGTCACGGCGAAGAGAGGAAGATATTACCCGGAGACCTGCTGCTGAAGGAGCTGTACGATGTGGAATCCACAGATGAGGCAGAGCGGGCGCGGGTGGAAAAGCTTGGTTACTGCGGCATCGCCCTGCTGCTGAAGGGCGTGAAAAACGTCGTTGTCCGAGGGCTTACCGCCAGAGGATTCCGGATAGGCATCGCAGTGGTAGATTGCGAGAATATAACCATCGAGGATTGTATCCTTTCAGGCAATTTCCACGATCCTGAATGCGGATGGGACGAGCATGGCCCCGGCGGCGGAATACTGCTGTATCGTTCCGAAAACTGCGTGATCAGGCGCAATCGCGCCAATCAGGTGTGGAACGGCATTTATCTGAGAGAATCCCGGGGCAATGTAGTCATGCAGAACGATTTTTCCTTCGCTTCCAATATGTGCGTGAAAATGTGGAATGCTTCCCGCAATCTGATCGACGGAAATAATCTAAGCTGGGGACTGCGGATTAAGCCCGGTGAGGTACATGCAAGGGATTCTGCGGGACTGCTGATGGATTCCGGGTGTGACTACAACAGAGTCTGCAATAATGACATTACCCACGGCGGCGACGGCATCTTTATCCGGGCACTGAACGGCTGGCAGTCCTGTCACAATCTGTTTGTAAACAATGACTGCTCCTACGCCAACAACAATGCCATAGAAGCATGGTCCAATCACAATACCTATATCAGAAACAAGGCCAATGATTCCAGCTACGGTTTTTGGCTGGGAGGATCGGATTTTACGCTTCTATATGAGAACGAGGCCTGCCGGAACGGTATCCGGTTTGCCAATGCGCCGGAATTTTTCGGAACCTGCGGAATCGCTGTTGCCGGATCCGGAAATCATTTCAGGGTAATCGGCAACAAGATCTGTGACAATCGCGGTCCGGGGATCGCAGTGCGCAACACGGTATCGGCTCCTGTATTTCACTGGATCCTGGAGGACAATGAGATCAGCCGCAACCACAGCACGGGGCAATTTAAGGGGCATGGCATTTATATGAAAAATGCCGGGGACTTCCGGCTTTCAGGCAATGTATTTCAGGACAATGAGGGGGAGGACATATTTGACGACGGCAACGTGTTTGATGTGAGGATGCTGGAGGAGGGAAATTGTCCCATCCGGGTGTCCGGAACATTTCCTGCAGGTTTTGTGAAAGCAGGGGAAGCGCTGGAATACAGGGCCGCAGTGGAGACGCCGGCAGAGGACTATACGCTGCGCTGGACATTCGGCGACGGAACGGCCTCAGAGATGCAATGTCCTGTGAAAATCTACCGGAAACCGGGGAGTTATTACGCGGGAGTGACGGCCGCCAATTCCTGCAGGTCTGCCATGGATGGAGCAGTGATCTATGTCTGCCCGGAGGGAAGGGAATTATCCATTCAAAAGGCAGAGCTGACAGGAGACGGGGAAGGCGGAGAGATTTTGGAGAGCAGCTGCAGCAGAGTGAGGGCCTATTCTCACAACGGAACCAGACGCGAACTGCGTTTTCAGATCGACGGCGTCTGGCTTGGAGATTTTGACAGTCTGGGGCTGTACCTGAGGCTTACCGCAAGCGCGGATACGGATTGGGACAGAACAGTAAAATCGCCTGTGCTGACGTTGGTACAGGATGAAGAAAACTATATCACGGTGGTTCCTCAAATGTGCACGTCCGACGGCATCTTTGCAGAGAAAACATGGGAGAAATGCGGACATCGCTTTTATTCCTTTCCCCTGGACAGCTCCGACACACAGTACAGGGTGGAAAAAAACGGCAGTCCCCAATGTATCAGAGAGATTCGCCTTACTATTCTCCATAAAAATCCGGGGAGGGTTGAGATTGAGGTGAACAGGCCCGTTCTCTACCGGGATGAGACAAAGCTTCGGGGAGAGAATATAGGAGACAATCCCTGCCGGGAATGGCTTGCCAGTCCGAGACTGACGGCCAGCCGTATGGAAGGAAACGATCCGGCGCAGATACTGGATCCCTCCAACGGCTATGTATACAGTGCAACCAGATACTGGCATTCTCCGGAGGTAGGAGCCTGGGCGGGAATAGAATGGGATCAGCCCCATGATGTTTCCGGGATCGGCGTGGGAATTATGCCGGAGGAAGAGGATGGAGAATGGCAGGGACGGATACAATATTTAGAAGGAGAGCTGTGGCAGGATATCTGCAGCCGGAACCTGAATCCTTTGTGGAACGCGGTGTCTTTCCCGGCTATTCGGAGCACCGGTATCAGGATTTTGTTCGGAGAGAACTGCCCGAGACTCTATCGGCTTACAGCCTGCGGCAGAAAGGAGCCGATGACAGGCGACGTGTCCCTCAGGGCGATCCAGTGCAGGATCTTCATAGAAAGCGACGGCAGCAATTCGCTCAGCGATCTGGTGGTCCAGATATACCGCACGGAAAACAGGATGCCTGCAGGAACTCCCGTCATTTCCAGGGTTATCCCGAAGGAAAGTATTGTTTCAGGAAAAGTATGTACCATTCCATATGAGACGCAGCCTCTGTCCCAGGGGACTTATGCGGCGGTATTTACGCAGGAGAAGCTGGCGGCCTCCCGCACGGAAGGGGAATACTACCGATTCTGCACCGCCTATGCCGGCCATGCCCAGTACAGCGGCGTGGGTACAGGAGGAACCTGGAAAGACGAGACGGATGTCTTCGGTACTTTATGGATGCGGGTGGTGACGGACCGGGAAGTGCTCGACTATTCCCATGAAGGGGAAGGCGTGGGACCCAGGGCGGGGTTTACGGGATGTGAATACCGCTATCAGACCTTCACAATTTAGACGAGTATAGACTCAATAACGAAAAGAGTGGCAGACATGCTTATAAAAAACAGATTTGAAATGCTTACAACAAATGAAATCGCGCCTGCCGGCTGGCTGAAGCGGCAGCTGGAAATCCAGGCCAGGGGGCTGTCGGGCAATCTGGACAAAATATGGCCGGATGTGCGGGACAGCCGCTGGATCGGCGGAGACAGGGACGGGTGGGAGCGGGTACCCTATTGGCTGGACGGATTCATACCTCTGGCATGGCTTCTGGACGACGAGGATATGAAGGTCCGGGCGAAAAAATATATCGACGCCATCATCGAACGGCAGCAGCCGGACGGGTGGATTTGTCCCTGCGAGGACGGCGAGCGGAAGCGGTATGATATGTGGGCCCTGTTCCTCATCGGCAAGGTATTGGTTTTGTATTATCAGTGCAGCGGAGACGAGAGAATAGAAGAGGTGCTTTATAAGGCATTCCGCAATTTCCGGGAACATATCAACAGAAATACGCTTTTCAACTGGTCGGCCACCAGATGGTATGAGGCGCTGATTCCCATTTACTGGCTGTATGAACGCCGGCCGGAAAAATGGCTGATTGATCTGGCGAATCTGCTCTATGTGGAGGGTACGGATTACAGGAAATTGTACCGGATATTTCCCATGGACAAAGTGGAAAAGGGAAAGTGGAGTTTCACCGAGCATGTGGTCAATACGGCCATGGCACTGAAGGCAGAGGCGCTGTATTCCCGTATCAGCGGCCAGGATCCGGAGGAGCTGGCTAATCTGATGCTGGATGTGCTGCTCTGCAAGCATGGTATGGCGGCGGGGCACTTTACCGGGGACGAATGTCTGGCGGGAGTCTCCCCCATACAGGGCAGCGAATGCTGCGGTGTGGCGGAGGCCATGTATTCCTACGAGCATCTCCTGGCAGTCAGCGGGAATCCGGTGTGGGGGGATTATCTGGAGCGGCTGGCCTACAATGCCTATCCTGCTACGGTGAGTCCGGACATGTGGACGCATCAATATGACCAGATGACCAACCAGCCCCAGTGCCGCAATATTCCGAAAGAGGAGGCACATTACCTTACAAACGGGGGAGAGTCCAATCAGTTCGGGCTGGAACCCAACTTCGGATGCTGTACTGCCAACTTTAATCAGGCATGGCCCAAGTTTGCCCTGTCTGCCTTTATGAAATCCGAAAAAGGCATTGCCGTCACGCTCATCACCCCGGCCAGGGTCAGGGTAACCATAGAAGGTACGGCAGTGGAAGTAGAGACCGTTACGGATTACCCCTTTGATTCCAGTGTTATGTTCATTGTCCGCCCCGAAAGACCGGTGACTTTTGAACTGGCGGTGCGGGTGCCGGGATGCGCAAAGTCGGCGGATATAGACGGCGGGGCTGTCCTCCCGGGTTCCTTCCATACTATAAGCCGGGAATGGAAAGAGGAGACAAAGATCTCAATGAGTATGGAATTTGAGGCAGAGTTTCGTGCTCGTCCTAACGATCTGGTGGCACTTTGGAGAGGGCCGCTGCTCTACAGTGTGGCCATAGACGAGAAATGGGTTCCTGCAGAATACTGCAGAGACGGTGTGGAACGGAAGTTTCCTTACTGCGACTATGAAATTTTTCCCATGAGCAAGTGGAATTACGCTTTTTGCAGTACAGATGTGACCTATCACCAAAACCAGGTGGGAGAGATTCCCTTCGATCCCGTCAGGCCGCCGGTCCATATCATGGCCAGGGCAAAAGAGATACCCTGGAAGATCAGTCAGTGGGGCGTATGTGAGGCAAGCCCCGCGGACCGCAGGCCCCTGGGGGAGGCGGAGGAGATCAGGATGATTCCCTACGGCTGCACCGATATCCGCATGACGGAACTTCCGATGCTTCCTTCATAGGAGAATGGAAATGCGGACAGAGCAATAATCAGACATATGACGAACAGGAGGTGGTAGCATAAGCTCAGTCAATTTTATGGAACGGACGAATTCCATGCAGATTCAGTGGAGATATGTGCTTCGCCGCACAGGGGCTTATATTGCGGACGCTTTGCTGGTGTATGCCATGGTACGGGTAATGAAAGAAGCCGTCCCGGATCTGCCGGCAGATATGGCGGGGGCCATGCTTTTCCAGAATGTGATTTTCGCGCTGTATGCCATAATTCTTACCACATTGCTGCGGGGAAGAACTTTTGGAAAAATGATTTTCCGTCTGAGGGTGGTGCGTTCTGACGGCGGCAGGGCGTCCTTCCTGCATATCGTTGTAAGAGAGTTTACCGGGAGATTCCTGTTTGAAGCAAGTAATCTGATATTGCTGGCCCTGTTTGAATATCTGGGGGTGCTGGAGGGATTTTTGGAGTATTGCGCCTCCTTTCCGGGAGGAATCCTCCTGTATTATCTGGTAAGTCTGCCCTGGATTTTGGTGATATCCTTCTCGAGGGTGATGCTGTATCGGGACCACCTGGCCATACATGACCGGATATCCGGAACAAAAGTAATATAGTAACATTTATCAAGCTCATGATTTCCAAGGCGGAAATGTTGCCGCGGAAAATATGAAATACAAAAAAGGAGAGGATGAAAAATGAAGAAAAAGAAAATGCTGGCGTTGATTCTTACGGTTACCACGCTTATAGCGGCTCTCGGCGGCTGCGGAGGCAGTCCTGACGCAGGGGGAAACTCTCAGGCAGGGGGTGGGGGAAGTTCTACGGCTGCGGGAGAGGGTTCGGACCAGGCAGATGCAGGGAGCGATTCTCAGACAGCGGATGCGGGCGGGAGCAAGGATCCTATCACCCTGACATGGCAGTATAACGCCACAGTGGACGTAGCGCCCTATGTGGATGCGTTTACCAAATCCTACGAAGAAAAGACCGGTATTCCGGTTAAAATCGAGATGACTGCCACAGGCGAGGACTGGCTGGATACCACGAAGACAGCAGTAGCCGCGGGTGTGGGACCGGATATCTGGAATATGGACGTGAACTGGATGTCTTCCTGGAAGGATACGGTGATCCAGCCCGTGAGCAATTATCTGGATCCGGAAGTGTTCGACGGCTATGTGCCTCAGGGCATTGACCTGTGGAAATCAGGTGATGATTACTATGCGCTTCCTGTTACATTTTCCGTGGTTGCTTTTGTGTACAATAAGGATCTGACAGACGAAATCGGCCTTGACATGAGCAAGACATGGACCTTTGAGGAGTTTGAATCCTATCTGGCAACTGCGGAAGCTTATCTGAAGGACAAGACCGTGGAATATACCGACGGTGAGAGCTATCCCTATTATCTGCTTGGCGCCAACCATACCATGTATTACTGGTGGCTGCTGGTGGGAGTGTACGGCGGAACCCCTCTGTGCGATACCAACAATATTGCCCAGGAGGCATTTGTAAACGGCATCCTGAAAATCGCCGAATGGCGTTCCAAGGGATACAGCGCGCAGCAGGTTAATCCGGGCGGAACACAGGCAGCATTCAGCGACGCCTGCAATGTACTGTTCTGGCCCACCGGCGACTGGACCATCACAGGCCTGACAAGGCTGCCCCTGGGTATAGAGAGCGAACCGCTGCCCCTGAATGTGAATTATGCATCTATCGCAGCCCCTCTGGGACAGGACGGAAAATCTCACACCGAGGTTTACAACCAGGGTATGGTTATGAACAAGAATCTGGAAGGAGAGAAGGCCAAAGCGGCAGCCGAATTTATCAAGTACATGACAGTGGATGTATGGCGTGAAGTATACGGGCCGGATACCTATAATTATTGTCTGCCCGGCAAGACGGATCTGCTGGCTGAGTATCCCACATGGCTGCCGGAAGAACAGCATGGCATCGGGTTCCTTGATACCCTTGAGAAGGGCATCATCCATTCCCCGGACTATCAGGCAGGCGGAATCGATCTGACATCCTCCGTGCATAACGTATTGGAGGCCGCATATGCAGAGGTGGAAGCAAACGGATATGACGAGGCGGCTCTGCGCGCAATGATCACGGAGAAACTGGAAGCCGAGCAGGCGCTGATCAATGTCCAGCTGGAAGAAAATGAGATTGAACTTGACAATCCGGACGCGAAAGTAAAATAAAGCACTGATACAGGATATGGCATTTTCGCCTGCCGGAAATGCCATATCCTTTCTAAAAACACACATACGACAGTCTCCTGCCAGAAAGGGGTGTTGATCTTGCAGAATAAACCCGGAAAAACAAAAAAGCACAGGAAGATGACACGTCTGGAAAGAAATAATCTTTTCTGGGGATATTTATTCCTGGGACCGAATATTATTTACCTTATTTTTTGGACATTCCTTCCGATATTGTTTGCATTTCTTCTTTCATTTACAAACTATGACATGCTCCAGCATGATATCATGAAAGGATTTCAGTCAGGGGCAAAGTTTGTCGGTCTGAAAAATTACATGCTTGTATTAAAGAACCCGATCTTTGTCCGGTCGGTGTGGCAGACCATTTATTTTGCGGTTCTGTCCGTATTTATAACGAATGTAATCGGCCTGGTGTTGGCTCTGATCGCCCATAATTCCAAGGGAAAAGGGTTCTTTCGGGTAGCGTACTTTATCCCGAATATTACAACGCTTACGTCATTGATCATTATATTTGACGCGCTGTTTCGGCCGGATACCATTGTCACGGATTTTCTGGCAATGTTCGGCCTGCCGCAGGTGGTATGGAGGATTACGCCGGGGTATGCAATGAATCTGGCCATTATCATGTCGGTCTGGGCCGGGGCGGGATATAATATGCTGATCTATCTTGCAGGCTTGCAGGAAATTCCCCAGGAGGTGTATGAAGCGGCAGCTCTGGACGGCACATCGCGCCCGAAGCAGTTTTTCCATATTACGCTGCCTCTGCTTACCAACAAGACATTCTTTTTGTTTGTTACGGGCTTTATCGGCTCTCTGCAGGTATATGACATGGTGCAGATCCTGGCTGATTTCGGAGAGAAGCCTCAGGTGGGCGGTCCGGACGGCAGCCTGTGGACGGTAGTCTATTATATTTACAATGTGGGCTGGACACAGAATAAGATGGGACGGGCGGCCGCGGCTTCGTTTATCCTGTTCCTGATTATCATGGTCTTTACCATTATCCAGCGGAAACTGTTTAAAGACCAGACCTATTGAAGGGGGAGTAAAATGAAACGAAAAAAAGATATAAAGTCTCCTCAGGACAAAATGGATGCTTACAGGCGTTCGGCTATCGTATATAAGGTATTTACCGTTGCGTTTACCCTGGCGGCCGTTGTTCTGGCAGTGGTCACGCTTTATCCGTATTTCTTTTCCGTGATCGCATCGTTGCGGAAGGGATTCAATATATATTCCTTCCGGTTCAAATTCAGTGACCTGACGCCCTATGCCTATGAGCGGATTCTGTTCGGGTTAAAGGACTATGAGACAGGGATCACCATATGGAAATGGATGCTGAATTCGCTGATTCTGTCGGCCTCCACCACATTGCTGACACTGCTGTTCTCCTCCATGGGCGGTTACGCTCTGGCGAGAATCGAATTTGCCGGGAAGAAGGCATGGTTTGCCGCTATTTTGGCAGTGATGATGATTCCGGGGCAGATTACGCTGGTGCCCAAGTATATCATGATTGTGCGCGGCCTGGAATGGGGGAACAGCTATACCGGTCTGATTGTACCGTTTCTTTTCTCGGCATATTATACATTTATGATGAGGCAGTTTTTCCTGTCCTTTCCAAAGGAGCTGGAAGAGGCGGCCATTATGGACGGCATGGGGCGGATCGGCATTTTTGTAAAAATGCTTCTGCCATTATCCAGGGCGCCGCTTCTGGCAGCGGGAACGCTTCTGTTCATGGGTTCCTGGGGGTCCTATCTGTGGCCCAAGCTGTTGCTGCAGAAGCAGGAGATGTATCCTATTTCCGTGGGAATGACGCTGATGATGAACTCCAAGTACAAAGCAGCGCCGTCCATACCGATTGCCGCAGCTATCATCACAATGCTGCCGCTTTTGATTCTGTTTATTATTTTTCAACGGTATTTTATGGAGTCCATCGCCAATACCGGTTCCAAGGGTGCGTGAGGGCTGCGGGGTAAAGGCGGGGATAATACGACGAAACAGAGGGGTTTGGTGTCAGTGCGCTGCGCAGCCTTAAGGCCCGGCACAAGCCTGTTATATGCAAAAGCAGCGCAGAAACGGGGTAAAAATGGCTAAAATACAGATAAAAGATTTGGTAAAAAGTTATGACGGAGAATACAAGGCAGTCAATAAGGTCAATCTGGAGATCGGGGACAATGATTTCTGCGTGCTGCTGGGGCCTTCCGGATGCGGAAAGACCACGTTGCTGCGCATGATCGCCGGGCTTGAGACCATAACGGACGGAGATATTTATATAGACGGAGTCCATATGAATAATGTGCTTCCCAAGGACAGGGATATTGCTATGGTATTTCAGTCCTATGCCCTGTATCCTCATATGACGGTATATAAAAATATGGCTTTCGGACTGAAGATGAAAAAGGTCCCCCTGGACGAAATCGACAGGAGGATTCAGGACGCGGCAAAATATCTGGATCTGGAAGAGTACCGGGACCGGAAACCCAGGAATCTCTCCGGCGGACAGCAGCAGCGTGTGGCGCTGGGACGGGCGCTGGTAAAGAAGCCCAAGGTCTTTTTGATGGATGAGCCGCTGTCCAATCTGGATGCAAAGCTGCGGAATCAGACAAGGGAGACCATTGTGAGAATTCATGAAAATGCCGGTGCCACCACCATTTATGTGACCCATGACCAGGTGGAAGCCATGAGTATGGGAACGAAGATTGTCGTCATGAATAAGGGGGTGGTGCAGCAGATCGGTTCTCCGGAGGAGATCTTTGAATATCCGGATAACATGTTTGTGGCAGGCTTTATCGGCTCCCCTTCCATCAACTTTATCGAAGGGACTTATTCAAAGGGCGCCGTAACCTTCGGAGATACGAAATTCAAGGTGCTAAAAGACCAGGAGAAGGCCATGGATGCTTATGAGGGCAAAAATATCATCATGGGGATCAGGCCGGAATTCTTTGAAGATATGGCGGATATTCCGCAAAAGGAGGAGGATCTGAATCTGATCTCCATGAGAATCAATTTTGTGGAGCGGCTGGGATCTGAATCCATTATCAACGGATGCGTGAATGATCAAAAGGTGACGGCTAAAATCAGGCACACCCACAGATATGCTATCGACGATCAGATCGATATCTGTGTAAAGGCGAAAAAAGTACTCTTTTTCGACAAAGAGACCCGTCAGGCCATTGGAAGGGAAATACGCTGAATCGGGGAGGCGGGGCGGCCGTACTCTGGCAGGTACAGCCGGAAGCTCGTGGAGCGTACCCGGGCAGGTACAGCCGGGAGTTCGATTGTACCCGGAGTGCAGGAGCAGGAATGAACCGGAGATTCTACAGGGGGCACAGGAACGGACATGATTTGGAATTTGAACGGAGACTGGAAATGTGAACTTCCCGGCGGAAAAATCATTGACATACAGGTGCCGGGATGCTGGGATCGCTATGTGGAGGAGAAAGATATCGCGGACAGAGTGCGGCTTGTGAAAACGTTTCAGATCCCCGATCTGCCCAAGGAACATTTCCGTCTTTTTTTCGGCGGGGTCAGCTATTATTGCCGGGTGTTTTTGAACGGAGCGGAACTGGGCGTTCACGAGGGAATGTGGGACGGTTTTTCCATGGATGCCGACGGTGCGGCGGCAGAGGGGGAGAACAGGCTGACTGTGGATGTGTGGAAGCCCGGATATCATGAGGGAGACCGCTTTCCCCTGCGGCAGGTATTGTCCGGTTTTATTCCGGATGTGTTATGTACCTTCGGCGGTATCTGGGATGCGGTGAGATTGGAATCGGCCCGGCACTTTTTCGTGGAAGGGCATTATGCACAGGGAGATGAGCGGGGAGACGGGAAGCTGACACTGCGGCTGATACATACGAAAAGCAAAAGACCGGTGCAGGTGACGGGAAGGATTCTGGATCCTTATGGCGCTCCGGCGGCGGAAATCTGTCATATTTGCGTGCAGGAAGAGACGGAGATTGGATTTCATGTGGAGACACCTTTGCTGTGGAGTCCCGGGACGCCCTGTTTGTATCGCTATGACCTGCTTCTTTCGGACGGGGAAACGCAGCTGGAATTGGAGAATACATTTGGGTTCAGGACGATCCGGGGAGAGAAATCCAGAGTGCTTATGAACGGAACTCCTATATATCCCAGAGGTATCCTGCATTGGGGCTGTTACGAGGAGATTACTCCTGCTCCGGGAGCAGATGTCATCAGGGATGAGATCCGAAAGGTGCGAAGATATGGATTTAATATGATAAAACACTGTCTCTATATTCCCCGGGAGGCGTATTTTCGGCTGGCAGATGAAAGCGGTATGCTGCTGTGGGTGGAGCTTCCTCTCTGGCTGCCGGAGGAGTCGCCCTGGCTGGAGGAGCGGATCCGCAGGGAGTTTCCCAGGCTGATCCGCCAGATTGCCGGGCATCCCTGCGTTGCATTTTTGAGCCTGGGGTGCGAGCTGGATGACAAGGTGGGGGAGGCGCTTCTGGAAGAAATGTATGGGCTGGCCAGGGAAATACTGGGAATTCCGGTTCGGGACAATTCCGGGTCCGGGGAATGCTACGGCGGTCTGGCTGTGGATCATGCGGACTTTTCGGACTACCATTTTTATGGGGATATTCAGAATATGGAACCTATCCTGGAAGCATTTACCCCGGTATGGAAGCAGAATCGCCCATGGCTGTTCGGGGAATTCTGCGACAGCGATACGCTGAGGGATTTAAGGGAGGTGCGGGAGAGGAGCCGTGTGAAACATTTCTTCTGGGAGCTTCAGGATGAGGCCAGAAACCCCATATGCCGCCTGAAACCTGATTTTTTCCTGGGAAAGCATGATGTTATGATGGAGAAAAGCGGAATTCGGAAAGAATTTCCCCTGCTGAAAGCGCTGTCCTATGATCATGCCATGGTTCACCGGAAGGTGACACTGGAACAGACCCGCTCTTTTCCTATCATAGGAGGCTACAATATCACTTCCCTGCGGGATGTTCCTATTGCTGCCAGCGGATTGTTTGACGATTTTATGGAAGAAAAATTTGATCCGGAAATCCTGGGCAGGTTTAATGGGGATGTGGTGCTTCTGCCCGCCTGGGATTTAACCAGAATCTGGATCAATGCAGACCGGATTATGCCCAGGGAGCGGTACGGATTCTTCGGTGGGGAAATCTATAGATTACATGTGCTGCTTTCTAATTACGGAGGCTGCAGACTGGCAGGAGGCGTTGTCCGATGGGAACTTCAGGGAACCTGCGGGGAAATATTGCATAAGGGCAGAAAAGAAGGCAGGGATGTGGACAATGGTACAGTGGGGGAACTGTGCTATCTCACTTTTCCGCTGCCCCGGGTGAGAGAGCCGAAAACCTGTATTCTGCAGGCTGCCTTTGCCTGCGGGGATACGCAGACAGTCAACAGCTGGCCGATTTTCCTTTATCCGTGTCCGGAAAAAAGTGATATAGACCTGGGATTATATGATCCGCTGCATGTGTTCCGGACGGTGGAAAAATACTATCCCCGGGTAGAGGAGACAGATGGAAGGGAGGGGCTTAACCGTTATGAGATTCTGTTCTGTTCCCTGCTTACTCCTGAGATTTTTACATATATAAAAGCCGGGGGGAAGGCTGTCTATGTCCAGCGGCAGGAGGGAGCACTTCCTGTTCACTTTGTAGCTTTCTGGAGGGAGGGCATGATACGGCAGTGTGATCATCCAATGCTGGAAGGGCTCCTGCGTGAAAGCTGGATGGACGATCTGCGTTACTTTGGGAGTTCTACGGACACAGCCTTTGCGGATGAGGAAGATGACAGGTTTGATTACCGGAGACCGATTTTGCGGCGGTATGATTGCCGGGAATGGCGTGCAGATGATTATTTATGTGAATTGGGCTGCGGCAAAGGAACGATTATTGCGACTACCCTGCGTCTGGAGGGCGGTATGGGAAAAGAACCGCTGTTTCTGGAGAATAACCGCTTCGGACGATGGCTGCTGGATCGGGCTGTACACTATCTGCTTGAAAATTGCTGAAAATTTTCTTTTTATCTTGAGATATGGTCCAGGAAATGATATACTAAAAGTATTCAAGGTGAAGATGATTCATCGGCGAAGGAGAGGTAAAGGTATGGACCAGGAAAGAAGAAAGAACAGAAGAACAGACTTAGATTCCAAGCTTGTAATCAAGAGACTGGACGGTCATAGCGGAAATGAAGTGACGATCAATATTGTGGATGTATCCAAAAACGGTATTGGTTTTGAATGCGGAGAGCCGCTGCAGATCGGCGAAGTATATGAGGCTTATCTGACGATCTGGACAAAGGAAGTGCTTCATGCGTTTCTGCAGATTGTAAGGATTGAACTGAGAGCAGGCGGTTATGGATACGGCGCAATCTTTATCGGTATGCCGGAGATGGATTCTGCAAGGATAGAAGTATATCAGACTGTCAATGAAAAATAAACACAGAAGTTTTTCATGGGACAGGCCTAAGCGGCGGAAGCTGATTGTGACGGGGATTGCCGCAGTGCTGCTGGGGATTCTGTACAGCATGATTTTCAGCTTTTCCGCTCAGGACAGCGTGGAATCCGGTTCCCTGAGCAGGATGATTTCCGAGAAATGCGTGAGCTTGGCCAACGCTTTGTCAGGCTTTTCCTGGAGTGAGGCGAAAATGGCGGGTATGGCGGAAAATTTTGAGCATCCGCTGCGGAAGATTGCGCATTTTTCGGAATATGCCTGTATGGGAATTCTGGTTTACGTTCTGTGGAGTCAGTGGATGAAGCAGGGAAGATGGCTGTATTTGCTGACGGCGGTCTGGGTATTTCTCTCCGCGGCCGGAGATGAATTTCATCAGTATTTCGTGCCGGGAAGGTATGCCAGTATTGCGGATGTGCTGCTGGATACCTGCGGAGGCGCGGCTGGTATGTTGTTTTGCATCTGTGCGGCAGCTCTCTGGCGCAGGCATGGAGAGAAGAAGAGCAGGAGATGCCGGGGAAGTGATTCCCATGGAATACAGAAAACAGCTGAAAAAGCCCCTCTGCGGTGACCGGAAGCCGGTTTCCGAAGAGGGGTTGTATTTTCGGTTTCCTAGAATTTCCTTACGAACGGATATCTACGCAATACCCTTGTTCCCTCAGAATATGGGCCGCCAGTATCATGGCATTTTCCTCATAAAATTCCAATTTCAATACACCGTCGTCCCCTTCTCTGTTATGTGTGATCCCGATATTTTTGATACTGATTTCACGCTGTGCCAGAAGCGCAGTAATATTTGCCAATGCGCCTGATTTATCAGCGATTTCTACGCTGATGCGGTAGGAGCGTTTCAGGGGGCCGCTGGAGGTATTGATGAAGGAGTCCCGGTAGATGCGGGCATTTTCAAATTGTTCATACAGTGCCTTGGCATCATGTCCGTCTAAAAGTTCCCGGAATGCGGTGAGGGAATCAATATAATCGGACAGAAGGGAGGAGATATTCGCCCCGTTGGTGAGACAGATCTGCTGCCACATACCAGCCTGGGAGGAAGCGATTCTGGTGATGTCCTTGAAACCTCCCGCGGCAATCATTTTCATCACGCCGTCTTTGGAATCGCTCTCCCGCACCAGATTCACCAATGAGGCGGCGATCACATGGGGCAGATGGCTGATGGCGGCAGTAATGTAGTCATGTTTCAGATAATCCAGAACCAGGGGAATGGCCCGCATGCCGGTTACCAGCTGTCTGTAGGCTTCCAGCTTTTCATTTGGAACCTGTGCGGTGGGCGTCAGGATATAGTAGGCGTTTTCCAGGAGAGCGGCTTTGGAATTGAGGAATCCCACGCGTTCGCTCCCTGCCATGGGATGGCCGCCGATGAAACAATGCTCCAGACCGGCTTCCCGGACGGTTTCGTGGATCCCTGTCTTGACGCTGCCTACATCCGTGAGAAGGCAATGGGGATTCATAACCTTTTTCACGGCGGAGAGGTTTTCGTCATTTTTGTTGACCGGAGCGCACAGGAAGATATAGTCGCAGTCACAGAAGCTGTTATCCACGGAATCCGTGGTAATATCTGCTACAGATTCCCTTTTTGCCAGAGAAAGGGCAGCTTCATTGATATCGGTGGCGACGATTCTGCTATTCGGAATATTCTCTCTCAGGGCTCTGGCGATGGAGCCGCCGATCAGGCCCAGACCGACAAAACCGCAGGTAATAAAGGACATGGGGGATACCTCTTTTCATTGAAATTTATCGTCTTATACAATATCACTTTCATTTCTATAAAGCAATAGAAAATTTGCAGGGAGAAAAATTGAGTGAAATCATAATATTATCTTGTAAAAATCCGCTCAGTCTAGTAAAATAGACACATGGGAATTGAATCATTTGTCATTATCATGTCAAAACACCCAAATTACATAAAAATTGGAGGAAAGTCAAATGAAAGTTTACACAACTGACAAGATTCGTAATGTGGTGCTGCTGGGGCACGGCGGAAGCGGTAAGACCAGCCTGGCGGAAGCTTTTGCGTATCTGTCCGGAATTACATCCAGAATGGGCAAAGTCCCCGACGGCAATACCGTAAGCGACTATGGTAAAGAGGAACAGAAGCGGAAGTTTTCAATCAATGCATCCATTATTCCCATCGAGTGGGAGGGTGTTAAGATCAATGTGATCGACACCCCCGGTTATTTTGATTTCGTGGGCGAGGCTGAGGAAGCTGTCAGCGCTGCCGGTGCGGCTATTATCGTTGTGAACGGCAAGTCCGGCATCGAAGTAGGGACGCAGAAGGCCTGGGAGCTGTGTGAGAAGTACAAGCTGCCCAGATTTATCTATGTTTCCAACATGGACGTGGACAATGCTTCCTTCCGCCAGGTAGTGGAAGATATGACCAATCTGTACGGCAAGAAGATGGCTCCCTTCAATCTGCCAATCCGTGAAGCGGAGAAATTTGTGGGCTATGTAAATGTGGTTTCCGAGACCGGCCATCGCTGGCAGGGCAAGGAAGTAGTGGATTGCGAGGTGCCGGAATATAATAAGAAGAATCTGGAGATCTGTCGGGATACGTTGATGGAGGCGGTGGCGGAGACCAGCGAGGAGATGATGGAGCGGTATTTCGGCGGCGAGACCTTCTCCGATGCGGAGATCAGGGCGGCTCTGCGCACCAATGTATGCGACGGCACCATCGTTCCCATGACCATGGGATCCAATGTGCTCTGCCAGGGTGTCTATACATTGCTGGATGATATCGTGAAATATATGCCCAGCCCCGAGAACCGCAAGATCAAGGGCATCAATATGAAGACGAATGAGATTTACGATGCGGATTACGATTTCTCCAAGGCGAAATCGGCTGCCATCTGGAAAACCATCGTAGATCCTTTCATCGGCAAGTATTCCTTGATCAAGGTGAATTCCGGTGTGTTGAAGACCGATGATCTGCTCTATAATGTGGATACGGAAGTGGAAGAGAAGATCGGCAAGCTCTATATCCTCCAGGGCAACAAGCCTATGGAAGTGCCCGAGCTTCATGCAGGCGATATCGGCGCACTGGCAAAGCTTTCCGATGCGAAGACAGGCAACAGCCTCTCAACGAAGGCCACGCCTATCAAGTACGGCAAGGTGGAAGTGTCCACGCCTTATACCTGCATGCGCTACAAACCGAAGAACAAAGGGGATGTGGATAAGATTTCCCAGGCATTGCAGAAGATGACCAACGAGGATCTGACGCTGAAGGTGGTGAACGATTCCGAGAACAGACAGACACTGTTATACGGCATGGGCGATCAGCATCTGGATATCGTCGTCAGCCGTCTGCTGAATGAATATAAGGTGGATGTAGAATTGGATCGCCCGAAGGTGGCTTACAGGGAGACCATCCGGAAGCAGTCCGATGTGGAATATAAATACAGAAAGCAGTCCGGCGGACATGGACAGTACGGCCATGTAAAGATGCGCTTCAGCCCTTCCGACAATCTGGATCAGGCTTTCGAGTTCTCTCAGGAAGTGGTAGGCGGTACCGTGCCGAAGAATTACTTCCCGGCAGTGGAGAAGGGCCTTCAGGAATCCGTCATTAAGGGACCCATGGCTGCGTATCCTGTAGTGGGCGTAAAGGCAGTGCTGTACGACGGCTCCTATCATCCGGTAGACTCTTCCGAGCAGGCCTTTAAGATGGCTACCATTCAGGCTTTTAAGAAAGGATTTATGGAGGCGCATCCCGTATTGCTGGAGCCCATCGCATCCCTGAAGGTGACTGTTCCGGATGCCTATACCGGCGATGTAATGGGAGATCTGAATAAGAGGAGAGGCCGTGTATTGGGGATGAATCCCATGGCAGGCGGCAAGCAGGTCATCGAGGCAGAGATTCCGCAGAGTTCGCTGCACGGATATTGTACCGATCTGCGTTCCATGACGGGCGGCAGAGGTGTATACGCTTATGAATTCATCCGTTATGAGCAGGCTCCTTCCGATGTACAGGAGAAGGAGATTGCGGCAAGGGCGCAGAGCGTTGCGGAGAACAACAGTGAGGATTAAGGCTGCAGGCCCGAAACTTCTGGCGATGATGATCTTTTGCCTCGCTACGGCATGTCTGACGGCATGCCAGGGAGGGAAAAGTCTGGCGGAGTCCTGTTGGGACGCCGCCAGAAAGGAATCGGGCCTGACGAAATATATTGAGAAGAACTGGGCCGCCCTGGACAAGGAGGGGCTGCGGACGGAGGCGGAGACTGCGGAAACGCTGAGTCAGCAATTTAAGGCCACGGCTCTTCTGTGTGCGATAGAGCAGGGGGATAACGGCAGGACACAGGATTCGCCCGGGGCGGTCCTGGCGAGAGAATTTTTTGCAAAGGTGCTGACACAGGAGGACGAATTCTGGAAAGCGCTGGAGGATGCCTTTTATCCTTACGATTGCTTAGATGCCATGCTGGCGGTAGCCGGACCAATGGACGGAGAGGTGATCAAGGGGCTTTTGAAGGGGGCTCCGGCAGAGGCGAAGTATGCCGACGGGCTGCGGGAAGCAGTTGATACGTGGATTGAAGACAATCCCATAAGCTTATCCGTTCTCGGAGACGAATTGAATGCGCTGGGGTATTTCGACGGCTGGTCGGAACAGGACTGGACACAGACGTACCTGTACAGCTATGTGGACGGGGATCCGGTACAGGCTGCCACCATTGACGAGGGGCTGGCCTATATCGGCTGTCTGCGGGATTCCATGCTGCCGGCCATGGAGGGGAAGTTCGGAACCGACGAGTTCAAGAGTGTGTCGGATATCGACGGAGAGACCTATTACGATACAATGCTGGCGGTAGTTGTGGGAGAAGCGCTGTCATTACAGGAGCCTGCGGCAGAAGATTTGCCGGAGACGATTGATATCGAGGGGAAAAAGATCATTGCCTTCTACAGGAATCCTGCTTCGGCGGAATGGGAAGGTTCCCCTGCGCCGCTGCGGATATTGGGAGATTTTATGCTGAATCTTCCCGGGGAGGCTTATCCGGCATCTGCGGCGGAGGCTGATTATTATCTTGTGCTGACGCCGTCCTATGAGTACGGAAGCTTTTATCAGGATCGCACCACCGGTGACCAGACCGGAATTCAAGAGGTATGGTCCGCTACGTCCATCGATCTGTATGAGGCGGGGACGGGAAATTATCTCAGACATCTGGGGGATGTGATGGAGGAGGCTTCCTCCTCAATTGTATCTCATTACGGAGAGGAAGCGCTGGAGTATCCGGAAGTGACATCCTCCGATACTCTGTCCTATATTTATGCCAATGTCAACACTCCGGAGACATATGTTTCTCTGGTGGATCAGACCGGGGGCAAGGTAGAATATGAAAGAGACGAATCCGTGATTCTGGGAGGATGGGAAGTGACTTATCATTCCAGCCAAATTGTAGATTCCTTTGAGGCAAGTCTGCAGAAATATGAGGCAGGCGAGGGCTGCAAGCTTGTGAGGGCGGCATTTACCCTCTCAAATGTGGGGCTGAAGAGTGAGACTTTTATGGGATTATCCATACCCGGAAACGGTGCGGGCATCCAGGTGGGGATTACGGACGGGACATTTGAAAGTTATATTGAACCTGCTCAGCTGTGGGCGTATACGGCGGGTCTGAACAATTCTTCCCTGGATCCCGGAGAGACGGAGGAAGGGGAATTGGTGTTTGAGGTGCCGGACAGTGTGTTAGAGTCAGCGGAAGGAGCGTATATTGTGATCCTATATGGATATCAGATGGCGATTTATCCGCTGGGAGAGTAGGATGGACTGAATTTAACGACTGAATTTAATCTTACTCTTGATGAATTTTAACTTGACAGCTGCCCGAAAAGCGGTTAAAATAAAGTCAATTTTATATGTCATTGACTTTGATGAGGATTACTAAGGAAATGGAACTTGCAGAGAGCCGCCGGCTGGTGTGAGGCGGTAGGGAGATTTCCCCAACTGGCCTCGGAGTTCTCGCCTGAAGCATTGATACTGTGTGGGTAGGGCAGAGCGGTTGATCCCGTTATCGATTTTGAGTGCACAGGCTGTAAGGACAGGGGCTGTTGCGGTTTTGGCAGTGTATGCTGAAGGCGGCCGGCGGAAATGTTCTTTATCATAACGGTCTGTGAATTAGAGTGGTACCACGGAATGAAGCCCTTTCGTCTCTAAATGCGAGAGGGCTTTTTTGATGCGCAAGAATTCTTCTGCTTTCTGCCAATACCGGTACTGGAGAGGATTGTTGCGGAACTGGAAAACAGCAACAATCCGCTCCAGTGCCCAGAAGAAATACTGGCCCTGCATTTGGGACAGGAATTCTTCTGCCAATACCGGTACTGGAGAGGATTGTTGCGGAACTGGAATAGGAGGACAAAATATGGCAAAACCATACAACCACCACGAGGTGGAGAAAAAATGGCAGGCTGTCTGGGACGAAGAACATGCCTTTCGGACATCCGACGATTATTCAAAACCGAAGTACTATGCACTTGTAGAATTCCCCTATCCTTCGGGACAGGGGCTCCATGTGGGACATCCCAGGCCCTACACCGCCCTGGACATCGTGGCCCGCAAGCGCAGGATGCAGGGCTACAACGTGCTCTATCCCATGGGCTGGGACGCATTCGGTCTTCCCACGGAGAATTATGCCATCAAAAATCACATCCACCCCAGGATCGTGACCAAAAACAATGTGGAACGCTTCAAGGGACAGCTCCATGCCCTGGGCTATTCCTTTGACTGGGAGCGGGAGGTCAACACCACGGATCCCGGCTATTACAAATGGACCCAGTGGATCTTCCTGAAACTGTTCAAAGCGGGACTGGCCTATAAGACGGAAATGCCCATCAACTGGTGTACCTCCTGCAAGGTGGGCCTGGCCAACGAGGAAGTGGTGAACGGCGTCTGCGAGCGCTGCGGTTCCGAGGTGGTCCGCAAGGTAAAGAGCCAGTGGATGCTGAAGATCACGGAATACGCGGATAAGCTGCTCCAGGGCCTGGACACAGTTGACTATATCGAGAGAGTCAAGGTGTCCCAGAAGAACTGGATCGGCAAGTCCCAGGGAGCGGAGGTAGATTTCACCCTCACAGGGAAGGAGGAGAAACTCCGCATCTACACCACCAGGCCGGATACGCTTTTCGGCGCAACCTATATGGTGGTTTCCCCTGAGCATCCGCTGATTGAGAAGTACAAGGATGAGGTCAAAAACTATGATGCCCTTGTGGCTTACAGAGAGCAGGCGGCGAAAAAATCCGATTTTGAGCGCACGGAGCTGGCAAAGGACAAGACAGGTGTGAAGATCGACGGTTTCACTGCAACCAATCCGGTGAACGGGAAGGAGATTCCCATCTGGATTTCCGACTATGTGCTCATGACCTACGGGACGGGGGCCATTATGGCGGTGCCTGCCCATGACGAGAGAGACTGGGATTTCGCGAAGAAATTTGGCCTGCCCATCATTGAAGTGGTGGCGGGAAGCCCGGTGAGCGTCCAGGAGGCGGTGTACACAGACGTGGAGTCCGGAATCCTGGTGAATTCGGATTTTCTGGACGGCCTGTCTGTGGCGGATGCCAAGAAGAAGATCACGGAATGGCTCCAGGAGAAGGGCCTGGGACAGAGCAAGACCAACTTTAAGCTCCGCGACTGGGTATTTTCCAGGCAGCGTTACTGGGGGGAGCCCATTCCCATCGTGTACTGTGAGAAATGCGGTTTCGTTCCCCTTGACGAGAGCGAGCTGCCCCTGATGCTTCCGGAGGTGGAATCCTACGAGCCCACGGATAACGGGGAATCTCCCCTGGCGGCCATGACGGACTGGGTGAACACCACCTGCCCGTGCTGCGGCGGCCCGGCGAAACGGGAAACGGACACCATGCCCCAGTGGGCAGGTTCTTCTTGGTATTTCCTGCGCTACACGGATCCGAAGAATGAGGAAGCCCTTGCCAGTAAGGAAGCCCTGGACTACTGGATGCCGGTGGACTGGTACAATGGCGGCATGGAACATACTACCCTGCACGTGCTCTACTCCCGCTTCTGGCACAGGTTCCTCTATGACCAGGGCCATGTACCCTGCGCCGAGCCCTATCAGAAGCGGACCAGCCACGGCATGATCCTGGGCTCCAACGGGGAGAAGATGTCCAAATCCAGGGGCAATGTAGTGAATCCGGACGATATCGTCAGGGAGTACGGCGCGGATACCCTGCGCACCTACGAGATGTTCATCGGCGCCTTTGATTTAAGCGCAGCATGGAGCGAGGACGGTGTAAAGGGCTGCCGCAGGTTCCTGGAGAGAGTGTGGAAGTTGCAGGATATGCTTGTGGAAGAGGATGGTTACAGCGCGGATCTGGAGACCAAGATGCACCAGACCATCAAGAAGGTGTCGGGAGATTTCGAGACCCTGAAATACAATACCGCCATCGCAGCCATGATGTCATTGATCAATGAATTTTATAAGAAAAATTCCGTTACAAGGGGAGAGTATAAGACGCTCATCACTTTGCTGAACCCGGTGGCGCCCCATATCACTGAGGAACTATGGCAGGCCGCGGGCTTTGAGGGAAGGGTATACCAGACTGCATGGCCTTCTTATGACGAGGCTAAAACTGTGGAGAGCATGGTGGAAGTAGGCGTGCAGGTGAACGGCAAGATCCGGGCTACCATTTCCGTTCCCAAGGAGATGGAGAAGGACGCAGTCATTGCGGCTGCCAAGGAAGCCCTGGGAGATCGGCTGACAGGGAATATCGTGAAGGAAATCTACGTGCCCGGCAGGATTGTGAACATTGTGGTGAAGCCGTAATAACGGAAGGAAAGCGTTTTTCTAATGATAAAAATGTCGGCGTTCTCAAAAAAGGATGTCGGCATTTGCGCCTTTACAGAGAAAAGAGGAGTTGTCCGCACCAGTACTGCGTTGTCGTCAGCAGGCATGTCCGTTGCATTGCCTTCTGCCGCCGACTTGTCCTGGTGAGGGATCCGGCCATGAATTATGCGGGAATTAAGGCAGTGGTGTACTGGAAAATTATGGGAGAGAGGAATCGCCTATGGAGAAAGGAGAACAGGATAACCAGGAGAAGGCAGACAAACCGGCTGAACCGCTGCCTGAACGATTATCCGAAGGGCATTATTATAGGAAAGGATGTCACAATCGGAAGGTATGCTATCGGCGAGCATGAGCTGACGATGGAACAGCCCACCTACCATGTGGGATTTCCCAGAAAGCCGGTCTGGATGGAGGGAAATGAGGTTGGATGAACAGCAGCTGAAGGGGTGGCTGAACCGGAGATTGATGGAGGCTTATATCGCCGGCCTGGAGGAATATTTTGAGGACGGGGCTTTCAGAAAACTGACGGTTAGGATAGGGGAGGGGACGGAAAGGTACTGACACTGAAAAGATGGAGAATGCGGTGCAGATTGCACTTCCGGAGCAGCCGGTGGAGGAGCAGTAGAGCCTCGTTTGGACGACACAGCCCGCTATACATTCCTCATTTGGACAGTCATCAGCAAGATGACTTTAGTGTTCGCAAACTATGAAAAACAGCTGACGGAAAGAATTTTTTAAACATGCTCTGGAAGTCCGGCAGCGGCGTGATTGCTGCGGTTGCCGGATTTCCAGAGAACCGATGGATCATTTGCCGCCCTGTTTGCTTTTTTCCAGGATCTTGTCGATCTTTTTCAGCTCTTCCGCGGAACTGTATTTTTTGATGGCAGCAATGGCGGCGCTGACTTCCTGGGGGGTGAAGGTCAGGTTTTCCTGTCTGGCTCTCTTCATGGCGGGCATGAAAAAAGCCATTAGTTCTTTCTGGCTCTTTCCCTGTCCCTGGGCGAAGAGTTCTTCGAGGAACTGCAGCTTTTTTGCAGGGATTTCTTTTACGAGTGGATCCGACATCCAGGCGGGTTTTCCGTAGGCGTCGGAGCTGTTCTTGTTGCTGCTGTTTCCCTGTTCGCTGTCGTGATTTCCGGCACCCTGCCTGGGAGTGTGGCCGCTGTTGGCTCCGGAGGTGCTCGTTCTGCTGAATTCCGTATTGCTTTCGAGGTTTTTCATAAATGAAAGGCTCCTTCCAATATAAGAATTTATTTTCTTAAATGGTGTATGACAAAATATTTATAAGGCTGGATGTTTGACAGACGGTCATGGGCTGTCCGTTTCCGTCCGACTGTTCTGGAAAAAGGCTGCCATGTCTGCCATTGAGGAAAGATCCGGCATGTCTCCCATACCATTCATATTGGAGAAAAAGTCCATGGGGCTGCCGTCTCCGCCCATCCCTTCCGGGAAGAGTTCCTGCATCATTTTTATCATATCCATCATTTCCTGCATTTTCTTGAAATTCAGGATCAGGTTTTTCATATTTTCAATTTTCTGACGTTCACCCGGGCCGCTGAAGGGGAGCAGTTCGTCCAGCAGCTGGACAGTATCGGTATTATCTCCCTGAAAGAAATCGGCGGACAGCTGTTTTCCGTTCCCAAACAGACGGATTCCGGGAGCCTTCCGCAGAAAGGTGAATGCATACTGCAGCTCCAACAGCTTTATGTAGACCGCGAAACCGCCCTGGTGTTCAGGGGCCAGCCAGGGAAGTAATATTTTCAGCATTTGTATCTGGTTGGTTGTAAACAGGGAATCAAATGCGTTGATGGCATTTGTGTTTTGGTCCTCCATAGTGCGCACTCCTTTCCGGACAAGAATAGCTTCTGTTCTATTCTATGTAGACATGCGTAAGGTTATGTGCGCACGTTTTCCGCGGCGCTTTCCAATGCCGCCTGGTGTCATGACTTTTTCCCATTCCTTTTCCGGGAAACAGGCTCCCAGGGAGCGTGCTTCCCGTGAGAGCCTGTTTTGGATGGAAAATCCATCCGGTCAGCGATTAGTTGCAGCCGCAACCGCAGCCGCAGTTATTGCTTCCGCAACCGTTGTTTCCGCAGCCGCATCCATTGTTGCCGCCGAAGAAGCTGCCGTTACCGCAGAAGCAGGAAAGCAGCAGGATCCAGATGATCCATTCGCATCCTCCGCCGTTGCCGCCGAACAATCCGCCGTTGTTTCCGCAGCCGCATCCGCAGCTGTTTCCATTGTTACCGTTGCAGCAGCACAGCAGCAGGAGAATCCAGATCCAGCTCCCGCATCCTCCGCCGTTATTGCTGTTTGCACATCCGCAGGAATCGTTGCAGCCACAGTTTGTAGCAGTTAAATCACTCATGTTTTTGCCTCCATAGGTTTATTTATGCTTTATTGTATGCGGGGCTGCATGTCAATGTTTCCAACGGGAAAGGATTTTGATGGGCAAAGATTTTTCGTTTATTTTTCAATTTGATCTTCCAATTTTTATGGACATGTGCTATACTAAAATGCATGGAAGCATAGCTCAGCTGGGATGAGCGCTCGCCTGACTAGCGGGAGGCCAAGGGTTCGAGCCCCTTTGCTTCCATTTTTTATTAAAAGCCGCAAATCCAAGATTTTTCCAGTAAAATCAAGGATTTGCGGCTTTTTCGTTGCTGTAAAACAAAGCTGTATTTCATGCGATTAAAGCATAATTTTATTCATTTTTTGTCCCGGAATTTGTCCCGACTTGCCCTAAGAAAAAAGGGTATCGCGCAGCTTTTCTGCCGCCTCCCTCTTTGCCTGTTCCTGCTTATCCATCATGGAGTGCCGATAAACGGACTTCATCACATGGTCAGTTTCCCATCCGCCCATCCGCATGATATCAGCCTCCGGGATATTCAAAGCGCTCATTTTGGATGCAAAGTAGTGCCTGAGCTTGTGAAGGGAGAATTGAGGAATCCCCAATGCCCGCTCTGTGCGCTTAAGGTAATTGGTGATACAGTTTGGGTACCCTTTGTAAATATAACCTCTGGTTCTTATCTTGTCCGCAATTTCCATCGGAATAATGATATCCCTGGTGCTTGATGTTGTTTTGGTGGACTTAATCACCCAGTTTCTGTTTTCATCCGGAACCATGGCCTTGCTGATATGTACAATATCTTCATCAATATCATCAGGTTTCAATGCACATATCTCCGAACGGCGCATTCCGTAGCATGCCAGGATGATCGGTATCTCATATTCTGTATCCTTTGCGCATTCCAGTATTCTCTTCACATCCTCATCAGAGGGGATGTAAGGCTCATGCTTGACCTTTTGCGGCAGGGTGGTAGTAAGTTTAAGATTCGGGCAAAAAACGCCCAGGACAGCCGATATGAAGCTATGGTTATTGCGTGCAGTCTTTGGGCTGCATTTCTTTGCAATTCCATTAATTTCCGTCTGGACATCCATTGCGGTTATGTCATATATATTCTTTTTCATAAAGCTGTCAGGGATTTGGCGTATTATAGATTTGTAGCCCATAATAGTACTGGGAGACAAAACGTTCCTTTTGGACTCAATGTATTTTTCTGCCGCCGTCCGGAAATCCATGCTTTCATGCTTCGTCTGGACTTTCTGCAGCTCATCAGCCATGGCAAGCATGGCTTCTTTCTGTGTGGGCTTGTGGTCAAAGGATACCGTGTACATTTGCCCCTTGTACATTTTTCTTACCCGGTAACTTCCGGATGCTCTCTTTTCAATTTTCATGGTATCATCCTCCTTAAAAAAGTGTATAAAAATAACAGCCAACGAAAATATCGCTTGCAGGCTGTCCCCGGAGATGATACAATATTTTTGCGAAGATATGTATCCTCCGGGGTATATGTAAAGCCGTTCAGTGCTGGTAACACTGGGCGGTTTTTCATTTTTGGTAAGTGACGGACATTTGTCCACCAGCGCAAAGTTGCGCCGGTTCAACCCTGCGGCATCAGGCCGGTGCCGGTTCAGGATCAGATTTGCTCCCGGAGCAGGGCGGCAACGAAGGACATTTTGTCCGTGGTCAATCCCATTTGGGCTTCACTGGGAGCCATTTGGGCCTTAGGTGCTGCTGTTCCGGAAATACCTCTGATAGAGGTGCTGCTCCTCCAAAATGGCATACCAGGCGCTGCTCTGGAAGGGGTCTCCCCAATGAGGATACCTTGGCTCCATGGAGAAGTCATGGTGATGTATCCAGGGGGTGCCGGTTCGTCCCCTCCTTCAGGATGAAGACCCTGCCCTGATTCAGGTCCCCTCCCCCAAAATATGGGGCACCCCTCCCCCAAATTACAGGGCACCCCTGCCGGTTATTACCGGCTCCAGGATGGACTCCCTTTGACAGGGGGGAATCCCCAATTGTGGGGAGTCGGCGGTTCTGCCGTGTCCCCGGTGCTGTCCTCTCTGGTGATGAATGGAGCCGAAGGCAATCTTCCCTCCGGCTCCTGGGAGGAGAAAGCAATTTTTCCTTCTCCTGGTGTGGCCGTATTGGCAACGGCTACTCTTCCTTGCGGTACTCCGGAATTTTGGTTAAGTCTTCCACATAATCGGAAGCTTTTTGCTTTCCGTCATTGTTTAGTTGCCTGTAATTGTCAAGTAAAGGCTTTTCAGAGTCATTCAGAGGGTAGCCGCCCATTTCTATTGCTTTTTCATGGGACACACTTCCATGATTTCCATTTCCCCAGTCATCGGATATCTCTTTTTGTGAAATCTTACTCCAGTCATCCACCAAATCGCTGATGTATACGCCTAGAGCAGCGGCTATACGGCGTAGTTGTTCAATTCTGGGATTTACCATGCCAAGTTCATATTGCCTAATTTGAGAATCTGGCATATTGCATTTCTCTCCAAGTGCTTTTTGCGTAAGTCCCGCTTTTTTTCTTGCTGCTTTTATCCGTTCTCCTGTTGCCATAGTGTTATACCTCCTATTTATTTTAACTATAGCATAGAACAGATGAAAAGTCATCTATAAATACTTGACAGACGAAAAGTCATCTGATATTATGGATTATAGCAGATGAAAAGTCATCTGTCAACAAATAATAGAAAGTGGGTGAGAAAATGAGAATTGACCGTAAAAAGTTGGTGTGCGCCATGATGGATGCTGATTTGAACACAAAGCAGCTTGCAGAAAAGGCGGGAGTGTCCAGGGCTACAGCTTGCAGTATTAAGAACGGTAAGTCATGCAATTATGATACTGCTGTAAAGCTGGCAAAAGCTTTGGGTGTCCAAGTAGAGAAGCTGATTGAAAAGTAGTCGCAGAAAGTAGCGAAAGGAAGGAGGAAGTATGAGACTGAACGTAGATTCTTATCGGTGTATTTTAGCCGAGAAGCGGCTTTCTGATGCAGAGGTGGTAAAGTCTACCGGGCTGTCGGAAAGGACGTACAAATGGATTCTGGAGAATGGTTTCATTGAGTGTGAGACGTTGGAGCGTATCGCGGATGCAGTTAGCTGTAAGGTGGGGGATATTTTGAAGCCAGATTACGAAGGGTATACGGAAAATGTCATTGAATGGGTAAAGGATGGAGATCAGGCAACATTGAGCCTGTCCCAGCGCAGGACAATCTCCAGAGTGAAACAACTAGCAGAACAGTATCCTGACCAGTGCCAGATTCTGGCGGAGAATAAAGACGGTAGCTTGTATGCACATCTCCCAGTGAGTTGGATTCGAATCAATCCTGGAATGGAGCTTACAGAAGAACAGAGAGAGAAGAGAGCCGATACCATGCGTGAGAATATGGCGAAACGTAAGTTATAATCGGCGTGTTTTTCTCAAATTTCAACTAAAATCCTTTAAAGGTATAAATTATCGCCTGCGGATTTAAAAAGGGGTTTTTCCACAAGAAAGAGGTGTCTATGGATGTTATCAAGGCAGTAGAAAGCTATCCATACTACCACAGCATGACAGGCCAGAGCCGGGAGGAATGGGAAGCATGGCGTGTCCAGGCCTGCGAGGAATGGATGCTTGACAAGAATATTTTGGGAAAGGAGAGTGAAAGGGATGGTAGCAGCGAAGGTGGACAGAATCATAGTGGCGATGGTGGCATCCTGTCTGTCTCCCCAGGAGATTGCGGACAGGGCCGGGGTGTCGGTCAACGTTGTCTACAGGGTGAGAAGAGGTTACCTGGTGAAGCTTGAGAGATTCGGGAAGGTCTGCAGGGCCCTGGGGATAGACCCGGAGCAGTACATTGATTATTCCGGATTGGAGCAGAGAGGAGGAAAGAAAGAATGAACATATTCGAAGCAATAATGCATGCAGAAAGGGTGAATGCAACATTGAATTCCATCAATAACGGAGATAGTACGGAGACTGGTGAGAATGCGCTTTTCATTTCTGAAAATACGCTTGAAAATCTTGTAAAATCTGCCGGTGCTGTGGTGGAGTATTTGCTTGATTCGACAGAAGAGACGGAGCCGGATGAAGAGGGCGAGTATATTGAGATTCCATTGGATTCATATGAATGCATTGAGAATCTTACCAACAAACAGAAAGGAGCAGTCCTTAAGAATATTTATGCGTATTTTTTTAACAGTGGCGACATGGAATGCTTAGAGGATGATGCGGTTAAGGATGCAACTGAAAGGATGATTGCCAGAATAAAGGAGTATGCGGAAAATGGAGAATAGCAACCAATATGAACATAATTCCTTTGTACTTTATAAGGATAGTCGGATTTTTATTAGACAGTTAGATACAAATCAAAGAGGTAATTTGCTGGGGGCTATTTTTGATTATACTTGTGATGGAGAAATTCCGGATTTTCACGGTGATAGTATGACGCAGATGTGTTTTGAAATCATAAAAAGCTATCTTGACAGGGATGAGCAGAAATATCAAGAGAAGTGTCGGAAGAACAAAGAAAACATTGAAAAGCGTTGGGCTAAAACTGGTAAGCAGTCGAATACGAACGTATACAGTGGTAAGCAGTCGAATACGAATTGTACCGATAAGGATACAGATACAGACACTGACAGTGTCAGTGTTATTGACACGGACACTGATACTGTTAGGGATACAGATACAGACCAGGCTTGCGCTGTTTCTGGTTCTGCTGACCGTCCTGCCGGTGCGGCTGCGGCAGAGGGCGCCGCCCCGCAGTCCGGTGATCTGTTTTCTGTAAAGCAGCTCCTGGTCATAGCGGAGAAGAACAAAGTAAATCTGACTGGTGAGGGTGTCCAGGTGTTTCATGAGGAGATGCAGGAATCCGGTTGGATACTGTATGACAGACCGGTGGAGAAAAAGGGAATCGTAAAGGCGCTGCGCGGTTGGGCTAAGTACCATCTGGAATACAGCCTTGACCAGGAGGAGCCGGAAAGGCCGAAGGCTGCACAGCCTGAAATAAGCCAGAAAGAAAAGGATTTAAGGCATTCCATAATCGAGAAAACTGACGATTACATGACATTCGAAATTAAAAGTATATGCAGTAGTAAAGGTATGCTTTGGATACAATGTATTCCGGATTACTGCCCGAAAGATATCTTTACAGACGAGGAGCTGGATTATTTAGCGGAAAAGTTTGATGTTGAATGGGATTAGGAGGAAAGATATGGCAAAAAAAGTAATTGAGCCGGATAAAGTGAATGAGAATGATTTTGACATTTTGCGAGAGCTGTCAAGAGTCATGGAAGAAGATTTGCAGCGCAAAAATTCAGAAATAAGCAGGCTACGGGTAATGGTGAATCTTTTGGAAAGAAAAATAGCGTTATTAGAAAGGAGAACATAAATATCAACGGCCACCTGGCAGAAGCCTGTGACAGGCTCCAGGGCATCGAGGAGACGCTAAGCGTATGTGTCTGCCATTACGGGAACAATCATTTCCTGTGCATTACGGGGAATGTCACAACAAATTAAAATGCCCCATTGGTATTACCAGTACCAACAGGGCCAGCACAGCCGGAGCCGTGAAAGGAAAGATACAGATACATAATACCATGGCTTTCCGGGGGAAGGAAAGAGGAAATTTTATGGGCAAAGAGGTTTTTGAAAAATTGATGAATCTTATCGGCAGCATGGGAGGGGCAGTCGCGTTCCTTCCCATGGAATCACATGCGGAAGGGCTGCTGGTAACGGAAACGGTGGAGTACACGGGAGAGGAAATGGAAAATCTGATGCACCTGGCAGAAGAAAACAATATCATTGTCAGTTTTGTTCCATTCCGCGCAAGCCAAGACGGATTATCCTACAAACGTGATGAAGGAAGAATCGGTATCAAAATAGGGATGTCTTTTGATGAATATGTTTACAACATTGCCCACGAACTGGCACACTATTTCTTGCACTACGATAAGGGTAATATTATCACCAGTGAAAAGAGGGATGAATTTGAGGAGCAGGCCGACAGAGGGGCAAGGATGCTGTTGGCGGCGTTGTCAGTAGGGCAGAAAGGCGGTGTGGCATGACAGAGCACGATTTGTTTGTGGAATGTCTCCCCATGATTGCAGAGATGGCCATGCGGGCCCGTAGTCTGGACAGGGCAGATTATGAAATTTGGAAGCAGGAAACCATGGAGCACGCGCCGGACACAGTGAAGGAGTTCATGGGAAAGGTGCTTGTGTGTATGGACAAGGTGGTTCTGGAAGAGACAGTAAATAATTAATAATAGGTGCCACCCCGGGGAAGGGAGTCTCCGGAACCGGGGGCATGGCACCGGGAAGGAGGAAACGTGGCGGCAAAGGTAAGGGTAAGCTATGAGAAGCCCCAGGAGCTGCAGGCGGTGACGGAGCTGCTGAAACCGGTGGTGAAGACCTGCAGGGCAGACAAGGGCAGGGACGGGCGATTCCGGCGTGCATACATGGACTTGGAGATACCAGAGGAAAAAGCACAGAAAGGTGCAGATACGCCGTTGATTTAGGCAAATCCTGGGGCGAATGTGGGACAAGGTGCAGGGTAGAAAATGCGCAGAATGCGCGAAAGTGCGCACAAAAAAAGGAATTTGTAAACACGATAGCACGCGCATAAAATGTACGAAAGTGTACACAAAAAACCGTTGCACTGCCGCCCCTGGTCTGCTATAATAATTATCAGGCAAACAGAATACCGGAGTACCCCGGACGGCAGGAAGCGCCGCACGGAAGCCATATAAAGGCGTGGGAAGGTTTTACCCAGAAATGGGAGAATCTTTCCGCGCCTTTTCTGTTCTGCCGGAAAACAGCCCACCAGGGCGTAAAACAGGGAGGACACACATGAATACAGAGAACATGAACCAGAACGCAGACCCGGCAGCCGGACAGGGAACAGGGGAAAGGACTTTCAGCCAGGAGCAGGTGAATGCCATCGTACAGAAGCGGCTTGCAGAAGACCGTGAGAAGGCATCGAAGGAGCTTGGCGAAAGGGAGCAGGAGCTTGCACGGCGCGAGTTCCGTTTAAACAGCCGCCAGAAGCTTATTGACAGGGGATACCCTGAAAGCATCATGGACGCGCTGAACTGTAGCGATGAGAAGAGTTTTGACAAGGCCCTGGACATCATTGACAGCCTGATAAAGGAGCGCACACCGTCCGAAGCGGAGAAGGCGGAGATGGAAGCCAGGATGAAGGCTGCGGCATCTGCCCCGAAGTTTACGGATAAGAGTGAGGGCAGGCCATCGGGCGTAGATATGATAAGGCAGGCCATGAATCTGTAAAGGAGATTAATATTATATGGCAATCAGTTTAGTAACAAAGTTCCTCCCGTATGTGGACGAACTGTTTTCAACAGAATCTAAGAAGTCCCTGCTTACCAATCAGGATTTTGATTGGACAGGGGCGCACACGGTCAAGGTGTACAAGATCGGCACCAGCGAGATGGCCGACTACAACAGGAACCCCCAGGCAGGGTTTACCGGGAGCAGGTACGGCACAATTAAAGACCTGGATGCAGCCACGGAGGAATTCACCCTGCGGAAAGACCGTTCCTTCACCTTTGCGATTGACAAGCTGGATGAGGATGAAACGGCACAGCAGCTTGCGGCGGCATCTGCTCTGGCCAGGCAGCAGCGCCAGGTGGTCATACCGGAGGTGGACAGCTATGTGTACGGCGTGATGTGTGAGGGAGCCGGGCATAAGCCGGGTGCCATAGCGCTCACCAAAGAGAACATCTACACGGAGATCATTGCCGGGAACAATGCCCTGGACAATGCGGAAGTGCCTGAAACAGGCCGTATCATCGTTGTCACGCCTGATACATACCTGCTGATGAAGCAGTGCAAGGACATCACCATGGAGACCGACATCGGCAATGACCTGCGGCTGAAAGGCGTTATTTCCAACCTGGACGGGGCGATGGTCATCAAGGTTCCGGCCGCCCGGCTCCCGGAGGGGTTCGGGTTCCTGCTGGCCCATCCATGCGCGACGGTGGCACCGACAAAGCTTGAGGATTATAAGATCCACACAGACCCGCCGGGCATCAGCGGTTCTCTGGTGGAGGGGCGTATCTGCTATGATGCGTTTGTCCTGGAGAATAAGACAAAAGCAATCTACTACCAGGCAAAGGCAGCGGCAGCAAAACAGGTCAGCGGAACACAGGCAACAAAGTAGATGGTTTCTCCCCTGCTTCCATAAGGCGGCAGGGGATTTTAATAGGGGGGATAGGATGCGTAGGAAGCGTGGCGGCTATGGCGTACAGGAAAGCTATGCAGGATACGGCCTGACAGCAGACCGGGCAAAAGCATTGCTGAATGAATGCAGGGAAGGGAAGCACACGGAGCTTGTCCAGGCTGCTGCAGAACAGGCGGGGCCAGGCGTGGCAAAGTGGATTGTGTTATCTATCACAGAAGGAAAATCACTTCACGATATGGCAGTCAAGTGGGAGCTAGGGGAAGCCGAGGTAATGCCATGTTGCCGTAACAGCTTCTACGCATACAGGAAATTCACCTTGGCAATCCTGGACGATATGCTGGCAGGAAAGGGAGCGGTGCAGGATGGGCAATTATAACTCCGGAGGGCATAACAAGACGCACGGCAGGGTAGAGGATAATTTCCGCCTTGATAGCTTTAGCCTGCTCCGGTATGCGGACTGGTTCGACCGGCTGTCGGATTATGGGGAATACAAGCATCCTGTCAATGGCGGCAAGATTTTCTACAACCTTATGGAGGAGACAGCAAGGATAAGCCATAACGGCAGGGAATACCCTATAGGATTGTCTAAAGCGCCCAATGTGGATGGCATATCATACAGGCTATATTTTCTTTGCCCTAAGTGCGGTAAACGTGTCAGGCACCTTTACAAGAAGGATATGCTGTACCAGTGCCGGAAGTGCGCGAAACTGAACTACGGCATCCAGCAGCGCAGCGGCCTGAACCTGTTGCGTAGGAAAATGTATTTCCTTGTGGTTAAAAAGCTGCAGTATGTAGACTGGGAGGTGGATCACCCTGATTTGCCCATTCAGGACTTATGGCACATCCCGAAGCCGCGCTATATGAGGTGGGCGAAGTATGATGCGCTGATGGAGGAGTACAGGCGGCTCCAGGAAGAATATGAGACGATGTATAATGAATCCCTGATGAAAGGCCTGGAGAGGATAAATAAGCTGTTGGGATAACGGTTATTGCCAATGTTGATTTGTCCCAGATTTTGTCCCGGAAACCGTGAACCCCAGTGTTTATCACGTTTATAGCACTTAACTTACAGGGTTCGAGCCCCTTTGCTTCCATTTTTTATAAAAAGCCGCAAATCCAAGGTTTTTCCAGTAAAATCGAGGGTTTACGGTTTTTTAACGCCCTTATTTTATAATCTGTATTAGTGCACGAGACCTATTGTATCATTCCCTATGGGGTATATCTAAAGCCGTTCCTGTTGGGGCAGGGGCGGTTTAACTATGTGCGGGTGTTGCAACATTACAACAGCTGGTTTATATAAATGGAATGAAAAAGTCCGGGCAGAAATATCTTGCAGGTTCTTCCGGTGATGTGGTAAAATGGTGGCAGCGCAGGTGCAATGAGATTTTGGGACGCAGTCAGGCGCAGGACTGGCTGTTTGGGCAGGCTGCTAGGAGTGATATGCCGGCTCTGCAGATTCCCCTGCTCAATTATAAAATGTGATGACGGAGGTTTGGAAATGATGGAAAGGAAGACAATGCTGGTCACGGGAGCATCCGGTTTCCTGGGCAGCAGAATTGCGGCATTTTATCGGGAGAAGTATGACATCTGTGCCCCGGCGCACGGGAAGATGGATATCACGGACCGGGATAGTGTGGAGTCGGTATTTGCCCGGATTCGCCCGGATTATGCGGTGCACTGTGCGGCGATTTCCGATATAGCGACATGTGCGGAGGCGCCGGAGCTGTCCTGGAAGATCAATGTGGACGGAAGCCGGAACCTGGCGGAGGTATCCGCCCGCTATGGGACAAAATGCATTCTTTCCAGCTCTGATCAGGTTTATTTCGGAAGTACCCTGCAGAAACCCCACAGTGAGGACGAAGATCTGCAGCCCGGTAATCTATATGGAAGAGAGAAGAAGATGGCGGAAGAGGAATGTCTGCGGGTGAATCCGGACTGCGTCCTGCTGCGCTTGTCCTGGATGTATGATGTAAGGGTGATTAGACCGCAGGAGCATGGCGATTTCTTCAGAGGGCTGATACCGAAGCTGGAGACGGCGGAGCTGTTAGAATATCCGGTGCACGATATGCGGGGGATAACGGATGTCAATGAGGTGGTCTGCAACCTGGAAAAGGCATTCGCGTTAAAAGGCGGAGTCTATAATTTCGGCTCTCCCAATGACCGGAATATGTATGAGACGGTACTGGCTTTGTTCCGGGGGATGGGATGGGATACTGCCCGGCTGGTCAAAAATGAGGAGCGCTATGCGTCGGAACCCAGGAATCTGTGTATGGATCTGCGGAAGCTGGAGGAAAACGGGATCTATTTTCAGCCTACGGTGGGGGCGCTGATACAAAACGGGCGGAGGTAAATATTTTTATCTTCAGCAAGGGAGAAGAATAATGAGAGAAAAAATCAAAGTATTGTCAATTAATACGAAAAAGAAAGGGAAAAAATCAAAGAGTTCTTCGATTGCTTTGGCAGAAAGCCTTGAACAATATGTTCCCGGTATGTACACATTCAGCGAAGCATATACAGCAGAGGCAATAGAGACGGGCGGATGAACCAAGCGGATATTGCCTTCTCATCTGAAATTGCACTGATTTGTAATTCTGAGTGATTTTATGAATTCACTCATGATAAACAATTTATACCATCGGTTTTAGTCACTGGGAACATGTAATTCATATAGCAGCAGTGACGTTTTTGATTTTCTACTAATTCTAAGCAAAAATTATTGATCATATGTATTTATCCCCTTAAAACACAAATAGTAGCATTAGGATGAGTGCTTCTTTTTTGTATACCTATAAGTGTATATGAAGGCACAAAGGCAGGATGAAGTTTTCATATTTACAGTATATGATTCCTAAATAGGTGCAAAATAGGGACGGTATATAAAATATAATAAATACGATAACTGCATTATAGTTCAAAGGACATTTACCAATGATGAATTATCGAGATGTATTGAAGCGGCTGAAGGAAGAGCGGCAAAAAATATGCTGGTCTCAAAGAGAGATATGCCAGTATTTGCGAATGAGTCAGGCGCAATATTGTAAGATAGAAAACGGAGAACAGTATTTAAGCTATGATGAAGTAAGGCTTTTATCCTATGCAGGGATGGATGTTTACTATATTTTCACAGGGAGAAGAGCAAGTGATTATTACATTAAAGAGTTTGAAAGCTGTAATTATATTGAAGTGATATGTTTGTTGGAGAGTCTGTTTTCGATAGTTACATATCATTGTGCGTTAGAAAGATCGGAGTTTTGGAAGGAATTGTATAAAGAGCTGCAATATATACGTTTGTTGGATGCAGCTAAGAGTTTTGATAATAACATTTTTCTCTTATTGCGAAATCTGCTGAATTATACACAAAGGGAAATGTCAGGAATGCTGAGTATAGATATAAAGAAGCTGCGAAGACTGGAGAAAGGCGAGTGCCTGCCGGATAGTGAGCTTTTATGGCGGTTTTACAAAGAATTTTATGTTTCGCCGTTTATCTTGCTCAGGGATAGAAAAGGTTTATTATATGAAGCCGGTTGGTTTTTAGAAAGAATAGCGGTTGATGCCGAAGATGATATAGCAGCCTTACAAACAATTTATTGCAAGAACTGAAGATAAGGGGAATCATTCAGTGAAGAAAGTACTTATTTTAGAAGATAATCCGGTCATGTTGGAGCATCTTTCGAATATTGTAAAGGAAACAAAGACAAAAGCCTGCGTTTTTTCATTTGATAATCTGAAGGATGCATATCAGTGTGTGATGGAAAGAAGAATCGATCTGTTTATCGTAGATATTATATTGGACGTAAGCCTGCCGGGAGATTCGTCCGGCTTGAGATTTATTGAAAATGTAAGGCAGATCAATCACTATGCGTTTACACCGGTTATTGTTGTTACATCATTGCAGGATCCGAAGCTATATGCTTATGAGAATTTACATTGTTATGGATTTATCGAGAAACCTTTTGACAATAAGCAGGTGAGTCTGTTAGTGGAGCAGGCATTGGGATTTCCAGGTGTCACTCTATCAAAGACTTTATATTTTCAGAAGGAGGGCGTCACTTTAGCCGTTGAATGTGAGGATATTGTTTATGTGGAAAGCGTAAATCATGTCCTTTCTATTTATACCCGTCAAAACGATGTGATGCATATACCCTATATTACTATTAAAAAGTTATTGGAGGATGCAGATAGCCCGGATTTTATACAATGCAGCAGAAGTACAATTGTCAATAGAAGATATATCAATAATGTGGATTTTTCAAACAGGATTATCCATTTGAAAGACGGAATGGGCAGAGTGGATATCGGTATTACATTTAAGAACAGCTTGAAGGAGATGTTCCGGTAGATGATGTTGCATCTGGCGTTGGTACTGGAGATTATGGCTGTAATTGTCTGCATTCATCGGCTGTATGGTCAGAAAGTAAAGCTTGATATAGGGACTGTGGGATTATATTTTGCCTGCCTGCTTTTATTTGAGGCGATCAACATTTATGGGCTGAAGGGCTTTTGGGCACTGGGGGCCTATGTACTCATAGGGGTTTATTGTATTCGGAGACAGAAAGAGTCTGTCATGGGAGCTGCTTTGAGTATTGCTTTGATGATAATTATTATTGCGGTAATTCAATTTTTGAGTGTATTGTTGTTAAGCATATTTTTTACAATAGAAGAGGGGAAGAGAACAGTTTATGTTAATTTGATATTACTTGGCTGCATTATGTGCATACCTCAAGGTAAGTTTCAGAGAATGCGGATGATGATTAAGCAACTAAAGAGTTTTAACATTTTGATGATTGGATTTGCGATAGTTGTCGTTTCATTCATGGTCTTTCAAGAGAGGTTATATAGGGAATTACATTTGGAATTGTTTCTATTTGCTTTTCCGGCGGTAGTGATGGTTTTTCTGATGGTAGAAAAATGGCATGCGGAACAGAGCGAAAAACAGGATATTGAAAAAGCATTGCAAACTACGGAAACAATGCAGTCGAAGTATGAAGAACTGTTAAAAACTGTAAGGATGCAGCAACACGAGTTTAAAAATCATTTAGCAGCGATCATATCAACACAATTCATTTATGAATCATATGAGAAATTGGTGCAAGCTCAAAATGAGTATTGTGGAAAACTTATACAAGAAAGTCGATATTATAATTTATTGGGGATTGGAGATAATGTACTGGCGGGGTTTCTATATGGGAAGTTTCAGGAGATAGAGGCAGAAGGGATAGTTATTGAATACCAGGTAAAGGGATCCTTGAAGCGATCTTCTGTTTCGAGTCATCATTTGGTTGAAATGGTGGGAATTCTATTGGATAATGCTGCGCAGGCAGTAAATTTTGGGGAAGAGAAAAGTGCAGTGATAAGCTTTTCGTTTTTGGAGGAGAAACAAAATTATGAGATCATTGTTCGGAATAGGTTTCCGTATGTAAGTTATGATGAAATAACAGGATGGTTTCAAATAGGAAAAAGTACGAAAGGAGAGGGAAGAGGAATAGGATTGTATCATATGAAGTGCCTTTGCGAAAAGTTAAACTGCGGAATATTATGCAGAAGTATTGAAATAGAGAAAGAAACTTGGATAGAGTTTATTTTGAAAATAGAAAAAGCGGACAGGTGATCGATAGGATACTGTCCGCTTGGCTTATAAAACATTAGTTACTCATAATCTTCTTTTACAGGATAAGGATATTCTCCAAAGAGTACCATACTTACGATGTTCGTTTCTATATGCCATGACAAATTGGCAATCTTTTCTGCAATATAAGCAATCATCCCGGAGAGCCTCCTTTCTTCAGTATTTTCGCTACCACGAGCTGTAACGAATGTAATATTATAACCCATAAACCGATTATAAGAAGCCGGTTTGACGGTATAATATACAAAATAAGCATATATAGACATATGCCGATGCAGCATATATTCCTGCAGTGTCTAAAATGGCGGGGCGATGGTGCGGGGCGGTATTTGGATACTACAGGTCCCACAAAATAGCAGATTAGCATGCTGATCAATAAAACAGGGAACTGTAGATAGTATGACAGTTCCAAATTTGGTAACAGCGCAATTGCCAGCCATAGATAGACAGCCGTAGCGGACAGGCAGCTGAAGTAGGTATAAAAATGCAGGCCGCCGGTCGAACACCGCATAAAAAGCATAATACACAGGGCAAATAGATACGCTTCTAATTGATTGTGAAAAAGAAGTCCGATTATCATTATTTTACTGAATTCTGAAAATATAGTTTTGAATAAAAATTCTATCTGGGCAATCTGGTAATTGCTGATCTGATGCTTTTCTCTTAAGTAGTTTTTGATCATATCGCTTTTGTCCGCTCCTTTTAATAATAGAATACACTATGAGAGCATAAAGTATCATTTTTTTACTTAAATCTGCATTTTTCTGACTGAATGACGAAGAAACTCCCAAATTCCAATCAATAGGATAAACTCAGAAAAGATTTACTTCATTTCAGTTAAGAAATTGTATGCCGATTTTAATCCTGTTATATTAAAGAAGAAACAGGAACCTTGAGTATGGCATCATGAATAATAGTGGGGTTTGACTTTTGACCGAAGGGAGGATTATGCCGAATAAACTGGCAGGGCAGAGGATTATGAAATCGCGGGAAAAACAACATTATACCAGAGAAGCTTTGGCTGAAAGAATAGGTATTTCAGATAAATACCTGTACGAAATAGAAACAGGCAGCAGGGGATTTTCGGCAGAGATTCTCTGCCGTTTATCGAATGCTTTATCTGTGAGCTGTGATTATATTATAATGGGAGAGGAAAAAGAGCATCGCGGTATGGAGAACCTTATCAGTGCGCTGGAAATGGTAGAGCCAAAATATAGAAGCAGGATGCGGGAGATCCTGCGGATTTTGTGTGAAATGTGTGCAAGTATACGAATTCAGTAAAAAATACAGGCATACATAGAAATACTCCTTTTTGTAAGACGCATCATAGTGATTTTTATCGAAAAAGGAGTATTTTCAGGAACCTATCGGGACGGAACCGGATATTGATACCAGGTTTCAGTTTATTACAGAAGCATCAAGACAATTGCCAAGCTGCACCTTGCACTTCTTCTTATAACAGGCGATCGCATATTTCAAAAATCCGCTCCATACCATCTTCCAGCAGCGTGTCCACATATTCCATTTTCTCGATCTGTTCCAGGGCGCCCTGGCAGCCTTTCTCAAAATTTCACGATATGAGCAGGAAGCGATTGTTAATTACAATGCAGGAGAACAGACCGCCATAGTCTACACAAGAGATAAAGCAGTTATGCGTAAACTTGACACGCTTGTTGCCGACTTCCCCGATACATACAAACTGACAGGACAGGACGAGGTATCTAAGACCTATTCGTTTCCGAAGTCACACGTCAGCTACCGCAAGCCGAGGGCAGCCAGCACAGAGCAGAGGGAACGGGCAAGGTAGATGATGATTGCGAGAAATAAAGAAAAAGAATATTAAGGATTTTTATAGATATATAAGCGGATATATGATAGAATGAGGGAGTTGCATAATAGTTTGACATATAAAAAGGAAATGACATGAAAAAAGTTAAAGGTATAGTGATAGTGCTATTATCTGTTATGATTGTAGGGTGTTCAAATACAAATAGTGAATGGCAGGAAGATAATAGTATTGCAAGAGAACAGCAAACAGCGGAAGGAAATCAAAATATACAGGGTACAGAAATCGCTAAAGAAAATGAAATATCTGTTGTGACAGATAATATTGTTGATTATTCTGATTACTTTCAAGGAATTAGTGGTTGTGCTGTAATGTATGATGAATCATCAGACACATATTCTCTTTACGGCAAAGAGAGATGTGAAAAGGAAGTTTCGCCGTTGTCAACATTCAAGATTGTATCCGCATTGGCAGGTTTGGAAAATAATGTGCTTGAAAACCAAACTTCCACAATGGAATATAGTGGTGTAAAATACCCCATTGACACATGGAATTCAAATTTAACCTTAAAAGAAGCATTTGAAACTTCGTGTGTATGGTATTTTCGGCAAGTTGTAGATATGGTTGGTGAAGAAAATATTCATGCTATGCTGAAAGAAATACAGTATGGAAATTGTGATATATCCGAATGGAACGGAAGTGAAACTAATTCATTGCCAGAGCTTAATGGATTTTGGCTAGAATCATCGTTAGAAATTTCTCCAAAACAACAAGTAGTTACGCTGAACTATTTTTTTGGCAGTGAGAATAATTTTAGTACTGACAATTTGGAAGAATTGAAAAATATTATGCATATAGCAGAACTTGATAATGGTTCTTTATATGGAAAAACAGGTTCGGGAATTGACGGTAAAGCATGGTTTGTTGGCTTTATTGAAAAAAGTGATAATAAAATTTACTTTGCAATTTATCTTGATGATATGCAAAATAGAGAAGTAGTATCAGGAAATAAAGCAAAGGAAATAGCAATCAGTATCTTAAGCAATGAGATATAGAAAATAATAAATTCGAGACGAAATGGAATATTGTTTACCTTTAGGTAGCGATTATCTTAACAGACAATCAGCTACCTTT